>NZ_JBFTQF010000003.1:0-368881 GCF_056398865.1 Arthrobacter sp. 01T419
CCTCCCGGCACAACTCCCGAACCCGGGAACCACGCCGGACAAAACACCATCCGGGACCCCCGGAAACCGCACCGGAACACACAAAAGCGAACCAAGAACTGGTTTCCATTTGAAAGGGAGTCTGTCGCAATTTTTCCGCACCAGCGGCGGCGACTCGAACTACTCTACACACCACCAAGACCCCACGCAAATTCACCCAGATGTCACCTCCCGCGCCCCGAAACTCCCTAAAACACGCCGATTTCGGGCCCGGCGCCACCAGATTGAAGCCCTTTCGGACCGCAAACCACAAACATGCTGTGCGTCACATGAATCCCGGGCTTCACCGCCGCCAAGGGCGGACGGCGTCAGACCCCACCATGACGCACACCGCCGCCACAGCGGCACAGGGCAGCGCACCAAACCGCCACCCGGCAAAACGGCGCCGCATCACGGAAGGTGATGCGGCGCCGTCGAACTCTAGCGGCCGTCGAACTCTAGCAAGCATCGAACCAGGCAAATAGGCAAGCGATCTAATGCCCCGCTGCTCCCTCGGTCTTACGCATCATGGCAGAAAGCACCACGGCAACCACCGCAATAAAGGTGGCCGTCAGGAAGGCGGCCTGCATTCCGGCCACAAAACCGGACGCGGCGGACACCACGGCGAAGATCGAGACCAGGAGGGCTGTACCTGCGGCGCCGGCTACCTGCTGGAGCGTGCTCATGATGGCCGAGCCATGCGAGTAGAGGTGCGGCGGGAGCGGGTTGAGGCCCGTGGTGAACGCGGGCGTGAACAGCAAGGCCAGTCCCAAGCTGAGCACCGCGTAAAGGACGACGACCCACCACAACGGGCTGCCCGCCGTAAGCATCGAGAACTGCCAGAGAGTAAGGACCAGCAGCACCGAACCCGTCACGGTCAGAGGGAGCGGACCGACTTTGTCGAACAGCCTGCCGACCACCGGGCCGAGCAAGCCCATCGCCAAGCCTCCCGGAAGGAGTGCCAGGCCCGTCTCCATCGGCTGCAAGTGGAGGACGTTCTGGAGGTAGAGCGGAAGCAGGATCACGCCGCCAAAGAGGGCCATCATGGCAACCACCATGAGGAGGACTGACACCGTGAACATGCGGAAGTTGAAAGCCCTCAGGTCAAGCAGAGGAGCGTCGGACTTCTGCAACTTGAGCTGGCGGAAAACGAAGACCACCATGCACAAGACGCCCATCACCAGTGCAGCAATCGGCAAGGCCGTTGCACCGCTGTGGCCACCGATCTGGCTCAGTCCATAGACCAGGCCACCGAAGGCCGGGACGGTCAGGACCACTGAGGCGAAGTCCAGCTTCACATTGCCCCGTTCGCCCACGTTGGTCAGGAATCGGGCACCGATGGCCATCGCCAGCAAAGCGACGGGCAGCACGAAGACGAACATGAATCGCCACGAGAGGTGGTCCAGGATGATGCCGGAAACCGTGGGGCCCAAAGCCGGCGCAACCGAGATCGCGATGGTTACGTTGCCCATCACCGCTCCGCGGCGGGACAGGGGAACGAGCGTCAAGATGGTGGTCATCAGCAGCGGCAACATGATTGCCGTGCCACCCGCCTGGACGATTCGCGCCAAGAGGAGCACGCCGAACCCCGGGGCCAGGGCCGCGAGCAGTGTGCCACCGCTGAAGAGTCCGATCGCAAGGAGGAACGCAGCTCGAGTGGTGAGCCGCTGGAGGATGAAACCCGTGGTGGGTATGACCACGGCCATGGTCAGCATGAATCCCGTGGAGAGCCATTGGACCGTGGGTGCGTCAACGTTGAGGTCCGTCATGAGCCGCTGCAAGGCAACGTTCATGATGGTCTCGTTGAGGATCACCACGAAGGTGGCGACCAGAAGCGTGACGATAACGGTGACAGACTCCCGCGACATCTTGTCGCGGGCTTGTTGTGTCCCCGTTCCCGGCACGGGGTTGCCGTGCGCGTCTGACGTGACATCGGTAGACATGAGGATCCCTCAGCTTTGGGTGCGGTGGTATCCGGCGCTCGGCGCCGGTGAAGACTGCAACAGTCTAAGCCTCAACGGCATTCCCGTCAGCAGTTAATCCAAACGTTTGTGAGCCGACAACCGGAAGTTCAGGAATTCAGCGGCACGTTGTCGATCAACCGCACAGGTCCTACCTTCGCCGCGATGATCGCGAGCGCTTCTCCCCGGAACGGAGTGTCCTGGCAGTTTTCGGCGAGCGGTTCCAGCGTGCGGGGATCGACGACGTCGAAATAGTCCAGCTTCACGAGGGGCTGCGATTCAACGAGTGCGACGGCGGAGTCAAGCCCCAGCGGTTCGTTCGCCAGCGCGCGGGACTCAAGAAGGCGAAGGGCCCGGGACAGCACCAACGCCGCCTCCTGTTCTTCGTCGGAAAGGAAACGGTTCCGGCTGGAAAGCGCCAGTCCTTCCGCATTGCGCACGGTGGGCACTGCCACGATGTCCACCGGAAAACTGAGATCCGCTACCATCCGCTTCACGAGAGCCAACTGCTGGGCGTCTTTCTGGCCGAAGTACGCGCGGTACGCGGCAGCACCGCCGTCGACGGCTGGACCCCCGGGCAGGCCGTAGTGCAGCAGTTTGGCGACGACGGTGAGGGCGCCGTCGAAATGGCCGGGACGCGAGGCGCCTTCCCATTTCTCGCCGAGCGGCCCCGACGTCACACGGACCAGGGGCTCGCCACCGGGGTAGACCTCGTCAACTGAAGGGGCGAAGACGAGGTCCACGCCCTCGGCGTCGAGGAGTGCCATATCCGCATCAAGGGTGCGCGGGTAGCGTTCAAGATCCGCGGCCTCTCCGAATTGCAAGGGATTCACGAAGATGGAGGCCACCACGACGTCGTTCTGTTCGACGGCGGTGCGGGCCAGCGCTGCATGCCCGGTGTGCAAAGCGCCCATGGTAGGGACGAGGCCTTGCGAGCGGCCGCGCTTTTCTGCGAGCAACCGAGCGCTTTCGTTCCGCAGTTCCGATGCGGTGGTCACAAGTTTGATGGCCATTCTCAGTTTCCTTCCTGCATCCCGGCAGCGTCGCTGCCTGGACGGTCTTCGCCGATGTCGGGCGTACTTGAGCCTTCCAAGGCGTTGTTGATCTCGCCGAGCTGGCCTTCCTTGAGCAGTCCACGGTTGACCGCTCGACGGGCAGTGGCCCGGGCCATGGCCTGGTAAGCGGCAAGGACATCGCCGCCGGCACCGGCGTCGTACTCCTTGAGGGCCTCGGTGTGAGCGGACACTGTTCCCACGTCTCCGCGGGCCACGGGCCCGGTCAACGCCGACTCGCCTGAGGCGAGCGCGTTCTCCAAGGTGGCGCGCAGCAAGGGGCCGAGCATTCGCTCGGGGGTATCGACGCCGATCTCGCGCAGCAGCTGGGAGGCCTGTGCAACGAGCGTGACCATATGGTTTGAACTGTGGGCAAGCGCTGCGTGGTAGAGCGTGCGATCGGCCTCGGCGATGGCCACCGGTTCGGCGCCCATCTCCACCACGAGGGCCTGGGCGATGGGCAACATGGCGGCGTCGGCAGTAACGCCGAACGTGCAGTCCATGAGCCGGGTCAGGTCCAGGCTCATGCCCGTGAACGTCATGGCAGGGTGGAGGGCGAGTGGAATGGCACCGGCGGCGCGGACCGGCTTCAGTATTCCGACGCCGAAGCGGCCGGAAGTGTGCGCTACCAGTTGTCCGGGCTGCCACGCTCCGAGCTTCGCCAGTCCTTCCACGAGTTCGCCGAGGGCGTCGTCCGGGACGGCCAGCAGCACCAACTCTGCCCGTTCCACAATGTCCTGGATGTCCAGGACGGGGACCCCGGGAAGCAACGTTTCCGCCCGCTCCCGGCTCGCCTCCGAGACCGCGGAAACCCCGACGACGGCGTGTTCGGCTGCGCGCAAAGCCGCACCCAGGACGGCACCCACTTTGCCGGCGCCAATAATTCCAACGCCGAGTCGTCCTGGCCTAGCCATGGTGTGGTTCCTCCTGATTTGGTACGTGCTGTACTGCGACCGTGTTTGGCGGGGCTGGGAGCACCGGCAACGCCGCGGGCGGAAGCTGGGCCAGCCATTGCTCACTGCTCTGAAGCTTGCGAGCCGCCCGGGCACGGGCCGCCTGCTGGTCGAACAAGCCGACTGCTTCGTCGGTGGCTGCCTGGATGAGCCTGGGTGCCACCGGCCCGGGGGTCGTGTGGAGTACGAGGTCGGCCACACCGAACAGCCGGGCCAACGGGCCTTGGTGGAGGGCCATGGACTGTGTCCGCTGATGTGGAACCACTACCAACTTCCGCCACCAACGCCCGGAGCGCAGCAGCAAGGCCGTGTCCGTGGCAAGGAAACCGTTTCGTCGCCAGCCCAACGGGGAAAGAATCCAGGCACGCCTCGGCGTGGTGATGAAACCGGCGTCGGAATCCAGGCCAGTCAAGCCGGCCGTGAACACACGTTCCGGGTCGGCGATCCCGGGATCGGGCAGGACGAGCGAGAGCATCATCATCACTTCGAACTTCCGGCCAACGGGAAGCAGCATGGTGCGGTGCTCGGCTTCGCTGCGGTGGTGTTCACCGTAGCCGGCGACGTTGACGTGGATCCGATACCAGCCAAGGATGCGCCATAACGGGGGCTGCGTGACCTTGACCGCTTGGATCCGGCCCGGCGGCACGGTCTGGGCCTGGGTATCCAGGAGCCCGTAACGCAGGCGGATTCCGTCTGGGGAAATCGCCGCCGTGAAGTTGTAGCCCTTGTTGAACGAGCGCCAGTAAGCCGTACCCAGGCCGAGGATCGCCGGAATCAAGTAGAGGATGAACGCCCGGGACTCGGTCAGCACGGAAATCATCACGGACGCGATGGCGCTGAGCACGATGAAGAAGCTCTGCTCGCTCAGGATCAGCGAACCGACAAGCCTTCCGGGCGGGAGGTAAAGCACCACCTGTTCAGGAGCCTCAGGTACCTCGACCGTCTCGCTCCCGTCAGCAATGCCGGCCGCGCGGCCCAGAATCGTGGCACGGAGTTGCTTGGCCTGCGCGAGCTTGAGGTAAGAGAGCCGCACGGCCGAGTGGCCGGCGTCGGCGACCTCGAACTTCAGCTCGGCGAGGCCGAAAATACGGGCAAGCAGGGGCTGCACGATGTCGATGGCCTGGACGCGGTCAAGCCGGGCCTGGCGCTGCTGTTTGAACAGGAAACCGGTGTTGACCCTGACGTAGCCTTCCGCAAGCTGATAGCGCGTGAAGTACCAGCTGAGGACGAAGGATCCCAAGGCCAGCAACAGCACGAGGGCTCCCCCGGCCAAGAGCCAGAGCGTGCGCTCGTTGAAATTGTCGCCAATGGTTCCGCGGCCCTGGAGTGCCCGTTCGAAGGTGTCGCGGCCAAAGAAATAAACGATCGCGGCGAGTGCCACCCATCCCCGTACGAACGGCGACGCCGGGTGCACACGGTGCCAGTCGCCGTCGACGGCGGTCTGATCCTGGGTCACAGCCCGGCCAGCCTCGCTTCACCGCGGGCCGAAAGCTGCTCGCGCAGCCGTGCGCCTTCAGCGGCAGGGAGTCCGGGCAAATGGGCATTGGTTCCGGCCGCGGCGGTGTGGAGTTTGAGGGTGCACAGCCCGAGAAGGCGTTCGACTGGTCCAACGGCAACATCGACGTACTGCATCCGGCCGTAAGGAACCACCATGGTCCGCTGGAAGAAGATGCCGCGGCGGATCAAGAGGTCGTCGTCGCGTTCTGCATAGCCGATGGCCCTCACCTGCCTCGGAATCAACACGAGCCTCCACAGGGCAAGCAGCAGAAAGGCCGCTGGGACGGCGATGGCGAACCACAGCGGCGGCCACTTCCACCACCCCAGTTGCACGAAGAGCAAGGGCAGACTGAAGACCGCGACCATGAACACGTTGCCAACGGCCCACTCGACGAGCCGCACGGTCACGTATTTGGGCGATACGCGCAGCCATTGGATACCAGGAGGGTCAATCGCCGCGGTATGCATACTCGCCTTCGCCCTTGGCCTCGCCGCGGCGCTTATCCTGGACGCCGGCGCCGCCTTCGAGATCTTCCGGGGGGATCCGGCAGAACCGTTCCACCACGATCCCGACAATGGTCATGATAAGCCCGCCGCCGCCCATGATCAGCGCAAGCCAGAAGATGCCCTGATCACTGCGGAGGCTCCAGATCCGGAGTTGCTCCAACACTATTCCCACGTGCCAGCCGAGCAGCACGGTGCCCGCGTAAGCGCAGGCTTGGGCCAGGAGCAGGGTTCGCGCGGCCAGGATGGGGTTGAGCATCGTCTTCTTCTTGCCGCTGCGCCAGCGCAGGACGCGGATGCCCATGATCAACGTGAGCACGACGATGACACCCATGGTCACCAAGGCGGAAGGAGGAAGTACCGGCGTCGCCATGCTGTATCGGGTGGTGAGCACGGACGCCAGCCAGCCAACTGCGGCGAGAACGACGGTGATGATCGCCAACAAGAGCGGACGCATGGCCTTCATGGGCTATTCCACCGCTCCAGCGGCAGCGACGCTGCCGGACCCGTCGAAACCATCGAACGGTCGAAGCCCGGGAAAGTCCTCGGCTTTGGCGGCCAGTTCGGCGACACTCTCGCCGTTGAGCCGCGCGGCAGGGTCCAGGAGGGCCCATGGATACAGCACGAAGGCGCGCTCCGCAGCCCGAGGATGTGGCAGGGTCAGGGTTTCGTCGTCGCTGGTGAGGTCCCCGTAAACGATGATGTCCACGTCCAACGTGCGCGGACCCCAGCGAACTTCGCGGACCCGATGGTGCTTTTGCTCGACGTCGTGGCAGTGCTGCAGCAGATCGAGCGGCGCAAGGGTGGTCTCAACGGCGATCACCATGTTGAGAAAGTCCGGCTGCCCCACGGGTCCGCCCACGGCCTTTGTCTGGACCACGGGAGAGACGCCAAGCAGGCGGATTTCCGGGCGGTCCACAAGGTCTGCGACGGCGGTGGACAGGGTATCGTTCCGCTCGCCCAGATTGCTGCCGAGGGCCAGGATGGCTTTCGTGAAACGGGAGGTCATGCACGCTCCCTGTGGACACTGACGGTGACATCGCCAAACGGCACTTCGATGGGAGCCTTGGGTTTGTGGACGGTTACATCGACGGCGGCGACGTTGAAGCCGGCCAAAATGCCATCGGCGATGCGCACCGCGAGGGCCTCGATCAGGTTGAGTGGCTCGCCTGTAATGAGGGACGTAATGTACTCGGCCACTTCGCCGTAGTGTGCCGTGTGCTGCAGGTCGTCGGTTTCCGCAGCCTTGCTGAAATCGGTATACAGGACCGCGTCAACGACGAACGGTTGTCCGTCCCGGCGCTCGAAGTCGAAGACGCCGTGATGCCCGACGGCGGTCACGCCGGTGAGTGTGATCTTGTCCAAACCGGTTCCTCCCCCTTTGCTCACGAAGCTTAGTGTCTGACGCGCGCGGCAACCTTGACAGCGTCAAGGCTGGGGCCGACGTCGTGGACTCGCACGGCCCACGCGCCGTTAGCAGCGCTGATTGCCGTGATGGCAGCCGTGGCATGGTCCCGTTCCTCCGGTGCCGCCGCCTTGCCGGCAACGGTCAGGAGCGTTCCGAGGAAGCGCTTGCGGGAAGCTCCTATCAGGACCCTGTGGCCAAGTTCATCAAGCTTGCCGATGTACTTGAGGAGTTGCCAGTTCTGGTCCTCGTCCTTGGAGAAGCCCAGGCCCGGATCCACAATGATCTGTTCCGGTGACACACCTGCCGCATAGAGCTTGTCGCGGACGCCCCTGAGCTCGTCGATGACCTCTTCCACCACATTGCCGTAGTCGGCAAGGCTGTTCATGGTCTCGGCGTCGCCCCGGCGATGCGTCAGGACATAGGGCACCTTGGAGCGTGCGACGAGCTCGGCCATCTCGGGTTCGATGCTCAACCCGGAAACGTCGTTGATGATCGCGGCCCCGGCGTCGACGGCCGCTGCGGCCGTCGACGCGTGCGTCGTGTCGATGCTGACGAGCGCTCCAGCCTTAACGAGGGCCTGGATCACCGGCAGGACGCGCCGCTGCTCTTCTTCGGGGGAGACAGGCTCGGCGCCCGGGCGGGTTGATTCGCCGCCGACGTCGATGATGTCCGCACCCGTGTACAACATGCGCAAGCCGTGCGCTATCGCCGTATCCGCCGTGGGGTGCTTACCGCCGTCGCTGAAGGAATCCGGAGTGACGTTGAGAATTCCCATGACAAGCGTACGATCGGCCGGCAGGTCCGCAAAGCGGGCGGCTGGACGGGGTTTGCGGAGGATAGGCAGTGGGCTGGTTGCCGGGCCTGTTCCCGGTGCTGCTGCGAGGGAATCCATGGTCTTTGTTACCTTCCGAGTATGAGGCTCATGGCTTCGGCGCGGGTGGCCGGGTCATGAAGTTGCCCGCGCACTGCGCTGGTGAYGGTCTTGGCGCCGGGCTTGCGGATGCCACGCATGGACATGCACATGTGTTCACATTCGATGACGACGATAGCTCCCCGGGGCTTGAGGTGGGTCACGAGCGCTTCGACGATCTGGGTGGTCAGGCGTTCCTGAACCTGGGGACGGCGGGCGTAAATGTCCACGAGGCGGGCCAGCTTGCTCAGGCCCGTCACTTTGCCATCGTGGGAAGGGATATACCCAACGTGCGCGACGCCGTGGAATGGTACCAAGTGGTGTTCGCACGTGGAGTAGAACGGGATGTCCTTGACCAACACGAGTTCCTCGTGGTCGAGGTCGAACGTCGTGGACAGAACATGCTCGGGATCCTGGTGCAGGCCCGCGAAGACCTCGGCATAAGCTTTGGCAACGCGCTTTGGCGTGTCCAGCAGTCCACCACGGTCCGGGTCCTCGCCCACCGCAATGAGGATCTCGCGGACAGCCGCCTCAATGCGCGGGCGGTCGACCTTGTGCGAGTGGTGTCCATGGCCGTGGCTGTCTGAGGATTTCCCCTCGCCCGAACCGCCGAAGGCATCACTTGCGGCACTGCTGAAGTCGTCGTCGTCGATGTGAGTCACAGCAGAAAGCTTAGCTGTGTTGCGAAACGTCGGTGCCCGCGTCAGGTCCGTGACCCGTGAATGACTCCTGGCTGCCGACGCCCTGAGGATGCGGCGGCTGTGCGTCCAGAGGTTCTTCGAGACGAGCATTCTTGGCTTGTTCTTGCGCCTCGCGCTCGGCCTTCTCCGCGCGGGACTCCACCGGCGGAATAGTCTGGACCGGACGGGATTCCTTGGAGAGCCATACCTCGCGGAAGTCCCGCTTCCGGATGTCCCGGAAGATGTAGGCGATCTCGGACTGATTCAGCGTTTCGCGCTCGAGCAGTTCGAGGGCCAACTGGTCCAGGACGTCGCGGTTCTCGGTCAGGATGGCATAGGCCTCGTCGTGGGCCTGGTCGATCAGGCGGCGCACTTCCTCGTCAACGATGTACGCCACGGAGTCCGAGTAATTGCGTTCCTGTGCCATGTCCCGGCCGAGGAACGGCTCACCGCCACCAACGCCAAGCTTCACGGCGCCGATGCGCTCACTCATACCGAACTGGGTGACCATCTTGCGGGCTGTTCCGGTGGCTTTTTCGATGTCGTTCGAGGCGCCCGTGGAGGGGTCATGGAAGACGATTTCCTCGGCGACGCGGCCACCCATGGCATAGGCCATCTGGTCAAGGAGTTCGTTGCGCGTGATCGAGTACTTGTCGTCCTCGGGGACCACCATGGTGTAGCCGAGGGCGCGGCCGCGGGGCAGGATGGTGATCTTGGTGACCGGTGCGGAATTTCGAAGGGCTGCCGCCACCAAAGCGTGGCCACCTTCGTGGTAAGCGGTGATCTTCCGCTCCATTTCCTTCATGACGCGGCTGCGCTTCTGAGGACCGGCCATGACGCGGTCGATTGCCTCGTCCAGTGCACGGTCGTCAATCAGGTTGGCATTGGACCGGGCAGTGAGGAGGGCGGCCTCATTGAGCACATTGGCGAGGTCTGCACCCGTGTAGCCAGGGGTCTTCTTGGCGACGCCCTTGAGGTCGACGCCGTGCGCCATCGGCTTGCCCTTGGCGTGGACATTCAGGATCTGTTCACGACCAACCAGGTCCGGGGCTTCCACGGTGATTTGCCGGTCAAAGCGCCCTGGCCGGAGCAAAGCGGGGTCCAAGACGTCCGGTCGGTTGGTCGCAGCGATCAAGATGACGTTGGTCTTGACGTCGAAGCCGTCCATTTCGACCAGGAGCTGGTTCAGGGTCTGCTCGCGTTCGTCGTTGCCGCCGCCTATGCCGGCACCGCGGTGACGGCCAACGGCGTCGATCTCGTCAACGAAAATGATGGCCGGCGCGTTGGCCTTCGCTTGCTCGAAGAGGTCCCGGACACGCGAAGCACCGACACCGACGAACATCTCCACGAAGTCCGAACCGGAGATGGAGAAGAATGGGACGCCGGCCTCACCAGCGACTGCGCGGGCCAGGAGGGTCTTGCCAGTGCCCGGAGGACCGTAGAGGAGCACGCCTTTGGGGATCTTTGCGCCGACTGCCTGGAACTTCGCTGGTTCCGCGAGGAATTCCTTGATTTCTTGGAGCTCTTCAACGGCTTCGTCCGCACCGGCGACATCCGAGAAGGTCACTTGTGGCATGTCCTTGTTGACGAGCTTGGCCTTCGACTTGCCGAACTGCATGACCTTGGAGCCGCCGCCTTGCATCCGCGAGAGCAGGAACCAGAAGAGGACGCCCAGAAGGAGCACCGGGACAAGGAGCGAGAACAGTCCGGAGAACCAGTTGTTCTCAACGGGCTGGTCAGTGAAGCCCTTGGCTGGCTGGGCGTTGGTGACAGCCTTGACGACGTCTCCGCCGCGAGGGGTGACATAGAAGAACTGGACGTTCTTGCCCTTATCCTGGCCGTCAATCACCAGGTTGTCTTTCAGCGTCAGATCAACGCGGTTCTCGGCGTCGTAGATCTTGGCTTGCTCTACTTTCCCGCTTTGGGCGAGAAGCGCAAGGCCCTTATCGGTGTCGATACGGGTTGATCCGCCGGGGGCAAGGGTTGCAAATGCCACCAGGAGCAAGCCGACTACGACAACAATCCAGATGCCCGGGCCCTTGAAGAAACTCTTAGCTTTCATCTGTTCGGGGGCTCCGCCCCGTCCCTCCTGGTAGTGCTGCACGGCGCAGCTTCTGCGCGCGTGTGGTGCTGCGTCAGTTTCTAGCTTTACACCGTTCGGAGTGATTCACGCATAGTAAGGGGCAAAAGTTCCCTCTAGGCGTACACAGACATGTACTTGTGCAAGCTCCTAGCTCACCGTGCACACCGGATTACTTCCGGCCAGTCCCATGGAAGCGTTTGCCGTGGCACGTGTGGAGACCCATCCCGTGCCGTCCTTCGTCTGCAGATAGACGCCGTATGTTCCGCCGAGCAATCCGCTCAGGACTCCCGATTTGAACTGCGTCGTGTACACCCCATTAACGGGGCCGGTGGTGGCCAGGCTGCTTCCCGGAGTCACGGCCGTCAGGTTTGAAAGCAATCCCCCGTTTGCTACGTAGTAATTGACGTTTGCCGGTACCCCATACCCTGTTCCCGCCGGGAATTGCCAGTTGACCGTGATCACCGGGTCGGTCCCGGCCGCGCCGGGGCTGAGTGTACAGGGGCTGATCATCACGGGAGGTGGAATGGTGGCCGCCTTCAGAGCGCCGGTGCCGAACTCTGAACTCGTCCAGCTCGCATCGCTTGCCGAGGTTCCGGCCGGAAGGCCCAGAAGGGCCGCCGCAACTCCGGCCACCGCGACGGCTGGCCTCAGGCCAGGAAAATGCGCGAAACCCCTTCGCCGTTCGGGTGTCTTCATCAGTCCTCACCCGGCCCACGGGCAGGCGTCGTGGCACCGGCTGCAACGGCTCGCGCAGGCCCAACGGCTCGCGCACTGGCGAGCCTCGACGCGAAGGCTCCCGCCAGGACGGCACCCAGGCCAAGTAGCGCAAAAATGCCCAAGCGGAATCCTGTGTCAGGGAGGCCGATCGCTGGAATGTCCTTCGCCGGCTCCGGCTCTCCGGCGGCATCTACGCGCGCGGCAATCCTCGTTGAAAGCCCTTGCACGCTGTTGCCGGCCGTGGGCGACAATGTGACGGTGAGCTGCAGTTCGACGCCGGCCGGGATCCCGCCGTCGGGATTTGCGAGACTGACCGTGCCCAAGTCACTGAGGGAAGAAAGCGTCGTCGCCGAAATGACAGTGTTTTCGCCAGACGGGCAGGCCCCTGACACCCACTCCGTGCGGCAGCTGCGTACGTCCACGGTGACAAGTCGCGCCAAGGAGTCCGGTACGGCAAGTTGCCCAAGCGCGCCCTCAGCCCGCAGCCGCATCCGCAAATCGTGCAGCGTCACCGCCCTGCTCGTCACCCCGATGCTCCATCTGCTGGTGGACCCGGGTACGAGGACAGCTGGCGGATTGTTGCCGCCGTGCGTCAATATCAAGTCCGGCCCGTCTGCCGTAGCGTATGCCGGTGCGGCGGCGAGCAGACCCAGCGACACCGCGCCGGCTGCCGCGGCAGAACGCAGGCGGCTCGCACGTCCAATCATGGACCCGCCTTGTGCCGCGCCCGACTGGAACTCCCCGGCCGGGCTCCCTCCGGCCTGGGCCACAGCGCCCAAGTCACCAAGGCAGCGACGCCAAGGGTAGTGCCGCCCAGCGCCCAAGGGTTCGATGCGCCGGCAACAACGTAGGCAATCCCCGGCACTGAATAGAGTACTGTGCGGACTTTGGAGACGGTGTAGGGTGCAGGATCCTCCACATGGTTGGCGTCGCCCTTGAGCGTGAGGACCGCCATGCCGCCGGCGATCATGCGCGAAGAAGTGACCCGGTGGGTGATGGGCAGCTGCCCTGGACGGTCCACCGTGACGACGTCTCCAATCCGGACCTCCGACACCGGGACTTCCCGCACGACCGCGAGCGATCCAGTAGGGATGGTGGGCGACATCGAGCCGGTCTTGAACATGATGAGCGTGATGTGGAAAAAGACGGCGGCCAGCGTCAGGAGAATACAGATCGCGCCGCCGATCGCTGCGAGGTTAAGGAGCGTCTCCCGTACGACGTCGGCTGGGCGCCTGCTATTGCTGCGTTTCCTCTGCGGTCTTGCCGGCGCCAGGCTTACAGTCATGAGTCCGAGGTCCCCTTGATTTCCCACGTGACATTGACATTCGTGCCTTGCAGGGCGTTGTCTGCGGACGCTTTCATGGTGATTTCGAAGCATAGCTGCGTGGGGCTGGCCAAGCTCGCGGCCACCGCGGTTGCTGCCCCGGAGGTGGTTAGCGGAACCTTCGAAGCCGACGAACCCACGATGTAGCTTGCCCCGGCGGTGAATTGGCTGGAATCGCATGTTCCCGACGAGTAGCGCACCACCCTGTAATCCAAGGCAGCTGCCAAGGAGGCATTGCCGGTAGTGGTGGCGCCTTGGAGTGCCAAGGACCCGGAAAGCGATCCAGCCGTGGTGCGGACCCAGATAGGGGCGTAATTGACTGATGTTGGTGACATTCCCGCGGGATTGAAGGCCAGGATCGCGGCTGAGCCGGCAGCAGGGTGCGCCAGCCAAGACCCCCCGGAATTGATGGAGGATTCGATCTGGAAGGAGCTGGCCGTGAAGGTTCCTGAAGCGAACTCGGAATCATTCCACGCGGCAAGGGTCAGACCACTTCCAACGCCCAGGACCAGTCCTCCGGCCAAGATGGCGCGCACACGGAGGAACGGCTGGCGGACCTTCCCTGGCTGACGAGCCGTCCTGCGTCCGGTCATGGTCGCTGATTAGGAAGTGGAAGCCCCGGCGAGCTGCCACGTGGCCGTGCCGCTTTGCCCCTGGACCAGCCCTGCCGCTGCGGTCACTTTGAAGCAAAGGAACACCGCGCCGCCGGGATTGCTCGTGGGGCTGCCGGCGTTGAGGTCGAAGGTGACACCGCTCAGTGCACCGTTGAGTGCGGTTCCCGCAGGCACCAGTTCGGTTCCCGTAGTGCCGCTCGAGCAACCGAAGGACGTAGTTTCAAGGAGTTGGTAGCTCAGGTTCGCGACCGACCCCGTGGCAGTAGCAGTGTTCACCGTGACGGTGGACCCCGTGGTGGTATTGGCCGCCAGCCGCACCGCGAAGGGTGCGTAGACAGTGTCCCCGGGCGCCAGATTGGCTGGGTTGAGGGTGAATGGCAGGGTGGCTCCCGGAGAGGCCGCATGATCCGAGTAGGCCGTGCCGTCCGTGCTTCCCTGAAGATTGAAGGTACCCGCCGTGAATGTTCCGGTGGCGAACTCGGAATCGTTCCAGGCAGCCAACACCACTGCGGCGCCGACCCCTAGAACCAAACCGCCAGCCAAAAGTGCCCGGACCTTCCCACGCCTTGACGATGAAACCGAATCCATATTCAAAATGCCCCCCCAGGTCAAGTCAAACGACTATTTGAGCTGAACGCTAACACGCAAATTGCCCATTCTCGACAGCCCTCCCCGAATGAGTTAAAAGAAGAAGTCGGCCTCCCCATTGGGCGGCCGACTTCTCTTAGCTTTAACTTCGCGGCAATACCGCGGTAAGAAAGGCTACTCGTAAACGTGCGGGGCGAGAGTTCCCACAAAGTCCAAGTTGCGGTACTTTTCGGCGTAATCCAGTCCGTAGCCGACCACGAATTCGTTGGGAATGTCATAGCCGACATACTTGACGTCGATCTCCACCTTGGCGGCTGTGGGCTTTCGGAAAGCGGTGCAGATTTCCACTGAAGCGGTGCCTCGTGATTCGAGGTTGGTCTTGAGCCAGGAGAGCGTCAGCCCGGAATCGATAATGTCCTCGACGATCAGGACATCCTTGCCCATGAGGTCGGTGTCGAGGTCCTTGAGGATGCGCACGACGCCGGAGGACTGGGTACCGGAACCGTAGGAAGACACGGCCATCCAGTCCATGCTGACGTGGCTGTGAAGTGCGCGCGCAAGGTCGGCCATGACCATGACGGCGCCTTTGAGCACGCCCACGATCAGCAGTTCACGACCCTCGTAGTCCTTGTCGATCTGTGCAGCCAGTTCACCGATTCGTCGCTGGATCTGCTCCTTGGTGTAGAGAACGTGCTTGAGGTCTGCCTGGACGTCGTTTGAATCCACCAATGGCTCCTGTGTTGATGCGTGGGTGCGGCTAGTGTTGGGGCGATTTGTGATGCCGGAATACTAGCTTCCCACAGCCTCCGCCTTCTCGGGGAACGCCATCTCCCTGCATGGGGGCCTGCCGCTCCAATTCACTCAACGACACCCGATACACGCTGACGCTTCCGGGAAGCTGCACGGGACCGGCCGATCCCTGCCGGCGCAGCAACGCTTCAGCCGCCTGGAGCCGCCCGTAGCCGGGCTGCTGGCCCCCGACGTCGGCGGCTGCTTTTGCGATCACCCGGAACCTCAGCGCAGGGGCCAACTCCCTCAAGGAGGCTTCGGGGAGCCAGACGCCGTCGTCGGTCCGGTTCACGAGGCCCGCATAGCTCTCCATGGCAAGCTGCTCCAGGAAATCGGCGTCCTGCTGGAGGATCGCGGCGGTGCGGGCAAGCGATTCGGCGACGCCGGGTCCGAGTTTGGCCTCAAGCAACGGCATTACCTCGACCCGGGTTCGTGAACGGGCAAAGGCTGGATCCGCATTACTGGGGTCGTGCCAGGTTTCGAGTTCCTCGACCTCGCAGATTTCGAGTGTTTCCGCGCGCCGCAGGCCGAGGAAGGGGCGAAGGAGCTTGCCGCGGGCAGGCCGCATTCCGGCGAGGGAGCGCGTTCCCGAGCCGCGGGCCAGGCCCAGCAGCACCTGTTCCGCTTGGTCATCCAAGGTGTGCCCGAGCAGGATCGCCCGGCAATCAAGCTCCGTGGCAGCCGCTTCAAGGGCTGCATGCCGGGCGTCGCGCGCCGCGGCTTCGGGCCCGAACCCGGTGGCCGCCACATCGACGGTCCTCAGCTGAACAGGCGAAAGGCCCAGCTCCTTCAGGGTCGCCACTGTTCGTGCCGCGACCTCATCCGAGCCTTCCTGCAGCTGATGGTCAACCACGACCGCGGCGACGCTCACTGGGTGGCCGTGCACGTGGCCGCGACGAGCGAAGTACGCAGCCACGGAAGCGAGGGCCACGGAGTCGGGACCGCCACTGCAAGCCACCAGGATTCGCTCTGGATAGCCTGCCGAGGCCAGTGCGTCCTGCAACATATTTCGTGCCTTGCCGACGACAGGCGCCAAACGCCCGGGACGCCGTCGTCCGCTGCTTTCTGGGCTGCTGCCTGGCCCTGCTGGACCTGATTCGGTACCCGCGGTCACAGACCCATCCGCTCAAGCCACAGCTTGGAGTCGTGGATTTCGGCTTCGGTGGGCAGTTTTTCGGCCGATTCCCAGACCCGGTTCAGGCCCTCCATGCCAGCCAGCGCAACCACTTCACGGACGAACTTGGCTCCGTCGCTGTACTGGCGCATCTTGGCATCCAGGCCGAGGATGTTGCGGATGAATTTCTCGATCATTCCGCGGTCCTTGCCCCGTGCGCTGAAGCGCTGCCTGATGGTCTTCACTGAAGGGACCAGGGTGGAATCGACGGCGTCCATCACCACGTTGGCGTGGCCCTCCAGCAGGCTCATGACTGCTGTGAGGTGCGAGAGCGAGGCCTTTTCCTCGGGGTTCTGCAACAGATCCAAGATGGCCCCTCGGCCAGGCGTGGCACCGGCTGAGCGGTCGCGTAGGGACCGCGCAGCGGCCGTAGCACGGTCCATGATGGAGTCCACATTACCGAGCAGGTTGGTGCTGAGCCGCTCGATCTCCTCAAGCATGTGGGTCCGGAGCCAAGGCGCGGCGGCAAACTGCACGCGGTGGGTTTGCTCGTGAAGGCAGACCCAGAGCCGGAAATCGTCCGGATCCACGTTGAGCTCGCGCTCCACGGAGATGATATTCGGAGCCACCAGCAAGAGTCGGCCGGCGGGAGGCGCTTTTGAGTCCGGGGCGAGTGCCGCGAAGGGGTCGTATTGGCCCAGGACCTTGCTCGACAAGAAGGCAAGCACCGCTCCGAGCTGGCTGCCCGTGATGGCGCCGCTCGCGGCCGCCGCAGCCGGTGTCATCGCCGGACCGCGGCGGGAATCCATCATTTGCTGGAGGGCCGGCTGGAGCATCACCGCAAAGCTCTGAGTGTTCGCCTTCGCCCACGATGCCCGGTCCACTACCAGGACATGGGAATCTCGGAGATCTCGCGCGGCTTCCAAACCGGTGATGTCATGCACATGCGGGACCGAGATGTCCGCGCTGAAACGCAGGCTATCCACGGCTTTGCCGATCTCGCCCGGGCTCATTGGGGGACCGGGGGGAGCGAGCCGGGCAGCCGTGGAGGCGGCCAGCTCCCAATTGATGAGGGACTGGGCTTGCTGCTGAGACTCCATACGATCCATCAGAACACAGCAGGCTGAATCTGCGCCCTTAAGTTCGCTCAGCGGCGAACGTCAGGCAGCGACGAACGTCAACCACCAGAGCAACCACACGAGGCGAGCGCGGTGGCGGACCTGTCCAGCGCCACTTTGTTCCCCGCGGCTCCTGGCGTCAGCCCGTTGCCGATAAAGGAGAAAACCAGGAGACGGCCGTCAGTGTCCACCACATAGCCGCTCAAGGCGATGACCGAATTCAGGGTTCCGGTCTTGGCCCGGACCAGACCTGCCCCCTGCGAAGTGCTGGCGTCGCCGTAGCGGTCTCCGAGTGTCCCGGTCAGTCCTGCCACCGGGAATCCGGCGAGCGCAGCACGGAGGCGGGTGTCCGGTCCGGAGGTAATGGCCCGGACCACGTCCGCGAACTGCCGGGCTGATACCTGGTTGCCCAAGGCAAGGCCGGACACGTCGGCCAAGTGCATGGAGTCCGTGGCTATCCCCAGCTCCGCCAACTGGGCGCTCACGGCCGCCGTGGCGCCGTCGTTGGTTCCCGGTTTTCCCACGGACAGTGCAGCCATCCGGCCAAACGTCTCCGCGAGGTAGTTGTCCGAGGTTTCCAGCATCAGATCCACTTGCTCGCGGACGGTGGCGGACTCCACGCTCGCGAGGACATCCTGCTTTCCTGTCGGAGCTTTGGCGCGTTCCACACCCGAGGCCACCGTGAATCCGGCAGCGTCACCCGCGGCCTGGAGCTTCCCTACGAAAGCCTCCGCGGCCGTGAGGGCTGCATCCTGCGGTCGGGGGCCGGTGGTGGCCCCCGGGCTGGTCCGCGCCGAGTTCAACGCGAGCGGGAAGACCGGTGCTGTTTCGCCGGCAGCGACATCGTCGAGGCTCCACGCCGGGTTCAAGGCCGGTCCGGTGAAGATCGTGTCATCCAACTGCACGGTGACCGGACCTGTCACGCCGCGGTCCTTGAGCGCTCTGGCGGTGTCCGCTGCGAGCGTTTCGAGGCCGGCGTGGCCCATCACCTCGCCTGGCTGTGACGGTCCCGCGCCAAGCAGGACGTCCCCTCCGGCGCTCAGTACGATGGTCGACGCTGAGGGTCCTGTCAGGACCCGCGTGCCGAAGCGGGTCTCCGGGCCGATCGCCCGCAGCGCCGCGACGGCGGTGAGCAGCTTCATGTTGGACGCGGGCACCCGGTTCTTGCCGCCGTCGCGATCGTAAAGCGGAAGTCCGGTCAACGCATCCTGAACGACACCGGTGAAGTCTCCCCCGCCGTCGGGCGTCAGTAAGGCGTTGAGCTGGCGGGTGACGTCGGCCGGTAGCGGGACCGGGGCTGAAGGGTCCAAGGGCGCGACCACCTGGGCACGGCTCAGCCCATCGGGAATCTGTTGCCAGGCCGGCGCCTTGGGGATGGGCGTGCTAGCAGCTCCCAGGAAGCCGGGCCCGAAGAACCCGGGTGCCACGCCCAGCCCCATCGGCACAGCAAGGGCAGCGATGACCAAGATCAACAAGACCAGTGGCAGAAAGCGGACGAAGCCCTTCGATGCCGGGTTCCTGGGTCTGAGAACGGGGTTCTCCTGCTTGTCCGAAGCCTGCTTTTCAGCCCCCGCCTGGTCAACGCCCTTCATGCAGCTTTAGTCCTCAAAGTCTTGAATGTCCCCACCGTTTCAAGAAACTTGGGCCTCTCGCTATATCCTCAATAGTAGTCGGCGGCGTCGGCTGCTCTGTTGCCGCGCCCATGCCAATACTGTCAAGGAGCATTCCATGAAGCACGACGTCACGATCGAGATCCCCAAGGGGTCGCGCGTCAAGTACGAAGTTGACCACGAGACCGGCCGCGTTCGCCTGGACCGCGTCCTGTTCACGTCCATGCAGTACCCCACCCACTACGGGTTCTTCGAGAACACCCTGGGCGAGGACGGCGACCCCTTGGACGCACTGGTACTCCTGCAGGACTTCGACCTGTACCCCGGCGTCATCGTTGAGTCCCGCCCCATCGGCGTGTTCAACATGACCGACGACGGCGGTGGAGACGCCAAGGTCCTGTGCGTTCCGGCCGATCCGCGCTTCGACCACATCCAGGAAATCTCGGATGTCAGCGAATTCCTGATCAAGGAAATCGAGCACTTCTTCACCCGTTACAAGGACCTTGAGCCCGGCAAGTGGGTCAAGGCTGAAGGCTGGGCCGACCGCGCAGCCGCCGAAGCCGAGCTGGAAGCTTCCATCAAGCGTTACGTTCCGGTCTCCCACTAAGGACCCACGCTTCGGGCGGCGGGTGTGGTTCCATACGAACCGCACCCGCCGCCGTCGTCGTTAATGGGTAGATGTCCCCATCGACCTCGCCTGTTTCGGGGCAATAGGCTAGGCGCGACATGACCAAAGACTAGGGACGGGGGATTCCGGATGGCTGGATTCTACGGCGCCGACGTCGCACAGCTGCGTTCGTTGGCCGGTGTGATGGGCAAAGCCGCCACAACCCTGGAAATGCAGGGGATGCAGCTGAGCGGCCTCGTCAATAACACGACCGCATGGACCGGCAGCGACGCCCAAAGGTTCAAGAGCGATTGGAACTCCAGCCACCGTCCCCTGCTTCTCAAGGCGGCGACCATGCTGAAGGAAGGCGCCAAGCAGCTCAAGGCAAATGCCGAGGAACAGGATTACGCCAGCCAGCGGATGGGCACCAGCGCCCTAGCCGACCTCAAAGGCGTCTACGACACCGGGACGGGGGCCAAGGACCTTGGCGCAACGCTCTGGAACGCTTGGAAACTCCACAAGCTCGGCTTCGAAGACTGGGCCAAGACCAAAGAGCTGCTGACGAATTGGGACGACGCCGGGCGATGGCTCAAGGGCGGCCTTGACCAGCTCAAGAACGGCGGCAAGCTCAGTGAGGTCCTGACAGACCTCAAAGCCGGGGTTCCGTATGCGCAGGCTTTCGAAGACGCCAGCAAGTTCTCCCAGGGCATGCGGATCGCCGGAGGTATCGCCGGCCCCCTCAGCATTGCTGGCGGCATCCACGACATGATCTCTCCCTCCCACGACGGCTGGCGCGGAACAGGCGATCGGGTCGCGGGCGGATTGTCCGTTGTGGGCGGGGTTGGCGGCATGATGCTGATGACAGCGGGAGGCGCCGCGATGCTCGGCCCGATCGGCGCCCCGATCGTCATCGGCGCAGGCCTCGTCGCGGGCGCGTGGGCCTTGGGGAATCTGGTTGCGGACCATTGGGACAGCATCTCCAATTTCGCGCAGCACCCCGCCCAATACCTTGGCGACGGCCTGAAGGAAGCAGGAAACTTTGCAAAAGACGCCGGCACCAAAGTGGTTGACGGCGTAGGAAATGCGGCCAAATCGGTCGGAAAATTCGTGGGAGGTATTTTCGGATGAGCACCAACACGATCCAGTGGACCGAACGCGATGTGGAGTCCGCGGCGAAGGTCCTGTCGAAAGCCTCGGCGCAAGGGACGCCGCTGCCCACCCTCACAGACGAAGAAGTGGTTGCCCTGGACGGCGTCCAGCGCGAACAAGCTGTCCCCACCCCGTGGCTCTCGGCCCAGACGGCGGACCGGAACGTGCTCTGCGGCGTCGCCCTTCGGGGCCTTCTTGCCAAGGAGCTCGCCTATCCGGTGATCTTCGAAGGCGAGGCCGAGCCGTCCAGGCTGCACGCTACCGAGGAAATCACCGGTGCTTTGGCCCTGCGCCGTACCGGCCGTCAGGTTGCGTCAATCGAGCGGACAGTTTCGACCGGCAAGCGCTGGCTGTTCATCTACGTCCACGACGACGGCGCGCTGCTTGAGGAAGTCGACGAGGGCGGACTCCACGGCTTCACCGTAGTCACGGTTGACCAAGTCAGCCGACGCCTTGCGGCGTTTGCGGACCCCAATGGTGCCGCGGCGAAGGACTCTGAAGCGGTCAGCTACACCCCGGCCGAGTTCGAATCCTCAGGCGGCGAGTTCCTTGCGGAGACGCAGGCAGTCAGCAACCTGGCAGTCTTCGAAACGAACGCCGAAGACCTCCGGACGCTGACGATCTACACGGCGCCCACCTCCGTGCATGTACTCAACCAGGTTGTCACCGAGGGCTCGCTGTCACTCGTGCTTCGGGAAGTGTCCGCAACAAACCTCGAGGGCACTCTCGCCACCATCGTTTCCGGAAAATAACCACCAGCAGCCGGGGCGTGCATTCAGAAGTGCGCCCCGCCGTCGTCATCCCCGAGGATTGCATGGCTAAGAAGAACAACTTCGACGGGCCAACCCGTCTGATCGACGCAAGCAGCCGCCGCCCCGTGAGGCAATACACGATGAGCGGCGAGTATTACGTCCGGGCCTCCGCGAGCCGGCACTTCTGGGGCCGCGTCCTCGACGGCGTCGTCTTCCTTGCCGCGTATTCAGTGCTGTGCCTGCTGGTTGTCGCCGTCCGCAAAGCAATGGAAAACAACCTGGCCACCCTGGAACTGGCATACAACGACGCCTTCTTTTACGCGCTGTTTGCCGGGCTGTGGTTCGTGGGCCTGTTCGTGTACGGCATGGTCTGGGGAACGTCGGGGCTCTTTGGCGACCGGGCGGCGCACATGCGGTCCGTGCGGATCCAGGATGGAACCACCTCCGGCGCCTGGACAGGGGGTTGGCGCGCTATCGCGTGGTCATTCATCCCGCTTTACATCTTCTTGATAGTCGGCAGCATGTTTGAGGTAGCCAACGTGGACCACTCCCCCGGCTACATTCCCCTCGACCTGGATTCCGGCCTGACCCAGGGAAAGCCTCCGATCGAGGATCCTGCGCTCCTCGCCAAAGAAGAGGCCCAGGCCCGAGTTCACGACGGACTTCCCAAGCTTTACGGGAGGAACCCCGATGCACGGCCGTAACTGGCTGGTCCGCCGGGCAGAACACCGCCTCGCACCTGACCTGGGGAAACTTATCCACATCGCATCGTCGTCGAGGATCTTTTGGAGTTGGTTGCTGCCATGCCTAATCATCGGCTTCGTTTTCGGCACAATCGGGCAATTCGTCAGCCCCGCCAACTCGAGCGACCACACACCTGACAGATTCCAGAACATGCCGGTCTATCTGGTCACTTGCCTGCTGACAGGCCTGGTGCTGTGGTCGCTGACTTTCGGAATGGCCTTCCGAAAGCTTCTCGTGTTCGACGGCGGAATGGTCGCCTCTTACGCGCAGGAGCGAACCACACGGATCTTCCGTTGGAGCCAGGTCGCTCCCGAATCCATCAAAGTGGTCACGAGCCACGATGGCTCTTCCCCTGCGGCGCTCCTGGTTGCCAAGGAGGTGACCCGCCTCGGCGTCACGGGAAAGTACGCGTTGGTGTTCCGCTCCGAAGGTCCGCCGGACCCGCATCCTGCCGGGGGTCGGGTGCCCGACCGACGTTTTTGGACCTTTGAAAGCAACCAGGATCCGGCTCCGTTGGTCCGGTCAATCCAGGACGGCATGGTAGCCGCACGTATTCCCGGCGCGGAATGGATCGCCCCACAATCGCTGCCACCCGCCGTCGTAACGAGCAAAACGGCTCTGGATTAACCGCTTGAAAGTCAGATACCTGCCGGTAATGTATGATCCACCATGTTCACGCTGACCATCAACCAACGCGACAGCCGCGGCAACGGAGACCTTGTTCCGCAGCTGCTGAAAGACTTGCGCCACATCCCTGCGCGCCTGGACTTTGACCGCTCGGTGGAAGATGAAGTCCAAGGCATCGTGGACTCCCCGCATCAGGCTGTGGACACGGCGCTCATCGCTTTGCGGAGCGGGCGATGGTACGTGGGAATCGGCGTCGGGCCTGTCAACGAACCCCTGCCCAACCAAATCAAAGACGCCTCCGGGCACGGACTGGTCTACGCCCGCCGCGCCGTAGATCGCCTACGGAACGGCAAGGAGCGCATCCCGGTGGCCGTTGAAGGCCCGATTGCTGCCCTGGCTACCGAGTCGGAGGCCGTGCTACGCCTTCTAGGACACATCGTGCAGCACCGGAGTTTTGCTGAGTGGCGCGTCCTGGATCTGCTGACGCCCGGCGTGCGTGGGCAACAGAAGGCCGTGGCCCAGGAACTGGGGATCAGTACCCAAGCCGTAAGCAAGGCCCTTGCCCGTGCCCAGTGGGTGGAGGAGCATGCTGCCAGGCCCGCAGCCGCCCGGCTCCTCGCGATGATCCTCGAGGTTTACTAGGGCGTACCCGTGTGCGCAGACCTTTAAAGCAGGCCGCGCAGAATGAGGGCCGCGCCGTCGTCGTACACCGACGCGGTGACCTCGTCCGCTACGGCGATGACTTCCTCGGGCGCTTGGCCCATGGCAACGCCACGGCCGGCCCAGCTGAGCATCTCGATGTCATTGCGGCCATCCCCCACCGCCACGGTGTGACGCGGGTGGGTGCCGAGCCGCTGGCGCAACTGTTCCAGCGCGCTGGCCTTGGTGACTCCGGCGGCGGCGATATCCAGCCAAGCCGTCCAGCCCACCGAGTAGGTGACCCCGGACAACCCGATCTTGCGGATGGCGGTGGAAAACTCCTCGGCAGTGTTCTCGCTGCTGAACACCACGACGCGTACCGCGGTGGCATCCAGCATGGTTTGGAAATCGACGCCGATTGCCTCGACGCCGAAGCTGGCGTCCTGGAATCGCTCGGTGGAGAGAAAGTTCCCGTCCTCGTCCTCAAGCGCGTACTTGGCGGACGGAAGCTGCTCGCGGAGAGCCATCAACGCCGGAGCGGGATCGAAAGTGGCCTTGTGGATGATCTCGTAGCCAGCATCCAACTGCGGATCGAGCCTCAACGTCACGCCGCCGTTGCAGCACACCGCATAGCCCCGTTCCAGGCCGATCTGCTCGATGATGGGCAAGGTGGCGTTCAGCGAACGGCCGGTAGCGATCAGGACGTCGTGACCGCCGTCAACGACGGCCCTTGCGGCTTCGCGGACTCCCTGTGACATGTGGCCATCGTGGTCCACGAGGGTTCCGTCAACATCCAGTGCGACCATGAGTTTGTGATTGAAATTCCGCTGGTCATCGATGCCAGCGACTGAGGTACCAGTCAAAATAGTCATGCCTCCAGTGAAGCAGACCCCACCGACACCAGCTAGGACGCAGGCCACAGCAAGGGATTAACAGGGGGTGAATACTCCCACGTTGTCCACAGTGTGAGTATTTACTTGGGCTTTGGCGCTCCCGGGCCGGGCGAGCTCGCCGTCCGGCGTTGCAGGCCCGCCACCCCGGGGATTGTTTCCCATTCCGGCACTTGTGGGCGGGATATCAGAAACGGGCGCCCGGGCCGAGGACGTAGCCCGGCGCGCAGGAGCTTCTGCCGCAGGCGGCCTGGCTGTTCCAGGTCTGCCCAATTCCATCTAGCGAGGGTGAACCCCCATCCTCGAATGCGGTCTTCACGTAGCTTTTCCCGATAGACGACTTCCTCGGCGCTTAGATCTCCCCGCAGGCCCTCCTCCAGATACTTTTGCTTGCCATCGAACTCGCCCGCGACCAGCTGTTCCGGCCACCAGAAATCGGTCCTGGCAACAAATTGTCCCGAGTCGACGATCGTGTGCTGTTGGACGGGCTGCTCGAATCCCAACAATTCGATGGCCGCACTGCTGAACGATTCCCCGGCCGATTCGGATTTCGTGTGGGCCAAGTTCGCGATGCGGCTAGCACGGCTTTTGGCGGCATCGGTAGCGACTCCATCCAATGCCAAGGCCATGCGAGGATGATCTGACAGACGAGCATCTTGACCGAGCGAGCCCTGCTCCCAAAGCATTCGCGCGATTCCCTCAGCCACTACCAGAGCACTGCTGAATGGTGAGGTGCACATGACGTCGAGAGCCGTTTGCACCGGACCTGTACAAGCGAAATCACCGGCAATCACCGCATCAGTTTCCCGTTGAAGCAAATATCGCATGGGATGGTTGCCGACGCTCCGGGCCTGATTGGCAAGAGCGTTGTTTCCGTGGACCACAAAGGTTGCAGCGCGCCGGCCGGTGATTCGCTCCGAGGAAGTGGCTAGGTCAACGAACGTCGGGGGCCGAAGCGTCGGGACCCCGAGCACCACCGCCGCAGTCTCCCGACAAAAGACCGGCTGCTCGAACGCCAGACCCACCGCCGCCGCTGACCATTTGAACCGCTCGCTCGGAGTCGCATCCACCCACTCCGAGGTTTTCAGGTAGTAGCCGCGCCGGAGCCGGACAAGCCGGCCAGACCTGAAGTGGTGGTGAATCGCCGACGTGGATCCGGTGAGGGCCAAACGTTCGGCGGAGACAATGAGCTGCGAGGGGATGTCCATGGAAATACTGTCCATGGATCGTACCGTCGAGTCAGCCGCGCTACGCCTCCATGTGGATAAGTCGAGCTGTGGAGGACAATTCGGCTCGGCATTCCGAGGCTTGTTTCCCACGATGGCACCTCAAGCAGCCGAATCGGAAACAAGCCCCGGAATCGCGATGCGGACGCCTCGAAGCGGACGCGATGGTGAATCAGCCGCTAGCGGTGGACAAGAAGCTTCGCCCGACGGACTCGTTACAGGACCGGCAAGACCTCGAGGCCGCCGAGGTACTTCTGGAGGGCCTTGGGGACGTTGACCGAGCCGTCTGGGTTCTGGTGGTGCTCCAGGATGGCCACAATCCAGCGGGTGGTGGCCAGGGTGCCGTTCAGGGTGGCGACGGCTCGGGTGCCCTTCGCAACGCCGTCCTCGTTGACCGCGCGCTCACGGATGTTGAGGCGACGGGCCTGGAAGGTGGTGCAGTTGGACGTGGACGTGAGCTCGCGGTACGCATTCTGGGTGGGGACCCAGGCTTCGCAGTCGAACTTGCGAGCAGCGGACATGCCGAGGTCGCCGGCAGCGGTGTCGATCACGCGGTACGGGATCTCGACCTTGGCCAGCATTTCCTCTTCCCAGGCCAGGAGGCGCTCGTGCTCGGCAGCGGCTTCCTCAACCGTGGTGTAGATGAACATCTCCACCTTGTTGAACTGGTGGACACGGATGATGCCACGGGTGTCCTTGCCGTGCGAACCTGCTTCGCGGCGGTAGCAGGAGCTTTGCCCTGCGTAGCGAATGGGGCCGGCGGAAAGGTCAAGGATCTCGTCCGCGTGGTAGCCGGCGAGGGCCACTTCCGAGGTTCCCACGAGGTAAAGGTCGTCTTCAGCGAGACGGTAGATCTCGGCGTCGTGCTTTACGTCGAAACCGGTGCCCTGCATCGTCTCAGGACGCACCAAAGTGGGAGTGATCATGGGCACGAAGCCGGCCTCGATGGCTTGGTCCATGGCCATTTGCAACAGCGCCATCTCCAGGCGCGCACCCACGCCGCGGAGGAAGTAGAAGCGCGCACCGGATACCTTGGCGCCGCGTTCCATGTCGATCGCGCCAATGAGCTCGCCGATCTCCAGGTGGTCCTTCGGCTCGAAGTCCGGGAATTCGCGTGGTGTCCCGACGGTCTTGACCACCACGAAATCGTCCTCGCCGCCCTCTGGCACGCCGTCTACGATCAGGTTCGGGATGACACGGAGCAGCTCTTCCTGCTTGGCCTGGGCGGCGTCCGCTTCAGCAGAGGCAGCCTTGACCGCATTGGCGAGTTCCTTGACTTCGGCCAGCAGCGCCTGCTTTTCCTCGCCCTTGGCCTGTGCCACCTTCTTGCCGAAGACGTTCTGCTCCGCACGGAGGTTCTCGTAGCGGATCAGGGCTGCGCGGCGGTCTGCATCGGCGGAAATGATCGCGTCCACCACGGACTCGTCGGCGCCGCGGGCGCGCTGGCTGGCACGGAACTTGTCCGGGTTTTCGCTGAGGTCTTTTACGTCGATCACCAGACAAGAGTATCGAATGAGGGCACAGCTCCGTGGCCAGCGTCCGACGGCGGCAGGCACCCGCTGCTGCATGCGCTGCTGCACCCCCCGGCGGGATAGGGTTGAAGTACCATGAGCGATTGGATCCTATACGTGATTCTCGCTGGGGGCGTGGTCTTCGCCGTCTCCAGTTGGTGGGGTGTGCGCCGGCTCAGGGCCAGGCACACCCGCAGCGCCGTCCGCGAAGACGCACACAAGCCCGATCCCGGTTTACAGAGGGTCGCCGTCATCCTCAATCCCGTCAAGGGCAAGGCCGAAGACGCCAGGAGGATCATCCGGGAAGCCTGTCATCTTGCCGGCTGGGACGAACCCCGCTTCTTCGATACGACTGCTGAGGACCCCGGCCATTCGCAGGCCAAGGCGGCGCTGGCCTACGGGCCCGACGTCGTGCTGGTGGGCGGCGGAGACGGCACCGTTCGCGTCGTGGCAGAGACCCTCGCTCACACCGACGTCGCGATGGGCCTGATTCCCCTGGGCACCGGAAACCTCCTGGCACGCAACGTGAACCTGGACGTCAACGACCTGCGGGGCAACATCCAGACCGCCCTCTTCGGCCACCAGCGCTACATCGACACCGCCCGCATGGCTATCCACAATGAGCGGACGGGAGCCACCTCGGAACATGCCTTCTTGGTGATCGCGGGCATGGGCCTGGATGCCGAAGTTGTGGGCGACACCAACGACGACCTCAAGAAGGCCGTCGGCTGGCTGGCCTACACGGAGGCCGGCGTCCGCCACCTGCCCGGACGGCGCAAGAAGGTCACCATCGCCATGGATGACGAGCCCGAGCAGTCCCGGAAGATCCGAAGCGTTCTGTTCGCCAATTGCGGCTTGATTCCGGGCGGCATCGATTTCATTCCCGAAGCCATGATCGACGACGGCGTCCTCGACGTTGTGGTGATGAGCCCCCGCAGCGCCATCGGCTGGCTCGCTGTGTACGCCAAGATCCTGTTCAAGCACAACCGAAACTTGCCGGTCATGAACTTCTACCGTTCGGGCAAGGTGGTCATCCGGAGCAACGAACCCATGGCCACGCAGCTTGACGGTGATCCTTCAGGTGAAGCCACGGAGGTCACCGTCAAAGTGGAGCCGCGTTCTCTTCTGGTTCGCGTGCAATAACTGGCGTGTTTGCAATTTGGCGAGACGCTACTTGGCGTTCTTCGCCGCTTCCGCTGCTTTGCGTTCTGCCAACGCTTTGGCGGCCGCGCGCGCTTCGGATTGCTCGCGGATCATGGCCTGCTCTTCCTCAAAGCGCAAGCGATCGGCCCGGTCAGCTTCGTCGCCGTCCCAGTCCTGGTTGTCCGCCTTGGGCTTCGGATTGACGATCATTCCCTGGCCGCTGGTGTCATTGCTATTTCCCGACATGGCCCGCTCCCTCCGTTAGGGGCATGCGTCCATCAATTGTGGATCAAGCAAGCATACGCACAGTTTTAGCCACGCGATAGGGGTTGAAGAGTCAATTATCCAACGCTTTGCGGAGCAGATTCTCCGCCCAGAATGCCGCGAACCCAGGCATGTGCGGCCGCGAATGCGGCGTCAGAAGTATGCGGAGCAACCGAGGTTTGCTGTGCGTCGGCCCGGGCGTAGGAACCCAGGAAGCGGGTTGCCGGACTGATCCGGTGCAGGCCTGCCAAAGCATCGGCCACCCGGGCGTCGGAGGCGTGGCCGTCGGCGTCAATGCTGAAAAAGTAGTGTCCCAGATACTGGCCGGTGGGCCGGGACTCGATCCTGCTGAGGTTGACGCCGCGGGTGGCGAACTGATCCAGGATTTCCATCAGGGCGCCAGGGCGGTCTTCGGGGAGGGGCACCACGACGGTGGTCTTGTCCGAGCCCGTCCGTTCCGTCAGAGCGCCGGGCCGGCTGACCAGGACGAAGCGGGTGACCGCGCCGGGGTTATCCCCGATGTTCTCGGCGAGGATGTTCAGGCCAGGCCGTTCGGCGGCGACGAGAGGGGCGCAGATTGCCGCGTCATAGTGCGCGTCACCCTCGAGAAGCCCGACAGCGGCAGCCGCCGTCGAGGATCCCGGAACGTATTCCGCATTGGGGATATTATCATCGACCCACAATCTGCACTGGGCCCACGCGTGACCATGGGTGGACACCCGGTGGATGTCCGCGATCTTCACCCCAGGCCGGGCAACCAGCACGAACGTGATGGGCACTAGGGCTTCGCGGATGATGCGAAGTTCGGTTCCGGTGGCAATGGCATCCAGCGTGGCGGTAACGCCACCTTCTACCGAGTTCTCGATCGGCACCATGGCCGCATCAGCCTCGCCCCGACGGACGCGCTCGAGTGCCGTGTTCACGTTGGAGCACGGCACCCTGTTGGCTTCGGCCGCGCCAGGGACCTGTAGGAGCGCAGCCTCGGTGAACGTACCTTCCGGGCCAAGGAAGGTGTAGGTGAGCGCGGAACCCGACATCAAATATTCCTTAGGTGTTATGCGTCGCGGCTAGAGGACGACCGGCTTGAGGCCGTTCTCCGAAACCATGGGGCGGCCGGACTCGAACCACATGTCCATGCCACCGGCGATGTTTGTGGCCGTATACCCCTGCCCCACGAGCCACTGAACAGCCCGGAAGGAGCGCCCGCCGGTGCGGCAAATGACAAAAAGGTCATCGTCCGGATCAAGTTCGTCAAGCCGTGCCGGGATCTGGTCAAGGGGAATGTGAAGGGCGCCCTCAGCGTGACCTGCCACCCATTCGTAATCCTCCCGGACATCCAGGATTTTCGCGTCAGCCGGAACATCGCCGACAGGCACGGTCTCGAAATCGCTCACGTGGGTTCCTTCCAGTTGATTCAGATCTCCAATCCAGCCTACCGTTGCAGGGACCGCGACCACACGAGGCAGGAGGCCACATGGCTACTGGCGAGCCCACCATCCTCGCCACGTCCGGCGGATACAAGTCAGGTCATCGCACCAGGATGGAGTTCGATCTCCTGATGCACCACGCGGTCGAACTCTCCGGCGTGAGCGGACGCGCCCCGCGAGTCGCGCACATCGGTACGGCGTCCGGCGACCAGCGTTGGTTTGCTGCGGAACTGGACCAGGCCGCCCGGGTTTCCGGTTTCGACTTCAGCCATTTGAACCTGTTCACGATGCCCAATTACAGCGACCCCGAGGCGTACCTTTTGGAACAGGACGTGGTGTGGGTCAATGGCGGTTCAGTAGTCAATCTGCTGGCTGTGTGGCGTGCGCACGGACTGGACGGCATTCTGAGGCGAGTCTGGGAAGAGGGAGTGGTGCTGGCCGGTGTATCGGCGGGCTCGATTTGTTGGTTCCAGGGCGGCACCACCGATTCCTACGGCCCCGAACTGCGTGCCGTGACCAATGGGCTCGCCTTCCTCCCCTACGCCAACGGCGTCCACTATGACTCCGAGCTGGGCCGCCGGCCGCTGGTCCATCGCCTTGTTGCCGAAGGGGTGCTGAGCGAAACGCACTGCACCGACGACGGCGTCGGGCTCGTCTACCGCGGCACGGAACTCGTGGACGTGGTTGCGGAAGTCAGGGGTAAGGCCGCTTATCGGGTCACCGCGGCGGCCGGAGATTCTGGCGGCGACCTTGCCGTTGAAGAGCGCTTGGAGTCCCGTTTCCTTGGCTGACATCCACGAACTCGGCGCCGTTGCCTTACGCGAAGCCCTGGCCACGGGACACCTCTCCGCAGTTGAGGCCACGGGACATTTCCTTGCGAGGATCGCAAAGCACAACCACGCGCTGGGAGCTTTTGTCACGGTGACGGCTGACCAGGCCATGCTCGACGCCCGAACGGCCGACGCAACGTACGTCCGCCAGCGGCGGGAAGGGGCAGAACTTCCACTCCTGCACGGGGTACCGCTGGCATTCAAGGACCTCACCGATGTGGCAGGAGTCGCCACCACCCACGGCAGTGCAGCCCTGGACCGCAAATCCGCGCCCGAGGACGGAGCCCTCGCTGCCACGCTCAAAGGCACCGGTGCCATCTCACTGGGCAAGACTCAAGTTCCGGAATTCGGACTGACGGCCTACAGCGAAAACCGCATCGCACCGCCGTCGCGCAATCCGCACGCATTGAGCCGCAGCTCCGGCGGATCGTCAGGAGGCAGCGCTGCCGCAGTTGCCGCCGGCTTGATTCCCTTCGCGCCCGGGAGCGACGGCGGCGGTTCCATACGTATTCCGGCCGCGGCATGTGGACTGTTGGGGTTGAAGCCGGGTCGCGGCTTAGTGCCGGCGGGCGAAAGCGTTGGCGACGCCGCTCACTTGGTAGTTGCCGGACCTTTGGCGCGTTCCGCAGCGGATGCCGCGCTCATGATGGACGCCCTGGTGCCACGCGAATACCAGCCTGAACGGGGCTACCTTGCGGCCATCGGAGAAGCGCCGACGGCCTTGCGCATCGGCGTGAGCCTGGACAGCCCATGGTCCACCACCTTTCCCTTCACGCCGGAGCAAGAAGCCTTGGATGCCCTCGACACGGGCGTCGAGCTGCTGACTGACGCCGGCCATTCAGTGTTCGACGCCGAGATCCGCTACGACAATCGCTATCCGGAAGCGTTCACCGCGGCCTGGACCGCCGGCGTCGGGAGCGCGCGCATCCTGCCGCAGCGCGAAGCGCTGCTGACCCCGCTGACCCGGACCTTCCGGCGTCGGGCGCAACAACGCAGCGCAGCAAAGGTCAACGAAGCCATCGGCTTCCTGCGGCAGTTCACCCACGACACCGTTGCCCAGTACGGGCAGTGGGATCTCGTGCTGACGCCGTCGCTGGCACAGACGCCACGGCCCGTGGGCTGGTTCACTGGGCAGGACCTCAGTGGAAAACAGTGGCCGGCCCCGGACTGGCCTGGCGACGCGGACGACGACTACCGCAAGCAATGCGAGTTTGCGCCCTGGTCCTCCATGGTGAATGTGTGCGGGCTGCCGGCGATCACCCTGCCCGTGCATTGGACCGGCCCAACCCCAGGAACGGGGCTTCCGATGGGCATCCAACTCATTGGAAAGCCGAGATCCGAACTCCTGCTCCTGCAACTCGCAGCGCAGCTCGAGGGGCAGCAACAACGGGCACTCAACCCCGACAAATAGTTACCCGAGGCATCTAAAAAATGTGACATTATGTGACATGGATGCCAGCATGGGATAAATGACCACACCTCTAGACACGGCGGCGCCCGCCAAAATCACGGGCGACACGTCATTTTTCGGCCACCCAAAGATGCTGGCCAGCCTCTTCTCCGTGGAAATGTGGGAGCGCTTCTCCTTCTACGGAATGCAGGGCATCCTGCTGTATTACATGTACTTCACCGCGGACCACGGCGGACTCGCGATCGACAAATCGCTCGCCGCCGGACTGGTTGGCGCGTACGGCGGAGGCGTATACCTCTCCACGATCCTGGGCGCTTGGTTAGCGGACCGGATTTTCGGCTCCGAACGGGTATTGTTCGGCTCCGCCATCATGATCATGGGCGGCCACATCGCGCTTGCGCTTCTCCCGGGCATACCGGGCCTGGTGGCGGGCCTGGTGCTCGTGGGCGTGGGCTCCGGTGGCCTCAAAGCGAACGCCACGGCGTTGGTCGGCACCCTCTACGGGGAGAAGGACGAACGCCGTGACGCCGGCTTCTCCATCTTCTACATGGGCATCAACATCGGCGGGCTGATCGGCCCGCTCGTCACCGGCTGGCTGCAGGAAAGCAGCGGCTTCCACTGGGGCTTCGGCGCAGCCGCAGTCGGCATGGCGATCGGCCTCGGCATCTACGCACTGGGCCGCAACAAACTGCCGGAAGAAGCCCACCGCGTCCCGAACCCCCTTCCTTCAGCACAGCGGAGCCGCTACGGGCTCATCTTCCTGGGCATCGCGGTCGCGATCGCCGTGTTGCTCATCACGGGCGTGGTGAACCCGGGCAACCTGGCCCGCAGCATGGCTTACGCAGCGATCGCCGCCTCCGCTCTCTATTTCGCGCTGATCTTCAGAAGCAAGAAGGTCACGCCGCTCGAGCGCAAACGGGTTACGGCGTTCATTCCGCTGTACATCGCCTCGGCGGCATTCTGGGCGCTCTTCCAGCAGCAGTTCACGTTCATTGCCGTGTACTCGGAGGAAAAGCTGGACCGCAACCTCTTCGGCTGGGAAATGCCGGCCGCCTGGGTTCAGTCCATCAACCCGGTATTCATCATCGTCTTCGCCGGTGTCATGGCTGCCCTGTGGACCAAACTTGGCCCGAAGCAGCCGGGTTCCCCCATCAAATTTGCCGCCGGACTCTTCATCATGGGCTTGGCGTTCCTGGCTTTCATCCCGCTGACTGGCGCGGGTAAGACCCCTCTGCTGGTGCTGGTGGGAATCCTGTTCCTCTTCACCTTGGCGGAGCTGTTCCTGTCCCCCATCGGCCTGTCCGTGAGCACCAAGCTGGCACCCAAAGCGTTCCACACGCAGATGGTGGCCCTGTTCTTCCTCTCAGTGTCCCTCGGGACCACGCTGGCGGGCATTCTGGCCGGACTGTACAACCCAGCTGACGAGCTGCCCTACTTCCTGGGCGTCGGTGGCACGGCCGTGGTGATCGCGGTGGCCCTGGCCGCCGGCTCGCCGGCTATCAAGAAGTTGATGGCCGGCGTCCGCTAGTCCCTTAACAACGTCGGCGTAAACAACGACGGCGGCCGGAGTGTTTGGCGGGATTCCCACCGGGCGCACCGGCCGTCGTCGTTCTAGTAGTTGTAGTTGTAGCGCGAAGCGGTTGCGGCAACGATCACAATAAAGACCCAGAAGATGACCGCACCCGCAATGCCGAGGTATCCCATCACGAGGCCCGCGATGGCCATGCCCTTGCCAGCCGGCTCCTTCTTGAGGGCCATGTGCCCAAGGATCACGGCCGCGATCTGCGGCAGCATGAAGAAGCCGAAACCGATGAAGACTGAGATGCCACAGCACATGCTGGCAATGCTCAGGCCCTTTGGCTCGGCAGGCATGCCATAGTAAGCGGGCTGACCATAGGGGCTGGGCGGCTGCCCGTAAGCAGGCTGTCCTTGGGAAGGCTGCCCGTACGGCGAAGCGGGCTGGCCATAAGCCGGTTGCTGTCCGTAAGCGGGCTGACCGAACTGGGCCGGACCGCCTTGGTGCTGGCCATACGGTTCCTGCGGCTGCTGCGCCTGGGGCTGCGTTTCGGGCTGACCGTACGGGCCAGGAGCCGCCGGCGAGGCAAATGGCTGCTCGCCATACGGGTTTTCACTGGCTTGGGGTGCTGGCGGCACATACGTCGGCGGTTCGTAGCCCTTGGGCGGTTCATCACCCTGGGGGGCGTTCTCGGGTTTAGCTGGCTGGTCGGTCATGGAAAATCCCCCTCGTGAGTCTTTCTGCACAGCCTACCGCCGAGCCAAGGCGCATATAAGCTCCCGGAGCCTCAACTCGCCAACCCCGTGCCGCACTCCGGTAAACGGGCAGTGAATCTTCGTTGGTGGAGCGGAAATACGATGTCATAGGCACCGCAATAGTGTGTTTTCTCTTCAAGCGCACTGGACCGTCTGGCATGCTGGGTCAATGGCTAGCCGTGCGGGCACTGTTGCCCTTCCCCAGGACCTTGTAGACATCACTGCCCTTCTTGACGCGTACTACGACGTGACGCCGGATCTCAGCGATCCCGCCCAGCGCGTTGCATTCGGGACCTCCGGACACCGGGGTTCCAGCCTGAAGGCCTCGTTCAACGAAGGGCATATCCTCGCCATCACCCAGGCGATCGTGGAATACCGCGCAGGGCAGGGCATCACCGGCCCGCTTTTCCTCGCCAAGGACACCCACGGGCTGAGCGAACCTGCGCAAAATTCCGCCCTTGAAGTCCTCGCCGCCAACGGGGTCAACGTCCTGATCGACGCGCGGCACGGCTACACGCCCACCCCGGCGCTCAGCCACGCGATCCTCAAGTACAACAACGAGGCCGGCCCCGGGCAACCCCAGGCGGACGGCATCGTGGTCACCCCGAGCCATAACCCCCCAGCCGACGGTGGTTTCAAATACAACCCCCCGCATGGCGGCCCTGCCGACACCGATGCCACCGGCTGGATAGCCAACCGCGCCAACGAACTCCTGGAAAACGGCCTGCGCGGCGTCAAGCGGATTCCCTTGAACGATGCGCTCAAGGCGGAGGGCACCGGCAAGTTCGATTTCCTCAGCAGCTACGTGGACGATCTCCCAGCCGTCCTGGACCTCGACGCGATCCGCCAGGCCGGCGTCCGCATCGGCGCAGACCCCATGGGTGGCGCATCCGTGGACTACTGGGGTGAAATCGGCGAGCGTCACCAGCTGGACCTCACCGTGGTGAACCCCACCGTTGACCCACAGTGGGCATTCATGACCCTCGACTGGGACGAGAAGATCCGCATGGACTGCTCCTCGCCGTCGGCCATGGCTTCGCTGATCAACCGAATGTCTGACGCAGGCACGGGCAGCGCCTACGATATCGCTACAGGAAACGACGCCGACGCCGACCGTCACGGCATCGTGACCCCCGACGGCGGGTTGATGAACCCGAACCATTACCTCGCCGTCGCGATCGACTACCTGTACCGCAACCGCACCGGCTGGAACCCGGACTCGGTGGTCGGCAAGACCCTCGTGTCCTCTTCCATCATTGACCGCGTGGCCGCAGGGCTGGGCCGGAAGCTCGTGGAAGTTCCGGTGGGTTTCAAGTGGTTCGTGCCGGGCCTTCTCTCCGGCGAGGGCGCCTTCGGCGGCGAAGAGTCTGCTGGTGCCTCGTTCAACAAGCGCGACGGAAGCGTCTGGACCACTGACAAGGACGGCATCCTGCTGGCGCTGTTGGCATCCGAGATCACGGCAGTCACGGGCAAGTCGCCATCGCAGCTATACAAGGGCCTTACGGACCAGTTCGGCTCGCCCGTCTACGCCAGGATCGACGCCGCCGCCACGCGTGAGCAGAAGGCCGCGCTCGGCAAGCTCTCGTCGTCGGACGTCACCGCCACCACGCTGGCGGGCGAGGAAATCACCGCCAAGCTGACCGAGGCTCCGGGCAACGGTGCATCAATCGGCGGCCTCAAGGTGGTCACCGAGAACGCCTGGTTCGCGGCCCGTCCGTCCGGAACGGAGGACGTGTACAAGATCTACGCCGAGTCCTTCAAGGGCGTCGAGCACCTCAAGCAGGTCCAGGAAGAGGCCAAGGCACTCGTGGACGGCGTGATTTCCTAGCCTCCCCGGACCCCTTACTCGGACTCTGCCGGGAGGCGCCACAGTTTCAGGATCCGGCGGATCGTGTGGTTGCCTCCCGGCGCCATGTCCACCAGCGCGATCTGGTCGAGCACGACGGCGTCACCCGGCTCGGGGCGCTTGCCGTCGTGATGTGAAATGTGCGGACGGTAGTGGTCCAGGACGTAGCGAGGAGTTGCCGCGCGCCCTCCGACGCTCTCCATGGCGTCGAACAGTTCCTCGTGCAAGCCCTGCAAAATGGGATGGTGTTCCACCAAGCTGACCGGTATGGAACCTTGGTGGCCAAATCCGGCGTCGGACCCCACCGTAAGCTCCGCCCCGAGGGCGCCCATCGCGGGCGCTGAAACAAGCTCGCTGAGACGAGCGGCGACGTCCTCATCGTCGGAGGGCTCGACGTCGAACCTCAGCAGGGTGATGTGCAGCGGCCAGTCACTGCGCGGGAAGACCAGCCCATCAGCCACTGCTTCGACGAATGCCACCAGAATCAGGTTCCGCATAAGGAAAGTTTCCCACCGGTCCCGCGCAACCCTCCATCACACATCCCGCCTTAAACACCGGCCGTCGCTCACAAGACGTGAGCGACGGTCGGCGAAAAGGACGTCAAAGGTGAGCGAGCGTTAGACGGTGCGGACGACGTCTTCGTAGGCGAACTTCGGCTTGGCATCGCCGAAAGCGTCCGGACCTGGCTGGCCGATGTTGACCACGAGGAAGCTCTTCTGGTCACCGGCCGGGAAGAATTCGGCGTCGATCGCAGCGAAGTCGGCACCGGTCATGGGGCCGGCAGCGAAGCCGAGCGAGCGGACGGCGAGGATGAAGTAGCCAGCCTGCAGGTGGGCGTTGTTGTTGCCCGTGGTTGCGGTGAACTCGGGGTTGGCGTCGTACATGGCCTTCGGGGCGGAGTAGACCGGAAGGAACTTGTCCCACTGCTCGTGCCAAGCGGTGTCGTAGGAAAGCACTGCGACCAATGGAGCAGAAGCGGTCTTGGCCTTGTTGCCCGGAGAAAGGGTCTCGACGAGCTTGGCGCGGGCTTCGTCCGAACGGACGTAGGTGACGCGCAGCGGCTGGGAGTTGAACGCCGTCGGGCCGAACTTGGTCAGTTCGTAGATAGCCTGGGCCTGTTCTTCGGAGACCTCGCCGGCAAAGGAGTTGGCTGTGCGGGCTTCGGCAAAGATGGCGTCGACTGCTGCGGCGTCAATCACTGCTTCTTCGTGGGCGATCGTCATTCGCGTACCTTTCGCTGTGCCCGCAGCCTTGGACGGCCGGGCGCTTGTGCTTTCCGTAAGTTGCAACTTCAACTTCCCCTCGCCTCTTCCCGTGAAGCCACGTGACGTTCCACACAGCGGAAGCGGCAGGCCGTCCGGGCGGTAAGGTTGCACCCGGATAATCACAACTTTCAGGGAAGGCTCCCGTAGATGAGCATGCTTGGAACCAAATGGAAGCTGCATGGCAACGGCAAGACGATCCGGCCGGGACACGTGGTGGCACCCGAGGAGCGGCTGGCGTGGCCGTTGACCATCGGCGTCGGCATGCAGCACGTCGTCGCGATGTTCGGAGCCACCTTCCTGGTGCCCATCATCACGGGCATGCCACCGGCCACCACATTGCTCTTTTCCGGCATCGGCACGCTATTGTTCCTGGTCATCACCAAGGGCCGCGTACCCAGCTACCTTGGCTCGAGCTTCGCCTTCATCGCCCCCATCCTGGCGTCCCAACAGCAGTTCGGCGTTCCCGGCGCGCTGGGCGGCGTGGTGCTCGCCGGCGTCGTACTGGCGCTTGTCGGCGCAGTGGTGCAGAAGTTCGGCGCTGAGTGGATCAACCGGACCATGCCGCCCATCGTGACGGGCGCAATCGTCGCCCTGATCGGCCTGAACTTGGCGCCGGCCGCAAAGGCGAACTTCGACAAGGCCCCGGTCACCGCCCTCGTGACGCTGGTGACGATCATCCTGGTGAGCGTCCTCTTCCGCGGCATTCTGGGCCGTTTGAGCATCCTGGTGGGCGTCGTGGTTGGCTACTTCACCGCCATGACGCGCGGCGAAGTGGACTACTCCAAGATGGACGCGGCGTCGTGGATCGGGCTCCCGCACTTCCAAACACCCGAGTTCCACCTCGGCGTCGTTGGCTTATTCGTACCGGTTGTCCTGGTCCTTGTCGCTGAGAACGTGGGGCACGTGAAGTCCGTGGCCGCGATGACCGGACGAAACCTCGACGACGTCTCCGGCCGCGCGTTGATGGCCGACGGCGTCGCGACTGTCCTCGCCGGATTCGGCGGCGGCTCCGGCACCACGACGTATGCCGAGAACATCGGCGTCATGGCAGCCACAAAGGTATATTCGACGGCGGCCTACTGGGTTGCCGGTGCCTTCGCCATCCTGCTGAGCTTCTCGCCCAAGTTTGGCGAACTGATTGCCACCGTCCCCGCCGGCGTGCTGGGCGGCGCCGCGACCATGCTCTACGGCATGATCGGCGTCCTGGGCGTGAAGATCTGGGTACAGAACAAGGTCAACTTCTCCAACCCGATCAACCTGACCACAGCCGCCGTCGCTTTGATCATCGGAATCGCGGACTACACCTGGACCATCGGAGAGCTGAAGTTCACGGGCATCGCGCTGGGTTCGGCCGCCGCTTTGGTGGTCTACCACGGTATGAAGGGCTTGGCGCGTTGGCGCGGGACTGTCGCCGAGCCGGAGATGGAGACAGCGGGGCTGCCGCCAGTGGCAAAGGCAGCGATGAATGCGGCGGCTAAGAGGAGCGGGAAGAAGCGGTAGCGTCCCGTCCCTGGGAAATTCATGTGTTCGGCGGGGAGAGTACCCTCCCCGCCGAACACACCTAGCTAAGACAGGCGCCTGCGGACGATCTCACTGACCGCCTTGCCGTCGAAGCGGCCGGCGACCCTTTCGGTGACCGGCTTCATGACATAGCCCATGTGCATCAGGCTCAACTCCACGCCGTTGGCCTTGAGCGAAGCGATGGTCCGGTCAACAATGGACTCGACTTCCTCGGAAGTCAGTGGTTCCGGGAGATAGGCTTCGATTACCTCGGCATCCGCGATCTCCGTGGCGGCACGCTCGGACTCTCCGGCCTCCTCGTAAAGGCGGGCGACCTCGTGATACTCCGCGGCCTCCTTCTGCAACATGGCCGTGATTTGGGCGTCGTCCAAATGGATCGGCGCCTGTCCGGCCTTCTCACGGGTGTCAATCTCGCTCAGGACGTTGCGCGTGGCGTTCAGGGCGACGCGGTTGCCATCCTTCATATGGCTGACGACGTCTGCGTGCAGCCGCTCCTTCAAGGTGGACATGGTGTGCTCCTCGATTCGATTTGCCGTGCTGGCCGGCTGCCAGCCCGGCAGGCGGTGACGGCGTCCCGGGCGGGGTCGTCGCATCGTAGGTGCATGGCAGAAGTCAGAGCCATACTTGTACATTCATTATCTGCCCGGTGGCGACGCCGAGTAACCCCGCAATCCAACACTGAGCATGCCCCCTCTTGGCTTTGAGCATTGGACATATTCACACTATGTCCATTCCCCGCAGCCAACGGGGGGCATGTCCCTCCGCGGACGGGGGCTAGACGCCTTCCAGTACTTGGCTCGTTGCCCACGCGAGGTACTTGGCGGCGTTCGCGACGGCATCTGCCGCGTCGGGCACCCCATCGCGACGTTGGGCGACATCGAGTAACTGGGCCGCGGCAACCACGCCGTGGCCTGCGAGTTCCTCGGGCGTCACCAAGATCCTGCCGGCTACGACAATGACGGGAATGCCCTGCACATGGGCCGAATCGGCCAAGGCGATGGGTGCCTTGCCGGTCAGCGACTGCGAATCCATGGAGCCTTCCCCCGTGATCACCAGATCCGCGCCCTCGAGCTGTTCGGGAAGCCCTGTCAGTCCCGCCACGAGGGCGAACCCGCCTTCAAGCGTCGCCCGGGTGAAGGCCAAGAACGACGCCGGGAATCCGCCAGCCGCCCCGGCGCCAGGGACGTTGACGTCCTGTCCGCCCGCTTCCCGCAGCAGGGATGCCCAGTTGCGCAGGCCGGCGTCGAGCAGCTCCACGGCATCTGCATCCGACCCCTTCTGCGCACCGAAAACGTGCGCTGCACCGTCGTCGCCAAAGAGCGGGTTCCGGACGTCGACGGCGATCCGGAACCGTACCGCGGTCAGCCGCGGATCCAGCCCGGAGACGTCGAGGGACACGACGTCGGCGAGCGAGCCTCCACCAAGCGGAACCACGTTCCCTGCAGAATCCAGGGGCTTGAGCCCGAGTGCGCGCAAGGCGCCGCTGCCGCCGTCGGACATTGCGGAGCCTCCCAGGCCGAGCACAATCTCTGTAGCTCCGGCGTCGAGGGCCGCGGCGATGAGTTGGCCGCAGCCATAGCTGTGGGCGCGCAAGGCGTTTTCCGGTGTCGGCTCCATGTGCGCCAACCCTGACGCTTGCGCCGTTTCAATCACTGCGGTGGCTCCGCCGAAGGCGTTTTGCCGGATGGCCCATGCGGCACCTACCGGCTTGAGAATCGGGCCGACGACGGCGTTGATCCGCTCCTCGTAGCCTGCCGCCACGGCCGCTTCCAGTGTTCCTTCGCCACCGTCGGCGATGGGAAACTGCGTCACCACGGCATCCGGATAGACACGCAATGCGCCCTCGGCCATGGCCGATGCAGCCTCGGCAGCGGTGAGGGAACCTTTGAACTTGTCCGGGGCAATCAGGATACGCATGATTCCATCCTGCCAGCGGCGCTAAGCTTTTCGCAGATTAGTGCGTGGAGATGTCGAAAACAGCACACGCCGTTCGTATAGAGGGTGAGACGCAGGCAAGGTGCCGGCGCCACATCCCAAGGAGGAACAGCCATGTCACGCTATCTGCTCAGCATCTACCAGCCCGACGGCCCCATTCCGGAACCCGAAATCCTGAACAAAGTCATGGCCGATCTTGACGTCCTGAACCAGGAAATGCGCGACGCCGGCGCCTGGGTTTTCACGGGCGGCCTGCACCCCGCCAGCGCCGCCACAGTGGTGCGGGTGAACGACGGCGAAGTACTCACCACGGACGGGCCCTTCGCCGAGGCAAAGGAACACGTGGGAGGGCTGTGGGTCATCGAGGCTCCGGACCTGGACGTGGCGCTCGAGTGGGGACGCAAAGCCGCCCAAGCCACCACCTTGCCTATCGAAGTCCGGCCCTTCGCGGGCTACCGGGAATAGTTTCCCCATGGTCCATATTTCGGAGATCGGACAAATATTCCGCGAAGAGTATGGACGCTCCGTGGCCGTCCTGGTCCGCGTTTTGGGCAGCATCGATGCCGCCGAAGACGCGGTCCAGGACGCCTTCACCGAGGCCGTGGCCCGATGGCCCGACGCCGGGCTGCCGCCAAGCCCCGCCGGCTGGATCATTACCACCGCCCGCAACCGCGGCATCGACCGGCTCCGCCGCGAGGCAACCGGCCGGGAGAAACTCGCCCAGTCCGCCCTGCTGAACGGCGATCTGCACGGCGAGGTGCATGGCGATCAAGCCGAAGCAATCGAGGTGGACACAGTGGAGGACAACCAGCTCCGGCTGATCTTTACGTGCTGCCACCCGGCCCTCAACCGGGCCGCACAAGTGGCACTGACACTCAAGCTCCTGGGTGGGCTCAGCACCGCCGAAATCGCCCACGCTTTCCTGGTCCCCGAGCCAACTATGGCCCAGCGCCTTGTGCGGGCGAAAGGAAAGATCCGCGACGCCCACATCCCCTACCGTGTGCCGAGCGGGGCCGAGCTGCCGGAGCGGTTGAAATCGGTGCTCGCCGTGGTCTACCTGGTCTTCAACGAGGGCTACGCCGCGAGTTCAGGGGCCGGGCTGGTGCGCGAAGACCTCTGCCGCGAGGCTATACGCCTCGGCCGGCTCATCATGGAACTCATGCCTGACGAGCCCGAGGCCAAGGGGCTCTTGGCCCTCATGATTCTCCTCGATTCCCGCCGTGCCGCCCGGACAACTCCCGACGGCGGCCTAGTGCTGCTCGCGGATCAGGACCGCAGCCTCTGGAACAAAGATCTCATTGCCGAAGGGCAACTGTTGGTGCGGCAGTGCTTGAAGCGGAACCAGCCAGGTCCTTACCAATTACAGGCAGCCATCAATGCCGTGCACAGCGGCGCTTCAAAGCCCGCCGACACCGATTGGCGGCAAATCCTGGCGCTTTACGGGCAACTCCTGGCCTTGGTGCCGACGCCAGTGGTTGCCTTGAACCGGGCAATTGCCCTCGCGGAGGTGGAAGGACCCGCCGCGGGTCTCGCCGCCGTCGAACTCCTTGAACTAGGGAACTACTATTTGATCCACGCCGTGAGGGCGGACCTGCTCCGCCGGCTCGGCCGCAACGACGAAGCTATTGCCGCCTACCGCGCTGCGCAAGAGCGCACCGGGAACGACGCCGAGCGGGCTTTCCTGGAGGCCCGGGCCCGGGCGCTCACCACCATCCCCCGCGGTCCTGCAACACCGACTTCAGACGGTCCGCACGGTCGGTGACGATCCCGTCCACACCCATATCCAGCAGCCTGGCCATCTCTGCCGGGTCGTTGACCGTCCAGACGTGGACCTGCAACCCAAGCCGATGCGCCCGCCGCAGGAAACCGGACGTCACTACCGTCAGTGGGCCGTAGCGGACGGGTACCTGGAGGGCATCGACGTCGTGCAGGATCTTCCGTAGCCATCCTTCCGGAACAAGCGGTCCCAGAAGGGTAAAGGCGGCGTTGCACACGATGCCCGCCGAAGATGCCGTTCGACGGCGGAGCAACCGCAGGACTGCGCGACGCCGGCGATCGGAAAAACTCGCGATCAACACCCGATCATGCGCGTCGAGCCGTTCAATGACTCCGGCGAGGGCCTTGACGGTATGCCAATCCTTGACGTCGACGTTCAGCCGCGTCTCGGGGAATGCGGCCAGGATGTCTGCCAAGAGGGGAATTGCTTCGCGGCCGCCAATCCGGGCCTTGGCAACCTCAGCCGCGCTGAGGCTGGAGATCTGGCCGTGGCTGTCCGTGACGCGGTCCAGAGTCTCGTCGTGGAAAAGGAGAACCACGCCATCAGCAGTGGTGCGGGCATCGGTTTCAAGATGCGTGAAGCCAAGCCCAAGCGCGGCACTGAAGGCCGCCGCCGAGTTCTCGAGTCCGTCCGGCGAAAACCCGCGGTGTGCGAAGGCGAGCGGTGCGTTTTGTCCGTCGGGGCGGCTAAAGAAGGGCAGGTTCAGGCTCACACGGGTAGCGTAACCCGCGGCGAGGCGACCCGCGGTAGCGTGGCCAGGCCGTGCGGCCAGCGAATGCCTCAGGATTCCTGCGGGACGATCTCCACGCCGTCGCCACAGTGCACCAGCGTGCGTCCGCGGCCGCCATCGAGGTTTACCCAGACCACACTGTGGTCACTCGAAATGGCGTCCACCTGGCCGGGGTTCTCAAACCCCGGCGCAAGCTTGACGCGCACGCGATCTCCGCGGCGCAACTGCTTCCAATGTTCGGCCGGCACTGCCCGGCGAACCGGGGCCTCGGGCCACCCGGTCGTCTTCCTCTTTGCCATCTTGTCCCCATATTTGTTCGGTATCGAATGGCAAAAGACTATGGGGGCAAGTTGAACGGCAGTTGGACTGAATCTGTGTAATACGTGAGCGGACCCAACTGGCCCGCAGTTGATGTCGTTTGGAGGCCCCAAAACGGACGTTAACTGCGGGTCAGTTGGGCCCGGCCCGGTTGAAAAAAGGGGGTACTAGATGATCGCTGCGCGGAGTTGCTTCGCGGCCAGCGCGGGGTCGTCTGCACCGTAGATGGAACCGCCGACGACGGCGACGTCCGCTCCGGCGCGCTGGACTGCTCCGATAGTGGACAGGTTCACTCCGCCAGCCACGGAGAACGGTACCCGGGCTTCCTCGCCGGCGCTCAACAGGACGTCCAGGTTGTAACCCGGCTTTGCCTGCTCGTCGAGGCCAGCGTGGAACTCGATGAACTTGGCACCAAGGGCCCTGGCTTCCTTGGCGCGGGTGACCTTGTCCCCAACGCCGATCAGGTCCACCACGATGCCCTTGTTGTGTGCCTTGGCCGCCTTGACCGCACCGGCGATCGTGGAATCGTCTGCGCCGCCGAGTACGGAGACGAGGTCGGCGCCAGCCTTGAAGGCGATATCGGCTTCGAGTTCGCCAGCGTCCATGGTCTTGAGGTCTGCGAACACGATCTTGTCCGGGTGGGCTTCCTTGATGGCGGTCACGGCCGAAAGACCTTCGCTTTTCACGAGCGGAGTGCCGAGTTCGATGATGTCAACGTATTCGGCCACCTTGCCCGCGATCTCGAGGGCAGCTTCGGTGGTGAGGACGTCGATGGCGACTTGCAGCTTCATGGGGTTCTCTTTTCTTCTTTTGTTGAGGTTTGTTGTGGTGTTGGTGCGCTGGAAATCAGGGGCTATTCGAGGTTGGCGTGGCGGAGCCACAGTTCCTCGGCCGGGGTTGCGTCGTTGTCCCACAAGGCCTGGAAGACCGCTTCTGTAGCGAGGAAGAGCACCTGCTCGAACAGGCTGCCGGAGTACTGACGGGACACTGTTGAGCCGTGGTCTGTCTTCTGCGCAGCGGGAATGATGACGACGACGTCGGCCAGTTCCGCGAGCGGGGACGTTGTGTTCGTGGTGTAGGCCGCGATCCTGGCGCCGGCTTTTGAGGCTGTCTCGGCGGCCCGCACGACGCCGGAGGTCGTCCCGGAGCCCGAGGCAAGCAGCAGGACGTCGCCCGCGCGGATAGCCGGCGTCGTGGTGTCCCCCGCGATATGGACGTCGAAGCCGAAGTGCATCAGCCGCATCGCAGCCATCCTCAGGACAAGGCCGCTTCGGCCAGCTCCTGCGACAAAGATCCGGCCGGTGGCCGAGTTTCCCGCGGACTGGACTTCCGTGGCCAGGCGGGACAGCTGCCCCAAGTCCACTTCAGCGGCCGTCTCCGCGATTTCGCTACCCACGAGGGCCAGGCTTAGGTCGATGTCCTGGCTTAAGTCGACGTCCTGGGCGCCGCTACCCAGGACACGATCTTCGTCCGATGCGGCGTGGACAGCCTCTGCGGTGGTGGTCATGCGTTACCTCCTGCTCAGTTGAATGCTCTGCTTGAATCAATCGTTCAGGATTGAACGGATAGGCAAAACGCTGAGCACGGGCAGTCTTAACTACCCGTTCGGGTAGTAGGCGCAGAACGGAAGCCGCTAAAGTGGCGGGATGACTCCAACCGCATGGACACTCCTGGAGGCGGTGGCCGCACTAGCGAACGCCCCGTTGACGAGTATCGCCGAACGCCTTCGTGAAGCAGCATCGCCCTATGTGGGCAGTAGCGCGTTGATCATTTTCACCGAGGACTGCACTGGCCGGCCCCAGAAGAAGGCCGGGGCGGAGGGGATCATCAGCCGCGTCTCCATTCCTGAACTGGACCAGTTGCGCTCCCATGTCGCGGAAGGCGAGGCCTGGCAGGGAGAAGCGACCATCGCCGGAGGGCTGCGGCCCGTCCTCGCATTGACGTCCCAGACCAATGCGCTGCTGACCCTCACTGCGCCGGTCCTGGCCGAAGAGCCCTTGGAGCGTGAATCAGCGCTGCGGATGCTCGACTACCTGTGGCAACTGACGGCCCGGCGCATCCAAGAGAAGGTGGCGGACGCGCCGCCGTCGTACCTCTTGGAATCCCGGGCGGCGTCCGCCGAGCGGCTCCGAGTCACGGCCGAACTCGTGGACAAGCATTCCACCACCCTTGAGACGATGTTGGCGGCGCTGCGATCAGGCTCCCTCGACGACGCCGCGGCGCGCAAGGCCGTCACGGACCTTGCCGCTACCTCCCTCGTGAATTTGCGGACGTTGAGCGACCGCACATCGGATCTCGTGGAAGAGCCCGTGGCTACCGCGTTTGAAAGGCTGCGGGAGGACCTGCGGCCACTCACGCACTTCAGCGGGCTCGACATCCAGTTCATCGAGCCACCGATCAACGGCCGCGCCTTGCCCGGCGAGGTAGCCCATGCTGCCCGGGCAATCGTGCGGGGCCTGGTACTCGCCATCGTGGAGCAGCCTGAGGTCAAGCGTGTGCGCGTGCAGTGGGACTGCGACGGCGTAAACCTCCTCATCAATGTGCGCGACGACGGCCTGGGAGAACTGACCGCGGATTCGCCCAACATTGCACGGCTCAATAGCCGGGTGGCGGCACTGGACGGCCGCATGAACATCGAGGTCATGGCCGGCTGGGGAGCGGATGTGCAGGTGGTCCTGCCGCTGGACCCGCCATCGGCCCCCGTCGGCGACATCGGCGGATGGGGCCTGGCGGAGCGCGAAATGGAAGTCCTTCAGCTGTTGGCCGCCGGGCAGCGGAACAGGGCTATTTCCGCCAAGCTGCACATCAGCGAAAACACGGTTAAATTCCATGTCAGGAATATCTTCAGGAAACTCGGCGTAGGTTCACGAACAGAGGCCATTGCCTTGGCGCACAGCCACGGGCTGCGGACGCCGGGCTAGTCCTGGCGGGTGCGCGGCGTCCGGGTACGGGGCTGGCTAGTCCCCACCGCCACCCTTAGGGAATTGAGCTTCGCCTCGAGAATCTGGGCCACGCCGTCGTCGTCGAAATGCGGCGCTTGCTGACCCGCGGCGCTGATGGCCTCTGGGTGGCCGCTGGCCATCGCGTAACCGTCGCCGGCCCAGCGCAGCATCTCGACGTCATTGGGCATGTCACCGAAAGCCACCACATCCGCGGCCTCGACGCCCCTGGACGCCGCATATTCAGCCAGCGTGACGGCCTTGTTGATACCGGGCGCGGACATCTCCAGGAGGGCGGTCCGCGGTGCTGAGTGCGTGGTCTCCACGAGATGCGCGACGGCGGGCTGCACCTTTGCAAGGAAATCATCCGGGGTGCCGGTGCGGGTCACGGCAAGGAACTTCACGACAGCGTCATCCGCGGTGAGCGTCTCATCCAGCCGCGCGGGGGTGAACTCGGCCAGGAGCTCACTGGTTTCGTTCTCGATGAAACCAGGCTCAAGGTGGAATCCGGTGAGGGTTTCGGCCGCGAACAAGGCGTCGGGGCGGAGCTGCTTGATAATCCTGCGGGCCTCCAGCACGGACTCGATGCTCAATGCATTGGCGGAAATCAGCTTGTCAGCCTCAAGATCCCACACCACGGCTCCGTTCGAACAAATGACGGTGCCGGTGTGCCCGATCTGCTCGCGTAACGGATAGAGCCAGCGTGGCGGCCGACCCGTCACGAACACCACCTCGATGCCCGCGTCACGGCAAGCATGGAAAGCGCGGATAGTGCGGCTGCTGATCTTGCCGTCATGGCCAAGGATGGTGCCGTCAATGTCACTTGCTACGAGCCGCATCATGTCAGTCTAGTGGGGCCGGCCGCCGAGGGCGGCTACGAGCTACCGGCGCTCGAAATGGCCCGTGATGACGGCCCGGGCCAGGGTGTGTGACACCAGCTTCCGGACAAGCGCACCCGTGGAGGCGCCGGCGTCGAGACCCAGTTCTTCGACGTCAACGGCATGCACGGCCACGATGTACCGGTGCGGTCCATGTCCTGGCGGAGGGGCGGCCCCCAGATAACCGGGGAACCCGGCGTCGTTCTTCAACTGGAAAGCGCCCGACGGCAAGTGCGAACCACCTTGAACCCCGGCGCCGGCCGGCAAGGAGCTCACACCGGCAGGGATGTTGATTACGGCCCAGTGCCAATAGCCATCGGCCTTCGGGGCATCGGGATCGAAAACCGTGACGACGTAACCCTTGGTTCCCGCCGGGGCTCCATCCCAGCTCAAGTGTGGCGACTCGTCTTTGCCTCCGGCCACGCCGAAGCGCTTGCTGGTCTGTGCCGGTTTGAGCGCGTCACCGTCCTTGACCGATTCGCTGGTGAGATCAAAGGCCGGGACGCGAGGAAGGTCGGCGTAGCTCATGGCTTCCTTTCAGTGGTTGCCTCAGCCTCTGGGGCGCCTAGGGCGTTGAGCTCGGCTCGCGTCGGCGGGTTCGCGCCTGGCCGGGAGACAGTGACAGCCGCAGCACGCGCTGCATGGTTGAGGATCCCTTCGAGCACTTCGGCAGGCATGGCATGCAGCTCGTCCCGGTTTTGCGCCCCTGCCAGTCCTTGATCGACAATCCCTGAGAGGAGCGCGGCCATGAAAGAGTCACCCGCGCCCACCGTGTCCGCCACGTCGATCTTGGGGGCGTCCACTTGGGCCTCGCCAGCGGCAGTGACTCCCCAAGGTCCGTCCGCTCCCCGTGTGACCACCACGAGGGCCGGTCCCGCACTACCGCCCAGGCGCAGCCAGCGCCGGGCCGATTCCAGGACGTCGACGCCGGGGTAGAGCCACTCAAGGTCCTCGTCGGAAGCCTTGACCACGTCGGAGAGCGCCACGAAGTGCTCCACTTGGGCGCGAGCGTAGTCCCGGTCTGTGATGATGCTGGGCCGGCAGTTGGGATCGAAGCTGATGGTCGCGTTCGGGTGGGCGTGCTCGACGGCGGCAAGGACTTCCGCTGCTCCCGGCTCCAACATGGTGGCGATGGAGCCGGTGTGAAGGAGGGACGTTCCCTGAAGCATGAAGGGCAGTCGAGTTGCGAGGCCGGGAAGTTCCCAGATGAGGTCGAAGGTGTAGCTGGCCGCGCCGTCGTCGTCGATCAGTGCAGTGGCCACACTGGTGGGATTCTCATCCGGCGGCAGCGGAACCATGACGGAACTGGAGCGCAGGTGGGCCGCGATCGAGTCGCCGTAGGCATCCTTACCGAAGCGTCCGATGAACTGGACGGCGTGGTCCAGCCTGGCCAGCCCCACGGCAACGTTGAGCGGGCTGCCGCCCACGTGGGCATCGACTCCCGAGGAGCGCTGGACCACATCAACCAGCGCTTCACCAATGACTGTCAGCATGGGACAACTCTGCCACGCAGATGTGGTGCGCGTCTCTCAATGACAGTGGGTGACTTGTCAGCAAACCGTCACACCAGAAGCCGCTGCACCAGCTCCCGGCATTTCTTGTACGCAACCGCCCTGGGATCGATCAGGTCGAAATGGTCCCCGGGTACCTTGAGGAGCTGTGCGGCGCCTCCGGAAGCAGTGGCAGCGGCAACGTAAGCCTCAGATTGGCTACACGGAACATCTTCGTCAGAAGCAGCGTGGACGGCAAAAACCGGAACACTGATGGGGAGCGACCTCATGGGGTCCGCATAAATATGCCGTTTGGGGTATCTAATGGAGTCGCCGCCCATCAGGTTGTCGACGGCACCATTGCTCAGGTTGAGCCGTTCGGCATCTGCCAGGTTCAGGAGCCCTGATTGGCTCACCACGCCGGTCAGCCGCACGGCTGTGCCATTGTCGTGCCGATGGAGCTGCCGATCGGCGTCGGGGGCACCAATTTTGGAGAGCTTTTCCCGGCCGGCTGCCCACACCGCAAGGTGGCCGCCTGCGGAGTGGCCCAGCGCAACCACTTTGTCCAGGTTGAGTCCGTGCGTGCCGGCAATCTCGCCCAGATGGTCGATTCCATCGAGGACGTCTTCGAACGTGTGCGGCCACCCGCCACCGTTTCCTGCCCTGCGGTACTCAAGGTTCCAGGCGGCGATTCCGTGTGCAGCGAGGTCCCGCGCAATCGGCTCGCCGAGCTCGGCGCCGTATTGCGAGCGCCAATATCCGCCGTGGATCACCACCACCACTCCGTCATGCCGACTGCGGTGTGCCTCCAGTGAGTTGTCTGGTACGAACAACTCGCCCCATTGGCTGGAGTGGTCGCCGTAGTAGTACTTGTGCCGCTTCATCGTGTCCTCCTTTGTGCCGAGCCTATCGCGGCGGGGCGACGCGGAGGGGGAGCCGTCGCGGTTTCCGCGCGGACACAGGCAAAGGAGCGCGGTCCGGCTCCAACGCGGTCCGGCTCCGAAAACTGTCGGCCCTCCGCCGTAAGCTGGAGGCATGGCTAGCAATTGGGACAGCTTGGATCCTCAGCTGCGCGAATCAGTACAGGCGAACGTGGAGCTCTACGAACGCGTCCGGCCTGCCCTGAAGCTCGTCACCCGCGACGTCCTGTTGACCTTGCGGGACATGCTCAAGGACAGCGAGTCCGTGCCCCTTTTCGTCACGGGACGCACCAAGACGGTCGAATCCTTCCGGGAGAAGATCTCCCGCACCGAAGTGCCCCTGGAGGGCGGTCCCCGGGTGCTGAAGTTCCCGGACCCGTTCCGCACCCTGAACGACATGGTGGGACTGCGCGTCATCACCAAGCTTCCGGCCGAGAACGCCGCCGTTGCCAATTTGATCAAGCGCCAGCGCCAGCTTTTCGATTGCCGTGGCGACCTCGAGAAGGACATCGGCTCGATCGAGTCCGGCACCTACGGATATTCGAGCCGCCACCTCATCCTGCGCACCATCCAGAACGAGACCGTGAAGGCCTACCAGCAGGTCTTCAATCCGGACATTCCGCCGAATGGCAGCTATTTCTTCGAATGCCAGATCCGTACGGTTTTTGCCCATGCCTGGAGCGAGATCGAACACGACATCCGCTTCAAGGCTGAGGATCCGCGCGCCTGGACACCACATTTCGACCGCCAGTTCACGGCCACCGCAGCCATGCTGGAAACCGTGGAAAGCGCCTTCGCGGACCTCCACGAACGCTACGAGGAGGTCCGCGGTTACTGGGATCTGGACGGCGAAGGGTCCATGCCCCTCACGCCCAACCGTGTACGTGACGTCTGGCGGACGCTCCTTCCGCACGTTGACCGTAAAGTTGATGACGACTGGGGCTGGGCTGCGGAGCTTCTGGCGGCCCACGGACTGAACAAGACCGTGGAACTCGCCGGTCTCCTCAGCGCCAACCGGATCACCGAGGTCCGCAAGGCCTTGGACCACCGTTACTCCCCCGGACCGGACCGCCTCCTGGATGATCTCCTGCTGTGGCAGTACGGCACCGAACACATCGACCTCACCGCCGAGGCTCCCGACGTCGTCCCCCACCCCCGGCGGGACAGCCTCCAGCGGCGGCTCAAGCAGATTGAGCGGTACCGCCTGACCAACAGCTAAGGACCCATGACACCCGAGCAGCTCCAGTCCCTCCGTTTCACGCTGCGCTCGCCCCGCAGGCTCAAAACGGAAGCCCTGGCCGGTTTGGTGGTGGCCCTTGCGCTGATTCCAGAGGCCATCGCGTTCTCTGTGATCGCCGGCGTGGATCCTCGGATCGGGCTCTTCGCGTCCTTCACCATGGGAGTGACCACTGCGATCGTGGGTGGCCGGCCGGCCATGATCTCCGCGGCTACTGGCGCCGTCGCGCTCGTGATCGCCCCCGTCATGAAGGAGCACGGGCTCAACTATCTGATTGCCACGGTCATCCTGGCGGGGATCTTCCAAATCGTCTTGGCGGTCCTGGGCGTCACGCGGCTCATGCGCTTCATTCCCCGTTCCGTCATGATCGGATTCGTGAACGCCTTGGCCATCCTGGTGTTCATGGCCCAGTTGCCCGAGCTGATCGGCGTCCCCTGGATGGTCTACCCGATTGTGGCCATAGGGCTTTTGATCGTCTTCAGTCTGCCCAGGATCACGACGGCGGTGCCCGCGCCTTTGGTGGCGGTCGTCGCCCTCACCATCGTCACGGTGATGGCAGGAATCAGGGTTCCCACGGTGCACGATAAGGGCGAACTCCCCAACAGCCTTCCCGGCTTCTTCTTGCCGAATGTGCCTTTGACCTGGGAGACCTTCCAGACCATTGCACCGTTCGCCTTGTCCATGGCGCTGGTGGGCCTGCTGGAGTCGCTCCTGACCGCGAAACTCGTGGACGACATCACGGACACCCGTTCCAACAAGACCCGGGTCTCCTGGGGCCAAGGCATCGCGAACATCGTCACCGGTTTCCTGGGTGGCTTGGGCGGCTGCGCCGTCATCGGACAGACCATGATCAACGTCAAGGGTTCGGGTGCCCGCAGCAGGCTATCGACCTTCCTGGCCGGAGCATTCCTGCTCGTGCTTGTTGTGGCCCTGGGGGACGTGGTCGGCATGATCCCCATGGCCGCCTTGGTTGCTGTGATGATCTTCGTTTCCCTCATCACGTTTGACTGGCATTCGATCCGGCCCGCAACGCTCAGGCGCCTCCCGAAATCCGAGACCGGCGTCATGCTGGTGACCGTGGCCGTGGTGGTGGCGACCCACAACCTGGCCATCGGAGTTGGCGCCGGCGTCCTCGCGGCCATGGTGCTGTTTGCCCGCCGTGTGGCCCATTTCGCCACGGTGGAACGGAGCGAGCTCGAACTCAATGGCAGGACCGTGGCGAGCTACACGGTGGACGGTGAGTTGTTCTTCGCTTCATCCAACGACCTCTACACGCAATTCGACTACGCGAAAGACTCCTCGGAGGGAATCGACCACGTGGTCATCGACCTGCACGCTTCGCACATCTGGGACGCCTCCACCGTTGCCGTGCTGGATTCCGTCACAGAAAAATATCGCAGGCACGGCCGCGAGGTGGAGCTTATAGGGCTCAACGCGGCCAGCATCCGGATGCGCGAGCGGCTCGCGGGCAAGCTCAACGCGGGCTAACGTCCCTGGCCCCAACTAGCTCGCAGTTGTTGTCGTTATGAGCCGCCAAAACGACACTTAATGCGAGTTAGTTGGGTCTGGAAACAACGGTCATCTGACATATTCATTCGATTCGGGTCACGGATTGGGAGCACGTTCTACCGCGGGTGCCACGATAGACAGATGCTTGAGGCAACAACCAACCCCACCGAAACTCCCGTCCTGAATCCGGCGCTTGCCGCGGAAGCCAAGATCGCCCGGATTGCGGTCACGGTCTTCCCCCTGCTCGTCGTTCTCGCCGGAGTGGCCGGTTTCCTGCTCCCGGATGCCTTCAAACCACTGGGTCCCAGCGTGCCCTACCTCCTGGGCATCATCATGTTCTGCATGGGCCTGACGCTTACCCCGCCGGACTTCGCATCAGTAGCCAAACGCCCCTGGGCCGTGGTGCTGGGCATCGTGGCGCACTACGTCATCATGCCGGGTGCCGGTTGGCTGATTGCGGTGGCGCTCAACCTTGAGCCGCAGCTGGCTGTCGGCCTGATCCTGGTGGGCTGCGCGCCGTCCGGCACGGCTTCCAACGTCATGGCGTTCCTCGCGAAGGGTGACGTTGCCTTGTCCGTGGCTGTCGCGTCAGTCTCTACCCTCATCGCCCCCATCTTGACCCCCGTTCTGGTCTTCTTCCTGGCGGGATCGTTCCTGGACATCGATGCCGGCTCCATGGTCCTGGACATCGTCAAGACAGTCCTCCTCCCGGTCGTCGGAGGCCTCGCGGCCCGCCTCTTCCTCAAGAAGCTCGTCGGCAAGGTGCTACCGGCACTTCCCTGGGCATCCGCCGTCGTGATCTCACTGATCGTCGCCGTGGTGGTGGCGGGCAGCGCCAGCAAGATCGTTGCCGCGGGCGGCATCGTGTTCCTCGCCGTGGTGCTCCACAACGGTTTCGGCCTCGGCCTGGGCTACCTGGCGGGCAAGCTGGGCCGGCTTGACGATAAGGCACGCCGGGCATTGGCCTTCGAGGTCGGCATGCAGAATTCCGGCCTTGCCGCCACTTTGGCCACGGCGCATTTCACGCCGCTGGCAGCGTTGCCGTCGGCCGTTTTCTCGCTGTGGCACAACGTTTCCGGTGCCATTGTCGCGGCGTGGCTGGCCCGGAAGCCGCTCAAGGAGAGCTGACAGCTACGGAGCCTTGAACTCCCACGGCGCGGCCTTGGTGGTTCCCGCGCCAATAGTGCGTCCGGCGAGCCGGTCCAGAAGGAGGGTGATGGCACCTTCGAGGGCTTCCGGTTCCGGGATCCCACCGGCGGATCCAGGTGCCAGGACATCGAACCCGGCGGGCTGCATGGTGTCCGAAATGATGACCTGGGCCACTCCCCGCCGGGCGAGTTCGCCCACCGTGAGATCGAGAAGCGTGCCAGGCGGAAGGGCGCCAATGATGGCCCCGTCGGCACCGCCGGAGAGCATGAACCGACGCCATCCTTCGCCGATGAGGATCACCGGCTGGTAGCCGTGCTCGGGCAAGATGCGTGCTGCAGCCGTGGCCAAAGCACGGTCCCAGGGCCATTCGAGATCACCGATGGCAATCGCAACCAGATCTGTCTTGCCGCGGCGCATTCCGCGGGCTGCCTGGTTAGGCACGTAACCCAGCTCCTTGGCAGCCGCCTGCACGCGCGCTTGGGTTGACTCGCTGATGCGGGTGGTGCCGCCGTGGCGCCCGGACAGGACATAAGACACGGTGGTGAGGGAGACGCCCGCGCTCTTGGCGACGTCCCGGATGGTCGGCTTCGCTCCAAGTCCCATAGCCTAGCGCTTTCCTTTCTTGCGGGAGCCCTTGCCGCGTCCCTTGTCAGGGTTCGGAGCATAGCGCTGTGCCACCGCCGGCTTCTTGGCGCCGGTGCCGCGCCTGTCCGGCTTGGGGGCCTTCTTGGGTTTCTCCTGCTGCGCCGAAGGCTGCCGGGAGCTCTGGGCCGTGCGGCCGCGGACAATTCCGATGAACTCCTCAATGACCTCGCTGGTGGAATCGCTCGGCCACGCCAAGGCGATCTGCGTCCCTTCCGCCCCGGTCAGGCGACGCGCCACCGTGTCCTTGACGTTGAAATGCCGGGCTACGGACATCGGCAGGATCACCAGACCGGCACCGGAGGCCACCACCTGCATGGCCATCTCCGGCCCACCCATCTCGGCGACATCCAGGAAGTTCTCCTCCGCGAGATCCTCCAATGCCACCTCTTCGAAGACGGAGATCTCATGCCCTTTCGGAGCAACCACCACGGGCTGCTCTTCGTAAAGAGGGATGACGTGGAGTCCATCGCGGTCCACAGGCAAGCGCACAAAGCTGAGGTCCGCGGAGCCGTCGCGCAAGACCGCAAGTTGCGCGTCGTCGTCGGACATGAACGAGTGCAACGGGACATCGGGCATCCGCTCTTCCCAGCGCCGGATCCATTTCCCGGGCGTTACGCCGGCCACGTAAGCGAAGCGCAACTCCCGGGGACCGCTGGTTTCGGCATCGGGGGTCCCGGAGGCGGGCAGGGATTCTTCATCGGCAGGCACCAGTTCACAGTACCGCGCACCATCCGGCAACGCAGCGCCAGCCCAAGCTACGCCGCGTACACCTGGACTGCCGTGGCCTTGACCACAAAGTAGACGCGCGACCCCGGTTCCAGTCCCAGCTCCGCGGACGCAGCCGGCGTGATGTCCGCTGCGAGGTCGCCGGCACGGACGCGGATATGGTCACCGTGCGGTTCGAGATCCGTGATCGCAACCGGGAATGAGTTGCGTGGGCTGCCATGCGCGGCGTCCAGGAAGACGGAAACGGCCGACGGCGGGAAGGCGGCGACGCCGGGCTGGCCCGGTTCGGCTTCGTCGTCGAGATGTCCCGCGACATGCAGGCTCGCGCCGCCCGCAAAGCTGGCGCCCGCAGCGCCGGCCGCAGTGGCGAACGTCCTCAGTCCATCCTCCGTGACCGTGCCCGCGAGGAGATTCACCCCGGCCAGTCCCGCGGCGAATTGGCTGCGGGGCCGCCGGAACACCTCCCGGGTGGCGCCTTCCTCCACAATCGTGCCCTTTTCCATGACAATCACCCGGTCCGCGAGCATGAGGGCATCCAGGACGTCATGGGTGATGATCAGGGCGCGATGTCCGGACAGAACCCTCTTGAGGAGCCTGCGCAAATGTGGAGCAGCATGGATGTCCAGGGCGGACATCGGTTCGTCGAGGAGCAGCAACTCGGGGCTTGCCGCCAGCGCGCGGGCCACGGCAACGCGCTGCGCTTGCCCTCCAGACAACTGGCCGGGCTTCCGTTCGGCCAACTGCGCGACGTCCACTTCGGCAAGCCAGTGCCGTGCCGTTTCGCGTGATTGCGCCCGGGAAGCACCTGCGCTGCGCGGGCCGAAGGCCACGTTGTCCAAGACGCTCAGGTGCGGGAAAAGCAACGGTTCCTGTGCAAGCAGGGCCGTACCGCGAAGGTGCGGCGGGGTCCAAACCCGGCTACCGCCGTCGAGGTTGAACAGGACCCGCTCTCCGAGGCGGGCAGAGCCGGCGTCGGGCCTCAAAAGCCCTGCCGCGACGGAAAGCAGCGTCGATTTTCCTGCCCCATTGGGCCCGAGGATCGCCACGGTTTCCGCCGGTCCAAGGCTCAATGACACGTCCAGGTTGCGGGCACGGACGGTGGCGTCGATGTGGAAACTCATGCGGCCGCCTCCGCCGGAATATCCGCACGGTGCGGACGCCGGTAGGAGAGCCCGACGACGATCACCGCCACCGCCACCAGCACCAGCGAAAGAGCGACGGCGGCATCGGCGTCTGTCTCCCGCTGAAGGTAGATTTCCAACGGCAAAGTCCGGGTGACACCCTGCAAGCTGCCTGCGAATGTCAGGGTGGCCCCGAATTCGCCCAGGCTGCGGGCAAAAGACAACACCGCTCCAGACGCGAGTCCGGGGAGGACCATGGGCAATGTCACGCGGCGCAGGATGGTGGTGGGACGGGCGCCGAGAGTCGCGGCAACCGCTTCGTAGCGGTTGCCGGCCGTCCGGAGGGCGCCTTCGAGGCTGACTACCAGGAAGGGCAAGGCGACGAAGGTCTGCGCCAGGACCACTGCCGTCGTCGAAAAGGCGATCTGGATGCCCGCGAGCTCAAGGCTCTTGCCCAGAAGGCCCTGGCGCCCAAAGGTATAGAGGAGCGCAATGCCGCCCACCACCGGCGGCAATACCAAGGGCAGGAGGACGAAGGCGCGGAGGAGTCGCTGCCCGCGGAACGGCCGTCGGGCAAGGACCAGAGCCAAGGGAATGCCCAGAAGGACGCAGAGGGCAGTGCTCGCGGCGGAGGTGCGGATGCTGAGCCCCAGCGCCGTGAGCGAGGATTCGGAGGTTACCAACGGGATGAATTGGGCCCAATTGATCTTGGCGACCATGGCAGCCAAGGGCAGCAGGACGAACAAGCCGCCCGCTGCCGCAAGGCCATAGACCCAACGCGGTATCCCGCTGTAGTTCATCAACGCCTACGGTACGCCAAAGCCTGCGTCACCCAGGACTTTCTTGCCCTCGCTGCCAGTGACCAGGCTGATGAAGGCCGCAGCAAGGTCCTTGTGCTTGCTGGTGGTGACGGTGGCGATCGGGTAGGTGTTGAGAGCGTTGCTGGCCTCGGGAAACGGAACGCCCTTGACCTTGTCTCCAGCGCCCTTGACGTCGGTGACGTAGACCAGTCCGGCGTCGGCCTCACCCGAGCTGACCTTGCCCAGGACATCGGTCACCGAGGACTCTTCGCTGACGGGTTTCAGGGTGGTGCCGGTGGCCCTTTCCACGCTCTGGGCAGCAGCCCCGCACGGCACTTGGCTCGCGCAGACAACCACCTTCACGCCGGGCTTGGCGAGGTCCGCGAAGGAAGAGATCGACGCCGGGTTGGCCGGCGGGACGGCGATGGTCAGGACGTTCGTGGCAAAGTTCGTTGCCTTGCCGTCCACGAGGGAAGCATCGGAGAGCTTGCCCATGTTTTTCGTATCGGCGGACGCGAAGACATCCGCCGGGGCTCCCTGGGTGATCTGAGTGACCAAGTCCGAGGACCCCGCAAAGCTGAGGACCACTTTGGTGGCGGGATTCTTGGCTTCGAACTCGGAGGCAAGCTTGGTGAATGTTGCCTTGAGGGAAGCGGCGGCATAAACCGTGACGGTGCCGGAGAGCTGGGGCGAGGTGCTCGCGGAACCCGCGCTTCCCGCGCTGCTACTGCCCGCGCTGCCGCTCCCGGCGCCCGGCGAGCCTGCACAGCCCGCGAGTCCGGCAATCAAGCTCCCCGCTGCCAACAAGATTCCAACGTTCCTGTGTGCGATCTTCACGTAATGCTCTTTCCCTGCGCTGTTTCAACAATGACGGTGGTGGCCTTGACGACGGCCGTGGCAACGGATCCCAGCTCAAGGCCGAGTTCCCGGACAGCCTCGCTGCTCATGAGGGAAACCACCCGGAAGGGGCCGCATTGCAGCTCTACCTGGGCCATCACCTTGTCAGTAGTGATGCCGGTAACCAGGCCTACAAAACGGTTGCGCGCAGAGCGGCCCACTTTGCTGGGGTCCTCGGGCAGCGCTGCCTGCTCGCGGGCCAGATGGGCAAGCTCGAGTCCGTCCACCACCAGGCGGCCGGACTCGTCCTTCGTTCCAGTAAGGGCGCCGTGATCAATCCAACGGCGGACGGTATCGTCGCTCACTCCGAGGAAACGGGCGGCCTCGGAAACTCGTATATGCGGCATGAATTCATCCTAGAACCTCATATGCGCTTTTGATGAGAACTATTGACCGCAAAACCATATGTGACCCGTGCTTAGGCGCCCCTTCCGCCGTCGAGCGCACGGAGCATCGCCCGGACGATCCGGTTAGCCGCTGTGCCACTTCCCTGCGGTGGCGGATACCCTTGAACCATGACCTCTGCAAACTCCCAGTCCATGAAGCCGGCCACCGTTGCCAAGAAACTTGGCATCTACCTGCCCGCAACACCCCAGGAGTTCCAGGATTCGGAAATCACCCGCGCCGATTTCGCCGAGCTCCAGGCCAACGCACCGGAGTGGCTCGCCGAACTCCGCCGGACGGGTCCGCACCCGCGTCCCGTGGTTGCCCAGAAGCTGAACATCTCCATCAGCGGCCTCGCGCGCGGCGGCATCACCGAACCCCTGACGACGGCGGAAATCACCGAACTGCTAGCTGCACCGCCGCAGTGGCTCGTCGTCGAGCGAGCCACCCACGCGGCCGTCCGCTCCGAGGCAAAGCGCATTAAGGATGAAGCTGCCAAGAAGGAAGCCACCAAGGAAGCGAAGACGAACGCCTCGGCCAAGCGGGACGCACCCAAGGCGTCCAAGCGGGACCACGCTTAGGCTCCACTCGGATTTCGACAGGAAGGCGGATCGTCCCAGCCGGGATGATCCGTCTTCCTGCGTTTGTGCTCAGATCAGGCTCTCGCCTCCAAGCTTTCCTCGGCGCATACTGAATTTGAAAGCGGTGCGCGTTCGCTTGGAGGTGGTCCGATTGCCCGCCACAACTGGAGTCCAGCTGACGGTCTGGGAGATCGGACTGTGGGCAATTCTGCTCATGTGCGCTGTGGCCTTGACGGTCCATGCCGTCCGCAAGAGCGTCGCGCAAGGAGTGCCCGACGGACATGTCACCTTGCAGGGGCCGCGTTCCCACCGGGATCTGGACCTCATCAAAGAGCCCGACTCCGTCTTTTGGAACATCTTCGCCGGACTTGTGGTGGTTGTCCCGGCAGTCGTCATCCCCGCCCTCGCCTCGCCCGCCGTCGGGCTCTTGATGCTCTTCCTCGGCATGGGGGCCGCTGCTGGTGCCTTCACCGTCGGCCGGAAAATGGAGCAGAAGCGCCAGAGCAAGCCGGAAAACCGCCCAGGCTACGCTGAAGCATCCGCACGTCACGACGCTCTTTTGGCTCGTTGGCAACGGTATGAACTGGACCCCGCCAAGGGCATCGACTTCCCCGGCATGAGCGACGTCAACGTTCCCCAAACCGCCGCCTTGGTCCGTGCAATCCAAGAAGCCCAACTCTGCCGCATGACCGCCGGGACGGACTATCCCCGCGCCGTCGAGCGGTTGGACGTTGCGATGGCCGAGGCGGAAGCAGCTGCTGGCGTTTCCGCCCCGCAGCTAACAAGCGACTAGTCAGCTGATGACGCTCGCCTCGCCGGGGGCGAGCAGCAGTTGCTGCACGCGCCCGATGTCCGGCACGTCCTCCAGCGCCGTGACCAGATTGACGAGTTCGGCGGCGTCATCCGCCGAAAGGCGCGTACCGGCCAGGGACAGGAACTTCCCGATGGTTTGCTCATCGCTGAGCCTATTCGTGGAAGCTCCGCGCGCCCGGACGGCCTGGAGCGAGTAGTCGCCGTCGACGGTACTGACGGTGATGTATGGTTCGGCGGATCCGCCCTGCTGGGCGGGATCCACTTCCATCGAAATTCGTCCCATCAGTGCGCCGACGCGGGGGTCATTCCTGCCGTGTTCGGTGATGTCGTCCAGCCCTACACCGCCGCGGAGCAGGGCCGTGGCCAAGGCAAAGTGCATGCTGAGCTGGGCCGATACCAGTGAAGACACATCCGCTTTGCCGCACATGTCCATGATCAGGGAGCTGGTCCGGACTGTGACGCCACGAATGTCTTCCCGGGTGAAGCCGTGGTTCCGCTGGAGTTCCAGGGCTGCGTCAACGGCGGAATGCGTGCTGCGGCAGCTGGCGTACGGCTTGATGGACGCCTTTTCGATCTGCCACTCCTCGCCCAGGGCGGCATGGATCGCCGACTCGTCCGTAGAGACGCCTGAGCTTCCGCCGTAGATCTTCAGGAAGCCGCCCCACGGCGCGGAGAAGAGGTCAGCGGGGCCGGTGAACCCGCCCCTGGCCAACAAGGCACCGTTGAGACCGGCCTCCGCGGCCCGGCCCACGTGCATGCGCTTGGACATTGCGCCATCTCCGATGAACGCCCAGGTTCCGCCCGTGAAAGAACCGGCCAGTCCGATGGCCGATGCCATGCGCTCGGCGTCGAGTCCGAAGATGATGCCCGCGGCGGCGGCAGCGCCGAAAGTACCGCAAACGCCGGTGGAGTGCCAGCCGAGGTTGTTGACGGCGTCGTACCCGCCCAAGGCGTCCTGGACGCGACGGGCGAGCTCGTACCCCGCCACTACCGCGTGCATCAATTGCCTGCCGGACACCGGACCGTCCTGCATGGCCGCCGCGGCGAGGGCCGCAGGGAGGACAACAGCCCCCGAATGATCGCAGCCGCCGGAGTCGTCCAGTTCAAAGGCGTGGCTCGCGACGCCATTGATGAAAGCGGCGGCGAGGGGCGGGGCCACGGCCGGAGCTCCCCACAGGGGCGCGGCCTTTGATCCCGTCTGGCTGGAGCCGTCACCGGCCAGGCCGTACCCGGGCAGAAGGGCTGAACGGCTGATGGCGACTTCCCGGGAAGCCGCACCCGCGATCCCGGCCCCGAGGGTATCCAGGATGTGGATCCTCGCCCGGTGGCGCACGCTGTCCGGGATGTCCTGGAAGCTGAGCGAGGTGATGAAGTCGGAAAAGATCTCGGATGCGCTCCGGGAATGGTTCATTTGCCTTTGCCTGACGTGGTGATGGTGTGGAAGATTTCCGCGGGATGGCCGGCTGCATTCGATTCGCCGCGTTCGCGCCACCACGCGGCGACCTCGCCGCCCGTGGCAACCCAGACGTCGTCGTGGCGGTTCACATGGTCCATGAATTCGCGCAGCATCCCGATTCGACCCGGGGTCGCGATAATCTCGGGGTGGACGGTGAGGACGAAGCAAAGGCCTTCGGTCCGGTAGGCCTCGAATTCGATGATCCAATTCCGCAGGACCTCCCGGGTGGAGGCGATGCGCGGGCTGCCCTTGGGAAGGGGCGGGTCCAAATTGAACACGAAGTAGGGAAAATCGTCCAGTTCGTGATGCCTGGGGATCTCCACCAGCCGACTCGCCTCCCCCGCGTGGAAGTGCGGAATGTCGTCGCCATGCCACGAGGACGACCAGCTGAAGCCATGGCCAGCCAATGCGGCAGGCAGGCCGTGGGCGTACGATCCGCGACCGACGCGGAAACCCTCCGGCCGGAAGCCGAGGCGGTCATGGAACGCAGCCTGTGCCCTGAGGATCGATTCCAGCTGTCCGTCGAGGTCCAGGCCGCCGAAGTCCTCCAGCGCCCAGCCCATGTTGGCGAGTTCGTGGCCAGCCGCGGCCACCGCCTCGAGTTGCCTCGGATAGACCTCCAGATTGCGTCCGGGGATGAACCAACTGGCTCGCGTTCCGCTGCGCTCGAGTTCCGCGAGTAAGCGGTCGACGCCGCGCGTGGCGCCATATTGCCCCACGGAAAGGCTTTTGGCGCGGTCGACGGCGTCCGGGGCTGCGGAGAGGATGGACAGTTCCGCTTCGAACGCCACGGTGAGGACGAAAGCGCTCTTCTTGCCTTCCGGCCAGCGGGCGGGATCCGGCGACTGATGGCCCGGCGTCGGGGACTGCTGTTCCGGCGTCGTCATCAAGCTTTCTCCTGCAGATCTGGCGCTTGTCGCGATTGCCACCAGCGGCTCACGTCCCGGCAACTGGCAAACCACACGTCGTCTTGGGCGCCCATGTGCTCCATCCAGCGGTCTAGGAGTGCGGCACGGCCCGGCCGGCCCACCACTTTGGGGTGGAAGATCGTCGAGAGGCATAAACCTTCGGAATGGTAGCCGTCGAATTCGCGCATCCAGTTATCCAAGGTCAGTTCGTAGCTGGCTATCCGATCGCCGCCCGAGGGCCAGTCCGGGTTGGTCGTGTAAGCCAATGACGAGTAGTCGTCCATTTCGGAACGCGCAGGAATCTCGACGAGGCGTCCTCCGGGATGGAAGTACGGCCGGTCGTCGCCGCGCATGGAGCTGGAGTATTCGAAGCCGAGCTCCTCCAAGAGCAGCGGCGTTTCGGGGCGCCAGTCCCCCGACGGAGTCCGGAAACCGACGGCCGTGGTCCCCAGGACATTGTGGAAGATCCGCTGGCTGGTTTCGATGACCTCGCGCTGCTGCTCCAAGCTGAGGTCCCAATATTTCTCGTGCCGGTAGCCATGGTGCGCCACCTCGTGTCCCTGTTCCACGATCCGGCGGCACTGTTCCGGCCAGGTCTTCACCACCCATGCAGGGGTGAAGAACGTCGCCGGGAAGGAGTGCCGCTCAAGGAGCCGAAGGATGCGGTCCAGGGCCCGCCAAGGGCCGTAGGCCCCCTGGGTAAAATACTCGGGACGGTCCCAAATGGTGCCCTTGAGCATGGCGTCCCCCGTGGGACCGTCCAGATCGAAAGCGAGGGCGACGGCGGCCCGCTTGGTTGCCGGCCACACCGCCGCCCCCGCTTCGTTGTTCAACGGAATCAAGACTTGACGCCGTTGACTTCCGGGGTCATGGAGCCATAGCCGAGGCCCCACTTGTCCAGGATTTTCTGGTAGTCGCCGCTGGCTTTGACCTTGTTGAGGGCGTCTTGGATGGCGTTCACCAGTTGCGTGTTGCCCTTTTTGGCAAGGATGCCGAACGGCTTGGCCGGAAGGGAATCAAGCACGGCCTTGTATTTCCCGGGCTCGGTCTTGTCGAAGTACGCGAGGTTTTCGGCGCCCTGGACGGCAAGGTCCACGCGTCCCTGGTCGATCTGCAAGCGTGCTGCTGCCCCGGAGTCCGTGGGAAGGATACTGATCTCCGGCAGGCCCTTGTCCGTGCAGAGGGTCTTGCTCAGCGCCTTGACCTGCTCGAAATAATCGGTCTTTCCGCTCACAGCCAGCTTCTTGCCGCAGGCATCCTGTTGCTTGGTGAACTCGCCGGCTCGGCTTCCCGATGTGTACAAGCGGCCTTGGGACTTGAAGTAGTCCACGAAGTCCGCGCTCTTTTGGCGCTCCATGGTGTCCGAGATGCCGGACATGACCACATCGACCCGGCCGGTCTGGGCCGAGTTGATCAGCTGGTCGAACGGCGATTCCACTACTTCAACCTTCACGCCGAGGGCTTCGCCGAGCTTCTGCTGGAGCTCGATGTCGAGGCCGGCCAGGTTCTTGTCATTGTCCCGGAATTCCATCGGGGGGAAATCGGGAGAGAGCCCGATGCGGAGTTTTCCGGCATCCTTGATTTCCTGCGGAAGACCGGCAGGTGCGGATGCAGAAGGTGCGGCCACCGGTCCACCCACGCAGGCGGTCAGGCCGAAGGTTGCGGCGGCGGCCACCGCGGCGAGGCGGGCGGCGGTCTTGAGGTGCTTCATGATGGCTCCGTTGTTGTGAGGGATGCGGTTGGGGTAAGGGGCTACAGGACGCGGGACAGGAAAGCCTGCGTACGTTCGTGCTGGGGGTTTCCGATGACTTCGGACGGCGGGCCCATCTCGACGATCTGCCCGTTGTGCATGAAGGCCACACGGTCTGCGACTTCCTTGGCGAAGCCGATTTCGTGCGTCACCACGATCATGGTGAGGCCCGAGCGTGCGAGGTCCTTCATGACATCGAGGACTTCGCCCACGAGCTCAGGGTCCAGCGCCGACGTCGGCTCATCGAAAAGGATCAACTCCGGTCTCATGGCAAGCGCCCGGGCGATTGCCACGCGCTGCTGCTGGCCTCCGGAGAGCTGCCGAGGGTAGGAGTCCTCCCGGCCTGCGAGCCCCACCCGGGCCAGCAGTTCCGAAGCGAATTTGCGGGCTTCGGCCGGTTTCTCCTTCTTGACCAAGACGGGGCCCTCGATGATGTTGTCGAGGACGGTCATGTGCGGAAACAGGTTGAACCTCTGGAAGACCATGCCGATGGACTGCCTCTGCCGGGCAGCTTGCTTGTCCGAAAGTTCAAACAGGCGGTTCCCGTCCTGGCGGTAGCCCACCACACTTTCGCCAACCCAGATACGGCCATTGGAAAGCGTCTCAAGGTGGTTGATGCAGCGCAGGAAGGTGCTTTTGCCGGATCCCGAGGCCCCTAGCAGGCACACCACTTCGCCGGACTTGACCTCAAGGTTGATCCCTTTCAGGACCTCGTTGAGGCCGAAGCTCTTGTGGACGTTTTCGGCCCTGACAAGGACGTCGCTCATCGGATGGCCTTTCTGTTCGTGCCGAAGATGCTCTTCAGCCGCTGAAGCGGTGTCAGTGGAAGCTGCTTGCTGGAGGAACCCTTGGCGAAGAAGTGTTCCAGGTAGAACTGCCCGATGCTCAGGAGCGAAACAGCTCCCAAATACCAGACCGCGCAGACGATCAGGAGCTCCATGATTCGGTTGTTCACGTAGTAGATGTGCTGGGCTTCGGAGAGGATTTCGCTGACGCCGATGGCCGAGGCGAGCGAGGTGGTCTTGAGCATGCCGATCACTTCGTTGCCAACGGGCGGGATGATGACCCGCATAGCCTGCGGAAGGACGATCTTCCGCATCGCCTGGAGTCGGGTCATGCCGATTGCCTGTGCGGCTTCGGTCTGTCCCTCATCGACGGACAGGATCCCGCCCCGCACTACCTCCGAGGTGTAGGCGCCCTGATTGAGGCCAAGGCCGATCGAGGCCGCCACGAACGGGGTCAGAAGGTCGATCATCCGGCCCTGGAACACCCCCGGGATACCGATGTACGGGAAGATCAGGGCCAAGTTGAACCACATGAGCAATTGCAGGTAGACCGGAGTTCCACGGAAGACCCAGATGTACAGCCAGGCCACACCTGACACCACCGGGTTCTTGGACAAGCGCATGACGGCCGTGACGACGCCCAGGACGAGTCCGATGACCATGGCGATCACCGTGAGGACAATTGCCACCCCGATGCCCTGGATCAACACCGGGACCGCCAGGTATTCCTGGACAGTTGCCCAGTCGATCTGTGCACGGGAAAAGGAGATTCCCAGCCAAACCAACAGGAGCACCACCAAGGCCGCCCCGGCCCAGCGACCTATGTGGCGGCGCGGGACAATTTTCAGCTCCGGCACGTCGCTCGCGACGCGCGGCTCGATTTGAGTATTCATAGCTGTTCCTGGCTGTTCCTAGGTTGGGGATCGATGTGCGGCAGAGAGCGTGGTCATGGCACGGACCACCCTTTCTAGCCTTGGTCTTCCGGCGTGACCCGCAGGCCTTGATAGTTGCCGGTCCAGCTCTTCACCTGGTCGAGGTTTGCCCGCAGGCGGGTGAGCTGTTCCGCAACGCGATGCGGTGCGGTTCCGCCGAAGCCCGAGTGTGCCTCAAGGGCGGCTTCGATCGTCAGGACCGATTTCACCTCGGGGGTGAGGCGCGGGTCCACGGATGCGAGCTGTTCAGTGCTGAGATCCCCGTAGTCCAGTCCGTTCGTTTCGCAGAAACGGACCAAGGCTCCCGAAATCTCATGCGCCTCGCTGAACGGGATGTCCTGCTTGGCGAGCCAATCGGCGACTTCCGTCGCGAGGGTGAACCCCGCCGTCGCCTGCTTTGTGGTGACCTCGACGTTGACAGTGAAGGTTCGCACTAGCCCGCTGAGGGCCGGAAGTGCCACCTCCAGGGTGTCGACGGCATCGAAGACTGCGTTCTTGTCTTCCGCGAGGTCCCGGTTGTATGCCAAGGGAAGCGACTTGACGCTGGCCATGAGGCCCATGAGGTCGCCGAGGACCCGGCCCGACTTTCCCCGGGCGATTTCGGCGATGTCCGGGTTCTTCTTCTGCGGCATGATCGAGCTGCCCGTGCAGTAGGCGTCATCCATGCGGATCCAGCCGAATTGCTGCGATGCCCAGGAGATGATCTCTTCGCACAGCCGGGAGATGTCGATCAAGGTCAACGAGCAGACGAACAGGAATTCGATCGCCGCATCCCTGCTTCCGACGGCGTCGATCGAGTTCTCGGCGCTCGTCTCGTACCCCTGCTCCCGGGCTGCAAGCTCCGGTTGGAGCGCGAAAGTGGAACCGGCAAGAGCCGCTGCTCCGAGCGGAGAGACAGCCGAGCGGCGGTCCCAGTCCTGGAAGCGGTGCAAGTCCCGCAGCAGCGGCTGGGCGTGGGCCAGAAGCTGGTGGGCGAAGACCACGGGCTGGGCCGACTGAAGGTGGGTGAATCCCGGCACCGGAGTGTGAAGGTGCTGCTCGGCCTGCCCTGCCAGAGCCTCGGCCAACTCCAGCACGAGGGCGCTGACCCCGCGGACCTTGTCCCGCATGTAGAGGCGGAGATCGTTGGCTGCCTGGTCATTGCGGGACCGCCCCGCCCGGATCTTGCCGCCGACGGGTCCCATTCGCTCGATCAGCAAGCGCTCCAAGAAGGTGTGGACATCTTCGTCCCCCTGCTGCGGAATTGCTTTGCCCTGCACAACATCATGCGCCAACTCGTCGATCGTGGTGAGGAAGCCGGGCAACTCGTCGTCATTGATGAGTCCTGCCCGGTTCAACTCCCTGACGTGGGCGCGGGAACCATGGAGGTCATAAGGGGCCAAGGCAAAGTAGCGGGGGTCAGAACGGGAAAAGCGGGACAGCTCCGGACTTGACGTGCCGGCGAACCTGCCGCCCCACAGCTTGGTCTGTCCTGTCATGAGTGAAACTCCTAGATCTATCGGTGTCTTGCCAGTGGTGAGTTGCATCCGGTGAGCTACGTCACCTTGGGTGCAACTAAAGTATTTCCTTAGTAAACCAGCGAGGTCAATGAAATTTGAGATATTTCTGCGATCGAAACATGCAATTTACAGAGAATGTTCATGCTTGAAACATGCGTCATCGCCATTTGAGACACCGGTATCATTCTCTTTGGAGAGACCGGTGTCTCTTCTGACGAACCGTACAGGACACCGGTATCTTCATCAATAGTTTTTTGGTTTGCTACATCGACGTCGGCGCGTTGAGGCAGGATTCAAGGCAAGCGCGGCGCCCGGCAGGCGCGGTTGGAAGGCGCGCTCTGCCGCGGTGAGAAGCGGGCCAGGTAGCCGACTAACCGCCCGCTGTCAGCACGAGGAAATTACGGAGTCGCAAGGCTCAGGTGTCCCACCGATTCGCGTTCCACGAACTCAGTGGGAAGGAGATGATCCATTGATTCAGGCCCGCCGCCGGCAATCCTGGCGAGCAGGATCTCCGCGGCACGAACCCCCAATTCATATGACGGGACGTGCACAGCGGAAACGGGAGGCGCGCTGACGGTCATCCAGTCGGTGTCATCCAGGCAAACCAAGGACACGTCATCCGGAACCCGCAGCCCGAGCGCCTTGATGGCCTGAAAGGCAGGAAGGGCTAACCGGCTGTAAGACATGATCAGCGCGGTGGGGCGCGCTGGAGAGCGCAGCAGCTCAGTTACGGCAGCGTGTATGAGCTCAGGAGTCATGACTCCCGAAACGAACTGGTACTCCAGCCCGGTCGCGGCGGACTCGTCCTTGATGGCGCGCACGCGGTCCGCAATGGTCGAAATGGGCAACGGGTGCCCTGCTTCCAGTTCCGCCGGCGTCTTGGTGGTCGCCGAGACGAAAGCAATCCTTCGGTGACCATGTTCCGCCAAGTGGGCCAGAACCTTGCGGGCGTCACTGTATGAATCCGTCCCGACCCGGTCCGCAACGACGTCGTCCGGCCGCCGGTCAAACAGGACCAGGGGCCTTTCCATCCTGACCACATCAAGCAAATGTGCCGAGTCGCTCCGCGTCGCGGAAGCAACTATCAATCCATCCACCCTCTTGTCGAGGAAAACCTGAACCGCAGCCCTTTCCGCCTCGACGTTCTCATCCGTGTTGGCAAGGATGACGTCGAACCCGGATTCTTTGGCTTTGTCCGCGATACCCCGGACTGCCCGGGCAAAATATGGATTCTCAATGTCGCTGACAACCACGCCGATCGTGTGGGACCGCCCCGAGCTAACACTGCGGGCAAGGGCATTTCCGCGGTATCCCAGGGTTTCCGCGGCAGCGACCACCATGGCGACAAGCTCGCTGCTGACGGATCCATACCCACCCAATGCCCGTGCCGCCGTCGAACGTGAAACGCCGGCGAGGCGCGCAACATCCATGAGGCTTGCAGTCCGATGCGGCAGGGAATCCATGAATAGAATCTACATCAAAATTGGCCGTATTCAGGCAAACACTGCCCGGTCAAACAATCCGGTAAGAATTTCAATGACACCGGTTTCAGGCAGTGGTCCATATGCTCACTTTGGTTTCGTGATTGACCACCGAAACCCAATGGCCAGGCCTTAGGGAATAGCTCCGATGTGCACCAGGAGCTCGTGCTCCGCACCGTCCAGGTAACGGCGCAACTCGGTCGCGGCCTCTTCGCGCTGACCGTTACGGATCTGGGCAACCAAGGCGGCATTGCGTTCCACATAATGGCCGTGGAAGTCGGGCGTGGTTGCCATGGCGTGGAATACCAATCGCATCTCGGCCAGCACTTTCTCCATCAATGCGTCCAGGGAAGCACTTCCGGACAACGACACCAGGGCCTTGTGGAGCTCCTGGTTGGCGTCCGCCATCCCAGCGACCGATCCCTCGGCGAGGGCAGCCCGGGCTTTGTCGATAATGACGTCCATGGCATCAAGGGCTCCAGCCGGGACATCGCCCCATAGGACGGCGGCCGGCTCGATGAGGCGACGCACCCGGTAGATTTCCCGGACGTCGTCGGCTCCGGGGGCAGCAACGAACACCCCGCGGTTAGGGATGCGCTGGACCACTGATTCACCGGCAAGCACGGTGAAAGCCTCCCGCAGGGTGTTCCGGGAAACTCCGAGGGCCTCGGACAGGGCTTGCTCGGAGAGCTTCGTGCCGGGCGGCAACAAACCGTCCGAAATGCGCTGGCGAAGCTGGGCGGCAACCCACGCTCCAGTATGGGCATGGGTGGCGTGGCCGGCGTCGGCGATTCCTTGAAGCGCAGCGTTCATGGGCATGCCTCCAAATCTACCGAACCATCACCTCGACACATTCTGCTGGATCATTCCGTCCAAGCCTCGGACAAGGCCCGGAAATCCGCGGCAAAAAGTCGGTTCCGCCGCTGATGATCCAGCAGAATGTGCGCGCGAACGCCTCAGCCGATGCTCGCCAGCACCTCTCCGCGCCCGACGGCGGCCCCTGGCTCTTGCGGACCACGTGCCACGGTGCCGGAACGGTGGGCTGGGACAGTGGTTTCCATCTTCATGGCCTCCAACACCGCCACTGGTTGGCCAGCTTCCACGGCCACCCCGTCCTCGACCAGCCATTTCACCAGCGAGCCGGACATCGGGGAGGCCAGCCCGGCGTCGTCGGCCACCAAGGGAGCCGCAGCCGAAGCCGCGGAACCACCACCGCCGCCGCCGCTCATCAGCGCTTCAAACAACCGGACGGGGAGCCCCAGCTGGACCGCCCTCCCGTCCAGCTCCACCGTGAACGTGCTGCGTTCGGAGCCGGGGGCCACACGGGCGAGCTCCGGCGACGCGGCCAGCGCTTCGGCGAACTCGGTCTCAATCCACGTGGTGTAGACACCGAGCTTGTCCTCCGAGGTGAAGGCCTCGTGCCGGACCACGGCCCGGTGGAACGGCAGGACGGTGGGCAAACCCTTGATCTGCATCTCGTCCAGGGCAGCCTTGGCACGGCGTAAGGCCTGCTGCCGGTTTTCGCCACGGACAATCAGCTTGGCCAGGAGAGAATCGTATTCTCCGGGAACCACCGATCCTGATCGAACGCCCGAGTCCACGCGGATGCCCGGACCGGTGGGCGCTTCGAACACGTCCACCGTGCCGGGGCCAGGCAAGAAGCCGCGAGCAGGATCCTCGGCGTTGAGGCGGAATTCGAAGGCGTGGCCGGTCGGTTCGGGGTCCTCGGTCAGGGAGAGGGTACCGCCCGCGGCGATCCGGAACTGCTCGCGGACCAAGTCCACACCGCACGTTTCCTCGGTAACGGGATGCTCAACCTGCAGGCGCGTGTTGACCTCGAGGAAGGAGATGGTGCCATCCACGGCCACGAGGTATTCCACAGTTCCGGCACCGTAGTATCCGGCCTCACGGCAAATAGCCTTGGCCGATTCATGGATCAGGGACCGTTGCTCGGCGCTCAAGAACGGCGCCGGAGCCTCTTCCACGAGCTTCTGGTTGCGGCGCTGCAGGGAGCAGTCACGGGTACCGAGCACCACAACGTTGCCGTGCATATCGGCCAGGACCTGAGCCTCGACGTGCCTTGGCTGGTCCAGGAAACGCTCCACGAAGCATTCGTCGCGTCCGAACGCCACCTTGGATTCGCGCACTGCTGATTCGAAGGCGTCCTCGATGTCTTCCAGGCGTCGCGCAATCTTGAGCCCGCGCCCACCCCCGCCAAAAGCAGCCTTAATGGCCACGGGCATGCCGTATTCCAAGGCAAAAGCAAGGACCTCCGCCGCGTTGGCTACGGGCCCATCGCTGCCGGGAACCAGTGGAGCCCCGGCGCGGACGGCGATCTCGCGGGCCGTCACCTTATTGCCTAGCTCCCGGATCGACTGCGGCGCGGGGCCGATCCACGTAAGGCCTGCGTCGATCACGGCCTGCGCGAAGTCGGCGTTCTCGGACAGGAAGCCATATCCGGGGTGCACGGCGTCGGCACCGGCGCGGCGGGCGACGTCGATCAGCTTGGCGATGTCCAGGTATGTCTCGGCGCCGGTGGAACCGCCCAGTGCGTAGGCCTCGTCGGCAAACCGTACGTGGAGGGCATCGGCGTCGGGATCCGAATACACGGCAACAGACTGCAAGCCCTCGTCGGAGCAGGCACGCGCAATCCGCACGGCGATTTCGCCGCGGTTGGCGATCAGGACCTTTTTCATGGCTGGGTTCCTTCGGATACAGCGCCAGCAACGGCAACTTCAAGTGGTTCGAGGGTTGCGGGGTCCACGATCGTGAACCGCACGCTGTGACCGGGCGGCAGCTGCGCCGCCGTCGGTAGGTCTTCGGGTACGACGACGGCAATCACCGGATATCCGCCGGTCACCGGGTGGTCGGCCAGGAAGAGGACGGGATGGCCGCTGGGCGGCACTTGGAGTGCGCCGGCAACGGCGCCTTCGCTGGGGAGCTCGCCAACGCCGCGGCCGGGAGCACAGTTTCGTTCGAGGCGCCGGCCTGGGCTGCCGGGCATAAGCCTGACACCGATCCTGTTGGACTGCTCGGTGGTGATCCAGCCCTGCTCCGTGAGCGCTTTGAGGGCTCCAGCGTCGAACCAGTCGTCCCGCGGGCCCAAGGTGACGCGGAGTTCCGCCGCGCCCGCTCCTAGCCGCAGCGTCGATTCCTCGGGAGCGCCGACCATCTGGAAGAGCGGCGCTCTTCCAACTGGGAGGCGAGTCCCGACCGACAACAGCGCGGGACCGATTCCGGACATCGAGTCGCTTGAGCGGCTGCCGAGCACCGGGTGCACATCAATCCCGCCGCGGACGGCAAGGTAGCTTCGGGCCCCTCGGGTAGCTGCGCCCAGGCTGAGGGTTTCCCCATCCAGGAGAGCGAAGGGCGCGCACATGGCGGCGCAGCGGGCCGGAGCCCCCGATGCATCACGGATTTCCAAGGGCACCACCGCTCCGGCAAGAGCGAGCACCTGGTCACCGACGGCCCGGACCGAAAGTCCGCCCAGCACCGTTTCCACAACGGCGGCGCCGGGTTCGTTGCCTACCAAACGGTTGGCCTGTCGGGCCGATTGCTGGTCCGCGGCACCCGCGGCGGACACTCCCAAGTCCCCCAGACCGGGGCGGCCGAGATCCTGGATCAGGGATTGCAGGCCAGGTGAGCCAACCACCAAGGCGGGACCGGTGACTTCATCGGCAACCACCCGTGGCGAGGGCGTCACCTCAACCACCTCCCGGACCGCCACATACCGGACCCTATCTCCCGGACGGACGAGCGCCGGCGACTCCCGCTCGAGGTCCCAGAGGACCGCCGTCGTGCGTCCAATCAACTGCCAGCCGCCCGGGGACTGCCGCGGGTAAACCGCGGAGAACGTGCCGCCGAGCGCCACGGACCCGGCTGGAACCGAGGTGCGGGGTGAGGTTCGACGAGGAACGTCGAGGCTGTGGTTCTCGCCGAGCAGATAGGTGAAGCCCGGGGCGAATCCGCCAAACGCTGCCGTCCAGAGCTGTCCAGTGTGGGCGGCCACGACCCCTTCCTCCCCCAGCCCGGTGAGCATGCCCACCTCGGCGAGGTCCTCGCCGTCGTACACCACCTCAATGGTGACCTCGCGGGAACTGTCTTGCGGCACCGCGCTCATGTCAACGTGCCCGACGGCGGTGCGCGCGGCAAGTGCCTCGGCGTGCGTGCCGAACTTGAGTAGTACGGTCGCTGCCGCGGCGATCGCGTCGAGCTGGCCCGGAAGCGGCTCGGCGAGCAGCCGGGAATGGAACGCCAGCACGGAAGCGAGGTCGGAGAATTCCACCAGCAGGGCGCGCGGACCAGACCAGCGTATTCCCGTGACGCTCACGCGAAGCTCCGCACGGTGACTCCGGCGGCTTCGAGCCCGGAGCGGACGGCGGCTGCCATGGCGACGGCGCCGGGAGTGTCTCCGTGGACGCAGATGCTTTCGGCGTGGACGTCCAGCACGGAACCGTCGCGGGCCACGAGCTTGCCCTCTGTTGCCAGGCGGACCATGTTCTCCGTGATGGCAGCGTGATCGTGCAGGACGGCGCCTTCTTCGCGGCGGGATACGAGGGTGCCGTCCGGGTTGTAGGCACGGTCGGCGAAGGCCTCGGTTACGGCTCGGAGGCCCTTCGCTTCGGCTTTGGCGAGGGCAACCGAGCCCGGCAGGAGAAGGAGTGGGAGTTCGGGACTAAAGGCATGGACGGCGTCGGCTACTGCCTGGGCGTGGACCTCGTGGTGGACGATCGTGTTGTAGAGGGCACCGTGCGGTTTGACGTACTTGACCTCGGCGCCGGCAGCACGGGCCAGGGCCTGAAGCGCGCCGAGTTGGTAGAGAACGTCGTCGGCCAGTTCCGTGGCGGAGCAGTCCAGGAAGCGTCGGCCAAAGCCTGCGAGGTCCCGGTAGCCTACGTGCGCACCGATCGTCACTCCGCCAGCGACTGCTTCACGGCACGTGCTGGCGATGGTGCTGGGGTCCCCGGCGTGGAATCCGCAAGCCACGTTGGCGCTCGACACGTAGCGGAAGACTGCGGCGTCGTTGCCCATGGTCCAGTTGCCGAAGGATTCTCCGACGTCGCTGTTGAGGTCGATATAAGGCATTGTGATCCCCGTCTCAGGTTGAATACCTCACTATCATGCCTGAAACGCCAAGATTGTTCAACAATCTTGGCGAGGAAATCGGGGACGGACTTTCATGCGTGAGGTCTCGACCCTTTCACCTGGCGAAAGAGTCGAGACCTCACGTGTGGATTTAGTAACGCTTCCTAAGCGACCGGAACCGCAGCGATGCGGTTGTTGGCGGTGACGATCCGGGCGGCAGTTGCCTGGCCCATCCGGACTGCGCCGTCCACGTGCTGGTAGCCTTCGGCAGCCAGATCGGAGGAGGACCAGTAGATAGGTCCAACGTTGGCGTGCTGGTCCTTGCCGTAGCGGTGCAAGCCGCCAAGGTCGTAACTAGACGCGTAGGCTCCCCGAGTCCATTCCTCGGAACCCCAATCGGATTCGTAGTAGACCTCGGCGTCAAGGGCCTTCTCGCCAAGGAAGCCCGCGATCGACTCAAGGACGGCCTTCTTGCGGTCCTCTGCGCTCAGTTCGAAGACGGCGTCTGCCTTTTCGTCCGAGATGAAGCCCACCAGGGTGCCACGGGTGTCTCCGTGGTTGGTGTTGTCGTAGACCTCCTGGACCAGGGCGCCGGCGCCGAAACCCGTGCCGGACAGCCCGTCTTCACGCCAGAACGGCGTGCTGTAGACGGCGTGGACCTTGATGACCAAGCCGAGGGACTGGTGCTGGTGCATCTGGTGCTGGCGGCGCGGCAGCGGCGGGTTGAAGGATACGCGGGAGTACAAGTTCGGCGGGACGGCCATGATGACGAACCGCGCGTTGACGGTTGCGCGCTCGGACTCAACGGTGACGCGGTGGCCTTCACCGGCCGGCTCCCAATTGATGGTGCGGACCGGGCTGTTAAGTACGACGTCGTCGCCCAACTCTGCGGCGATCAGCAGGGAAACCTGCTGCATGCCGCCGATAACACGCTTGTCCAGGATGAAGTCTTCGTCTGTGAGATTGGAGAAGGAACCTGCCGAAGCCGCCATCAGCACTGCCTGCAGTGCCGAGAAAGCGTGTGCCGGCTTGGTGAGCATTCCGCCGGCGATGAAGAGGCCGATGTTGTTGCAGGCTTCCTCGTCCGTCGAGTTCTGGCGCAGCCAATGGTGGAAGGAGATGGTGTCCAATTCGCGGGCCTTCGGGTGGGCCCAGGGTTCTTCAGGGCCAATCTCGGCGGCAAGGCTGTCCAGGATGGCGGTGAGCTTGTCCATTTCGGCTGCGGTGGTCTCGCTGACCGGGAAGGAAGCCCCGGTGTAGCGGGTGCGGCTTCCGTCCGGTGCCAAGTACACCGATTCGCCGTCGCGATAGCGGGAGTACATCTTCAGGCCCAGCTCGTCCAAGAGCCCCATGAGGGCGGTCTGGTCCGGGGACACCCATTGTCCACCGATTTCCAGCATGGCCCCGTCAATGGTGTCGGTCCAGGTGCGGCCACCGACGCGGTCACGGGCTTCAAGCACCGCAACGCTGAGTCCGGCCTTCTTCAGTTCGCGTGCGGCCGTCAACCCCGACGGACCGGCACCGACAATTACGACGTCGCGATCAAGATTCAACATGATGTCCTTTCTGTGGCCGTCCCCGTTGGCTGACCAATAAATGAATGACGTTCATTTATCCCAACTGTAGCTGGATTGGCCGCGGCTGTGAAGACCCCAGTGGAATAATGCTGGTGACAAGCCTCCAGAAAGGTCAGCGATGCCTGCACCCACCCCCGCTCCCGGCGAGACCAAAGCGCGCCGCAGGGCGGGCCGGCCAATGGCGGCGGTCCTGGGCCAGGACGGAATTACTGCCGCGGCGCTCGAACTGGTCATCAAGAAGGGCTACGACGGCCTCACCATGGCCGCACTCGCCCGATCCCTGGGCGTGGCGCCGTCGGCTCTCTACAACCATGTGTCCTCGAAAGACGACGTCCTCAAGCTAGTGGAAGAGGATCTGATGTCCAAGGTGGACTTCGGCGGATTCAGCACGCTGCCCTGGGAGGACGCCGTGCGGCAGTGGGCCTATTCCTACCGCGGTATTTTCGCAAGGCACACCCCCTTGATCTCGGTGATCGCGGTCCTTCCGGTGACGGACGCCCCACAGACCCTCGCCATGTACGAGGCCGTCACCGAGGGGTTCCTCCGCGCAGGGTTCCCTGAGCAGCAAATCATCCCGTGCATCGTGGCCCTTGAGGCCTACATTTTCGGAGCCGCTTTCGACGCGAACGCTCCGGCGGACATTTTCGATTCCGGCAAACTGGCCGACTCTACTCCGCATTTCACCTCGGCGGTCCGGAGCCTGGGTCCCGAGCGGAACAACTACCCTTCGGACCTCGCGTTCAGCATGGGCTTGGATGCCCTGATCGCCGGGCTCGGGGCGCTGCGCACCCAGCCAAACTAGCTCGCATTAGATGTCGCTAAACGGGCTCAAAGCGACATTAAGTGCGAGTCAGTTGGGCTTAAACAAAGGAACCCCGATCCAAAGACCGGGGTTCCTTAAATTGCGTGCGCGAGGGGGGATTTGAACCCCCACACCCTTTCGGATACTGGCACCTGAAGCCAGCGCGTCTGCCGTTCCGCCACTCGCGCGCAACTTCTTTCGCCCGGGACACACCGGGTTTCCCCGGCCTCACCCCTGCGAAAGCAGCGAGATCAAGCATAACGGACAATCACTTGAAAACACCAATCGACCAAGGATGGGGCCGTAAGAACCTCCCAGATCCGCGGATTGTTGGATCCGCGCAGGATGCAGAAATCATGCGGCAAGTGAACCGAAACAGGGAGCGCAAGCGAACTTTTCTGGTCTTCCGGGCGTTGTGGAATAAGGCCATTCACAGTCTTGCCCAGTAGTATCTGGATTGTGGACAGCCTCTTCGCGTGCGCTCCGGCAACTGCATAGAGCGCCTGCAGGGATTCGTCCTGACCACTCATACTGCAGCGCAACGAAACGGAAGGAGAAGGACCTTGGGTTTGCTTGACAGAGTTGAACGCGGCATCGAAAAGGCCGTCCGGGGCGTCTTCTCCACCGGGTCGCGTACGCGTGTGGAGCCAGTGGAGATAGCCAGCAGACTTCGCCGTGAACTGGACAATAAGTCCATCACGATCGCCGCCGGCCGGACCTTGGCTCCCAACGTCTTCGAGGTCCTCTTGAGCAATGAAGACTTCGGTCGCGCCCAAGAATGGGGAACTCCCCTGGCCGAAGAATTGTGCGACGTCGTGATACAGCACGTGCGCAGCCAAGGTTACGTCCTTCAGGGACCGGTTCGGATTTCCTTCCGCCACGACGAAGTCCAGCGCGAGGGCCACTTCGAAATCACCTCCAGCACTGAAAAGTCCAACGGCTCCGCGGCGCCTGCTGCTCCGAGACCCAATGTCCCTGCAGCCCCGAGTCGCGAACCCACACGGCTCCAGCCTGTCCTGGACATTGGTGGACAGCGCTATTCCCTTAACGCTCCTTCCGTCGTGCTGGGCAGGTCCTCCGAGGCCGACATCATGGTGGACGATACCGGTGTTTCGCGCAAGCACCTCGAAATCCAGACGGCGGCCGGGGTTGTCCGCGCTGTGGACCTCGGTTCCACCAACGGAAGTTACGTCAACGGCCACAAAGTGGACGGTAGTGTGGAACTTACGGACGGATCCACCATCACCATGGGACGGACCAAGATCATTTTCAGACTTCTTTCCCTGCCTTCTGGTGGGCGCCCGTGAGCGACATCAGCGAACTGACCATCACCGCACTCCGTTTCGGCTTCCTCCTGCTGCTGTGGGTGTTGATCTTCAGCATCGTTTCGACGATGCGTCGAGATCTCGTGATCGGCCGCAAAGCTGCCATGGGAACGCCGACGGCGCGCGAAGTACGGAAGCATCCGGAGCTCGCTCCAGCGCCGCCCCAGCCCGTGAAGCAGCAGGCGCACCAGCTCGTCGTCGTCGAGGGTCCACTCAAGGGGACCACGGTTCCTTTGGCTGCGAGCCCTATCCTGCTGGGCCGTGCACAAGAGGCCACGCTGGTCCTTGAGGATGACTACGCCTCGGGCCGGCATGCGCGCCTATTCCCCCAGGGCAGCCGATGGTTCATCGAAGACCTCGGCTCCACCAACGGCACCTACCTTGCCGACCAACAGTTGACCCGCGCCCTGCCGGTGGAGCTTGGCGTCCCCGTGAGGATCGGCAAGACGGTCATCGAATTGAGGGCGTAGCCCATGGCTTCCCCCCAGACTTCCGAGGGTAAGGCACTGCCTCCGGAACGCCCCCTGATCATGCGCTACGCGGCGCGGTCCGACGTCGGGCGTATCCGCTCGAAGAACGACGACTCCGCCTATGTGGGCCGCCATCTCGCGGTCGTCGCGGACGGCATGGGCGGCCATGCGGGAGGCGACGTCGCCTCGGCATCCACGGTGCTGGACATGATCCACCTTGATCACGATTCCTACCCGGACGGCGCAGAGACTGTCCTGGCAGACGAAATCCAAACGGCCAATTCCCTGCTTTCCGAGCTCGTCCATGTAGATCCGAAGCTCGCAGGAATGGGCACCACGGTCACGGCCTTGCTCCTTGAAAGCAGGCGGCTGCACTTCGCCCACATCGGCGATTCCCGCGCCTACCGCTTGCGCAATGGCAAGTTCGAGCAAATCAGCGTGGACCACACTTTCGTCCAGAGGCTGATCGATGAAGGGCGTCTGCGCCCGGAGGAAGCTGAAACCCACCCGCACAAAAACGTCCTCATGCGCGTTCTGGGCGACGTGGACGCGAGCCCTGAACTGGACCTGGACGCGCTCGACGTCGAACCCGGCGAACGCTGGCTCCTCTGCTCGGACGGCCTGAACTACGTCCAAGGGGCAGTGGTAGAGCAGGTGGTCCGCGAAACCAAGGACCTCGCCGAATGCGCCGAGCTCCTCATTGAGCTCACACTGGCCAATGGGGCTCCGGACAACGTCACCGTGGTGCTCCTGGAAATCGTGGAAGAGACCGGCGAAGACCTCAGCACGGCCGCCGTCGAGGTCGTCAACCCTGAAGCAGTAGCCGCACCCAACTTGACCGCAGCAACCGCGCCAAAGACAGCCGACGACGGCAAGACTGCCGGAAAAGCCGATCGAAGCAAGGAAACCACGCTCGACGGCGGCGCGAAAGCCCCTGCCAAAGACGCCTCAGCCGGTGGACCTGCGCCGAGCCCGGCCTTGCCGACGGTGATGCCGGTGGCAAAGCCGGCGGAAACAACCCCCGACGTCGGAGCGTCTGCCGCCGCGACGGAGCCCGCTGCCGCCGGTCCCGCGAAGCCCACCGGAACCACTGAGCCTCCGACGGCGACAGACCCCCACTTGGGTGAACACCTGTCGGCGGAGATCCTCCGCGAAGAACTCTCAAGCCGGCCGCACGAATTGGTGGGCGCTGCCGCTACCGCAGCAGAAACCGGTTCGATCCCCACTGTGGCCGGACGCAGCGTCGCACGCCGTGCTGCCACGGTGCTGACCCACAAGGCTGAACAGGATCGCCCGGAGGCACAACCGCTTGTCGCCCGGAAGCGGCGCTGGTTGACGCCTGCCATCGCCGCTGTCTTGGCCATTTTTGTGATCGCCGGGTTGTGGCTTGGTTATGCGTGGACCCAGACGCGGTATTACGTCGGTGAATTCAACCAGCACGTCGCAATTTTCAACGGCATTTCACAGAGCCTTGGCCCGCTCCAGCTCTCGAAAGTGGAGACCGAGACGACCATTCGCATGGACTCCCTGCCTGAATACACACAACAAGCCGTTCGCCAGACCGTCCCGGCACGCGATCTCGCCGACGCCCAGCAGATCGTGAAGAGCCTGCAGGACAAGGGCACTACCGGCCTGCCGGCCACTTGCCCCACCGGCACACCCAAGCCAACGGCAATCCCCACCGCAACCGCAAGCCCCACGCCGGCGAGCCCAAGCCCTACGAGTGCGCCGACATCGTCACCCACGTCCACGCCGGTCCCCACGTGCGCGGTGTCGCCATGACCCAGGCCCTCGTTACGCCCAAACCGCGCCGCAACGTGGAGCTCATCCTCCTGGTCCTTGCGCTTGCGGTCGGAATCGGTGCCAGCGCGATGGTCGGACTCAACAGCGCAGCCGCTTTCGATAGCGATTTCTGGTTCCAGTCGAGCCTCCTGGTCGTGGCCGCCTTCGCGTTCCACATGGTCCTCAGGTTCCGCGCTAAATATGCCGATCCGATCATGCTTCCGATCGTCGTCGCGCTCAACGGCTTGGGACTTGCCCTCATCCATCGCATGGATCAGCCAGGAGAAGACACCGGCAACAACCAACTGCGCTGGACCCTCCTGGCCATGGCTGTGTCAATCGCCGTCATCTGGTTGCTCAAGGACCACCGGCTCCTCCGTCGTTTCACCTTCATCTCGCTGGCGGCCAGTGCGGTTCTCTTGGTGCTGCCGCTCGTTCCCGGTATCTCCGCCGGCGAAGTGCTGGGCGCCAGCGTCTGGATCCGGTTGGGTCCCATGACTTTCCAGCCGGGCGAAATCGCCAAAATCACCTTGGCCATATTTTTCGCGGGCTATCTTTCCTCCAATCGGGACCTCATCCTGCTAGCCGGCCGCAAGATCGGCCCTATGCAACTGCCCCGTTTCAAAGACCTTGGCCCGATGATCACGGCGTGGCTCGTGAGCATCGGCATCCTCGTCTTCCAGCGGGATCTCGGCACCTCGGTTCTTTTCTTCGGTTTGTTCATCGTCATGATCTACGTGGCAACAAGCCGAATCAGCTGGGTGGTCATCGGCATCGTGCTCATCCTGGGCGGCGGATTCCTGGCATCGAAATTCTTCTCGCACGTCGCTTTCCGCCTGGACAGCTGGTGGAACGCCTTCACGCCGGAAGTGTTCGACCGTTTTCCGGGCGGCAGCGAGCAGATTGTCCAGGGGCTCTTCGGCATGGCTGACGGCGGCCTTGCCGGCACGGGCCTAGGCCAAGGCAGGCCCGATCTGGTCCCGTTCGCCAACAGCGACATGATCATCGCCCTCATCGGTGAGGAACTGGGCCTGATTGGACTCTTCGCAGTCGTACTGCTCTACCTGCTGCTCTTCACCCGCGGGTTCCGCGCGGCTCTTGGCACGCGGGACGCCTTCGGCAAGCTCCTGGCTTGCGGCCTGTCCTTCGCCATCGCTCTGCAGTGCTTCGTGGTGATCGGCGGCGTCACAAGACTGATCCCGCTGACAGGCCTTACCACTCCGTTCCTTGCGGCAGGCGGATCCTCCTTGCTTGCCAACTGGATCATCGTGGGCTTGTTGCTCATGATTTCCCACACCGCGCGCGGCCCGGTGGACACTACGCCCATTACCCATGCCCCCGCAGAGGCGGTGAAGACCCCATGAACCATTCCATACGCAACTCGTGGATGGCAGCCGTTGCCATGTTCGCCCTCCTCTTCGGCGCGATCAGCTATGTCCAGGTCATCGGCGCCGGCGACCTCAATGACAATCCGTGGAACCAGCGCGCCGTCCTGGCGAACTACTGCAACGACCGCGGTGCCATCATTGTGGGAGGCAAGCCAATCGCCGAATCCGTTGCCGGAGATGAAACCTGCAAGTACCAGCGCAGTTACCCCCAACCGGAGCTTTATGCTGGCATCACCGGATACTTCTCCAGGACCTACGGATCCACTGGGCTTGAGCAGCAGCTCCGCGACGAGCTGGCCGGCAGTTCCGATCAGCTTTTCCTGGACCGCGTCAGCCAGATTTTCCTCGGCAGCCAGCCGAAGGGGGCATCGGTGGAATTGACCATCGACCCCGCGATCCAGAAGCTCGCCTACGACCTCATTCCCGACGGCCAGCGTGGCTCGATCGTGGTCACCAACCCGAAGACCGGTGCCATCATCGCTATGGTCTCCAAACCGTCCTACGATCCCAACCTGATCGCCACGCATGATGCTGCGAAGGAAAAGGCCAGTTACGAGCAGCTCAACCAGGTTCCCGGCATCAACCTGAACCAATCCGTGAGCGGACCCACCGGCGCACTGCTGGCCCCCGGTTCAGTGTTCAAACTCGTCGATACCGCGGCCGCCCTGAGCTCCGGAAAGTACAACAAGGACAGTGTGCTGCCGAACCCGGACAGCTTGCCCTTGCCGGGTTCCAGTGCATCGCTCCCCAACTATGCCGGTGGCAACTGCTCAACTCGCAGCACGGCCGACTTCGCCTTCGCCTTGGAGCAGTCCTGCAACACGCCGTTTGCCAGCATCGCCCTGGACCTGGGGCAGAAGGCCATCGCAGACCAGGCCAACAAGTTTGGCTTCGGACAAGATTTCGGCGACCTCCTCAAGCTCCAGTCCGCCGTCAGTGTCTTCCCCAAGAACTTGGACCAGGCTCAGCTCGCCCAGTCCGCCGTCGGGCAGCGTGACGTCAGGGCCACTCCGCTGCAGATCGCGCTGATGACCGCGGCAATTGCCAATCATGGCGTCCAGATGAAACCGAACCTCATCAAGACGGTGCGCGCCCCTGACCTCCGTGTCATCAGCGAACCCAAAGCCGAGACATTGCGCACCTCCACCACGCCCGAGATCGCCAGCCAGATCACATCGTGGATGACCGACGTTGTGTCAAAGGGCATTGCAAGTGGCGCTGCAGTCCCCGGAGTCCAAGTGGCCGGCAAGACCGGCACCGCGCAGTTGGGCGACACCGGCCTGAACAACTCATGGTTTACCGGGTTCGCCCCGGCCAACGATCCGCAGGTGGCCGTCACCATTGTCATGGAAGGTGTTGACGTGTCTACCGGCGCAAAGCTAACCAGTCCGAACGCGAAGAAGATTTTTGAGGCGGTGTTGAATAAGTGAGACCTACGTCAGGAATCACCCTCGGCGGCAGATTCCAGCTGACCAGTCGCATTGCGATTGGCGGCATGGGAGAGGTCTGGAGGGCCAAGGACCAGATCCTTGGCCGGATCGTCGCGATCAAGGTACTCAAAGAGGAATATACGGGCGACCCCGGCTTCCTTCAGCGTTTCCGTGCCGAAGCCCGCCACACCGCGTTGCTTAACCACGTGGGGATAGCCAACGTCTTCGACTATGGAGAAGAAGACGGATCTGCCTACCTGGTAATGGAGCTCRTACCTGGACAGCCGTTGAGCAGCATCCTGGAACGCGAGCAGGTCCTCTCGCCGGACCGCACACTGTCCATCATTTCCCAGACCGCCCGCGCGCTCGCCCCTGCGCACGCACAAGGCCTGGTACACCGGGACATCAAGCCGGGCAACCTGCTCATCACGCCGGACTTCCGCGTCAAGGTTACCGATTTCGGCATTGCGCGCCTCGCCGACCAGGTCCCCCTCACGCAGACCGGCCAGGTCATGGGAACTGCGCAGTACCTGGCTCCGGAACAAGCAACGGGACAGACGGCCACTGGGGCCTCGGACATATATTCCCTTGGGGTTATTGGCTACGAATGCCTCACCGGGCATCGTCCGTTCTCCGGTGAATCTCAAATCGCCATTGCACTGGCCCAGGTCAACGACGCCCCGCCGCCGCTCCCCGAGAGCCTCCCCACTCCGGTGCGCGCGCTGCTGATGTCCATGCTCGCCAAGGACCCGAAGAACCGTCCTGCAGACGCCATCAAGCTGGCTGAAGCCGCAGAGGCTATCCGCGCAGGCGACATTTCCGCGGCGCACGCCGCCGTGCCGGGAATGTTGCTGTTCGAATCCGCCACAGGCCCCATCACCGCACCGACCGACATCGCCACCGCCCCCACAGGCATTGTCACCTCACCGTACGGCAAGGAAACGCGTTCGACGTCGACGTCGGCCCTCCCGGTGATCGGCGCCGCTGCAGCCGGAGGAGCCGCCGCAGGTGCTGCAGCTGAGGGTGGAAATGCACTCTCCCGCGCCCATGCCCTGGCCGCCGAACGCAGTTTGGAGCAGGCTGACGAGCAGGACCAGTACTTCCATGAGGAAGAGGAGTACCATGCAGAGCCGCAGCGCAAGAAGCGCAGCCCGTGGACGTGGCCCCTCGTCGCGCTCATCGTGCTCGTGCTCTTCGCCTTGGTTGGCGTGATCCTGTCCCAGTCGGGGCTGTTCTCGCCAAGCAATCCGGCTCCGGCCTCAAGCTCACCGGTCCAGGCTTCAAGCGCGCCGCCAAGCTCGGCGAGTCCAAGTGCCACGGAGACTTCGGCCAGCCCGACGCCCACCACATCCACTGCGGAAATCAACCTGGCCCCGGACCATTACAAAGGACGGCCTTTCGACCAGGTGCGTTCCGAGCTGGGCGCGCTCGGCCTCGGCGTCAACGGCATAGAAGTCTTCAACCCCGCGACTCCCGGAACGGTTATTGACATAAACCCTTCCGGGGTCGTCGCCAAGGGAACCACGATTGACGTGACCTATTCCAAGGGCCCGGGAACGGTCCAAGTTCCGACCATCGGCAAGGGCGCCACCGAGGCACAAGTGCAGGCTGCGATCGAAGGCGCCGGTCTGCGCTGGGTCCCGGGAACGCCCGTTGTCGGAGCTACCGGCCAGACGCCTGGAACGTTCGTCAGCTCCGATCCTGCCGGCGGTCAGAAGGTGCCCGCAGGATCCGCGGTCACCTACCACCTGTCCAAGTCGACCCCGTCTTCGTCGGCCACTCCCGGTCAGTAGGACACCATGCCAGCCGGACGCTCCACCCCTGCCCACAGAGAGGACAGCACTCCAATGACAACCCAGCGCGTCCTCAACGGGCGGTACGAACTCGGTGAACTGCTCGGCCGTGGCGGTATGGCGGATGTCTACAAAGGCACCGACACGCTGCTCGGGCGAACCGTGGCAGTGAAGCTGCTCCGCGCCGACCTTGCCCGCGATCCGCAGTTCCATGCTCGTTTCAAGCGCGAGGCCCAGGCAGTGGCCGCCCTGAACCACTCCTCGATCGTGGCCATCTATGACACCGGCGAGTACACGGTGTCCGGTGGTCCAGGGGAGAACGTCCGGGTTCCCTACATCGTCATGGAATACGTGTCCGGCCGGACTATCCGCGATCTGATCCGTGCCAAGGAATTGGACATCGATCAAGCCATCGAGTTCATCCTCGGAGTCCTGTCCGCCCTGGAATACAGCCATAAAGCCGGGATCGTCCACCGCGACATCAAGCCGGCCAACGTCATGGTGTCCGGGGACTCAAACGACGTCAAGGTCATGGACTTCGGCATCGCCCGGGCCATGGCCGACTCCGCGGCAACCATGACCCAGACCCAGGCCGTGGTTGGAACAGCCCAGTACCTCTCGCCCGAGCAAGCCCGAGGCGAAACGGTGGATGCCCGCAGTGACCTGTACTCGGCGGCGTGCCTGCTGTTTGAAATGCTCACGTCGCGGCCCCCGTTCRCGGGAGACAGTCCTGTCTCGGTTGCCTACCAGCACGTCCGCGAGATCCCCGAGCCCGCCAGCACGTTCAATCCGGCAGTTTCGGAAGCACTGGACAGCGTCCTGGCGAAGGGCCTGCAGAAGGACCGCGCCGACCGTTTCCAAGATGCGGCTGCCTTCCGCCGTGCCTTGCGGGCGGCCAAGAACGGCGTGGCGGTCCCCGCGTTTGCCGCCGGGACACCCACGGATCCCCAGGACGTCGTACCGTCCACGCAACACCTTCCCGAAGCTGGCCTGGCGCGTGGCCTCACGGGTGCAGAATTCCTGGACAGCACCCTGACCGGGAGGCTGGGCGATGCCCAGAACGCCGGTGACCAGGACACCCTGTTGGCCCTGCACGCCGGCGGACCGGGATCGGAGCCAGACCCCGACGGCCTCATGCCGCTTGGTTTCACCCCTGAACGGGAGCGGACCCCCCGGCAGAAGTCCCGCCGTCGTGCATGGGCCGCCGTTGTGGTCATCTTTACGTTGCTTGTCCTGGCTGGCGGTGGATTCTGGTTGTACAGCACGGTGAACCAGAAGCCGGCTCCGCCGGCGTTGGTCCAGGTGCCGCAAGTGGCCGGCATGAGCGAGGCCATGGCATTACAAGCGCTCTACGGCGCCAGCCTCAGCCCGGAGTCGCGCACGATCCCGCATGACACCGTCGCCAAAGGTACGGTGATCAATACAGACCCGAGCGTGGGGTCTCAAGTGGCACCGAACTCACACGTAATCCTGTTCGTTTCAGCCGGTCCGGTCTCGGTGACCGTTCCGGCGGGCTTGAGCGGACTCACCGAAGCCGCCGCACGCGACCTCCTGCGCCAAGCCGGTCTTGTGGGCGGATCGAGCACTTTAGCCAATAGTCCTACGGTTCCCGCGGGCTCCGTCATCAGCACCAAGCCCGCTCCCGGGGCGGTTGTGGGCGCGGGCAGCACCGTTGATTTGGTGGTGTCCACGGGCAAGGTGTCCGTCCCTCAACTCGTTGGTTTGAGCGTGGCGGATGCAGAGGCCCTGCTCAAGGAGAACGGCCTGGCCATTGCCGTCACCGAGCAGGAGAATTCGCAAGTAACCCCTGGAAAGGTCACGAGCCAGGGGGACGCCTTCAAGTCCCTTGTGGAGCAAGGCAAAACCATCAGTGTGATCGTCGCGAAAGCTCCCACTCCGCCCCCGAGCCCCAGCCCTACACCCAGCCCAAGCGACACTCGTAGCCGCGGGGGCTCTGGCGGCTAGGGCTCTGGCGGTTAGGGCCGGGCGCGGTTAGCGCTGGATCAGGGGGCTAAGAGTGGCCGCACGGGCGGCCGCACCGGACATCCCGAGTGATTCAAGCCAGTTGCCGAGCATGAGGTAACCACCCTCGGTGAGCACCGATTCCGGGTGGAACTGCACTCCACATAGCGGCGCCGTGCGATGCTGCAAGCCCATGACCACGCCGCTGGCGGTTTCAGCGGTGATTTCCAGAACGTCGGGGATGCTCTCCCGGACAGCTGCGAGGGAGTGGTAGCGCGTGGCCGTCACCGGCGATGGCAGCCCGGCGAAAACACTCTTGCCCTCGTGATGTACGGGCGAGGTCTTGCCGTGCATCAGCTCTGGAGCGTGCGTGACAATGCCGCCATAGGCCTCTGCCAGCGCTTGGTGGCCAAGGCAGACCCCGAACATCGGCTTGTTGCTGCTGCCGCACCACTTGATCAACTCGATGCAGACGCCGGCTTCGGCCGGGGTGCCGGGACCGGGGGAGATCAACACGCCGTCCCGTGCGTCCGCAAGTTCGATCGCCTCGGCGAGGGTGACGTCGTCATTGCGGACCACTGTGGTTTCCGCGCCGAGTTCCTGCAAGTAGCCGACGAGGGTGTAGACGAAGCTGTCGTAGTTATCCACGACGAGGATTTTTGTTGTGCTCATGGCTGCTTTGCTGAACCAATCGTTGAGTCGGTGAAGGTTGTGAACTGTGACATCCAGGGGAAGAGGAACTCGACCATCAGGACAAAAGCGCATGCCACGAGGGCCACTGATGTCAGGATACGCACCCACAGGGGTCCCGGAAGGTGGCGGAAGATCCATCCGTACATGACTTAGCCCTTTCCGCGCGTCTGGGCGACTTGTCTGGCGATGTCCTGTGGTGGCCCGGCGGATGCAGGTTGCCAGCTTGCCAACAGGGAGTACGCGATGATGCGTTCTTCCGCGCCGAAGCGCGGATTGCAGCTGGTCATGGTCAGGTAGCTTTCGGTAGGCGTCGCACCGGGCCGTGTGGGGACCGGAAGAAGGACGTCCGTCCGCGAGGGAAGCACGATCTGGTTGTTGCGGAAGACGTACGTGTAGTAGCCGTCTTTGGTCTGCACATAGATCTTGTCGCCCGGTACCAAAAGATGGATGTTGTCCAGGACGGCGCCATGGGTCTGGCGGTGTCCCGCGACGGCGAAATTGCCGGGCGCCCCGGGCATGCTGGTACTTCCGTAGTGGCCCAGGCCCAAGGTGTCCAGGATGTCGGCACCGGTTCCTTCGATGATGGGCCGCGAATAATCCGGGCCGAATCGCGGGATATACATGATGCCGATCATGCCGCCGTGCTCGGGAGCCTGGGCAACTACGGGTTTACCGTAGTTCGGCGCTTTGGCAGGGTCGGCAGGGACAACCGGTCCCGCAAAGTCCTTGGCGAATCCCTGGATGGCCTGGCTTTGCTGCGCGTCGGCTTCGACATTGGTCCACCACAGCTCCCAGGCCACAAAGAGCAACAGGATGAAACCTGCCGTGAGGAGGAGTTCGCCGATGATCTGGACGATCTTGCGCACAACGTCACCCACGCTTGGCCGTCCCTCACGTTTCCCCGAGCGGGGCTTGTGTCCCCCGGGGCGGGGAACCCCCGCCCCTGTTCCTGTGCCGTCATCGGGTACGGCAGCGGCTTGCCGCGTCTGCTGCTGCGCCACTGGATCTCCTCTTCACAGGCGCGGATGCCCCACGACGAGCAGCCTCCGAAATCCGGCTAGACTTGTTTGCTAGTAAGAACCCCGGAATTGCCGCGTGCGCGTTGACCGCTGGAATTTTCCTTCCTGCAGGATATCAAGACGGCGCGTGGCCATTCATTCAGCCGGCCAAGGAGGATCCGTGCCCGAGTCCAAGCCCCGCAAGAGGGCCGCCCGCCCCACCGAGGCGGCTACCGCACAGCACTACAAGCCGAACCCCGTTTGGTACAAGCCAGTGATGTTCGGCCTCATGATTGTCGGCTTGCTGTGGATCATCACTTTCTATATCACCAGTGGCCAACTTCCCGTGCCGGCGTGGGAGTCCTGGAACATCGTGGCAGGTTTCGGCATCGCGATCATCGGCTTCCTCATGACCACGCGCTGGCGTTCCTGAGCGGCGACCTCACATTTCGGCCGCCTGTACCGTCTACTAGACATGACCACCAGGCACACCACCATTGAGTCCCCCTTGGGCCAGCTCACGCTGACCGCCCGGGGAGGGCTGCTGACGGGCATCTTCTTCGAAGGTCACTGGCATATGCCACCACCGGAATTCTTCGGTGGAGCCGCCCCGGCTGGCGACCCCCTGTTCCAGCAAATTGCCGCAGAGCTCGGCGAATACCTGGCGGGCGAACGGACGGTGTTCGACGTCCCCTTCAAGGCTTCCGGGAATCCGTTCCAGGAGCGGGTCTGGGCCAGGCTCCAACAAATTCCGTACGGGGAAACCGTCAGCTATGGGGAATTGGCCACCGAACTGGGCGATCGCAACCTTTCCCAGGCCGTCGGTTCGGCGGTTGGCCGCAATCCGCTGAGTGTCGTCATTCCGTGCCACCGGGTAGTGGGGCACGATGGGAGGCTCACCGGATACGCCGGCGGACTCGACAACAAGCGGTTCCTCCTGGAACTCGAGGAACCAGCGGCGGCGAAGGAAAGCAAGCTCTTCTGATGGCGCCCAAGAAGCCGTTCGAGCTGATCGTCCGGGACCACGGGCCCACGGTGCTCCGTGTATGCCGGGCCGTTCTTGGCCCCCTCGACGCGGAAGACGGCTGGTCCGAAACTTTCCTCTCGGCCCTGAAGGCCTACCCCGAACTCCCAGCAGACGCCAACGTCCAGGCGTGGCTCGTCACCATCGCGCACCGCAAGTCCATCGACATCGTCCGCGCGCGGAATCGCCAGCCAATTCCCGTCGATGTGCTGCCTGTGAGGCATTCCGGGCTCGGCATCCCCGGCGACGGCCATGCGGAGGTGCTCGACGCCGTCGGGCACCTTCCGCCGAAACAGCGCCAGGCGGTGGCGTACCACTACCTCGCCGGGCTCCCGTACAAAGACGTCGCCGTGCTTCTCGGCGGAACCTCCGACGCCGCGCGTCGAGCAGGTGCCGACGGCGTCAAGGCCCTGCGCACCATTCTCGTCGATAGCTCCATGAGCTTCGTGAAAGAAGAGAACCCATGACCATCAATCACAACGAACCGGACATCGCCGAGCTCCTCGCAACCTCCGTGGAACCAGAGGTTTTGCAGCGGCTCCACCGCCGTCTCGCGGCAGCGGCCGCGGAACAACACACGCTCGATATCGCCTACCGCACCTTTGATTCTCCGATCGGCAAACTGTTGCTCGCGGCCACGGAGCGAGGCATAGTGCGCGTTGCCTTTGAAGTGGAAGACCACGACGCCGTGCTGCAACTGCTCGCTGAAAAGCTCAGTCCGCGGATTCTCCACTCAGCTGGCCGCCTGGATCCAGCAGCCCGCGAACTGGACGAATACTTCGCGGGGACGCGGCACCATTTCGACCTGCCCTTGGATTTCAGCCTTTCGCGTGGATTCCGGCTTAGCGTCCTGGAGCATCTGCCGCAGATCGCCTACGGGCACACGGAAAGCTACGCGCAAGTGGCGTTGGCCGCCGGAAGTCCGCGAGCCGTGCGCGCGGTTGGCACTGCCTGCGCCACCAACCCGCTGCCGGTGATTGTTCCTTGCCACCGGGTAGTGAAATCCGATGGATCGTTTGGCAACTACCTCGGCGGCACGGAGGCCAAGCGAACCTTGCTGTCCCTCGAGGCAGCATGAGCCCAGGGTGGACGGAACCGCTGTTTCCGCTGGAGTTGCCGGACGCGTCCGACGCCGGCCCACGGGAGATCGCACCCGGCGCGGTGCACGTTCCGGGCTGGCTCAGCCTGGAGCAGCAGCGGTGGATCACGGCCCGTTTCGGTGAGTGGACGCGTGGTCCCGTCCCCTTGCGTGCCGCGGTTCTTCCCGGAGGACGCCCGATGTCCGTCCGGACGGTCTGCCTCGGCTGGCACTGGCAGCCCTACAAATACACGCGCGAAGCTTTCGACGTCAACGGGCGGCGGGTCCTGGCATTTCCTGATTGGATGGTGCGGCTGGGCCGCAAAGCACTGTTCGAGGCATACGGTGACGCCGCCGAAGCCGCGGACTACACGCCGGACACCGCGCTGGTGAATTTCTACGACGACGCCGCCAAGATGGGGATGCACCAGGACAGGGACGAGAAGTCCCGCGCTCCTGTGGTGTCCCTCAGTATCGGAGATAGTTGCGTGTTCCGCTTCGGGAACACGGAGACGCGCACCAAGCCGTATACCGACGTCGAACTGTCCTCCGGCGATCTGTTCGTATTCGGCGGTGCATCGCGTTTTGCGTACCACGGCATCACCAGAGTGCTCCCCGGAACGGCTCCCGCAGGCTGCGGGCTGCCCAGCGGGCGGATCAATATCACCATGCGCGTCACTGGAATGTCGTAGGACCGGGGCACAATGTCAACAACAGCTTCTGCACGGCTTCCAGTGGAGGAATTCCTATGACCCCGCCCGAGAACGGCACCATCATTGGCGACGACGGCCTCGCCCGGCCGCCGTGGGCATCCGTTGACCCGCTTATGCGCGAGTACTACGACCACGAGTGGGGCATGCCCGTGCGGGACGAGCAGGGCCTGTACGAGCGCATCAGCCTCGAGGGATTCCAGTCGGGCCTCTCTTGGGCCACCATCTTGCGCAAGCGTGACGCGTTCAGATCCGCTTTCTTGAACTTTCACCCGGAAAGCGTCGCGGCCTTCACAGAGGCGGATGTCGAACGGCTGATGCAGGATCCAGGGATCGTGCGCAACCGGCTCAAGATCCGTGCCGCCATCACGAATGCCAAGGCCACGATCGCCTTGCGGCGCGAAGGCGGACTGGTGGACTTCGTGTGGTCCTTCCAACCCCAGTCGACGCCCGAACCGCGTACCTTTGCCGACGTCGCCACCCAGTCGCCGGAATCGATCGCCTTGTCCAAAGCACTGCGTAAGAAGGGCTTCGCCTTCGTCGGGCCCACTACCATGTACGCGTTGATGGAGGCTATCGGCATCATCGATACCCATCTCGTGGACAGCCATCGTCGTGGCAGTTCCGGAATTTGGCTCTGATACCCCCCGTTTCTTTCCACAGAAGTGCGTAACTTTATCCACAGCTGTGGACAATTCATGTGGACATCCATGTACACGGGGCGAAAATCCCCGGGAATCAGGTGCGTAACCGGCAGCCACGCCTTCCACATGAGGTTTTACCCAGTGTGAACAACGCTGTGGATAGTGTTCCCGGGTTCATTGAGAGTTCACCGCGGAGGCATTGAGAACTTCATTCAGGCCCGTCCTGCCCCGGTAGCCGCCTGGCTTTCGCTTCGCCTTTTCGACTCGCCGGAAGGGCACTGGTCGAGAAGTGTGAAAGAATCTGCGTATGAATGCAGATAAGAGCGGTTGCTCGCTGGGTGTCGACAGTCAGTATGTTGAATTGGCGGTGGAAGTGTTCGCGATGTTGGCAGATGCCACGAGGGTCCGGATCATCCTGGCGCTCCGGGACGGCGAAATGGCCGTCGGTGCCCTAGCTGAGCTGGTGGGGAAGTCCCCGGCAGCTGTATCCCAGCACCTCGCCAAAATGCGCCTGGCGAGAATGGTTTCAACACGGCAGGACGGAACCAAGGTCATGTACAGGCTGGAGAACGAACACGCCCGCCAACTGGTGGCAGATGCCATCTTCCAAGCGGAACACGCCCTCGGCGGCACCCCTGCACACCACCGCCCAGAACAGGAAACGGCATGAACAGTCACCAGCAAGTTGGTCATCAGGCGGGCCATGTGCACGCCAACGACCACGCGCATGACCATGACCACGACCACGACCACGACCACGACCACGACCACGACCACGACGGACACTCCCACGAACATCACAAGGGCTTCAAGGGGTGGCTGTATGAGCTTTTTGTCCCGCACACCCACGATGCCGCAGACTCCATCGACGATGCCCTCGAGTCCAGTACGCAGGGCGTTCGGGCTCTGAAGATCAGCCTCTTCTTACTCCTTGGCACCACCGTGCTGCAGTTTCTTGTAGTCCTTGTCAGCGGCTCCGTCGCGTTGCTGGCCGACACCATCCACAACTTCTCGGACGCGCTCACCGCCGTGCCCTTGTGGATTGCGTTCATCTTGGGACGTCGAGCGGCAACTCGCCGCTACAACTACGGATACGGACGGGCGGAGGATCTTGCGGGACTGTTCATCGTCGTCGTGGTTGCCCTTTCTGCTGTGGTCGCCGCATGGCAGTCCATTGACCGGCTGTTCCATCCACAACCCCTCCACAACCTGTGGTGGGTTCTCGCAGCCGGGCTCATCGGCTTTGCGGGCAATGAAATCGTGGCTCTCTACCGAATCCGGGTTGGCCGGCAGATCGGGTCCGCTGCGCTGGTCGCCGACGGCGTTCATGCGCGGATCGACGGATTCACCTCGCTCGCCGTGGTACTCGGTGCCGGCGGCGTGCTGCTCGGATTCCCTTTGGCCGACCCTATCGTCGGACTGCTGATTTCGGCGGCCATCATGATCCTGCTCTGGGGCACTGTACGCAGCGTAGGACGGCGCCTGATGGACGGAATAGAGCCCGAACTGCTCGATCACGCCCAATCGGCGTTGGAGAGGACCCCCGGCGTGCTTTCCGTGCCGAAGCTGCAGCTTCGCTGGGTTGGCCATCGTCTTCAGGGGGCGGCCACCATCGTCGTTGCCAACACGGCCCTCTCCGCCGTGGAGGAAACGGTCGACGACGCGCGGCATCAGCTTGGGCGCGCGCTCCCAAAGCTCGACGACATCGTGATACAGCCTGTGACAGGACCGGGCCGCTGAAAGGCCGGGTTCCATTCCCAACAGGCGCCCAGCTGCTGGGGCTATGATGACCCACTGAACACCGACCCGCTGAGAAGGGACCGACCGGCCCGCTCGAAATCCGCGAAAGAAGATGCCCATGAGCCAGCAAGCGGTTCTGGCGAAGCCTCGCCGGAACGTCGAATTGGTGCTGCTGGTACTCGCCCTTGGCGTCGGCGTCGGGGCCATCGCAATGACCAGCGTGGACAAGAAGGAAGCCCTCGATTTTGGATTCTGGCTCCAAGCCGGAACCTTGACTGCGCTGGCCGGGGTCTTCCACGTTGTCCTGCGGTTCAGGGCACGGTATGCGGATCCAGTGATCCTCCCCATTGTCGTGGCTTTGAACGGCTTGGGCATCGCCATGATCCGACGTTTGGACGCGTCAACCGGGAGCACTGCGGGGACCAATCAGCTCAACTGGACGATCGTCTCGGTCCTGGTCGCGGCCGCCGTGCTGTGGCTATTAAAGGACCACCGGCTGTTACGCCGATACACTTTCATTGCCCTTGCTGTCAGCGCTGCCCTTCTCATCCTTCCGCTCGTCCCGGGCATTTCCGCCGGCGATATCAACGGCGCGAATGTCTGGATACGCCTCGGGTCCCTGCAGTTCCAGCCTGGGGAAATCGTGAAGATCACCCTCGCCGTCTTCTTCGCGGGATACTTGTCCTCCAACCGGGACTTGATCTTGTTGGCGGGCAGGAAATTCGGGCGCCTGCAGTTCCCCAGGGTCAAGGACACCGGACCGATGGTCACCGCTTGGGCCGCGAGTGTAGGCGTACTGGTCTTCCAGCACGATCTCGGCATGTCCATATTGCTCTTCGGGCTGTTCATGGTGATGATCTACGTTGCCACGAGCCGGGCCAGCTGGCTGGTTCTCGGCCTGATACTGATGGGTGTGGGAGGATACGCCGCGGCAAAGATCTTTTCCCACGTCGGCTTGCGCATCGACGCCTGGGTCAATGCCTTTGACCCCCAGGTGTACACCCGCTTTCCCGGAGGTAGTGCCCAGATTGTCCAAGGCCTCTTCGGAATGGCCGACGGCGGCCTGATCGGAAAAGGCCTCGGACTCGGAAGCCCGGACCTTGTGCCCTTCGCCAACAGCGACATGATCGTCGCCTCCCTTGGTGAAGAACTCGGCCTGATAGGGCTGTTCGCCATCGTGCTCCTCTATTTGCTGCTTTTCACGAGGGGATTCCGGGCGGCGTTAGGCATCCGAGATGCGTTCGGGAAGCTCCTCGCGTGCGGACTGTCCTTCACCATGGCGCTTCAATGCTTCATCATCATCGGCGGCGTCACCCGCCTTATTCCCCTCACAGGACTGACGACGCCGTTCCTCTCCGCGGGCGGGTCCTCCCTCCTTGCCAACTGGATCATCGTTGCACTGCTGCTGCGGATCAGTGACGCAGCCCGCAGGCCCCAAGCGGTCGCTTCCCAGGCCGAGCACGTCCCGGTCTGACGCCCATCAGACGCGCTGAACCCACGTAGCGAACAAGCCCGTCCAGGCCGCCACCACCGGAGTTACACACTTAACAACAGGCAGGTACCCACAAGTTATCCACAGTTGGGGAAAAGCTGTGGCGACAAAGTGGAAAACTCCCGTAACGGCGGGCTTACAGGCCGACCATGAATCGTCGAACTACAACCATGTGAGTTATTAACAATGTTGATAACCCTGTTGATACAACGCTCCCGCCGCCGCCAATGGTGAGGTTGTCCACACATCCCCAAAGAGGGCGCTTCTTATCCACATAACCACAGGCGTGTGGGCAAAAGTTATCCACAGTTGTGGACGTTAATCCCCAGGAGAATCCGCCACCCCCGCCATCTCGCCCCAGACGGCCAATCCATCACGGAACTACATGCTTGTAAGTTACACACATTGTGGATAACCCCTGTGGAAAACTTCGCCGAGGTATTGACGGGTCCAGTTCAAGGTTCTACGCTATTTTTATTCAATGAACTAGTTGATCAACCAAAAGCTTGAATAATCCAAGTATTTGAATAACCAAGGGCGCTTGGGCGCTGTGGAAAACTCCGAAGTCCACGATGCTTGAGCTTTGAGCCAGGCAGGGGAGACGCATGCCGGAGACTGCGGGAACAGCAGCGCTGGATCAGAAACAGCTGGATCCTGAAGACCAGCTCAATAGGGCCTTCATGGCTCTCGCCGATCCTGTCCGTCGCAGGATACTGGCGCGATTGGCCTTGGGCGATGCCACCGTCAATGAGATCGCCCAGCCATTCACCGTCACCCTCCAAGCCATTTCAAAGCATCTACAGGTGTTGGAAGGTGCTGGGCTCATCACGAGGAGCAGGGAAGCGCAGCGCCGTCCTTGCCACCTGAACACCACGGCGCTGGGTCCCTTGGCGGCGTGGATCGAGAACTACCGCCTTCAAGCCGAGGAACGCTTCGCCCGGTTGGATGAGCTGTTGGCTAACGAAACCCCGCTGGGCGGTAAGACCGCTGATCGGGTCGAAGAGAAACATCTGGAAAAGGAGAAAGAAAAATGAGCGCCAACGCAACAACCATTGACGTCACGGCCGGCACGCCGTTCATCGACACAAGCCGCGACTTCGACGCCGCACCAGATCGTGTGTTCCGAGCGTTCACGGACCCCGAACTCGTGGTCAAGTGGATGGGTCCGCGTCGCCATGCGAGGACCGGAGGCAGTTACCGCTACATCCACTCGGACGGCCAAGGCAACGAGTTCGGCTTCCGCGGGGTGTTCCACGAAGTCCAGGAACCATTGAGGATCATCCAGACCTTCGAATTCGACGGCGCCCCCGGTCAGGTCACGCTGGACACCACCAGGTTTGAGGACCTCGGAGGCCGCACTCGCGTGGTGCAGCACTCGGTGTTCCCGTCGGTCGAGGCGAGGGACATGGCCGTGGCAAGCGGCATGGAATCGGGCATCAAAGAATCGATGGATCGCTTGGAGGCGCTCCTGTAGTGAAAGCGCGAGGAGCGGCTAGCCCGCCGTGGCCCGCAGGACGGTAGCCAGGACCAGAACCCCGGCCACCACTGCCACGCCGGCAGTCTGCAACAATGCCTGGCGCGGTCCACGCGGAGCAAAGGCGATCACGGCGGCACACAGCCCACCGGTGATGAGGCCGCCCAAGTGTGCCTGCCACGCGATTCCGGGGACAACGAAGCCGATCACGCCGTTGATGGCAATGAGGATCCAGAGCTGCCTTGTGTCGCCGCCGCGCCGGCTTTGGACCACCAAGAGTGCGCCAAAGAGGCCGAAGATCGCACCGGACGCACCTTCAACTCCGGTTGGAGGCAACACGGGCGTGAGGAGCAGAAAGCCAACGGAGCCGCCGACGGCGGACAGCAGATAAACAGCCAGGAAGCGGATACGCCCCAGAACGGGCTCAAGCACCTGGCCAAAGATCCAGAGCATGTACATGTTGAGCACGATGTGCAAGACAAAGCCCTGGGAATGGACAAAGGCGGAGGTCAGCATCCGCCAGGGTTCGAAGGCGCCAAAATGCGGGGTGGCGTAGACAGATGCGAAGGCGAGTTGATCCTCCACCACATTGCCGGGAATCAGCCACTGCAGGACATACACCAGGGCGCACAGCCCAATAAGCAGGTACGTCGCCAAGGGCCGACCGGTCGAAATGGCGCCGCCATAGGCGGAACGCACGGCCGGCGTCGAACGCTTCATTTCATTGACGCAGTCAATGCATTGGAACCCGACGGCGGCCGCCCGCTGGCATTCGGGGCATGCAGGACGCCCGCAACGCTGGCACCGCACATAGGAAGGCCTGTCCGGGTGCCTGGGGCACACCGGAATGTCTGCGGACGGCTCTGCCGCCGGGATTCCGTAACTCATCTGCTGCTCAGACTCCGGGGATCAGAGCTGGACGACGTCAATGCTGTTGATGACGACGTCTTCAACCGGGCGGTCGCCCATGCCGGTGCGGACGGCCTCGATGGCGTCGACAACCTTCTTGGACTCTTCGTCAGCAACCTCACCGAAGATGGAGTGCTTGCCGTAGAGCCAGTCGGTGTTGACGGTGGTGATGAAGAACTGGGAACCGTTGGTGCCCTTGCCCATCTGGACGCCGGCGTTGGCCATGGCCAGCTTGTACGGGGCGTTGAAGTTCAGTTCCGGGTGGATCTCGTCGTCGAACTTGTAGCCCGGTCCGCCGATGCCGCGGCCGAGGGGATCGCCGCCCTGGATCATGAAGTCTTTGATGATCCGGTGAAAAATGGTGCCGTTGTAAAGGGGGGTACCGGTCTTGTCTTCGCCGGTCTCCGGGTGCGTCCAGGACTTTTCGCCGGTGGCCAGGCCTACGAAGTTGGCGACCGTCTTGGGCGCGTGGTTGCCGAAGAGGTCAACCACGATATCGCCGAGGCTCGTGTGGAAAGTTGCTTTTGCGGTTGCGATGGTCATAGCGCCATTCTTTCATGCAGGGTCAACGGCGAGGCGGCTAGGAAGGCGGTTCCGCGCTCGGTGAAATCTTCCACGAATCCGCTGGAGCAATAGCCGGTGCCGGTCAAGCGACGTAGGCTAACAACAAACGAGCATGTTGATCGGGAGGTAGTTGTGAAGAAATCGGACCGGATTGCCCGCGAACTTGAACACACCGTTGTGAATGGTGTCGAGAATGCCAAGGATTGGGCGACGCCCCGCGTCGAAGCAGCTGTGAGCTGGGCGGTTCCCCGTATCCAGCACGGTATCGACACCGCTTCGCCGAAACTCCAGGAAGGCCTGAAATCGGCTGCGCACAACCTCGCCGACGGCGTTGCCACCGTCACGCCGAAACTCCAGGAAGGCCTGGCGAACCTCGCGCCGAAGATCCACGACGCCGTCGAGGACGCCTCGCCAAAGATCCAAGAAGCACTCAACAAGGCCACGCCGGCCCTCAGCCACGCCCGGGACAAGGTTGTCGAGGAGTACTTGCCGAAGCTCTCCGAGCAGCTCGGTCAAGCCTCCGAAGTTGTCCACCACGCCCTCGAGAATGCACCCGCCCAGGTGGATGCCGTCGCCCAGAAACTCGTGGACTCGGGAGTGGTGCACAATCTCCAGGAGCAGGCACAGGCCACCAAGGCCCAGCTGAAAACCGCAGCGGAGGAAGCATCAAAGGCAGTCTCCAACGAACTCGCCAAGAACAAGAAGCCCAAGAAGCGCGGCCTCTTGATTTTCACTGTTCTTGCAGCAGCTGCGGCAGCAGGAGTTGCCGCATGGAAGGCAAGCCGCCCCGTAGAAGACCCGTGGAAGACTCCGGTCCCCGTGACCCCTTCACCGGTTCCCGCTGCCGCCGCAGCAGAGAAGGTTGCCGAAAAGGTTGACGACGTCGCCGCAAAAGTAGCTGACAAAGCCGAGACTGCAACGGAGAAGGCGAAGGAGGCCGTCGATGACGCTAAGGATGCTGCTGCAAAAGTGGCGACCGACGCCAAGACCGCAGTGAAGAACATCGCCGCCAGCCTGCATAAGGACGAGGCCGGCAAACACGAGGCAGCCACGGACGAAGCAGGCAAGCACGACGCCTAGGAGAAAGCCACACTCGCTCCACGTTGAAGGGATTCCGGTTCGCCGGGGTCCCTTCAATTGTTTGGCCACATGTCACCATAGGCTTCCGCAGCGGACACCAGCCTGATGCTAGATTTATGGGGATGCTAGCCGATAGATCTTCCGCAGATGCAGCCAGTAACGCACCCGTCGCGCCCGTGAAGCCGAGCGTTTCAATCGTCATTCCGGCCTTCAACGAGGAAAGCGTCATACGGCAATGCCTTATCGCGGCCGTTTATCAGTCAGTGCCTGCGGACGAGATCATCGTCGTGGACAACATGTCCAAGGACCGCACTACCCAGATCGTCCAGCAGATGCAGCAGGAATACCCGGAGAGCCCCATCATCCTGCTGAGCCAGAACAAGACACAAGGACTCATTCCCACCCGCAACTTCGGCCTCAATAGTGCCACTTCGGAGATTCTGGGCCGGATCGATGCCGACTCCGTCCTGGAACCGGACTGGGTTGAGCAGGTCCAGAAGGCCTTCGCGGATCCCTCTGCACAGGCCGCCACAGGTCCCGTGGTCTACTACGACATGCCCATGCGTCGATTCGGGCTCAAGGCCGACGACAAAATGCGCCAGCTCATGCTTCGGCTTGCGAAGCACCAGTTCCACTTCCTTTTTGGCTCCAACATGGCGCTCCGGCGCTCAGCGTGGGAAACCATCCGTGACGAGACTTGCCTGGACGAGAAGGACGAGATGCATGAGGACATCGATCTTTCCCTGCACCTTGCCGACCACGATCTGAGGGTGCAGTACTGGCCGCAGATGGTCTCCGGAATGTCCGCCCGCAGGCTCGAGGATTCACCTCGCGACTACCGCTATTACGTGACCCGCTTCGACCGCACCTACAAGGCCCACAACGTCAAGAAAATGGCGCTGAAGGCCCCTATGGTGGTGTTCTTCTCGGTCTATTTTCCAGCAAAGCTACTCCGGGCAATCCACACGGCCAACTCAAGCACCCAGGGCGTCCGCCGCGGCGGCCTGTAGCCACACGCTCGGCAACCTCCCGCGCCAGCCGTACCGGGGCTCAGTCAGTGCCCAGCTCGGCGATCTTGCCCTCGGCGGCCTTGCCGCGCCGCTGACCAGCTACGACGACGGCGAGTCCGGCCAGGATCAAGGCTAGCCCCGCATAGGTCCCGGCAGGCAGGGTCTCATGCAGGAAGATCGCGGCAAGAAGGGCTGCGCCGGGAATCTCCAGCAGGATGATCATGGAGACAAGCAGCGGGCTCATCGTGGCGAGAAGGTGGTTGAAGGCGGTGTGGCCAACCAGTTGTGCGCACACGGTGATGGCTACAATCCCCACCCAGCCTCCGGCGTCGAACCCTACAAGCGGCTCGCCGCTGGCGAGAGCCAGAACGGCAACAATGGCCGCACAGATCCCATAGCAAAGCGTCGTGTAGGTCCCGGTCCCCATGCTCTTGCGTGCCTTTCCTCCGGCCAAGGTATACAGTCCGGCCAAAGCGCCTCCACCGAGGGCCAGGACGTCACCAAGGAAAGCTTTGGGCGAAGATCCCATATCGAAGCCCGTAATGGCCGCGACGCCGCCCAGAGCGATGCCCAAGCCGACCAGGACCGGCCAACGGTGCCGAGTGCCGCGAAGGAGCTGGAAAACCGCGATCCACGCCGACTGCAAGCACACCAGGGCGGTCGCGGCGGCAACGGACGTCAACTGAAGCGCCGTGATGAAGCACGCGAAGTGGAAGGCCAACGCGACGGCGGCGACGGCGGACCACGTGAACTCGTAACGGGTGACCTCCCGGAACTGGCGGGGTTCGCGTATCAGGACCGGCGAAGCCATGACGACGGCGGCGATTGCGTTCCGCCAGAAGGCGATAGCCAGTGCCGTGACAGACGTGGCGCCAAGCGTTCCCGCGATGAGGGGTCCGGATGATGCGACACCAAGCACGCCCAAAGCAGCAACAATGAAATTCACATTTCAACCTTAGTGAAGTGGTTAAAGCAAAGAGTCCCGGTCATTTCTGACCGGGACTCTTTCTTATGGTGGAGGCACGGGGACTCGAACCCCGAACCCCCTGCTTGCAAAGCAGGTGCGCTACCAATTGCGCCATGCCCCCATAAGAAGCAACCCATCCATACTACCGCAGATCATTCCATGGTTTTCACCATGTCCAGACCGGGCGTCCTGGCTAGTCAACCGTGTCGGTTGCCTTGCTCCAGACTGTTTTCCGGGCTTCGGATTCCTGCACTTTTTTGTAGAGCAGGACGCCTGCGATCGCAGCTGCAACTATGAGCAACTTCTTCACACGCACCCCATTCCGGTTCGGTTTCCCGAACCTTGAGCAAAACCTGTGCAGGTTCCGTGGGCGTACCAGGACTTGAACCTGGGACCTCTTCGTTATCAGCGAAGCGCTCTAACCGCCTGAGCTATACGCCCCGATACCTCTTCGGGCCGAGACATGACTTTACAGCACATCCCGGCCCGATCTCAAATCGAGGTATTTTCACCACTGTTTTCCAGCAGTTTCCCCCTCTTTGCGAGGATTTGGGCTAGTCGTCGGTGAGGGTCACTCCAATGCCACCGACGAGTGTTGCCGAAATGTTATACAGCACCGCGCTCAGCATGGAGAGGGCGGTCAGCAAGACCACGTTCACGACGGCAATGATGGTGGCGAAGGAGGCAACCTGTCCGAGCGATGCGACCTTCTTGAGTTCAAAGCCACCGCTTTCCGAACCTGCCAGCGTGCCCAGGAGGCTGTCCACCTGGTTGAAAATACCGGTGAGGTCCAGAACGGTCCAGAGAACGATCGCGGCAATCACCGTCACGATGCCCAGGGCAACGGACAGCAGGAATGCCATCTTGAGCACCGACCACGGATCAACCTTGCTGACCAGAAGGCGGGCGCGGCGGACCTTTGCCTTCGGTGCCGGCTTCACAAGACCCGGAGTCCCGGCGGCCGGACGCTGCTGACCCTGTGCGGGCCGCTGGCCAGGTACGGCTGGGCGCTGCCCTGCGGGGCGCTGCTGACCCTGTGCAGGCCGCTGGCCGGGAACGGCCGGGCGCTGGCCCGGGACCCTTTCCGCGCCGGTTCCTGCCGGGCTTGAAGCAGATGCCGCCGGGCGCTGCTGGGGACGGGCCGGTGCGTCTACCCGCGGAGTGGCCGACGGCTGCCGGAATCCTCCAGGGACACCCGTACTCGGCTTGGGATATGAGTCCGAATTGCTCACTCGTTACCTCCGGTGTTGTCTTCGTTCAGCTCGACGCCGGACCCATTAGCGGATCCCGCGGCCGATCCCGATTCGGCCGTTGCGGTCGCCTCATCGGCACCGCCGTTTGCAGCCAACGTTACGTCATTGGCCGCCTCGGACGGTCCTCCAAGAGGATTTTCGACACTATTGACGGCTGAGTCGCTGTCAGCGCCATCGCCTTGTTCGTCGTCGGTTTCCTCGCCATCAAGGCCGCGTTCGCTGTTGCGTGCCACTTCGATGATGCGGTCGTTCTTGTCCGGCTTCGCGAAAATGACGCCCATGGTGTCGCGGCCCTTGGCAGGAACACCGGCCACGGCGGAGCGGACAATCTTGCCGCCCTCCATGACTACCAGGACTTCGTCTTCTTCGTTGACGATCAGCGCGCCGACAAGATCGCCACGCTCTTCCTGAAGCTTGGCAACCTTGATGCCCAGTCCGCCACGGCCCTGGAGCCGGTATTCCTCGACGGCGGTGCGCTTGGCGTACCCGCCTTCGGTCACCACGAAAACGAACGAGCCATCCTGAACGACGTCGGCGGCGAGGAGTTCGTCGTCTTCGCGGAACTTCATGCCGGTCACACCCGAGGTAGCGCGCCCCATGGGGCGCAGTGCCTCGTCGGTGGCCGTGAAGCGGATCGACTGGCCCTTGCGGGAAACCAGGAGTAGATCGTCTGTCTCGGACACAAGCTGCGCCGAGACGAGCTCGTCCTCATCCCGAAGGTTGATGGCAATCACGCCCGCGGTGCGGTTGGTGTCGTAATCTTCAAGGCGCGTCTTTTTCACAAGGCCGTTCTTGGTGGCGAGCACCAGGTACGGGGCTTGCTCATAGTCGCGCAAGTCAAGGACCTGGGCGATGTGCTCGTCCGGCTGGAAGGCCAACAGGTTTGCCACGTGCTGTCCCTTGGCGTCACGGCCGGCCTCGGCAAGCTCGTACGCCTTGGCCCGGTACACGCGGCCCAGGTTGGTGAAGAACAGCAACCAGTGGTGCGTGGTGGTGACGAAGAAGTGTTCCACGACATCGTCGCCGCGAAGCTGGGCACCTTTGACGCCCTTGCCGCCGCGCTGCTGCGAACGATAGTTGTCGCTGCGAGTGCGCTTGACGTATCCGCCGCGGGTGATGGTGACCACCACTTCTTCCTCGGGGATGAGGTCCTCCATGGACATATCACCGTCGAAGCCCATCAGGATGTGGGTCCGGCGGTCATCACCATGCTTGGCCACGATCTCAGCCAGTTCCTGGCTGATGATGTCGCGCTGGCGCTGTTCGGAGGCCAGAATCGAGTTGAACTCCGTGATCATCGCCTCAAGCTCGGAATGCCTGTCCTGGATCTTCTGCCGCTCCAATGCGGCGAGCCGGCGGAGCTGCATGTCGAGGATGGCGCGGGCCTGGAGCTCGTCGATATCCAGCAGTCCCATCAAGCCGTCGCGGGCGGCCTCAGTGGTGTTGGACGCTCGGATGAGCGCGATAACCTCATCCAGCATGTCCAGGGCCTTGAGAAGCGCGCGCAGGATGTGCGCCTCTTCCTCGGCCTTACGCAGGCGGTAGCGGGTCCGCCGGACAATGACACTGATCTGGTGGGTCACCCAGTGCCGGATAAAGGCGTCCAGGCTCAGTGTGCGGGGTACCCCGTCGACGATCGCCAACATGTTGGCACCGAAATTGTCCTGCAGCTGGGTGTGCTTGTAGAGGTTGTTGAGCACAACCTTGGCCACGGCGTCGCGCTTGAGGACGATCACCAGGCGCTGTCCGGTGCGGCCGGACGTCTCGTCGCGGAGGTCCGCGATGCCTTGGATCTTGCCGTCCTTGACGAGTTCGGCGATCTTAATCGCCAGGTTGTCCGGGTTGGCCTGATACGGCAGTTCGGTGACCACCAGGCACGTGCGGCCCTGGAGTTCCTCCACGTTCACCACAGCGCGCATCGTGATGGAGCCGCGGCCCGTGCGGTACGCGTCCTCGATGCCCTTGTGGCCCAGGATGGTGGCACCGGTCGGGAAATCCGGACCCTTGATGCGTACGAGCAATGCCTCAAGAAGCTCTTCACGGCTGGCCGTCGGGTTGGCCAGATACCACTGCACGCCGTCTGCGACTTCGCGGAGGTTGTGGGGCGGAATGTTGGTGGCCATACCGACGGCGATGCCGGAGGAACCGTTGACAAGCAGGTTGGGGAAACGCGCCGGCAGGATGGTGGGTTCCTGGTTCTTGCCGTCGTAGTTGTCCTGGAAGTCGACAGTTTCCTCGTCGATGTCACGGACCATTTCCATAGCCAGCTGGGCCATCTTGGTTTCCGTGTATCGCGGAGCTGCGGCACCGTCGTTGCCCGGGGAACCGAAGTTGCCCTGGCCGAGCGCCAGCGGATAGCGCATGGTCCAGTCCTGGATGAGGCGGACCAGGGCATCGTAGATCGCGGTGTCACCGTGCGGGTGGTACTGGCCCATGACCTCGCCCACCACGCGGGCGCACTTGTTGAAGGAGCGGTCCGGGCGGTAGCCGCCGTCGAACATCGCGTAGAGCACCCGACGGTGAACCGGCTTCAAGCCGTCGCGGACGTCCGGAAGCGCGCGGCCAACAATAACGGCCATCGCATAGTCCAGGTAGGAACGCTGCATCTCCGTCTGGAGGTCCACCTGGTCTACGCGGTCGGTCAGCACATCGCCCTCTAGTACGGGTTCCGGAATGCCGGCCGACTCGGCGGGAACCTCGGGTGTTTCTTCACTCATAGTTTATGATTTCCGTTTCAGGTATATGTCAGTTCTGGAATATTCCTAGGCTTTGAAGTCTCTAGATATCCAGGAACCTGACGTCCTTGGCGTTCTGCTGAATGAAGTTCCGGCGCGACTCCACGTCCTCACCCATCAGTACGGAGAAGGTCTGGTCCGCCGCCAGGGCATCGTCCATGGTGACTTGCAGGAGGGTGCGGTGGTCCGGGTCCATGGTGGTATCCCAGAGTTCGGTGTAGTCCATTTCACCGAGGCCCTTGTAGCGCTGGATGCCGTTGTCCTTCGGGATTCGGCGGCCAGCGGCCTGGCCGGAGACCAGCTTGGCGTCACGTTCACGGTCGCTGTAGACATAGTCGTGAGGGGCGTTCGACCATTTGATGCGGTACAGGGGCGGCTGGGCCAGGTAGACGTAGCCGTTCTCAATCAGAGGCCGCATGTAGCGGAACAGCAGTGTCATGAGCAGCGTGGTGATGTGCTGGCCGTCCACGTCGGCATCGGCCATGAGGACGATCTTGTGGTACCGCAGCTTGGAGATGTCGAAGTCCTCGCCGATGCCCGTGCCGAAGGCCGTGATCATGGACTGGACTTCATTGTTGCCGAGGGCCTTGTCCAGGCGTGCGCGTTCCACGTTAAGGATCTTGCCGCGCAGCGGCAGGATGGCCTGGGTTTCGGGGTTTCGGCCACGCTTGGCCGAACCGCCGGCGGAGTCACCCTCCACGAGGTAGACCTCGCAGCGCGCGGGGTCCTTTGAGGAGCAATCGGACAGTTTGCCCGGCATGCCGAAGGACTCCAGGGGGCTCTTGCGACGTGCGTTGTCGCGGGCCTTGCGGGCAGCCATGCGGGCTTGGGCAGCCTGGACAGCCTTGCGGATGACGTCGCGGGCCGGTCCGGGATTGCGTTCCAACCAGTCGCCAAGCTGGTCGGTGACCACGCGCTGGACGAAGCCCTTGACCTCGGAGTTGCCCAGTTTGGTCTTGGTCTGGCCTTCGAACTGGGGTTCGGACAACTTCACTGAGATGACGGCTGTGAGTCCCTCACGAATGTCGTCACCGGTGAGGTTGTCTTCCTTCTCCTTGATGATGGTTTTCTCGCGCGCGTAGCGGTTGATGAGGGATGTCATCGCGGCGCGGAACCCTTCTTCGTGGGTGCCGCCCTCGTGCGTGTTGATGGTGTTGGCGTAGGTGTGAACGCTCTCGGAATAGGCTGTGGTCCACTGCATCGCGACCTCGACGGCGATGTGCCGCTCGATGTCTTCGGTCTCGAAGGCGATGACGTCCTCGTGGACGATGTCTACCTTCTTGCTCGAGTTGAGGTGCTTGACGTAGTCAAGCAGGCCATCGTTGTACTGGTAGACGACCGTGCGGTGTTCTGCCGCCACTTCGCCGTCAGTAGCAACTGCGTCAAGATCCAGGTCATCGTCGCCTACCCCTGCCACAGGACGCTCGTCCGTAAGCGTGATGCGCAGGCCCTTGTTAAGGAAGGCCATCTGCTGGAAGCGTGCACGGAGCGTCTCGAAATCGAAATCGGTGCTCTCGAAAATGGTGCCGTCCGGGTAGAACGTCTGCGACGTTCCGGTCTGGTCCGTTGCTTCGCCCTGGACGAGTCCACCCTGTGGCTTGCCACCGTCGGCGAAAGTCATCCGCCAGACGTGGCCTTGGCGACGAACCTCGGTGTCTACCCTGCGCGAAAGTGCGTTGACAACGGAAATACCCACGCCATGGAGGCCACCGGACACGGCATAGCCACCGCCGCCGAATTTGCCGCCCGCGTGCAGGATGGTCATGACAACTTCAACAGTCGGCTTCTTCTCAGTGGGGTGCATGTCCACCGGGATGCCGCGGCCGTCGTCCACCACCTTCACGCCACCGTCGGCCTGAAGGGTCACCTCAATGTGGCTGCAGTAACCGGCAAGAGCCTCGTCCACCGAGTTGTCCACCACTTCATACACCAGGTGATGGAGACCGCGTGGGCCCGTGGATCCGATGTACATGCCGGGGCGTTTGCGCACCGCCTCGAGACCCTCAAGTACGGTGATATCGCTCGCACCGTATCCTTTGGCCTCCGCGGGCGTATCAGGCGTGTGGGCATTCCCTTCCGCGGGCTCTACTGCCAAGGTCTCTGCATTGTCGTTAGCCACAGGCGCTTTCGACTCCTCTGTACTCGATGGTCGCCGGCCGTCACCGCACCAAGGAAGCACGTCCGTCAGGACACACCACGGGATACGGCAGCCGCCAACAGGGACGTCACTGCTAACGCCGGCTACTTCGCGACTGGCGGATCCGCTTTCACATTGCTGTTAAGCGGAGCCAATCAACGTTCACCGGCGCCCAGTTGTCTATGCCGATTCTATCGTGACTGAGCGCAGTTCCTTGCAAAACCCGGCCCGAATGCCCACGAATGTACCTGTGGGAGGCCGCTGGCCCCATCTGCAAGCCGTCAAAAGAGCACCCTCTAGGGAGCTATACGGTCCGGGGAGGTTTCTCGCCCCTGTGCGCCGTTCAAGGAAACCGGCCGGCACGGGCCGCCCAGGAAGTTACCCGTAGGTATCCCGGGGACCCCGTCCGTTGACGCTCCGGCCGCCCTTTCGCCAGCTCGGTGCAGTTGGCGCGAGCACTTGGATGGACGTCACCACACCATCGCCGAGTTCCCTCCGGAACATTTCCAAGAGGCTGGTACTGAGAAGCCGGAGTTGCGTTGCCCAGGCCGTGGAATCACAACGTACGTGGAGCGTGGTGTCGGTAAAGCTCTCCGGGGTGCAATGCGCGGAAATTTCCGGTCCCACCAAGGCGTCCCATTCCGCCATCACGGAGCCCACAGCTACAGGAGTAGTCCAACCCCGTTCGGCCACGAGCCTCCCGACGACTTTCCCCAAGCCAAGGGGGTCCCGGCCGGTGCCGTGGAATTGGCTGAATCCACGGGTATCACGGGCGCCTTTCCGTTTCGCAGCGGCACCGGCACGGGGCGCAGCACGCCGGATTTCGCCACGTGCAGCGGCCGCTTCGCGCATCCGGTTCAGGGCCGATTGGGCAGCGTCAATCTCGTCAGGGTCCCTGCCCGGCTGGCGTCCGCCGGGGCTATCCTTCTCCATCAATGCCTCCGGGCACAACCTTCACGCGCCGCCCAGCCAGTTCGTCGGGAATATCGGCGTCGACGGCGGCTGTCACCAGCACCTGTTCGGCGCCGGCCACTATTGCAGCCAGTTTACGCCTGCGCTGGACGTCAAGTTCGGCGAACACGTCGTCAAGAATGAGGATCGGGGCAGAACCGCCGGTCCGCGTGTCATCGAGCATGACGTAGTAGGAGGCCAGGCGCAGGGAAAGGCACATCGACCACGTTTCACCGTGGGAGGCATAGCCCTTGGCTGGCGCTTGCCCTAGAACCAATTCGAGTTCGTCACGGTGAGGGCCAACCAGGGAAATCCCTCGTTCCAGCTCCTTGCGACGCGAGGCGGCGAAAGCTTGGATGTAACGCTCGGTGAGCTGTTCCACCGAAAGCAAGCGGAGCTCCTCAACCCCGTCCGAACCTTCGTCGAGACGCTCGGCGGGGCCGCCGTCGTCGTCCAACACGCCCTGGATGGTGGAGCGGTAAACCGCGCCGGCCTCTTTGGTGCCATCCGTCAGTTGCGCGTAAGCGCTCTTGAGGTGGGGGCGGAGCCGCTCCACGAGTTCCAACCGTGCATGCAGGAGTTCCGCACCGGCACGGGCCATGTGCTGGTCCCAAACATCGAGGGTAGCTTCATGGCCCGCAGTGAACTTCCCGGTGCGGGCCGATTTCAGCAAGGCGTTGCGTTGTTTGAGCACGCGGTCGTAGTCACTGCGGGTCGCCGCGTGCACCGGCATGAGGCTGACCAGAAGTTCATCGAGGAAGCGTCGACGGTTGGACGGATCACCCTTGACCAAAGCGAGGTCTTCAGGGGCAAAAAGCACTATGTGACAAATGCCCAGGATGTCGCGGGCACGCACCGGATTTCCGCGGTTGATCCGGCCACGGTTGGCGCGGCCGGCATTGATTTCGAGTTCGACCACGGTTGATTGTTCTCCGCGGACAAGCTTCGCCCGGATCAAAGCCCGTTCGGTGCCGAAGCGCAAGAGCGGCGCATCCGTACTGACCCGGTGCGAACTCAGGGTGGCCAGGTACCCAATGGCTTCCATGAGGTTCGTCTTGCCGATGCCGTTGGACCCCACCAGGACCGTGACACCGGGGCCGAGCTTGAGGTCAACCTGCGCGTAACTGCGGAAATCGGTGAGGGAAAGATGTTCGAGGTACACGCGTACTGCTGTTTGCCCTGGGCCTAGTTGGCCGGACGGGTGGCGTGTCCGCCGAACTGATTGCGCAGCGCCGAAACCATCTTCATGGCCGGTGAGTTATCCTCGCGGGAGGAGAAGCGGGCGAAGAGCGCAGCGGTTATGGCGGGTGCCGGAATCGCGTTGGCGATGGCTTCTTCCACGGTCCAGCGTCCCTCGCCGGAATCTTCGACGTAGTCGCCGATCGAGGCCAGGCCCGGGTCTTCATCCAAAGCCTTGACCATGAGGTCCAACAACCACGACCGAACAACCGTGCCCTTTTGCCAGGCGCGGAAGGTGCCGGGAAGATCTTTGATGATGTCCTTGGCCGCCAGCAGTTCGTAGCCTTCGGCGTAGGCCTGCATCAGACCATATTCGATGCCGTTGTGCACCATCTTGGCGTAGTGGCCCGCACCCACGCCGCCCACGTGGACGAAGCTGTCGGCGCGTTCGCCTTCGGGGCGGAGGGCATCGAACACCGGCATGGCGAGTTCGATGTCTTCGTCAGACCCGCCTGCCATGAGTCCATAGCCATTCTGCAGGCCCCAGACGCCACCGGAAACGCCGCAATCGGCAAATCGGATGTCCTTGGATCCCAGGAAAACGGCGTGCTTCTGGTCTTCGGTGAAGCGTGAGTTTCCGCCGTCGATCACCATGTCTCCGGGAGAGAGCTTCTCGCCAAGTTCGCTGATCACGGCATCGGTAATGTCCCCGGAGGGAACCATGACCCAGACCAGGCGCGGCACCGGAAGGGCTGCGATGAGTTCATCGATCGAAGCGACGTCGGCGACGTCGGGATTGCGGTCAAAGCCAGTGACTTCGATTCCGCCGTTCCGCATGCGCTCACGCATGTTGAAACCCATTTTTCCAAGGCCGATCAGTCCGATGTGCACGGTGTGAACTCTTTTCTGCGTTGGTTGATAACTGTCTGGGCCCACCCCGCCAGGGTTCCCCGGCGGGGACTTGCGAGGCGAGGGTGGCGGTGGGGACTAGTTGGGCAGGCGGACGGGCATCACGAGGTAGCGGTAGTCGCCCTTGTCGTCGCCGTCGGCGTCAGCCTGGGCAGTGATCATGGCCGGCTTGGGCGCTGTGGTGAAGGAGAAGCGCACGAACTTGGTTTCGATAACGCTCAGGCCTTCCACCAGATAGTGCGGGTTGAAAGCTACCGTGATGTCTTCACCGCTGAGCTGGGCTTCCAGTTCCTCGGACGCCTGGGCGTCTTCGCCAGTACCGGCGTCAAGGCTCAGCTGGCCTTGGGTGAACGCCAGGCGGACCGGGGTGTTTCGTTCAGCGACCAAGGACACGCGGCGAACGGCTTCGACGAGCTCCTGCGTCTGGACAGTTGCGTGGATTGGAGTGGAATCCGGGAACAACGAGCGGATCTTGGGGTAGTCGCCGTCCACGAGCAGGGACGTGGTGGTGCGTCCGCCGCTTTCGAAGCCAATCAGGCGGCTGTCGTCATCAGCGAGGGCAAGGTGGATGTCACCGCTGCCGCCGAGGGTCTTCGCCACTTCGTTGAGGGTCTTGGATTTCACCAGGGCACTCGTGGAAATCCCCGGAGTAACGGGCTTCCACGGTACTTCTCTCATGGCGAGGCGGTAACGGTCCGTGGCGAGGAGGGTGATCATGTCATCCTCGATCTCCATTCGAACGCCCGTGAGGATCGGCAATGTGTCGTCCTTGCTGGCCGCGATGATGACCTGCGAGACGGCCTGGGCGAAGGCGTCGCCGGGCAAGGTTCCGCTGATGGCGGGAAGTGCGGGAAGCGGCGGGTATTCGGATTCCGGCATCGTGGCGAGGTGGAAGCTGCTTCGACGGCACGTGAGGGTGACCTTGCTGCCATCGGTTTCGATTTCGACGGGTGCCGATGGCAGGCTGCGGCAGATATCGGCCAGGAGACGCCCGGAAACCAGGATTGTTCCCTCGGTGGTGATGTCTGCGGGAATCTCAAGACGGGCAGAGGTCTCGTAGTCAAAGCTCGAGAGGCTCACGGTTCCGGCTTCTGCCTTGAGCAGGAGACCTGAAAGGACCGGGACGGGCGGCCGCGGAGACAACGACCGGGCTGTCCATGTGACGGCTTCTGCCAGGACATCCCGCTCGACTCTGAACTTCACGGAAGGGTGCCGCCTTTCATTGCTGCTGCCAGTGTTCCACCGGGAACTCCCCAGGAGCCCCGAAAACCAGCGCCCGGAACCCGAAAGCTGCATGGTCCGCAGTGAGCGAACTACAAAGCAGCGCCAAGGATGGACGCGATGCAGACAGCTTAGCGGGAAGTTCGGGGATTAACCCATCTCCAGCCTGCTGGCTTGGGGTTCACGCAGCCACGGGCTGCGTCGGTCAGCGGGCGGAAGGAGATTGTTATTTGAGGGAATTCATTTTTTTGGGATTAGTAGTGTTAATAACCCCTGTGGAAACTGTGGATAACTGCCTCTGGACCCGCAGTTCCGCGGTTAAGGCCTGTTCACGATGTGTGGGCGACGGGGTTTTAAACAGGGTGTGGACGTGGATAACCCCCAGGGCCGTTTTTAACGATCCACAGATGCCTTAAGGGTTTTAAGCCCATTAACCGAGCTTGTCCCCTTAAGTATCCACAGGCTTATCCACATGCGCCTGTTAATAAGGTATGTAGTGGCCGCTTAGGAATCGCGTTGCTGCTGTTTGATGCGGTTGGTCAGCTCTGTCACCTGGTTGTAGATCACGCGGCGCTCGGCCATGAGTTCGCGTATCTTGCGATCGGCGTGGATCACCGTGGTGTGGTCGCGGCCACCGAGCTCCTGGCCGATCTTGGGCAGGGACATATCCGTGAGCTCACGGCACAGGTACATCGCGATTTGCCGCGCAGTCACCAAGGTGCGTGTACGGGACTTACTGCAGAGCTCTTCCATGCTGAGCTTGAAGTACTCGGCAGTCTGCTTCAGGATCTGGTCAGCCGTGATCTCCTGGGCGCCGTCGTCGGTGATCAGGTCCTTGAGGACCATTTCGGCGAGGGCTACATCCACGGGCTGGCGGTTGAGGCTGGCGAACGCCGTGACGCGGATCAGTGCCCCTTCGAGCTCGCGGATGTTGCTGGAGATCTTGGAAGCGATGTACTCCAGGGCGTCGTCGGGGGCGGACAGTCCCTCGCTTTGTGCCTTCTTGCGGAGGATGGCGATGCGGGTTTCGAGTTCCGGCGGCTGGATATCGGTCAGCAGGCCCCACTCGAAACGGGACTTCATGCGGTCTTCGAAGCCCGCCAACTGCTTGGGGGGCAGGTCCGAGGTGATGACCACTTGTTTGTTGTTGTTGTGCAGGGCATTGAAGGTGTGGAAGAACTCTTCGAGCGTCCGGTCCTTGCCTGCCAGGAACTGGATATCGTCAATCAGCAGAACGTCGACGTTGCGGTAAGTGGTCTTGAAACTGGCACCTTCGTCGTCGCGGATGGAGTTGATGAAGTCGTTGGTGAACTCCTCGGAATTCACGTAGCGCACCCGGATCCCGCTGTAGAGCCGGCGGGCATAGTGGCCGATCGCGTGCAACAGGTGCGTCTTGCCGAGCCCGGAATCCCCGTAGATGAACAGCGGGTTGTAGGCCTTGGCAGGTGCTTCCGCGACCGCCACGGCGGCAGCATGGGCGAAGCGGTTGGAGGAGCCGATCACGAAGGTGTCAAAGACGTACTTCGGGTTCAGTCGACCGAATTCGTGCGAAGTGCTCGGCGGAGTGGGCTGGGGCTTCAGTTCCACTGCCAGGTCGTTTGCGGAAGAAAGCTCGACGACGACGGCCGGCTCTTCGTGGATGGGCACCAGATCCGTGTCGACGTCGATCGCGCACCGGATGTCATCGGAAAAGACACTGCGGAGGGCGTCGTCGAGGGCTTCCTTGACTTGTGTCTGGAGAACCTCGCGGGTCAGCTCATTGGGCACGGCCACCAGGAGGGTGGAGCCGATCAGGCCTTGCGCCTGGGCGAGGATAACGAAACCACGTTGCCGGGGTGTGACGCGATCGTCTTGTTCCAGCAGGCTCAGCACCCGCCGCCAGGAACTTCCGACCGTGTTGGCGTGGTTGGCGTCGTCTACCGTCATCAATTGGTTCCCTCGAGTGCTTGCTTGCCTGGATTGCGGCAGCCGAAAGGTCCAAACCATGAGTGGATTTCAAACCGAATCCACAGGGTTATGCACAGTCCGTGGATAATCGGCTACTGAGCCACTCTAGGGGATGGAAACCCCAGAAGATAGCTGGGAACATGCTTGTGGATAATTACACGGTTGTGGTTCTGAAACGGGCCCTGTGAGCCACTTCATCCACAGGCTGTTGGGGTCACTTAGCCACAGTTGGGGATAGCGGGCAAGGCGGCTCCCGGTTTGACCTGGGGGGTCTTTTTGCCCTAACGTTGTGAAGTCCTATGTGTCCGCTTTTTGATCACCCGCACCTCCGGTAAATCCGGCGTTGGGCGGCGGCGGATACACAAATAAACTTAGCGTCGGCCAGTTCTTCCCCTTTTGATCGGGTGGGCGCACCTTTGATCCACTGGAGTAACTAACGTGAGCAAGCGGACTTTTCAGCCGAATAACCGCCGTCGGGCCAAGAAGCACGGCTTCCGCCTTCGTATGCGCACCCGTGCCGGCCGCGCCATCTTGGCCGCCCGTCGTGGCAAGGGCCGCGTCGAACTGTCGGCCTAAATAACTGACTCGTCGGTCAGTCTCCCAAGCGAGTCACTAGGTGCTAGCCACCCGTAACCGTCTACGGACTTCAACCGACTTTTCAACAACTGTACGTTCCGGCGTCCGCAATGGACGCCGGAACTTAGTGTTATATACGGCACCTATCAGTGCCGGGGAACCGAGCCGGATCGGCTTCATTGTTTCCAAAGCTGTCGGGAACGCTGTGACCAGGAACCTCGTTAAGAGGAGACTGAGAGAAGCAGGTGCTTTGTCTCTCAAGAGGCATGGCACAGGTCTTGCTGTTGTGGTCCGGGCTCTGCCTGCGGCTGCGACGGCAAGCTGGGACCAGCTGCTGACGGATTACAACGCCGCCTTGGCGGCGACCACGAAACGGCTCGTCGGATCCTCTCCGCGGGTTGTTTCGCCCACCCAGGGCACCACAACGGAAGGGACACCGCGTGCATGAGCTGAGCTCCGCCGTCGTCCGCTTCTTAAGAGTCGTTCCGAGGATCCTCGGAACATTTCTGTGGGAGCTGCCGCGCAACGTCCTCATGATCCTGTTGAAGACGTACCGTCGGATCATTTCTCCCTTATACGGCCAGGTGTGCCGATTCTTCCCATCCTGCTCGGCTTATGCCCTCGAAGCGGTGACGGTCCACGGTGCCGTCAAGGGAAGCTGGCTCGCAGCGCGGCGCCTTGCGCGCTGCCACCCCTGGAACGCCGGCGGCGTGGACCACGTCCCCGCCGGACATCGCCACTGGCCCGAGGGCCAGACGCCCACAATTGTTGTACTGAACAACCCGGACCTGTTCCTGGCTGTGCGGTCTGATGAAGACGGCCGCCGTACAGCGGCCTGAGGAAATAGGGAAAACGTATGGACATCTTTGGAACAATTCTGGCCCCGTTCAAGTGGCTTGTGTCCGCGATCATGCTGGGGTTCCACGACGGCCTGAGCTTCATTGGCCTGCCCGCGGCGAATGGCTGGACCTGGACGCTGTCCATCATCGGCCTGGTGTTGGTGATTCGCGCCGCCCTTATCCCTGTGTTCGTCAAACAGATCAAGGCACAGCGAGGGATGCAGCTGCTTCAGCCTGATCTGAAGAAGATGCAGGCGAAGTACAAGGGCAAGACCGACCAGCTTTCCCGCCAGGCTATGGCCCAGGAACAGATGGCGCTGTACAAGAAGCACGGCACCAACCCGTTCTCGGCATGTTTGCCCATGCTGATCCAGATGCCGTTCTTCTTCGCCCTGTTCCAAGTGCTTTCCGGCATCAGTGCTGCTAAGGAAGCCGGCCAGGGCATCGGTGCGCTGAGCCATGAGCAAGTCGTCCAGTTTGACCAGTCAAGTATCTTCGGCGCGCCCCTGTCTGCGACGTTGCTTCACGGCACGCCTGCAGGCGGCGACGTTGTGGCGGTGTGGGTCTTGTCGATCGTGATGATTCTCGCCATGACCGCTTCGCAGTTCATCACGCAGAAGCAGATCATGGCCAAGAACATGTCCGAAGAGGCCATGGCCAGCCCGTTCATGCGTCAGCAGAAGATGATGCTCTACATCCTGCCGGTCGTCTTCGGCGTGGGTGGCATCAACTTCCCGATCGGTGTGCTCATCTACTGGACCACTACCAACCTGTGGACCATGGGCCAGCAGTTCTTTGTCATCCGCCGCATGCCGACGCCGGGATCCCCCGCAGCCAAGGCACTTGCAGAGCGCCGCGCCGCCAAGGGCTTGCCGTCCATCCCGCTCCTGGGCGGCAAAAAGGACGCCGAAGTGGCTGCCGAAGTGGCCGCCGTCGAACTCAAGGCACAGCGCATCCAGYCACAACGTAAGAACAGGAAGAAGAAGTAATGTCTGTTGAAAGCACCGAAGAGGCAACGGCCGCTGGGGCCACCGAGGAACTGGCAGAGGCCACGGTAGAAACTGCCGCTGAGGACGAGTCCACCGGAAAGAGCTCTTCCGTGAGCCGCCTTGAGGAAGAGGGCGACGTCGCCGCAGACTACCTCGAGGAACTCCTGGACATTGCCGACATCGACGGCGACATCGACATCGAGATCCGCAACGGCCGCACCTACATTTCTATCGCAGCCGAAGACGACTCCGAGGGTCTTGAGAGCCTCGTGGGCCGCGACGGTGAAGTGCTCGAAGCCCTTCAGGAGCTTGCGCGGCTCTCCGTACTGTCTGCGACCGAGAACCGCTCGCGCCTCGTGTTGGACATCAACGGTTACCGTAAAGAGCGTGCCGGCGATCTGCAGCAGATTGCCGAAGACGCCGTCGCCAAGGTCAAGGAGACGGGCGCTTCGGTGGCCCTTGAGCCTATGAGTGCCTACGAACGCAAGATTGTGCACGACGCTGTTGCGGACCTCGGCTTCGTTTCCGAGTCCGAGGGTGAAGGCGCTGGCCGGCACATTGTGGTTTCGGCCGACTAACGGATCATGGTTGACATCACGGCAGCCGAATTGCAGGCGGCAGAGAAGATTTTTGGTGACCGTCTGGGGCTCGCGCAACGGTACGTAGAACATTTGGCGACGTCGGGGACCGAGCGCGGGCTGATCGGCCCGCGTGAAGTTCCCCGCCTCTGGAGCCGGCATGTTCTCAATTGTGCCGTCATCGAGTCGGCCATAGCCCACGGAAGCCACGTTGCGGATGTAGGTTCAGGTGCTGGGCTTCCCGGCTTGTGCTTGGCGATTGCACGTCCTGACCTTGAACTCACGTTGATCGAACCGCTCGAGCGCCGGGTTATCTGGCTCCAGGAGGTAGTGGATGATCTGGGGCTGGATAATGTCACCGTCATGCGCACCCGGGCTGAGCTTGCGGTGGGAATGGTCAACGCTGACGTCGTCACAGCGAGGGCGGTCTCTGCTTTGTCCAAGCTAGCTGGCCTGACCATTCCCTTGCTTAACGGCAAAGGCGAAGTGGTGGCGATCAAGGGTCGCAGCGCTGCCGAAGAGATTGAGCAAGCAGCAAAGGTCATCCGCAAGCTCGGAGGTGTGGAAACATCCGTTGTGGTTTGTGGACAGGAACTTTTGGAGGAACCCACCACAGTGGTGAGGATCGTCGTCAACAAACAGCGGAAGATCCCTTAGTTTCGGCGCTGTGTCCCGCGTGTCCGCAGCCGAGCGGTTAAGCTAGAGAACGGCAGCTAGAGCCGAATGAGAGTGAGAGTGTGACAGTGGGCAGTAGCGAAACCTCCACGCAGCGGATCCCGCCGTTTATTTCCCTGGGGTCCGCGCGGGCTATGGCTGCGCCCTCGGCGTCGTTTGAATCCGCGCTGATGCGCACGAATTTGGTTGCAAATGCCGCTGTTTCACGTGAAACCTTGATTGTCGGAGACGACAACGTCATGGACTCCATCGATGACTCCAGTCCGATTGCGCGCCAGCTCGCCAACGAGACCAGACGCCGCGAACGGCTGGTGGGACGCGAGCTGCCCAAGCCTGAAAAGACACGTATTTTCACGGTGTCCAATCAAAAAGGTGGGGTGGGAAAGACCACCACGACGGTCAACATCGCGGCCGCTTTGGCTTCTGCCGGACTCAATGTCCTGGTGATCGACATAGACCCCCAGGGCAATGCATCCACCGCTCTTGGAATTGAGCATCACGCTGACGTTGACAGTATTTACGATGTACTGATCAATGACCTGCCACTGCGTGACGTCGTGGCTCCTTGCCCCGACATTCCCAATCTCATCTGCGCGCCGGCCACGATTCACCTGGCCGGCGCCGAAATTGAGTTGGTCTCCCTCGTTGCGCGTGAACAGCGCCTGCGCCGTGCAATCGATGTGTATTCGAAGGAACGAGCGAAGAACGGTGAAGGTCGCCTGGACTTCATCTTCATCGACTGCCCGCCGAGTCTGGGCCTGCTGACCGTCAACGCCTTTTGCGCGGCCAGCGAGGTTCTCATTCCCATCCAGTGCGAGTACTACGCGCTGGAAGGCCTTAGCCAGCTCCTCAAGAACATCGAAATGATCCAGAAGCATCTCAATGCCGATCTGGTCGTTTCCACCATTTTGCTGACGATGTACGACGGCCGCACCAATCTTGCTGCACAGGTGGCGTCGGAAGTTCGCCAGCATTTCCCGGACCAAGTTCTCGGCGCCGTGGTTCCGCGCTCTGTGCGCATTTCTGAGGCGCCGAGTTACCAACAGACGGTGATGACTTATGATCCGTCATCCAGCGGCGCGTTGTCCTACATGGAAGCCGCAGCGGAAATCGCCGAGCGCTAGACTTTCTGAATCACTGCAACATCCTTGGCGGGCTTCATTCTTGCCATTCCACCGGAGGGACATACTAATGAGCGAAAAGCGACGAGGCCTGGGTAGGGGTCTTGGGGCTCTCATTCCCAGCTCCGCTTCGGCTGGTGCATCGGGCAACGGCGTTCCGGCATCGCGCCCCGTGGATCTCTTCTTTCCCGAGGCGCGCAAGGCACCAGAGACGGCGGATATTCCGGGGGTGCTTGAGACTGAGGTAGCGAAGAGCTCTCCATCGCGGGGTTCTTCGCCCAAGAGTTCGACGGCGGCAGCGACTCCGGCGGCTAAGTCGCCTGCGGCTAAAGCTCCCGCCAGCTCAAAGCCAGCCCCGGCGAAGGCAGCTACTGCAGATGGTGCCGAAGACTCCGTTTCTGACACTGCTCCTGTGGCAGCGCCTGAGGTTGAGCTGGTAGAAGTTCCAGGTGCGCGTTTCGCCGAAATTCCCGTTGGTGACATCCACCCCAACCGCAAGCAGCCGCGCAGCGTCTTCGATGAGGACGACATGGCAGAGTTGGTTCACTCCGTCAAGGAAATCGGCGTCCTCCAGCCAATTGTTGTACGTACCTCAACCGAAAAGGGTGGAGAACCGTATGAGCTGGTGATGGGTGAGCGACGCTGGAGGGCAGTTCAGGCCGCGGGCCTCGAAACTATCCCGGCGATCGTCCGTGACACCAACGACGATGACCTCCTGCGCGATGCTCTGTTGGAGAACCTCCACCGTAGTCAACTAAATCCCTTGGAAGAGGCGGCTGCATACCAGCAGCTGCTTGAGGACTTCGGTACCACCCATGAGCAACTGGCGGATCGAATTGGTCGCTCCCGCCCGCAAGTGTCCAACACTCTTCGTCTTCTTAAGCTTCCTCCTCTGGTTCAACGGCGCGTCGCCGCTAGCGTATTGTCGGCCGGTCATGCGCGCGCATTGCTCGCACTTCCTGACGCGGCGGCAATGGAGCGTCTTGCACAGAAGATCGTTGCTGAAGGAATGTCGGTGCGTGCCACTGAAGAGGCCGTGGCACTATACCAAGATCCTACCGTCCCACCTAAGAACAGCATCCCGCGCCCTAACGCACGCCACGAGCGCCTGGATTACCTCGCTTCGTCTCTTTCTGATCGTTTGGACACCAACGTGAAGATCACGTTGGGTGCCCGCAAGGGTCGGGTCAGCATTGAGTTCGCGAGTGTCGAAGATCTCAACCGCATCATGGATGTCTTGTCCCCCGACGCCGAGGGCTAGTCTGTCCGATTTCTATGAAATGGGGTTTGCTTCTGAGGGAGCAAACCCCATTTTTGTTCGTCTCGGTTGCTGCGCGCGTGTTGTTCGTCTTGGCTCTTGGCGCGCGCCGCTTCTGTGTTCGATTCCCAGCTGCTCGTGCCGGTGCTGAGTCAGAACGATCAGGCGCTTCTTTTGGCACTTCTCTGCTGCAGGGCCTTCCTGCGGGGAGCAGGCTATTCCCTGCAGCGCGGGTGACGTGCCACATGTGCCGGTTGCCTAGCGGTCGCGGTATTGTTCCAGTGCCTTGTCTTGGCAGGTGTTTCACGTGAAACACCTGCGTGCTGTACGGTGTCGCGATGGGCGGAACGCGCCCATGTATTTGCGTCCTGGCGATCCGATCCACCACGTGGTCCTCTCAAGAACTGTCGAGATTTGTTCGGGCTCTTGTGACTCGGGAGTGCTGGAGGACTGGATGAGCGGTTGTCCGGACGTTTTATCTTGGGTGTCTTCTTCGGGATTGGCGGCCACCTCTGTCCGCGAAGGGGGCTGTAGCCCTCGTCGGTGAAGCCTCTGGTGCGGCGTCGGCGCATCATGCGCGGCAACTTTTCCGTGTAGGACGCTGTATAGCTGTAGAGTAGGTGCTATTTCGGGCGCGCGCGGATGTGATGGCCATTCAGGGACGCGCTGCATCGAGACAGTCAGAGTCCTCTCGGGCCTGGCAGTCGATATCGATAAGTTCGTGCTCGCGCGTTTCACGTGAGACAATCGCGGCCGCAATCCCCCGGTACCGATGCCCGAGGATCCCAAAATGGTGGACTCTTGGCTTTCCGCGTTCCTATGTCAAGGCCGTCCTTCAACCATCGCCGACAAGAGGTCCTCTCCTATCTAGATCCATCTCTCGGATTGGTGAATGCTGCTCACGGAAGATGTCTCATCGATGCCCACCTGCGATGCTCTGTTTGTGCGGTTAGTGCACGAAGGACGCGGCGGATGGTGTTGGCTGAGGCCTGTTGCTGCAAGGCCACTACTGGCAGGCCGGAGGCAACCCGCTAGGTATCGTCATTTCGTAACCGGAATCAAGGACTCAGTGTTTCACGTGAAACGTACCGCAGATCTCACGGTCCCTTTTGGCGTCCGAGTCGGGTTGCTGGATCGCGCCAGTGTTCCATTTGCGCGCCAATGTTCCATTTGGATAGATGACTCCTTTGCTGTTTCACGTGAAACGAGAACATTGGAGCTGGGCAACACCGACCCAGGGCGACGTCTCCGCGCGGAATTGGGAGTCCACTCGCAGTCCGGTAGCTTCTGCTTTAGGCAGATGCCGTGCGGCAACCGGGCGGGACAAGTCTGTGGCTCGTCTGGTTCATGAACTCACCCTTGAAAAGGTGAGAGTCTGTCACTTGCGGGCCCGTTCTATCCCCAAAGGAATTCCGGGCTCACGCCGTACTCCCGGTCCGACCCATTCTCGGCTGCGTCGAATTGAATTGCGTGGTGCACTTTTCCAGCATCTCGCGCCGCAAAATTTGTGAACATGCCCCCTAGGATCGCTTGCACGTTGAGTTCCAGGTTTCGTTTCAATGAAGGCATGGCTCTGGGAATCGGCTCTAGGACTGCGTTCCGATGAATGTGTGTATAGCCACGAGTGGATCCGGCATCCGCTTGCTGGGGCCGCCCGCTACCCTCCGGGTCACGCCGAATGCCCGTGCCTCGTGCGCTCCGCTTCGTGCTCTGCGTTCTGTGATTAGCGTCCTTGCCTGTGTGACGGTCTGCGAACTGTCGCAGTGATCATGTGTTGTTGATAGCCATATCCGATCCCGGGATGACAGTCGGAATGTTCGGGATTGTAGCTCGCGTGGTTTCGCGATGGCAGGCTGAGGATTGCGAGCGGGCCCGTTCTCCTGGTCCGGTGCCGGCTGATGCCGGCCGGCGACCCGCTCGTAGGGCGATTGTTTCCACACCTTGGATTCCTGCTGGTGGGGTCTTGCTGAAGTGCCGCGCGCACGCTTGTGGGGGCGGGAGCACGGGAAATCTACATCGTGTCATGGTTTCCCTGGCCTTTGAAGCGGCTCCCTAAGCTGGGCTATCGTCTCCGGGCTGAATGCTGTGCGAGCCGAGAGGATCTGTTTGACTTGAAGTTTCCCAGGCTGGCGCTGAGGTGAGGGATACGGTGCGTCACCGGCTTTTTGAAGAAGTGCGGTCCGACTCCGCCTACGCAGCATGGCTCTCGTTGGGCTGGTGATTGTAGGGTCGGCCAGAAGCCCCGTGCTCGGACTTTGGGTGTAGTTGGTGTTTGGTCGAGCTGTTCGCCCCGAAATTACAGGCTGCGCGTATCCCGGGAACTTAGGCATCCTTGAGTCCCCAATGCTTTGATGCCTGACGGCTCCTAACCAGCGAGGGTGTGGCATGGATTAGATTATGCGGAGTAGGGGAAGCGGCAGTAATCTCTGCTCCTTCTCATCTGTATTAGCAGGCCTCAGTCTTCGTTGTCAGCAGTCGTCTACTCCCCCCTCAGCGAGCCGGGTGTCAGCGAGCAGTTGGTTTTGCGTCTCTGGATGGGTGCGACACTAGTAAGCTCGCATGGAGTCTTGCGGTTCCCATTGCGAGCATTGGTGGACTAGGACGGTGTTTGAGGCCAGGGCCAGGGCCAGGGCTGAAGTTTGGGCATAGGGCTTGCTGCCTCGTGCCGCGACGACCGATCGGTGCCTTGAGCTGCCCCTGTCTGGTGAAGGCAGGAAGTGTTAGCGACGAGCTGTCGCCGTGCTGGATTTGCGTTCTCGAGTATTACGGAGGCTCGGCCCAGAACGAGTTTGAGGACTGGCCGACTGAGCCCCGGCGACGCTTCGGAAAGTCATATCTGGTGTCGCTTCGAGACCGTCGTTTTCGTATTCGAGCCTGAGACGGCCGCAGAGAGTGTCGACGAACAATCGGGCGTACAGCGCCGTGGCAGGTCCACTCACGCGTTTGCGAGTCTCAGAGAGCGTAATGCCTTCCTGTTGAAAAGTCCGAGACTCCCGGTGGATATCGTTGTGGATAACTCTGTTGATAACTCTTCTGCTCACTGCGACTAGCAGTCTCAAATCTGTTTACGTCTGCCCGGTTCGCCGCCGGATTTTCGAAGTAGTCAGGCTCCCTGCTGTCCCGTTTCACGTGAAACAAGACAGCAAGCCAATAGTTGGACCAAATTGGGTCTTTTGGCTCGGATTTTGGCCAGTTCTGGCCCTTTTGAGGCCGATCTCCGATATCTGACAGGTTCGACCGTGCCCTGATCCTGCGGTCGGGCCGCGATACCCGTACACCGCCGATCTTGCTCGAACAGCAGCGCGGCTGTGGGCAATCTTCTGGCCGGTGGATATCGCTGTGGATAACTATGTGCATAACTTTACGATCATCGGTGGATATCTTCCCCTCGTCGTGAGTGTGAGTGGCACCACCATAGGTCATCCGTTGGTGTATCACGGTTCGACGATCGCGGGCAGCAATGGCATTCAGAACCTCCAAGCTCTGTTAAAGGGAAGGCCGGCGCCGCGGTCTCCCTATGTTTCACGTGAAACGACGGCTGCGCCAACGGACTCCTGTGCCGGACCCCTCCGTGCTCTGGAGAACAAGCTCAACGCCCACACGAGGCATCGCGTCGCTTGTTGGAGTCGATGCCGTACGCAGCTATTACGCAGCTATTGTGGCAACGCCAGCTTTGGGAGCCCTGGTTCCTCATGCCCCGAAGGGCTAGCTGTTGACGTGCGTCATCTGTGGAAAATGAGTAGGTGCCTCCCGGACACTCTTGGGGGCTGAAGCTGGTAGACCCAGGGCGCACCCATAGACTCCAACTTTGAACCTAGTTCCAAGACCGCAGATCGTAGGTAGAGGCCTACCGGGAGCACTGTTGTCGCGTAAGGTGGCGGACGTCCGTACCAAAACCTTCGGTCCGATGTCTTCGCGCGAGCGACCGGTTCGCTGTTGTTGGGGCAAGGCTTCACTCCGTCGGCCGCGTAGGCCCCCGGCAGACGGCAGATACTCAGGGTTGGCGGACCCAGATGTCAACCTTGAGCTTAAGAGCGGCCCAACGCTAGAGGGATTCCGAGCATGGTGCGAATGGTCGGGGGGTTGCTCCTCCCCTCGGCAGACACAGGGCGACTGGTTGCGCTAACCTGGCGAACCGTTACGCTCGCGTATTTGTATAGAAGGAAGTACCGATTGATCTCGATGGTGATCTGGCGATTGCACGCAGAGAGTGTCTAGAAGGTGGACTAGAGAGCATCTAGGAAGGCGAAAGCTTGAGATAGTGCCCTGGTCCCCGAGCGAGTCTGGCGCACGTCGCGGAGAGCGGTGCACAACGCCAGCGATGGCCGACGGATGCCAGCCAAATCGCGGGGATAAAGGTGCTCCATTCAAGGCTAGTGCGAGTTGACCAATGGGTGTGTTTGACTCGGACTCCCAATCCTGCCCACGGCAAGGCGGGTCCTGCTGGGCGCCGCTCTATCGTCAACACTCTGCCGGTCTCCTAGAACTGTTTCAAAAGCCGACGGCGGTGTATTCCTAATTTGCGGCGGCCACTGCATCTAGGAAGGCTGTCGGGGTTCTCCTGATCTCAATGAGATGGGGCCTGCCGAGTGCGATGCGCTACGCTTCAAACCTTGGTCTAAACTCCAATTTCCATGCTCTTGCTCGCTAGGCCTGACTCAAAGGCAACAATCCACAAACGAGGGGGCAAGCGGCTAACCACGGAAGCCGGAATATGAGGTCCGCCCGTCTCATTCCCCATAGCCGATCGCTGCGATCCTACCGCGTGTCTGGGATCAGCCAACGTGCACTCACGAGGTGTTCGGATTTCCTTGGCTGCATCGTGCGTCCTGACTGCGGGTGGCAGTATCACCCCAAGTGGACTATTAATCAACCGATATAGTCTTAGCATTCCCCCTGCAGTGAGAACCACGTCGCCCCTATCACCAGTTCGGTCAGCTATTGAGAACCCCGGGCCGGGCAGGGCTCGGACCCTACAGGCTGCGGATGCCTGAGTAGCGGGTGCTAGAGCTCGGAGTGGTAGCAAGGGCTCGTCGCAGCTAGCGGGCGGACCGTTTGGAGGCCTGCCTAGCTTCGGCCGAGCATGCTTAGAGCCCAAAGGGCCAGGGGCTCAAGTTACGTTGGGCCCGTATAACATGCAGTTCGCATAGCCTCCAGCGCAAACAATCTGTAATCTGAACACCTCGAGCACGAACAGCCCGCAACCAGATGGGCCCCCGGAGCGGGAGGCGGTCCCTTCTGTTGTCAAAGCTCCAGGACGGTCTCGGTTGGGCATCGTGGTTGCGCAGCTAGGCGCTGCTCAAGGCGGTGAACCCCTTCGTGCTGACGCCCATCAGGATTCACTTCCACTACCCTGGTGGAAACAAATTTCGCACTCTGGACGCTCGCCGCGCCTGTTGACGGCTACTGCACAGACAAGAGCCTCGGATTAAGGGTACTTCTGCTGTGCCAAACGGTCCCCCGTGTCGCAGGCTGCCTTTGCTCTAAACGCATGCGTCGTTTCACGTGAAACAACGGGAGGAGCTGGCGCCAACCCCGCGGCCTCATGCGTAGAAGCCACTAGGGTGATCTGCCATTTTGCGTTGGCTGTGAGGGTTCGTCACCTCGATCAAGAAGCGTGGGCGAGCGTATGGTCACACGAGCACGGGCTTGCCGAGCACAGCTGTCCACACCAACCAAGGAGCAGCGTGCTATTCGTACCCGCTATCGCCTAGGGAGACGTCATTTGAGGCAATGCGCTTGAAAGGCGCGTAGGCAACAAGCGCCACGATTGAAGGAACCGCAGGATGCGCACTGCAAGTTCGTGGGTGTTTCACGTGAAACAATCCCTAAGAGCGCTGCTTCAATTTCTCCTTCGACTTCGCACCAAGATGCATCCATAAGCCCGGCAGGGGCACGTCTTGTTTCACGTGAAACGGCGCCCTGGGCTTCTAAGGCCCTTGCGCCAAGGCAAGGAGTTCCATGCCTGACACGACGAAAAGGCGTCCTCTGGCAAGAGGCTTCCCAGGGGGCTCAAAAGCACGGGAAGGGGAAATTCCGCGCGGCCAACCACTAACTCAACTGCAATCCACCCCTACCCCAGATAGCCAGATAGGTGAAAGCCAACTTCGCAAATGAATGGCTTTCCCTCAAAATTCGCTGGTTTTGAAATGGAAAAAGGTTCCTGATGCGTGAATTGAGCCCGGAGCTGCCGGGGCCGGAGCCGTCGCGCCGGCCCAGAGCCGCCCGGCACGAAAGACGCAGACGCGAAAGAGCGCGGACACGAAAAAGCCGGTGGCTCCCGCTCACAAGCAAGAACCACCGGCTGAGCCAGGAGGCGTCACAAAAGAGCGGCGCCCGAACCCAAGGACAGAACGAGTCTTAGGAGAGGACGGACTCAAATTCCTTTTCGAAGAACTGCTTCGGCTTAGCGCCGATAACCGTGCTCTTCACTTCTCCCCCGCTGAACAGGTACACGGCTGGAATTGACGTGATGCCGTACTCCGCGGCAATGGCCGGGTTGTCGTCGACGTTGAGTTTGACGACGTCAACCTTGTCTCCGTATTGAACCGAGATTTCGTCGAGGATCGGGCCCAACTTACGGCACGGGCCGCACCACTCTGCCCAGAAGTCCACGATGACCGGCTTTTCAGCGGCCAGGACGTCGGTGCTGAAACTGGCGTCGGTAACGTCTTTAGCGTTGCTCATAATTCTTTCCCTTCGAATGGATGGCTGCTGTGCCGATTAGGCGTGCAGGTCTGCAAGATAGTGTTCGACGTCCAGGGCCGCGACACAACCGGAACCCGCGGCCGTGATGGCCTGCCGGTAGGTGGGGTCGACGACGTCGCCGGCAGCGAAGACGCCCTTGATGCTCGTCTTGGAACTGCGGCCTTCGACGGCGATGGTGCCCTCTGCGGCCAACTCCAGTTTGCCCTTCACGAGTTCGGTGCGAGGGTCATTGCCGATGGCCACGAAAACGCCGGTGACGGCGAGTTCGGACTCGGCGCCGTCGACGAGGTTTTTCAGCTTCAAGCCGGTCACCTTGTCACCGCCGATGACGTCCTCGACGGCGGTGTTCCACACGAAGTTGATCTTCTCGTGGGCCTGGGCGCGATCGCCCATGATCTTGGAAGCCTTCAGCGTGTCGCGGCGGTGCACTACAGTGACGGACTTGGCGAACTTGGTGAGGAAGAGAGCCTCCTCCATGGCCGAGTCGCCGCCACCGATCACCGCGATGTCTTGGTCCTTGAAGAAGAAACCGTCACAGGTTGCACACCAGCTCACGCCGTGGCCAGAAAGACGCTTTTCGTTCGCCAGGCCGAGCTCCCGGTAGGCGGAACCGGTCGACAGAATGATCGCCCGTGCCTTGAAGGTCTCCCCCGTGGCGATGGTCACCGTCTTGATGTCGCCGTCGAGACCTAGCTCGGTGACATCCTCGAACTGGATCTCTGTCCCAAAGCGTGCCGCCTGCTTTTCGAAGTTCTCCATGAGATCAGGTCCCATGACTCCGTCGGGGAATCCCGGGTAGTTTTCGACGTCTGTTGTGTTCATCAGTTCGCCACCGGCAGTCACAGAACCGGCGATGAGCAGCGGGTTCATGTTGGCACGTGCCGTGTAGACGGCCGCCGTGTAGCCGGCAGGCCCGGAGCCTACGATGATGACATCACGTACTTCGGACGCGGTGTTTTCTGCGTTGCTCACTGTTGGGTGAACCTCTTCCTTAGTCGATGCACCGGATTATCGCGGCCGGCCACATGGCACAACCCCATGGCGGTGTCGAATATTCCGGTGTTTCCGGGGACCCTAATATCCACCACCATTCAGGGTACCTTCTAGCGGCGCAGGGCATCGAARGGGCACGGGCTCCGTTACCCGAGTTGACGGTCCACGTGACAGGAGCACACGGGAAGGGACACCGAGGCGGGAGCACTCGCGACGGTCAGGCGAGGCCGAAAGCTGCCGCCCGCCGTCGACTACTGGACGTTGATCTACTGGTCCGTGACCTATTGGACCTTGATCTCGGCGAGGCGCAGGCCGAAACCGTAGCGCGTCTTGGGCGCGGTGAGCTTGGGCAGCGACTTGATGGAGATGATCACGTACTGGGCTGTTGCGGGGGTGCTGAGCGGCATGGTGAGTTCCGGCGAAGTGAAGCTGTTGGTGCCTACCAGCTTGGCGCCGTCCATCGCCGGACGATCGTTGGTGTACACACTGATGTTGCCACCGGACGCACCCAACTGGCTCAGAGTGACGGACTTGACTTGCGCGGGTCCCTTGAGCTTGACCAGCAAGGAAACCCCGTCAGGTGCCAGTCCACCCCAGTCCGCAGTGGCGAACTCCATGTCCGACCAGTAGCTCGCGGCATTGCCGTCGTAAGCCTTAACCAAGTCCTTGTCATACGTCGCCGCAAACTCGAAATCGCCCATGCGGGTGACGCCGTCAATGACCGGAGGGGCTGCGACTGCGGTGGCCGACTCGGTGCTGCTCGGCTGTCCGGATCCTGTTTGAGACGCTGGAGTGGACTGCTTGGCCGCGGGAGCGCCGCCCGGGATGAGATTACCGAGATTCGTGACTGCAAGAATCAATCCGACAATCAGGACGGCGGCCAGGACGCCACCCACGAGCCACCGGAAAGAACGGGGTTCACGCACTGGCTCGTCGTCGTAGTATTCGTCCTCGTCGAGAGGATCGGCTTGCGCCCGGGCCGTGGCCGGAAAACTCGACGCTCCCCGGCTGTACCCGCCTGCGGCAGCGCCGGCAGCACCGCGGGAGGTGGCGGCGTCGTCGTTGACGAAACCGTAGTCGTCCTCCGACCAGAGCGAGACCTTGGAGTCCTGCGCAGGGTTCGCGGACGTCGGCGCAGAAGGAGTCGACGCTGGAACGGCCTGCGTCGCCGGCCCCTGCTGGATCTGCTGGGGGGCAGTCTGGCTCTGCTGGACAGTCGAAGCCGCCTCGGTGGAAGCGGCAGCCTCAGACGTGCGCTGCCCGTCGTCGTTGCTTTGCTTGCCGGCACCCTTCACAGCCGCAGCGGCCGCGGCGGCGGCTGCCCCAGCTCCCGCTGCCGCAGCAGCGATGCGGGAACCAATGCCCCCAGAAGCCGACGCCGGCTGGCCAGCAGGCATGGGAGGAACCACCGGGCGGCGCGGGTCTTCGGTCGACGGAGCGGCTGCTTGCGATCCACCAGCCGGGTTGGGCTCGACGTCGTCGTAATTGATGTATTCGGCGTCGTGCTCTTCGTCGTCGTACAGTCCGTCGTAGGTTTCGGGCTCGTGGGACCGGGCCTGGCCGAAGATCTCGCTTCCAAGCGTGTCCGTGAAGAACGGCTCGACGTACGGCGGGTTGGTGGCTACCACGAGGTCCAGCAGGTCAGGAGCACTGCTGTGGTTGGTGATGAGGTAGGTGGTGCTGTCGCTGACGCCGAGGTCGAGGATCTGGACGTGTCCGGGCCGTTCGCCGGTGGCCACTTCGCGGGCACTCTTGGCAACCTGATCGGCATTTCCAGGGCCGGCCACGAGGATACTGACGGGTCTGTTGAGGACCTGGTCGACGCCGTCGAGCACCAGATCTTGGTCGTGTGAAGTCAATACGGTGGCTGTGACTTTGTAGCGGCCGCCAAGCACTGATCCGACATCGATCGGGTGGGACACGGGTTCCTCCTAGACTGTCCGGAAGCTGCGGGTCCTGAATACGGGATCCGGCCAGCCGGGTGACCCGTGGTCTGCAACTACCTGTATTAGTTTCTGATCCTAGCGGATTGGGCCGTTCTGACTCCCGGTTTGCGCCGAAGCGTCACCTTTTGCGGCGAGGTCCACCGCGGAAATAGGGGTTGTTTCCCAGCGGCCCCTGATAGGTGCGGCGGCCAGGGAGCGGAATGCCCGGACGGCCTACGCCTCCTTGGGCGGTGCTGGGGAGGTCTTCGTCCGGCAAGTAGGACTTCTCGATGTCGGACCAGGCATCCACCTTGCCTTGCCCTTCCGCGATGGCCGCATCGGCAACCCCGTCGGCGTCGTGACTGCCGTCCCACCCGTCCTTGGGCGGGAGCGTTTCCAGTGCGGGACCGGCGCGGAACGATGCCGCGTCGAATTCGCCCGAGATGCGCGGAATGAGCCCGGTATCGTCGGACACGGTGGCGCGGACGGGCGTCGGGGTTTGCTTTCCAATGGTGGACGGCGCTTGCGCCACCGGAACGCCCCGGCCTAGCCGGCCGAGCACCGGACGGAGCAGATCGCGCAGTTCGCTGACGTGGAAGATTCGCAGCAGGAACAGGTAGGCAAGCAGCATGACCGGCCCGACGACGATCACCGTCACCAAGGCGGCAAGCCTGCTGCTCCAGGCGAAACCGTCCGCGTGGTAGCTGCCGAGGAGCCACAGGGCCAAGGCCCCGGCGATCGCCGAACCCAGGGCCGCGTAACCCATGCGGATGTAGGAGTTCGCAATCCGGGGGCCGTCCACATGGCCTAGGAGGCGCCGCAGGAACCAGACGCTGATGACCACGGACAGGATGTTGCCGAGGGTGTACAGGACGGCGATCGCGAAGATGATCTGGGCGACCGGCAGGAACTGGATGATGAACGCGCCCACAACGTTCAGCAGGGCCAGCATGAGCTGGATGTAGAACGGGGTCCGGGCGTCCTCGTTGGCGTAGAACACGCGGGACATCATGAAGTTGGCGCTCATGAACGGCGTGCTCAGCGCGAGGATCGTGAGCGTCTGGGCCAGCATGACGCCGTCCTGGGGGTTTCCGCCGGAGAAGAACATGCCCAGCGGACCGGCAAGGGCAAAGAGCGCCAGCGCCCCGAAAACGGTGGCGACAGCCATGGTCCGCAGTCCGTGGGAAAGGGCTTCGCGCAACTCGGCCTTGTTGCCGGCTTGGGAAGCGTGGGTCATTCGGTTGAACAAAACTGTGGCGAGCGACAACGCGATGATCGAGTGCGGCAGGAGGTACAGCTGGCTGGCGACTTCCAAGACCGCGTTACCGGGGAGGGTGGCGGCGGCGGGGTCATGCGCGTGCTCCAGGCGGAGGCGCTCGGATCCGGGAATGGTGGCGATCCTCATGACATAAAGGAACGCGAGCTGCCCGACGGCGGCGGTCAGGAGCGTCCAGACACTCAGTTTTGCTGCCTGGCCCAGTCCCACGCCCCGCCAGCCGAAGCGCGGCCGGAGCCCGAGCCGCAGGCGGATCACGGGGACGAGGAGTATGGCGGTCTGCGCGAGCACGCCGACGGTGGAGAAGCCGGCGATCAGGAAGGTCTGGAAGGGACCCCAATTGTCCAGGGTGTGCGGGTTGGTGTTGTTGGCACCGAGGATCCAGATGAACATGCCGAGTCCTGCGATGGCCACCACATTGTTCAGGATCGGCGCCCACATCGCGGGACCGAAGGCGCCGTTGGCGTTGAGAATCTGGGTCAGGAGCGCGTACAGACCGTAGAAGAAGATTTGCGGCAGGCAATAGAACGCGAAGGTTACGGCCAGCGATTTCTGCTGGGGTGAGTAGCCCTGGGTGGTGAGGTCGATGACCATCGGCGCGGCTAGTGTGACCAACGCAGTCAGCGTCAGGAGAACCAGCACCGCCAGAGTCAGGAGCCGGCTGATGTAGTCCGCGCCGCGGTCCGGGCCCTTGCTGGCCTTGATGATCTGCGGCACCAGTACGGCATTGAAAACGCCGCCAGCCACTAGGAGGAAGATCAGGTTGGGCAGGTTGTTGGCATTGATGAAGGTGTCATTGACTGTCGATCCCAGGCCCAACGCGGCGCCAAGCATCCATGTTTTGGCAAAGCCGAGGAACCGCGAAACGAGCGTCCCGGCGGCCATGACGGCACTGGAACGGGTTTCTCCGGACTGGGTTGACTGGGTTGTTTTGGCGGCAGACATTGTCCTTATCGTCCCATGAGCCGGGCTGCCTGTTGCGTCAAACCGGCGTCAGGCGGTAGCAACGGCCGCGCTAGAGGTGTTCGGGCAGGACTTCCCGGGCGAGATCGGCGATGCGCCGCTCATTGGGGAAGGACAGCTTGCGTGCCAAGTCCTGGAGGGGGACCCAAGCGGCATCGATGGCCTCTTGATCGGGATCGTTCTCGATGGTCAGCTCGCCGCCCGTGGCGCGGAGCAGGAAATGGTGCACGGTCTTGTGTACGCGATGCCCACTCACGGTGAACCAATAGTCGATGCTGCCGAGCGGAGCCAGGACATTGCCTTCGATTCCGGTCTCTTCGGCGATCTCGCGGACTGCGGCTTCCTCGTTGTTTTCCTTGCCCTCCGGATGACCCTTCGGCAAGCACCACTCAAGCCGGCCACCCCTATTAAGGCGAGCGATGATCGCAACCCTCAGTTCGCCGTCGGACGTGTCCACTACGACGCCGCCGGCAGAGACTTCCTCCACGGTCGGAAGGGCGGCCTGCGCCGTGTGCTGAGCGGGCGCGACGTGGGCACCAATTGCCGACGGCAATGGTGCGTTCGTCCTCCTGCCAGGAGCACTCGGGATCGGGTTGGCCATGAAGTCCACTCTAACGACTCTTGCCCGTTGGTGATGACCGGGACATGGACTCACGGTGACGTGCGGATGGCGTTCGGCGGTGATCCAGGTGTCGTCGTCGCGCAATCGCAGCGCAATGACAAGGATCCGGTGGGATGGCGCAGCGAAATCTGACAAGCTTAAGGAACTATGGCGCAAGTATTGGACAGTTCTTCAGTTAATTTCCAGATGGATCCAGTGGTCCTGGACCTCGGCCAGCGTTTTGTCGACGCTGGATTCGAACTGTCGCTCGTGGGTGGGCCCGTGCGGGACCTCTTCCTAGGCCGTGTCTCGCCGGACCTGGATTTCACCACTGACGCCACCCCGGACCAGACCCTTTCCATCATCAAGAGGTGGGCGGACAATTTCTGGGAGATTGGCCGCGCGTTCGGAACGATCGGGATGAAGAAGTCCGGCTTCCAGATCGAGATCACCACGTACCGCGCGGAGGCGTACGACGCCGATTCCCGCAAGCCGGTGGTGGCTTTCGGTTCGTCGCTGCTGGATGACCTGCTCCGCCGCGACTTCACCATCAACGCCATGGCGCTCCGCCTGCCCTCGCTGGAGCTTGTGGACCCGTTCGGCGGCGTGCGCGATCTCCATGCTTCGGTGCTTGCTACCCCTGGAGCCCCCGAATCGTCCTTCTCCGACGACCCGCTGCGCATGATGCGCGCCGCCCGCTTTGCCGCGCAGCTTGGCGTTACAGTGCACGACGACGTCCGGCTCGCCATGTCCGGGATGGCTGAGCGGATCAAGATCATTTCCGCCGAGCGCGTCCGCGAGGAACTCGTCAAGCTCATTAACGGTGCGCAACCGCGGGCGGGCATCGATCTCCTTGTTGATACCGGACTGGCCGAATTTGTCCTGCCGGAGGTCTCTGCGCTGCGTCTTGAGGCCGACGAGCACCACCGCCATAAAGACGTCTACCAGCACTCCCTCCAGGTGCTGGAGCAGGCCGCGTCGCTCGAGACCGGTCGAGACGGCCCCGTGCCCGGTCCAGACTTCGTGTTGCGCTTCGCGGCGTTAATGCACGACGTCGGGAAGCCGGCGACGCGCCGGTTCGAACCGGGCGGCGCAGTGAGCTTCCGCCACCACGACATGGTGGGCTCCAAGCTGACCGCGAAGCGCATGAAAGCCTTGCGCTTCGACAACGACACCATTAAGGCCGTGGCGCGGCTCGTCGAGCTGCACATGCGTTTCTATGGATACGGGGACGCGGGCTGGACCGATTCCGCCGTCCGCCGTTACGTGGCTGACGCCGGTCCCCTGCTGGAGCGCCTGCACCGGCTCACCCGGTCCGACGTCACCACGCGTAACCAACGCAAGGCAGAGCGGCTCTCCTTTGCCTACGATGACCTTGAGCAAAGGATCGAGGTCCTGGCCGAACAAGAATCGCTCAACGCCATTCGGCCTGACTTGGACGGAGCACAGATCATGGCTTTGCTGGGGCTCAAGCCCGGACCCGTTGTTGGCCGCGCCTACAAGTTCCTACTGGAAGAGCGCATGGAAAACGGTCCACTGTCCCACGAGGACGCTGAATCCAAGCTTTTGGCGTGGTGGGCCGAGCAGCCCGAGTCCGCCGTCGAACTTTCATCGGAACCATCCGTCGATGCCCATGCCGGCATCGCCGAACCAGAGGAGTCCTAAGTGAACGAAGCAGCCAAGCCCGCCCGGCCACAGCTCTGGATCATGCGCCATGGGGAGACCGAATGGTCCAAGAGCGGCCAGTACACGGGATTGACCGATCTCCCTTTGACGGTCGAAGGCGAGCAGCAGGCCGTGGAAGCGCGCAAAATCCTGGAAGGCATCGACTTCGACCTCGTCCTGACCTCCCCGCTGCGACGAGCCCGACGCACGGCGGAGTTGGCAGGCTTCCCCGACGCTGTCCACGAGCCGCTGGCCGTGGAGTGGAACTACGGAGACTACGAAGGGATCAGCTCGGACCTCATCCGCAAGGACAATCCGGACTACCTCATCTGGACCGACGGCGTCCCCAATGGCGAGACGCTCGACTCCGTGGCAGCCCGTGCAGACAAGATCATTGCCCGCGTCCTGGAGTCTGGAATGGACAACGTCCTGATTGTCGCCCACGGCCATTTCTCCCGCATCCTTACGGCCCGCTGGCTTGAATTGGACGCCAGGGAAGGACGCCACTTTGTCCTGGGAACCGCCAAAGTTTGTACCTTGGGATGGGATAAGCGGACGCCTGCCATTCTTCGCTGGGGACTGTAAGGGGAATTAATTTCTAAAATGTCTGTAATTGGCTGGCCAACAGCACGATTCATGGTGTAACTTTATTTTTGATCCCAGAGCGATCCGCCGGGATTATGGCGTGCCCTACCCAGTCAGTCAGCTGTGGTGGTGCCAAAGCAGGCTATGTCGCCACGCAGAAAAGGAGGTTGGGAAAATGATTACTTTGACTAGCGGATGGAAGATGACCGTCGCTGGCACCCCGGCCTTTGCTGCTCGACGCCGTTTTGCGGCCTAACTTCTCCTGATGTACTTGCGCCCCTGAATATCGGGGCGGTTCACGGTGCAATCAGTCGCCGAGTGGCCTGCCATTGAGCGGTATCACGCGATTGACGTGGTGCGCAGCTTCCTCATAGTTCGGAACCAGCTTCTTGTTGGGGACGGCTGCCCCTTGGATACCCCGTACCGGAACTCCGTGCTTCGGTACTTCCACGGTCATTCGAACAATCCGCTTAATCCACCCATCATTGCCTGGCATTCACATGCCTATATCCACTGCTGTCTTCCTTCGAATTCAGTGGGGCTTAATTGTCATGCCCGAATTCCGGCAATTCTCTTCAATAACGAAAGGAGGTGACACCATGGCCAAGCGCCTCAAAGACCTGATGGTCTTCAACGGCAAGCCCGTCGTCAAAGACAAGACCCTCTTCAACGGACAACTCCTGGACCAACGCCGGGAGGACGTCTACGTCGTCCTGCACCAAATGGGCATCATCCGCTGAGTGTCCCCACCACTGCAATTCAGGAGGGACTGATGGCACACATCGGACCGTTCGCCTCGGAAGCCCACGCGGCTACGCGTGGGCTTCCGCCTTTTAATGCGGGGAGTTAGTGGCGAGGCTGTCCGCCGCGCCTGAAGGTAAGCTCGATTCCATGCAGGAGACGAAGCCGCACATCCAGCAAAAGCGTGCGCGCTTTGTGGTCCCCACCCGTAGCGACACCTTACTGAGGAACTTCACCGAACTGGTCGGAGGACCCCTCGGGGGGCGCTCCTCTCCGGGAGACATCTCCCCCGGATTCTTCACCGTTGAACGTGTCCTCATCATCCTCACGATCGTTGCTGCTCTGCTGTCGATCCTGATCAAGGGCTATTGCCGGGTCAACGGTTGGCAGGCACCCCAGCAGTTCTACGCCACGTGCTACTCGGATTTCCCCGAACTCTTCCGTAGCCGAGGCCTTGCCGATGGCGTCTTTCCGTTCTTCGACCAGAAAAGCCTCTTCGAATATCCCGTGATCGCCGGGCTCATAGCTGGTGCTACGGCATGGTTGGTCCCCGGTCATGGCGCCAGTTCCGAACGGGTCTTGGGCTACTTCGATGTGAATGCCACCCTGATTGCGGCCCTGTGGATCGTGACTGTCCTGGTTACCGCGCGCATCAACCCACGCCGGCCCTGGGACGCAGCCATGGTGGCGCTGGCTCCGGGGATCGTGCTGGCTGGCGTTATCAATTGGGACATGTGGGCCGTAGCCATGCTCGCAGTCGGGATGTACTTCTTCGCGAAGGAGCGTCCCGTCCTGGCTGGCGTGTTCATCGGCCTCGGCACGGCCACCAAGCTGTACCCGGTGCTCATCCTGGGCGCAGTCTTCCTGCTGGCGCTACGCAGCGGCCGGGTTCGGGTCTTCTTTGCGACCACTCTTTCCGCGGCAGTGGCTTGGCTTGCGGTCAATATCCCTATCGCCGCCGTCAACCCCGCCGGCTGGCGATACTTTTTCGACTTCACCCAGGACCGCCCGGCCGGATACAGCTCGTTGTGGTTCGCCTACAACTTAGTGGCAGAACGGCTGCACCTGGTCCAACTTGGGCCGGAAGCCATCAACGCCCTGGCATTGAACGTGTTCCTGCTTGCATGCGTCCTGATCGCGGGATTGGCTTTGACGGCGGCGCGGCGCCCGCGGTTAGCCCAACTGACGTTCCTGATCGTCGCCGCCTTCATCCTCAGCAACAAGGTCTATTCGCCCCAGTTTGTCCTGTGGCTTGTCCCATTGCTGGCCTTGGCACGCCCCCGGTGGCGCGACTTCCTTCTCTGGCAGGCTGCCGAGGCTCTGCACTGGACCGCCACGTGGATGTATTTGGGCCAGACAAGCAGCGGCGGACCTGCGCAGAACAACATCGACATGCCGTACTACGTCATGGCCGTGATGCTGCATATGGCCGCGACGGCATATTTGATGTTGAGGATCGCGTGGGACATTTGGGAACCACATCTGGACCCCCTTCGGATCCATGGCGTGGACGACCCCCATGGTGGGGAGTTCGACCGTGCCAAGGATTGGTTCCGAGTGGACCTTAAGAATCCCGCCGCTTCGCTGCTGCCTTGGCGCCACGCAGTCTCCTCTCGTGAAGAGGGGCAGCTGGCAGAGGACTCGGTCCCATCCGCGAAAGGCGAGTCCGAACGCGATGGCTGAGGTCGCCGTCGTCGGCTCCGGACCCAACGGCTTGGCTGCCGCGGTAGTCATGGCACGCGCAGGCCTGGCTGTCCGGGTTTACGAGGCTGCGGAGACGATCGGGGGCGGAACACGCACCGCCGAGCTCTTGGAACCGGGTCATGTCTACGACGTCTGTTCCGCGGTCCACCCGATGGCGCTGGCTTCGCGATTCTTCCGGGAATTTGAACTCGAACGGCGCGTGGAGCTGCGTTTGCCGGAGGTTCAGTACGGGACCCCGCTCGACGGCGGCAGGGCAGCTCTCGCCTACCGCTCTCTGGAGCAAACGGCCTCTGGACTTGGCGCCGACGGAGATGCTTTTACTCGCCTGATGGGACCGCTGGTGGAGCACCTGGGTGGAGTGCTGGACGTGACGCAGAACCAACTGCTGCGAATGCCAGCAAATCCTGTCGCTGCGCTTCGACTCGGTATAGCAACCCTGGAGCAGGGTTCGCCATGGTGGAACCGGCGATTCACCGGGGACGCCGCTCCAGCGCTCTTGACTGGGGTCGCGGCGCACGCTGTGGCGCCCCTGCCCTCGCTCACCGCAGCGGCGGCGGGACTCTTGCTGGGAGCGCTGGCCCATGCCGGAGGCTGGCCTATTCCCGTTGGTGGCTCGGCGGCGATAGCCGATGCAATGGCCCGCGATATCGAAGCCCATGGCGGGGTGATTGAGACCGGCGTACGGATCGATTCCTTGGAAGAGTTGAGTCCCGCGAAGGCCATTTTGTTGGACGTTGCACCCCCGGGCCTGCTGCGCATGGCTGGTACGGCCCTTCCGGGGGGCTACCGGCGAGCACTGGAAACATTCCGTTTCGGGAATGGGGCGTGCAAAGTGGACTTCATCCTGTCCGGGCCGGTTCCGTGGGCCGCTCGGGGACTAGCTGGCGCTGGGACTGTGCACGTGGGTGGTACGCGTGTAGACATGGCTGAAGCGGAGAACCTGGTAGCTGCCGGCCGGCATCCTGGAAAGCCGTATGTGCTTGTGGCCCAGCCATCGATCGTCGATGCCGGGCGTGCTCCGGCCGGGAGACACATTCTGTGGACCTACTGCCACGTGCCCAAGGGGTCGACGGTGGACATGGCTGAGGCAGTCATGGCCAGAATCGAGGAATTCGCGCCGGCCTTCCGGGATGTGGTGATCGGATGGAAGACGACGACGGCGGCAGGCTTGGCCGAGTACAACGCGAACTATGTGGGCGGGGACTTTAGCGCAGGACTGATGGACATTCGGGGACTGGTGCAGCGTCCCGTGCTTTCACCCGTGCCGTGGCGGACGCCGCTGCGAGGCGTGTACTTGTGCTCATCGTCCACGCCGCCAGGGCCCGGAGTGACAGGAATGCCCGGATACCATGCAGCAAAGCATGCCCTGAAGGACATATTCGGACTGCAGGTACCCGGGCTTGGCATGCCCGCATAGCCGCCCCCCCACACATCGCCGCCCCCCACACATCTCCGCCCCCCACATCGCCGCCCCACGGCCGACGCTCGCTCACTTGTGTGGCTCTCCCGGCCGGCGCTCGCTCGGATATACGGCACTTCCGGCCGATGCTCGCTCACATATTGGCCCAAAGGGCGGAACGCTCCTGCAGAACATCTGCATGAGGGTTCCCTGTTTTTCCCCGATATCTGCAGGAGGGTCGGGTGGGGAGCCGATATATGTGCAGGTGGGCCGGGTTAGTTGGCCGCCGTGAAACGTGCGCGGCGGTGGGCCGGAGTCTCGATCTCGTCGAGCATGGCGACGGCATAGTCCTGGGTGGAGATGCTGTTGCCGGCCGGGGAATCCTTGGCAGTGGAGTAGTTACCCGTCCGCTCACCCGGCTGGATGAGGGGTGCCGGTGCCAGCACGGTCCAGTCCAGGGTCTCGGGGGCTTCCTTGACGGCGGCGAAGGCTGCAGCGGCGGTGGTGGCTTCGGCCTTGTAGGCTTCCGGGAAGTCGGGCGAATCGAGGAGGCGGACGCCGTCGATCTCCAGGGTCCCGGCGCCGCCGACGATCATGAGGCGCGTGCCTTCGGCGTTGCTGTAGGCCGTATCCATCGCAGCGAGCCACTCGCCGTGGTCTCCGCCAGTGCGGCTCGGGCCGGTGGCGAGGATGACCGCGTCGTGCTCTTTGGCGATTTCCGCGAAACGCTGGCCATCAGCGAGATCGGCGGCGAGTGACTTAGCTCCAGCAACCTCGGCGCCCTTGCGGGAGATGGCGGTGACCTCGTGGCCGCGGGTGAGGGATTCGTTGACGATCTGGCTTCCGACCATGCCCGTTGCGCCGTAGACTGCGATTTTCATGACTCTCCTTGGGGTTGCTATCCTTGCAATACGAAAACAGTATCTATTTGATACTGAGAGCTTCAAAGGAACTTAGTTACCTTATGGAAACCAATGAACTGCCGGCAAACGTGTTGGACCCTGATTGCCCGTCTCGCGTGATCTTCCAACGCATCGGCGACAAATGGGCCTCGTTGGTGGTCCAGGTTCTCGCAGACGGCCCCATCCGCTTCTCCGAGCTTCGCAAAATGGTCCACGTGGTGACGCCCAAGGTGCTGACCCAGACCCTGCGCACCCTCGAACGCGACGGGCTTATCACGCGGACAGTCCATGCCCAGGTGCCGCCACGCGTCGACTACGAACTGACGGAACTTGGAACTTCGTTGTTGGAACCCCTGACCCTCCTGCGTCTGTGGGCCGAGGACCACGTGCCCAGCATTCTTGAGGCCCGCGACGCCTATGACGATGCCCAGGATGAGGCTGTCCTGAGGGGCTGACCCTGCCACTCTTTCAGCTAGGTGTTCCAACGGGTACGCCCGAGCCAAGGCGCCCGTCCCGCATGGTTGCGACGGAGTCGGTGAACGGCAGGAATTCGGTATCGTGCGTCACCATGACGGTCGCGGTCGCGAACTCGTCCGTGACCTGACGCAGCAACCGCACGATCGATTCGCTGCGCTCGTGATCCAACGCTGCTGTTGGCTCGTCCACGAGCAATACCCGGGGTTGGCCCATGAGCGCCCGCGCAATGTTCACGCGCTGCCGCTGTCCGCCTGAGAGCTGGTGTGGCCGCTTGTTGAGTGAAGCAGAGAGCCCGACGACGTCGAGCAGCTCGCTGGCATGCCTCCGTGCCGCTTTGGCTGCCTTCCCCCGGAGATGGTCTCCGATGATCAATTGCTCGACGGCGGTCAGCGATGGCAAGAGATTGGGCTGCTGGAAGATGATGCCCACCTTCTCCCGGCGCAGGGAGGTGAGCTCGGTGTCCTTGAGCTCCGTGGCATTCACGCCGTCGATGACAACCAGTCCCGAGCTTGGCCGGACCAGCGTGGACCCCACGGCCAGAAGCGAGGATTTTCCGGAGCCGGACGGGCCCACGAGGGAGAAGAATTCGCCTGCGTCCACGCTGAGATCCACATCATCCAGCGCTTTTAGGGTGGAGTCTCCGTCTGGGTACTCCAGGGTGACGCTGGCCATGGTGAGAGCGGGGTTCATTGATATGCCTTTCATGGAATATTTAGTGGTAGGGGCGGACTGGCCCTAGTTGCCGCCGAGGGCGATGAGCGGATCCACCGTGGTGATGCTGCGGACCGCAAGGGCGGCCCCTGCCAGGCCTAGGAGCACAATCCCCGCGATGGGCAGGAGCGTGGTCAGCGGAGTCACCAGGAACGGGGCCGCTTGGGCTGCGAAGAATCCACCCAGCACGCCCATCGCACCACCCAGTCCCGCACCGGCGAGCAGGACGATCCCGGCTTGGACCAGGGCGTCCCGCACTACGTAGCCCGAAGAAGCGCCCATGGCCTTAAGCACCGCGATGTCGCGTGTTCGCTGGACGGTCCAGACAGTCAGGAACGCCACGATGACGAGTGCCGAGATGCCGTAGAGAAAAGCCTGCATCAACAGGAGGGAACCGTTTTCGCTCTTGTACGAACCGAGGGCTTGGAACGAGCCGCTGGGGCTGGCGCTGACCGTGCCGGCAGCGGCATTGGCGGCATCGACGTCTACGGAAGCCCCGGCGTCGTAAGTCACGGCGAGAACTGTTCCTATGGATGCCCCGGCAGGAATATGGGCGAGCTTCTGCCACGTGGCCCGCGAGGTCCAGACGACGCCGGTGTGCGAATACCACTCATCCTGGGCGATCGCAGAAACGGTCAGGCCGGTACCGCCGACTGTCACCTGGCTCCCGGTACTCAGTGAGAGTTCCTTCGCCAAGGACTTCCCGACCACCACTTCGCCGTCCTTAACCGCGATCGGTGAGATCCCGCCGTCGGCCCCGAAGACCGCGACGTTGGCTGTGCCAGCGGCATTGTTGGACGAATCGAGGGATTGGAATCGAGTCTGCGTGATGCCGACGGCCTCGGCGGAGGCAATACCAGGCCGGTTTCGCCATACTTCAAGGTGTTTGGCGGAGACCTCCGATTCCGTGTAGGACGCCTTGGCCTCGCCTCCGGCGGGCGCGCCGAACACGATCTGCTGGGCCGGAAGGGCTGCGATGGCGGACGTCGACTGGTTGCCGAGGCCGGAGGTAAGTCCGGAGAGCATAACGAGGAGGAGCGTGATGAGGGCTACGACGCTTCCCATGAGGGCGAAGCGGCCCTTGGCAAAGCGGAGGTCACGCAGAGCGAGGTACATGTAATTCCTTTGTTCAGCCATTGAGGCGATCTTCTGGTTCTGTTTCAACTCTCCGACCTAAAAGCCTGCGAGGCATCGGGAGGCCGATGGATCCGTTCGATCGCCTTGGTTGACCTGCGGATCAACCGTTTGGTTGATTGGGCCCGAATACCGCGGAATCGGGGCAAAAGTGTCGGCGGCCGGGGCTACGCTGGAGGGCATGCAGGGAGCCGATTTGCCTCAAGTCACCGCGCAGCCCAGTCTCACCGCGCAGCCCAGCGGCGCCCCCGTGATTTTGCGTGTCCTGCGCGTCAGCCTGCACGTTGGTTTTGCCGTGCTTCTGCTGGTCGCCGTCCTCAGGCTCGTGGCCGCGGGCCTTTCGCCACTCGCCACCGCGGCAGGCCTGGTGTTAGCCCTGCTGCTTGCGGCTGTCTACCTCGTGGGGACGGTTCTCGAGAAGAGGCACGCCCTCAATCCCAAGCGCCTCGATCCGAAGCCATACGCGCGGTGGTGGCTCGCCGTGGTTTGCTGCCTGTGGCTGTTGCTCATGCTCATTAGTCCGGACTTCGCCTGGATAGCCTTCCCGTTGTTCTTCCTGCAACTGCACGTTTTGCCGCGGCGTTTGGCCCTGCCCGCAATAGCCGCCAGCACTGCGCTCCTCATCGCAGCCATGTGGTTCCACAACCGGGGTGCCGGGGCGGATGCCTTGCAACTTCCCATGGTCCTTGGGCCGGTTTTCGGTGCCGCCTTCGCGGTGGTCACCGGCCTGGCGTATCGGGCGCTCTACGTCGAGGGGGAGAACCAACGGCTCGCGGCCGAGGAATTGCGCCGCACCCGCGCCGAACTGGCACGCAGCCAGCACGACGCCGGTGTGTTGGCTGAGCGCGAAAGGCTCGCCCGCGAAATCCACGACACGCTGGCCCAGGGATTCTCGAGCATCGTCCTGATGGGACGTTCGGCGGAGAAGGCCCTTGATGCTGGTGACGCCGCTGCGGCCCGCGATCGCCTCAGGACGGTCCGTGAAACTGCGGCCAGCAACCTGGCGGAGGCTCGCAATTTTGTCCGTGGACTGAGGCCGCCGGACCTGGAGGAGTCTGGCCTGGCGGACACGTTGCGGCGTCTTTGCACGAAGACCGAGGCCGAGGCCGCCGCGCGCGGAGCCATGCTGCGCTGCCGTTTTGAGCTCCACGGCACGCCGGTGCCGCTGCCCAATCCACACCAAACCACTTTGTTGCGCGCGGCTCAGTCTTCCCTGGCGAACGTGTGGGCGCATGCCCACGCGAGCACCGCCGTCGTTACCCTGTCCTTTCTGGACGCCGAGGTGACATTGGACGTGTTCGACGACGGTGCGGGCTTCGATCCCGTCGCGGCCGCTGCCGCGGAAGCGCGCGGTGATGGAACCGGCGTCGGGCTCAAAAGCCTGCGCGAGCGTCTTGCGGCCTTGGACGGAACGCTCGACGTCGAGTCTGTTCCCGGGGAGGGGACCGTGGTGGCTATCCGGCTGCCGCTGGGTACCCTTAATCCAGCTCAGGAGGCATCCCAGTGACCGATAACATCAGGGTCTTGCTGGTGGACGACCATCCCGTGGTCCGGGCGGGCCTCCGGGCCATGCTTGCCGACTTCGAGGGAGTCAGCGTTGTGGCGGAAGCCTCCGACGGCGGCGCCGCCTTGGCCGAACTGTCGAAGCTCCATACCCTCGGCGAGCCAGTGGACGTGGTCCTCATGGACTTGCAGATGGGGTCGGGCATGGACGGAGTCACCGCCACCGGCAAGATCAAGGCCGGTGAAGCCGGGACTCCCCCACCACCGGTCTTGATCCTGACCACCTACGACAACGACGCCGACATCCTCGCCGCGGTGGAAGCCGGTGCGAGCGGATACATGCTCAAGGACGCCCCGCCAGAGCAAATCCGGCAAGCCGTGGTGTCTGCGGCGGCGGGCCAGACCGCACTCGCGCCCGAGGTAGCAGCGCGCCTCATGGGACGGATCCGCAATCCGACGCCCGCCCTGAGCACCCGCGAAGTCCAACTTGTAGAGCTCCTCGCTACCGGCATGAGCAACCGCGCAATGGCGAAGCAGCTCTTCATTTCCGAAGCCACGGTGAAGACGCACTTGGTGCACATCTACGCCAAGCTGGGCGTGGACAACAGGACTGCGGCCATCGCGGTAGCAACACAGCGCAGGATCATCCGGAGCCAATAGCTCGCACGGTGGCTCGGACCCGACTGGCCTGAAGCATTACAAAAGGGGAACTAACTGTGCCTTGGATCATTCCTGTCGGCGGAAGAAGGCATAATGGCGCAAATGGGGAAAACTAAGAATCTTGTCCTAGGGCTTGCAGCCCTGATGATTGCTGGCTCGCTGTCCGCTTGCGATGACGGCCGTTCCGGGGCGGAAGGCGCGGCCAAGCAGCTGGCTTCCTCTCTGGCAGCCCTCGACGTCGGCTCACTCGCCGTTGACGGCAAGGACGCCGCCGCGGCGAATGAGCAGCTCAAGGCTGTGTTTGCTGCCCTCGACCCTGCCAAGCCTTCCGTTGAAAGCGGAGCAGTGAAGCTCGACGGCGACAAAGCCACCGTCCCGCTCAACTACACGTGGAAGATCGGAACTGCGGAGTGGAAGTACACCTCCCAGGCCGCGCTGAAGAAGTCCGGCGACAAATGGTCCGTCCAATGGAATCCGACGCTCCTGGAGCCCGACCTCAAGGACGGCGAGATTCTCGACAAGACCGTCACTTTGCCGTCCAGGGCCGACATCCTTGGTGCGGGGGACGCGAAATTGGTCAGCTACCGTCCGGTGGTTCACGTGGGCATCGACAAGACCACGATTGGGTCGGCTGATCCTGCTGTTTCCGCGGCCAAGCTTGCACAGCTGGTTGGTGTGGACGAAGCGGCGTACGTGAAGCAAGTCCAGGCGTCCGGCCCACAAGCCTTCGTCAGTGCCATCACCCTGCGCGAGGACGGCAATCGGACGGTCACAGACCAGCAGATTGCGTCGATTCCGGGCGCCCGTGGCATTCCTGATTATCTGCCGTTGGCACCTACCCGCACGTTTGCCCGCGCCGTTTTGGGTACCGCGGCTGAAGCAAGCGCCGAACAGATCCAAAAGGCCGGGGGTGCCCTCAAGGTGGGAGACACGGTCGGAACCGGCGGACTGCAGGAACAATATGACGCGCAGCTCCGGGGTCAAGATGGAGTCTCCATCAAGACCCGGCCGCAAGGCATGACGGACGACCAGATCAAGGCCGCAAAGCCCGATCCCCGTCGAGTGCTTTTTGCCGTTGACGCGAAGCCCGGCGAACCGGTGAAAACCACCCTGGATCCGCGATTGCAGCAACTCGCCGAGGACACTTTGGCGGGTGTTGGCCCGGCCTCGGCAATTGTGGCGCTCCGCCCGTCCACCGGCGCCGTCCTGGCGGCCGCCTCCGGCCCCGGAAGCAATGGCTACAACACGGCAATGCTTGGCCAGTACGCACCCGGCTCCACGTTCAAGATCGTCGATTCCCTTGCCATGATCCGCAACGGAATGACACCGGATTCCAAGGTTGAATGCACGCCAACAATTACTGTGGATGGCCGGACCTTCAAGAACGCCGAAGGTTATCCGGCGTCGTCCTTGGGTTCTGTCGCATTGCGCGATGCCTTTGCGCATTCGTGCAACACAGCCTTCATCAGTGCCCGCGACAACGTCAGCCAGGCCCAGCTCGAATCCGCGGCAACCTCCCTGGGGCTGGCCGTCCAGGCGCCGAAGCTGGGGGCCGATGCTTTCCTGGGCTCGGTACCGGGAAACGCTGACGGCACCGAACACGCTGCTTCGATGATTGGCCAAGGCAAAGTGCTGCTTTCCCCGCTCGCCGCAGCCATCATGGCCGCCTCGGTGGCCCACGGCGCGCCGGTGTCGCCGCAGCTCGTCCTGAACCCCGGCTCAGGTTCGCCCTCCGCAGGTGCCACGCCGACGGCGTCCGGCTCGCCGTCGTCGTCGGCTACTGCCGCCGCGCCCGCAGCGTCCGATAAGCCGATCACCCCGGCGGAGGCCGCCGCGCTGGGCGACATGATGCGTGCCGTGGTGACTTCCGGCCATGCCGGATTCCTCGCGTCGGTACCTGGAGCCCCTGTGGGCGCCAAGACCGGGACGGCAGAATTCGGAAAGGACAACCCGCCCAAGACGCACGCCTGGATCGTTGCGGTCCACGGCGATCTGGCAGTGGCAGTGTTCGTCGAAGACGGCGGCCTTGGGGCGACCACCAGTGGCCCGCTGCTGAAGTCGTTCCTGACCGCGGCAGGCTAACGCCGGGCGCACCTCAGACGCTCGCTTACCTTTGAGCTCCAAAACGGAAACCTTCCTGCACATCTAGTGCAGGAAGGTTTCCGTTTTATGGCCCATATGTGCAGGAGGGTCGGGCTTTTTGGCGCGATATGTGAGCGAGGATCGCTAGCAGACCATAGGCGCTAGGAGACCAAGGTGTCGGCGATGTCCAGTACTTCGTCCAGGATTGCCAATCCGGCCTTCAGGTCCTCCACGCGGATGTTGCAAGGCGGAACCACGTGGATCCGATTGAAGTTCGCGAACGGGATGAGCCCGCGCGACTTGCAGGCGGCCACGAGTTGGTTCATTTCCGGGCTTGACGAACCGTAAGGGGCCAAGGGTTCCCGGGTTTCACGGTCGCGGACCAACTCGATGGCCCAGAAGACGCCCTTGCCTCGGACCTCGCCTACCGATTTGTGCCGCGCGGCGAAGCCGGCCAGCGCCGGCCCGATCACCGTCTCGCCCAATAAGGCCGCGTGTTCCACGATGCCCTCGCGTTCCATGGCATTGATGGTGGCGACGGCCGCCGCGGCAGCCAGGGGGTGCCCGGAATAGGTCAGGCCGCCCGGATAAGGCCGCGTGCCGAACGTTGCCGCGATCTCCGGGCTGATCGCCACGCCGCCCAGCGGCACGTAGCCGGAGTTCACGCCCTTCGCGAAGGTCAGCAGGTCCGGGACGACGTTGAAATGCTCGACGGCGAACCACTTGCCCGTGCGGCCGAAACCAGCCATGACCTCGTCGGCGATGAACACGATGCCGTACTTGGTGCAGAGTTCGCGGACACCCTGCATATATCCGGCCGGCGGCACGTAGATTCCCGCCGTTCCCGGTATGGATTCCAGGATCAGTGCCGCGATAGTAGAGGGCCCCTCGAAGGCTATGAGCTGCTCGAGGTGCTCCAGGGCGCGCTGGCTCTCCTCCTCTTCCGTGGTGGAGTGGAAGGCCGTGCGGTAAAGATACGGCGGGAAGAAGTGGATGGTGCCGGTGGAACCGGTGTCGTTGGGCCAACGGCGGGGGTCGCCCGTGATGTTGATGGCGAGTTGGGTGCCCCCATGGTACGAGCGGTACGCCGAGAGGACCTTCTGTTTTCCCGTGTGCAGGCGCGCCATGCGGACGGCGTGTTCATTGGCGTCCGCGCCGCCATTGGTGAAGAAGATCCTGTTCAGTTCTCCCGGGGTCCGCTCGGCGATGAGGCGTGCGGCCTCGGACCGGGCCTCGTTGACGTAGCTGGGTGCGATGGTGCACAGTTTCGCGGCCTGGGCTGCGATGGCGGCGACGACGGCGGGGTGCTGGTGTCCGATGTTGGTGTTGACCAACTGCGAGGAGAAATCGAGGTACCTCTTCCCCTCGCCGTCCCACACGTATGAGCCCTCGGCGGCCGAGACGACCATGGGGTCCAACAGATCCTGAGCGGACCAGGAGTGGAACACGTGCTTGCGGTCCAGTTCGTAGGCCCGCTTGGCAGCAGCAGTGGCGGCGGCGTTAGCACCGGCGTCGACGGCGGCTCGCGGATCGGTGCTGTCGGGAAACCGGCTGTTTTCAATCGTGGAAGTCATGGACGGAAATCCTTTCCGGTGAGGGCGTCAGTTGTTCTGGGGGAAGCCGAGGTTGATGCCGCCGTGGCTCGGATCCAGCCAGCGGGTGGTCACTGCCTTGCCACGCGTGAAGAATCCGACGCCTTCCGTGCCATGCGCGTGGGTATCGCCGAACAGCGAGTTCTTCCAGCCGCCGAAGGAGTAGTAGGCCATCGGCACGGGCACGGGCACGTTGATGCCCACCATGCCCACCTCAACTTCGTTCTCGAAACGGCGGGCCGCGCCGCCGTCGTTCGTGAAGATCGCGGTGCCGTTGCCGTACGGGTTGGCGTTGATCGTGGCGAGGGCCTCGTCGTAACTGTCGACTCGGACCACCGAGAGGACCGGGCCAAAGATTTCGTCGCGATAAATGGACATGTCCGTCGTGACGTTGTCGAACAGGGTGGGGCCGACAAAGAAGCCCTCACCTTCGGCGTCGGGCATCACCGAGCGACCGTCGACGACGAGCGTGGCACCGGCCGCTTCACCGGCGTCGACGTAGCCAGCCACCTTGTCTCGGTGCTGGGCGGTGACGAGCGGGCCCATGTCGCAGCCGCGGAGCCCGTCGCCGGTCCGGAGGCCGCGGGCGCGTTCGGCGATCTTCGCCACCAGGGAATCGGCGATGTCGCCCACGGCCAGCAACGCTGAAATGGCCATGCAACGCTCGCCCGCGGAGCCGAAGCCGGCGTTGATCGCGGCGTCTGCGGCGAGGTCCAAGTCGGCGTCGGGCAGCACGATCATGTGGTTCTTCGCGCCGCCCAGGGCCTGGACGCGCTTGCCGTTGGAGGTAGCGGTTTCGTAGACGTACTTGGCGATCGGGGTGGAGCCGACGAAGGAGACGGCCTTGACGTCGGGGTGGGTGAGAAGCGTGTCAACGGCTACCTTGTCGCCCTGCAGGACGTTGAAGACCCCGTCCGGCAGGCCGGCTTCCTTCCAGAGCTCGGCCATCCAGACGGCGGCCGTGGGGACCTTTTCGCTTGGCTTGATGATCACGGTGTTTCCGGCGGCGATGGCGATGGGGAAGAACCACATGGGCACCATGGCCGGGAAGTTGAAGGGGCTGATGATGGCCACCGGACCGAGGGCCTGGCGGATGGAGTGGATGTCTACCTTGGTGGAGGCATTCTCGGTGTAGCTGCCTTTGAGCAGGTGCGGAATGCCGCACGCGAACTCGACGACTTCCTGGCCACGCGTGACCTCGCCCAGGGCGTCGTCCAGGACCTTGCCGTGCTCCGAGGTGATGATGGCGGCGAGTTCTTCTTTCCGGGAGTTCAGCAGTTCCCGGAAAGAGAACAGGATCTGGGTGCGTCGGGCGAGGGAAGTATCGCGCCATGCGGGAAACGCGGCTTTGGCGGCGGCGACGGCGGCGTTGCCGTCCTCGGTGCTGGCCAAGGCTACCTGCGCGGTGACCTTACCCGTAGCGGGGTTGCTCACAGGGGCGGTGCGCTCCCCGGCCGGGGCGTAGCTGCCGTTGATCCAGTGCTCGATCGTGTTCAAGGGTTCTCCTGGGTTGGTTCTCAGAGGGGCGTTCGTTTCTGCGTTGCGTTCAGTTTGTCCGGCCTGCGGAACCTCCGTAAGGGCAGATGTGTAAAAGAATCGGCTCAGGCATTTACAATGTGTAAATGCTGCCCTCTCTTCGCTCGATCCTTGACCTTCCTGTGGTGCGCGACGCTAGCCCGGAGGTCCTGGGCGGAGAGGGCAGGCTGGATGATCGTGTGCGCTGGGTTCACGTCAGCGAGATCCTGGACCTGACAGGCCTGCTGTCCGGCGGCGAATTGGTGCTGACCACTGGCCTGGAACTCGACAAAGAACCCGGCCGCGCGGCGTCGTACATCCGCTCACTGGAACGCACCGGGGCGGCGGGCCTGATCGTGGAACTCACCGGAGCTCGGGAGCGTACGACGGCGGCCCTGCGGTCCGCGGCTCGCTCGGCTTCGATGCCGGTAGTGATCGTCCGGCGTCGCGTGCGCTTCGTGGAAATCACGGAGATCGTGCACCGGTTGATCGTTGCCGAGCAGCTTGAACGGGTGGAGCGGGCGCGGGACGTCCACGAGGCTTTCACCGTGTTGAGCCTTGAGAGCGCCGGGACGCAGCAAGTGGTGGAGAAGGCGGCCGCAATGATCGGTGCGCCGGTGGTGCTGGAGGATTTGCAGCATCTCGTCCTGGCCTATTCCGCCCGCCATCTGGCAACCACGGAGTTGTTGGATGACTGGGAGCGGAGATCGCGGACCACTCCTTCGCCGCCGCAGGCTGATGGCTCGGCCAGGCGGATCGGTCCCGAGGGATGGCTGCAAGTCCCGGTGGGTGTTCAGCGGCAACTATGGGGCCGCTTGGTGGTTCCGGCGCCCCTGAGCGCAGGAAGCGACGATGACATGGCGGTCATGGTCCTCGAACGGGCGGCGCAAACCCTCGCCATCAACCGCCTGGCCGAACGGGACCAGCGCGAACTTTCCCAACAAGCGCAGGCCGGGCTCCTCAACGCGCTTCGCCAACCCCGCGGACTGGGCGAGGCAGAGGCACTCGCACGCGCCGGCTCGCTGGGCTTGAAATTGTCGCCCTACTACGTTCCCTTGGTGTTCCGGACGGCGCTTCCTGCCGCTGCATCGCTTTCCCGTGATCCATTGGCAGGTCAGCAGGAGGAGCGGGTGCTGTTGGAAATCCTGGCCAAGGCACTGAAATCCACGGCCAGCAGTGGATTGACGGCCAGTATCCATTCCGGTTCGGTGGGGATGATCCTTGCTCTCCCCGCACGGCAGCTTGAAGACCCTACCCTCCAGCGCCTTGCCGCCGCGCTCCGCGCCCACGGTGGCGACTTTGCTCCTCACTGGACCATCGGCGTCGGGCGTTACCGCTCCTCGTTGCTGGAAGCGGCGGCTGGAATCGACGAGGCCGCGCACGTTGCCGAAACTGCTGCCACCCTCCGCGAACCAGGGAAGCCGTACTACCGCGCGACGGACATCCGGCTCCGCGGCCTGCTGGCACTGATCCGCAACGATCCCCGGGTGCAGCAGTTCGTGGAATCCGAGCTTGCCCCGGTGCTGCAGGCCGAGGCAGAAGGAAAGGCCGGCTACCTTGAGCTGCTTGGACGGTATCTGGAATCCGGTGGCAACAAAGCGGCCATGGCACGCAGCGGCTACCTGAGCCGGCCAACCCTCTACGCCCGGCTGGCCAAGCTGGAGGAACTCCTGGCCGTGGATCTGGAGGACGCAGAATCGCGAACCTCGCTGCACGTGGCTTTGATGCTTCACAGGCTGCGCGGGCAGTAGGAGGGGGCGTGGGCCGGGGTGTCATCATGGACAAATGGCGAAGCCCTTTACTCTCACCCAGTTGCGGTATTTTGCGGTAGTGGCCGAGCTGGAGAACATGACGGCGGCCGCGGCGCGACTGTTGGTCACCCAGTCGGCGCTTTCAACCGCAATGGGGCAGCTAGAGGTCAGCCTCGGCACCCAACTCTTCGTACGCCACCGTTCCCGAGGCCTTCGTCTCACCCAGAGCGGTAGGCAGTTCGCGCAGGACATCAAGTCTTTTCTGGAGCACGCGGATTCCCTCTACGAATCCGCGCGCGGTCTGTCCGCCACCCTTGTTGGCGAACTCAGGGTGGGTGTGTTCACTCCGCTGGCACCTTTCCGGCTCCCGGCGATCCTGCAGACTTTCGAAGCCCGGCATCCAGGCGTCGACGTGTCTTTCCTTGAAACCGACCTGGCGGCGCTTCAGGAGGCGCTGATGGATGGCCGCTGCGACGTGGCGCTCACCTATGGGCTGGGGCTGGGCCGCGGTTTCACTTACAAGGTGGTGGAACGAGTGCCGCCGCACGTCCTGGTCCACGAGGGACACCCTGCGGCCATCCGACCGGAACGGGAGATTGCCCTTAAGGAGCTCGACGGCGAGCCGTCCGTGGTACTGGATCTCCCCCACACCCGGGAGTACTTCGAGCAGCTCTACGCCATGGCCGGAGTAGTCCAGAATGTCAGGCACCGTTTTGCRGGCTACGAGACCGTCCGCTCCTTTGTGGCCAAGGGGCATGGGTACGCCCTCCTCAATCAGCGACTTCACAGCGATGTCACGTACTCCGGTGGCAAGGTGGTGCCGTTGACGCTGACGGACAATTTCCCGCCCATCGAAGTCATGCTCGTTCGGCCCGAAGGGGTGCAGGCGACCAAGCGGGTTCTTGCCTTCGAGGAGACGTGCCTGACGTTGTACGGGGCGGAACGAACCTAGGCCGGCCCCATACGCGGCGAGATTGTCATCGATTAGATCTATGGCATTTTCAAAAACAATCAATTGGACAGATGTGATGCGGGTCACCGAAGGTTGAACAAGTCCGGTAACCCGCGGAGGCGCTCACGCTTCAAGAAGCCCGCAAACGCAGGTCACCAAACCGAACCGGACATCAGAATGCCATCCTGATCAAAGGAGATTCGATGGTGATGAATTTCGCCGAAGGTGTCCGCGGGGTTTCCCCGAAGCGTTCCTATCGCAATATGGAAGCAATAACCGCCGAAATCATTTCTCATGGCCGAAACAGTGCGGCCGTCGCCGGAAATACTGTCCGCCTAGCGTGGCTGCCATGACCATCAACGAGCTCTCCGGGCAACCCCAGCCAACGCAAGACGCGACTCCCGTAGCCCCCGGCGACACGAGGATCGGGCGGGTCCCCAAGATCACCAAAATGCAGAAGCGGGTCCTGGCGGGCGGCAGCGTCGGCCAGTTCATCGAGTTCTACGACTTCACCCTCTACGGCCTCACCGCCGTCATCTTTTCCCAACTGTTCTTCCCAGGCAGCAGCCCGCTCGCCGCAATGCTGGCCACTTTCGCCACCTTCGGCGTCGCCTTCGTAGTCCGCCCACTGGGTGGCCTCTTCTTCGGAGCCCTCGGCGATCGGATCGGCCGGCGCCGCGTCTTGACCATCACGCTCATCGCGATCGGCGGTGCCACCGCCCTCATGGGTATCCTGCCCGGTTACGGCCAGATCGGTGCCTGGGCGCCCGTACTTTTGGTCCTTTGCCGCCTTATTCAAGGTTTCTCGGCCGGGGGCGAATCCGTGGGCGCGCCGTCGTTCGTCTTTGAGCATGCGCCTGTCAACAAACGCGGATTCTGGCTAAACATCACCATTGCCGCGACCGCACTTCCTTCGGTGGTGGCCGGTTCGATGATCCTGATCCTCAGCCAGTCCATGCCGAACGAGGCATTCACGGCCTGGGGATGGCGCCTGCCGTTCATCCTGGCCCTCCCCCTAGCCCTCTTTGGAGTCTGGATCCGCAGCCGCACCGAAGAGAGCGCTGTTTTCGAAGACGCCAAAGCCCACCAGGGCAAGGAATTCAGCCCCGTCCGCGAAGCCTTCCGCGAGAACAAACTCCGCATGGTCCAAGTCATCTTCGTCATGGGCCTGACGGCCATGGGCTTCTACTTCCTGTCTGCCTACTTCGTTTCCTACGTGCAGACAACTGGCCACTTGAGCCGCGAACAGTCGCTCTTGATCAACGCGGGCGCGCTTGCCCTGTACGCCGTGCTCTTGCCTATCGGCGGACGGCTCAGTGACCGCTTTGGCCGCAAGCCGATGCTGATCGCGGGTGCCGCCGCCTTGGCCATCGTCTCCGTCCCGAGCTTCATGCTGGTCACGAGTGGCGCTCTGCCGCTTGCCCTGCTTGGGCAGGCACTGTTTGTGGTGGCCCTCTGCACCTACGGCGGCGGCTGCTACACCTTCTTCGTTGAAATCTTCACCACTAAGACCCGATTCACTTCCGCGGCCGTGAGCTACAACGGGGCCTACGCCATCTTCGGCGGCACAGCCCCGTTCATCGGCACCGCCTTGGTAGGGGCGAGCGGTGTAGCGCACGCGCCGGGCATCTACATGGCTGCCGCGGCCGCCGTCGTACTCCTGCTGGTGATCTTCACCAAGGTGCCCGAGACCCGCGGCCGCATGGGCTGACTCCCTCTTTCTTCTATCTATCAAGGACTTCACATGAGCGCAGCAGCTTTCCTCCAGGACTTCCACCACGTGGCCGGCATCGGTGCCACAGCGAACAGCGGCGTCGACCGCCAGGCCGCAACCCCCGAAGACGCGCAGACCCGAGCGTGGTTTCAGCAGTGCGTGCACGACGCCGGATGGCAACTTCAGGTGGACGGCATCGGCAACATGTTCGGGCTGCTGGAGTGGACGCCAGGAGCCCCTTACATCCTGATTGGCTCGCACCTGGACAGCCAACCCTTGGGCGGCCGGTTCGATGGGGCTTACGGCGTCGTCGCTGCGCTGCATGCGGCCCGCGCCATCGATGTGGAAGTGCGTGAATCCGGAGACGCGCCACGTTTCAACCTTGCCGTGGTGAATTGGTTCAATGAAGAAGGCGGCCGTTTTGCCCCCAGCGTGATGGGCAGCTCCGTTTTCGCAGGCCTGTTCGATCGCCAACAGATGCTTTCCGTGACGGATCTCAAGGGCGTTTCGGTCCGTGAGGCCCTCGACGGCATCGGCTACCTGGGCACGGACGCTGGCCCGGAAACCGCTGGCTATGCGGAAATCCACATCGAGCAGGGCCGCATCCTGGAACGCGAAGGGATCACCATCGGCCTGGTGGACAGCAGCTGGTACACGCAGAAGCTGGACATTGAGGTCCTCGGCGAGCAATCGCACACCGGCGCCACAGCAATGGCGGATCGGCACGACGCCCTGGTGGCGGCCTCCAAGATCATCCTGATGGTGCACGACGTCACCAAGGATTTTGCCGAGGAGGAACTTGTTTCCTCAGTGGGTCAGCTGACCCTTGAGCCCAACTCGCCCATCGTCGTCGCGCGCCGCGTGCATTTGGTGGCGGACCTGCGTTCCGGTGATCCGGAGATCGTTCGCTCCGCCCGCTCCAAGCTGCTCGCGGACATAGATGTCCTGGCTCGCGAGCACGACATCAAGGTCAAGGTGAAGGACTTCGACATCCGTCCCATCCGGAGATTCCCGGAGAACGGCGTGGAGCTTTCCGCGAAAGTAGCGGCAAATCTAGGCCTCTCCTCGCGCCGCATCCAGACCATGGCCGGGCACGACTCCGTCGCGCTGAACACCATGGTCCCCTCGGTCATGATGTTCATCCCGAGCGTGGACGGGGTTTCGCACTGCGAACGCGAATTCACCACTGACGAGGACATGGTGGCAGGGGTGGACATGCTCACCGGAGTGGCGCGCGAAATGGTGGGCGGTGCCCTTCCCGGTGCAAACACGGAGCGGGGTACCGCCGCGTGACTGAGCTGCACTACCTCGACGCTACGTCCGCGTTGACGTTGTTCCGCGGCCGTGAGCTATCCCCGGTGGAGCTCCTGGAATCATTGATAAGCCGGACCGCGGCCGTCAACGGCAGCATCAATGCCCTGACGGAGACGCTCTTCGAGGAAGCCCTGCTGGAGGCCAAGCGGGCCGCCACAGCCTATGCCCGCGGACGTGACCTGACGCCGTTGCTGGGGTTGCCGGTGGCGGCCAAAGAGAAACACGGGCTCAAAGGACGCACCCTCTCGCAGGGGCTCATCGCGAGAAAGTCCGATATCGCCCACCAAGATCATCCGGTCATTGAGCGTATCCGCCGGGCCGGAGGCATCATCCACGCCCGTACCACCACTCCTGAATACAGTTGCGCGACCGTTACCCATAGCCCGCTCTGGGGGGTGACACGAAACCCGTGGAACCAGCGGTACTCGCCGGGCGGGTCTTCCGGCGGGGCAGGGGCCGCCCTGGCCGCCGGGCTGACACCCTTGGCCACGGCCTCAGACATCGCCGGCTCAACCCGGTTGCCGGCGTCGTTCACCGGAACAGTCGGCTTCAAAGCTCCTTACGGCCGGATTCCCGGGTTGGCGCCACTGTCCGCAGACCACTACCGCGGGGACGGTCCCATGGCGCGGTCCGTGGCCGATACGGCACTCCTGGCCAACGTTATGGCCGGACGGCACCCCGGAGACCACGCTTCCTTGCCGGAAGCGTCGGCGTTGCCAGTGGGGTCGGCTTCCGTGGCTGGAATGAGGATCGCCTTGTGCATCCGGCTCGGGAACTACCCCGTGGCGCCCGACGTCGAGGCCAACACGCGGCGGGTCGCTTCCGCTTTGCAGGGGGCCGGCGCCGTCGTTGAGGAGATCGATCTGCCCTGGTCGGTTGAGGAGATCAACCGCACCATGTTCACCCACTTTGGCTACCTTTTGGGTCCAGCGATGGAGGACGAGACTGCGGGCACGGAGGAACAACTGGCCGCGTACACCCGCCGTTTCATGGCCGATGCGCGCCGGGCTGCGGAACGGAACCGTTTTGTGGACGGAATCCGTGCCGAGACCTTGATCCAAGCCCAGTTGGCGGACGCCATGGACGGTTTCGACGCAGTGCTTTGCCCGGCGTCAGCGGTTCCGGCCTTGGAAGCGGATGGAAACTACCTCGACGGGATCGACGCCGGGGCGATGCACCTCGAGCATTACTGGCAGGGCCACATGACAGCCCCCTTCAACATCGCCAACCGCTGCCCGGTACTCGCGGTGCCGAGCGGCATAGCGGACTGCGGCATCCCGAGCGGCGTGCAGATTGTTGGCCACCCCTTCGACGATGCCACGGTTTTCAGGGTGGGTGCAGCGGTGGAGGCCTTGCTTCCCTGGGCCGGACGCCGGCCAGCTGTGCCTTTGCTTGGATGAGAGGTGAGATCTCGGCTCTTTGAGTTCGCGAAAGGGCCGAGATCTCACCCCTCGATGACGCCGGTGACCCCCTAGACACACCTTGCCTACAGGCGCACACTTAATTCAACGCTTGTTGAATTAGTCGCAACGGTTAATTGCATCCTGCGGGGGTGGCCATGGACCAGCTCGAAAGCACCACGTGCGTCATTGCCGGCGGCGGCCCCGCTGGAGTGATGCTCGGACTCCTGCTGGCCCGGGCCGGCGTCGAGGTTACCGTCCTCGAAAAGCATGCCGACTTCCTACGCGATTTCCGCGGCGACACTGTCCATGCCTCCACCATCCGACTCTTGGATGAGCTCGGCCTCGGCGAGGGATTCCGTGCGCTGCCGCAAAGCAAACTCGGCAATTTCAAGCTCCCCATGGGCGGCGAGGAAGTGACTCTGGCCGACTTCGATCGCCTCAAGCCACCCTACGATTACGTAGCCATGGTTCCCCAGTGGGACCTCCTGAACTTCCTCGTGGACGCCGCGCAGCAAGGGCCGCAGTTCGCGCTCCGGATGAATACAGAGGCCACGGATTTGCTGTACGACGACGGCGGTAAGGTCGCCGGGGTGGCGTACCGCACCCGGGACGCGGCCTCGGGAGAGGAAACCGGCACGGGCGAGCTGCGCGCAACGTTGACGGTGGCCTGTGATGGCCGCAGTTCGGTGCTCCGGCAGAAGGCAGGCCTGGTCCCCCACGAATTCCCGGTGCCGTTCGACACTTGGTGGTTCAGGCTTTCCCGGCGTGCAGACGAACAGGAGCAGTTGGCCTCCATCACGCCCCGCTTCTCCGGCACGGATGTGCTCCTCAGCCTGACCCGCAAGGATTTCTACCAGATCGCCTACATTGCCGAGAAGGGCAAGGACGCCCAAATGCGCGCCGAAGGAGTGGAGAGCTTCCGCGCACGTGTAGCCGGCCTCCGCCCGGATCTGGCGGACCGACTGGACGAAATCAGGTCCATGGACGATCTCCACATGCTGGACGTGAAGCTCAACCGGATCAAGCAGTGGCACAAACCCGGCCTTCTTCTCATCGGCGATGCCGCCCATGCGATGTCTCCCGCTGGCGGTGTGGGCATCAACTTGGCCATTCAGGACGCCGTCGCCGCGGCCCAGCGCATCGCCCGTCCGTTGCTTCAGGGCATCCTGGACGAGGCCGATCTCGCTGCGGTGCAGAAGCGTCGATGGTTCCCCACCGTGGTGATCCAGAAGGTGCAGCTCCTTATCCAGAAAGCGGTCTTCGGCCCCGCAGTGAGAGGTCAGTTGGCGGGCCCGCCGAGTCCGTTGGTCTTTATTGCCCAGCACATGCCGTGGCTAGGAAAACTTCCGGCGCTCATGATCGCCTTCGGTCCCCGGCCGGAGCACGCCCCGGACTTCGCGCGCCGAAAGGCTCCCAAGACGCGGAATTCGGCGTGAACAGGGGTCGCCGCCCGGGACGAGTGAGCAGTCGCGACGCCGTTCTCCGTGCGGCTCGCGAACAGTTCAGCCGAAAAGGCTATGACGCCGCAACGGTACGGGCCATTGCAGCCGAAGCTGGCGTGGACCCGTCCATGATCAACCACCATTTCGGCACCAAAGAACAGTTGTTCATGGCTGCTCTCGAATTGCCGGTGGACCCGAAGGAGCACGTGACGGCTATTCTTAACGGCTCGCGGGATGGCATTGGGGAACGGGTGGTGACGCGCTTCCTGACCGTTTGGGACTCGCCCGCGGGAGCAGCCGGCGTCGCGGTTCTCAGGACGGCGATGCAACACGAATGGAGTGCCGCGCTGGTCCGCGAGTTCATCCTGAACCGGGCTATCAACCCGCTTCTGGCTGGCCTTGGCGCGCCCGCGGAAGAGGCCTCGTGGCGCGGAAGCCTGGTGGCATCGCAGCTCTCCGGGCTGATCCTGACCCGCTACCTGATCAAACTGGAGCCGATCGCCTCGGCGCCGCACGCCGTCGTCGTCCAAGCGCTGGGTCCGACGATCCAGCGCTACCTGACCGGAACGAAATACGGCGAACTCGATGCCTGGGGTCCCTGGTGACGCATCAACCCGCGGTCAGGTCCTCCGAGGCATCGCTACCCGCCGCCTGGACGCGACGGAGGAAGTCGGCGATGACCTCCAGCTGGGCCTGGTCATAGCCCTCGCAGATGGCATCCATCCGACTGTTCATGCCGGAGTACAGCCGAAACATCTCGGCATTCCGTTCCGGCAGGATCCGGACCAAGACGGCACGGCGGTCGGACGGATCACGGTCCCTTGCGATCCAGCGGCCGCGTTCCAAGCGGTCGAGGATGCCGGTCACTGTCGCGGGATGGAGGCCGGCGCGCTTGGCCAGCGTGCTCGGGCTCAGCGGACCTTGACTGGAGATCAGGTCAAGGCAGTCAAGGTCAACGTCCTTCAGCTCGGCATGTGTGCCAACCACATGATTGAGCACTGACAGCTGCACCCTGGCGCCACGGAGCTCGGCTTTGAGCTGGGTGACCGCCCGCCGTCGCAAACGGGTGGCTTCAGCCTCTTGATTTGGTATGAGATTCATATAATATCGATTCTGTATCTTATGGTTTTCTTAGTGTAAGACTACTGGAAGGCGATACCGACATGAAGATCGCGATATTCGGGGCGAATGGTCCCACCGGCAGAATCCTGACCAGGCAGGCTCTTGACGCAGGCCATGCCGTGACGGCCGTCACTCGCAACCCGGGCGAATTCCCGCTTGATGCACCCGGCCTGACCGTGGTGGGCGCCGATGTGTACAACTCCGAAGAGGTTGAGAGGGTGGTTGCAGGGCAGGATGCTGTCCTCTCCACCCTGGGTGTGCCTTACGGCCGGCAGCCGATCAGGGTCTACTCGGAAGGAACCGGCAACATCATGCGGGCGATGACCCGGCACGGCGTGCGCCGCCTGGTGTGCGTCAGTTCCAGCGCAACGGACCCGGCGGCCGGCCCGCATGGAGGCATCTTCTTCAGCAAAGTGCTCCAACCCCTCATCACTAATCTGCTGGGCCGGACGCTGTACGAGGACATGCGGCGCATGGAAGCCGCCGTCGCGGCGAGCGGACTGGAGTGGACCATCATGCGCCCCTCGGGACTCTTCGAGACCGAATCGGTGACGGACTATCGGATGGCTGTGGACTACCTCAATGGAACTTTTACGTCCCGAGTGGACCTGGCGGACTCGATGCTCCGCCAGCTCTCTTCCCGTGAGTATGTGCGCAAGGTCGCGGCGGTCGCGACGTTCGATCAGAAGCCCAGCTTGATCCGGATGATCGCCCGGGAAGCAAGCAGCAAGAAGTCCGCGCCGGATCGGACTTTCGAAGGGGACCCGTCATGATCGGCGCCATGCTCCAAACCATCAGCCGCTTCGCGAGCCTGCTCTTTGCAGGCCTTTTCGCCGGTTTCCTGGTATGCGTCCTTGTCCTTGAGGTATCCCTGCGACGCTTTGATGGTTCCGTCTATACGCAGTTGCAGCAGGTGGCCCTCATCGGGTTGCCAATTCTTGCGTCGGTGTTGTTGTTGCCGGCCCTGGCCGCGACGGGTTTTCAAGTCATCGTGGGAGTGCGGTCGCGGGAACGCACGTTCTGGCTCACCGCTGTGGCCCTTGCCCTGTTGCTCGTGGCATTGGTGACGACGCTCGTGGTCAACGTTCCCATCAACCTCGCAGAAGGCGGCTGGAGCGTGCAGGCCCCGCCCGCGGACTGGGTGGGCTTGCGCGACCGCTGGCAGGTGGGCCACGCCATCCGAACCGGCGCGGCCTTGCTCGCCTTTGGAGCACTTGGCATCGCGGCGTATCGGCGGCCGATCGCGGGTTCCCGGTGATTCCTGATCGGCTGGCGGGCTAAGGCTCGCCCTAGGTTGGGGTCGCTGAAGGAGTCTCCCGCGGTCCGTGGGAAGATTGGGCAGTGGCCCATATTGACGTTTCAGGCATCGACTACTTCCTCTCCGACGGCACCCAGCTGCTCAACGGTGTGACCTTCAAGGTCCCGGACGGCAGCAAAACGGCCCTGATCGGGCCCAACGGAACGGGAAAGACCACCCTGTTCAAGATCATCGCCGGCGATCTCACGCCTGACGAAGGAGTGGTGGGCCGTTCCGGAACCATGGGCATCATGCGACAGTTCGTCGGGCAGGTCCGGGATGAATCCACCGTGCGTGACCTGCTCGTTTCGGCCGCGCCGCCTGCCCTCGCCGCGGCCGCCAAGGCAGTCGAGGACGCCGAGCTCGCCATGATGGAGCACGACGACGAGCCCACCCAGATGCAGTACGCCCAAGCGATCGTGGACTGGGGAGACGCCGGAGGGTACGACGTCGAGACCGTCTGGGACGAGGTCTGCATGGCCGCGCTGGGCATCCCCTTTGACCGCGCCCAGCACCGCCCGGCGTCGAGCCTTTCGGGTGGCGAGCAAAAGCGGTTGGTGCTTGAGGCGCTGTTCTCGGGACCGGATCAGCTGCTGCTCCTCGACGAACCGGATAACTACCTCGACGTTCCGGGCAAGCGCTGGCTCGAAAGCAAGCTCAACGAGTCCAAGAAGACCGTCTTCTTCATCAGCCACGACCGCGAGCTGCTCAACAACGCCGCGGGCCGCATCGTGACGCTTGAACCCGGCATCAACGGTGCCGGCGCCTGGGTGCACGGCGGCGGTTTCGGGACGTACGTGGATGCACGCATCGACCGTAACGCGCGCTTCGAGGAACTTCGCAAGCGCTGGGACGAGGAGCACCTGAAACTCAAGGAACTCGTCATCATGTACAAGACAAAGGCTGCATTCCGCTCGGACATGGCCAACAAGTACCAGGCGGCCCAGACGCGCCTCGCCAAGTTCCTGGAAGCCGGTCCGCCCGAGGCCTTGCCGCTGGAGCAGAACGTGCACATGCGGCTCAAGGGTGGCCGGACGGCCAAACGCGCCGTCGTGGCTGAAAAGCTTGAACTCACGGGCTTGATGAAGCCGTTCTCCACCGAGATCTGGTTCGGGGACCGCGTGGGCGTGCTGGGCTCCAACGGTTCGGGAAAGAGCCACTTCCTGCGGCTGCTCGCTGCCGGCGGCACCGATCCGGAGCGCGAGCATTTGCCCGTTTCGGACGTAGAGATCGCCGAAGTTCCACACGAAGGCACCGTCAAGCTGGGTGCCAGGATCCGTCCCGGATTCTTCGCGCAGACCCATTCGCGTCCGGACCTCCTGGGCCGGACGCTCCTGGACATCCTGCACCGGGGTGACGAACACCGTTCCGGGCTGGGCCGCGAGGCTGCTTCCGGTGCGCTCGACTCCTACGGACTGGTGGGCTCGGCCGAGCAGAAGTACGAGTCGCTTTCCGGCGGGCAGCAGGCGCGCTTCCAGATCCTGTTGCTCCAGCTATCCGGCGCCACGCTCCTGCTCCTGGACGAACCTACGGACAACTTGGACCTGCACTCGGGCGAAGCTTTGGAACGCGCCATCGACGCGTTCGAAGGCACTGTCCTGGCCGTCACGCACGACCGCTGGTTCGCAAAGTCCTTCGACCGTTTCCTCGTCTTCGGGTCCGACGGCAAGGTCTACGAATCCGCCGAGCCCGTCTGGGACGAGTCCCGGGTAGAGCGGGCGCGCTGACGTCCGGTTGGTTCCCCGACCGCCGACTCTGACGCTCGCTCACCTATGTCGCGCTTTTTGCCGATCCTCGCTCACCTTTGGGCTGTTTTTCTGGAACGCTCCTGCAGTTGAACCGGTCCCCGGGAGTCATCCCGCGAGGTACGACACAGATCGGTTACAAGGCTCTAAGCTCGTGATCTTTGGAAAGTGACGTGAATGATGCCGCTCTCCGCGACCTCGGAACTGACGGTGTAGTCGGACTCGAGTTCCCGGAGGTCGTCCCAGAGGCGGATGCCCCTGCCCAACAGGATTGGGGTGATTGCGACGTGGAGTTGGTCAATGAGTCCCGCTTTGAGAAAATCGCGAACTATCGTTGCGCCACCGCCGATCCGCACATCCTTGCTACCGGCCGCATCCCGTGCCCGTGCGAGCGCCTCGAGAGGTGTGGCGGAGAGGAACTCGAATGTTGTGCCGCCTGCCATCTCGATCGGCGATCGCTCTGAGTGCGTGAGTACGAATACGGGCACCCGGAATGGTGGCTCGTCACCCCACCAGCCGCGCCAGTTGGGGTCGTCTGGGAAGTTGTGGAGTCCAAACATCCCGGCGCCCATGATTTCGGCGCCGACCTCGGCGAAGTAGGCCTGTGCGTAACGGTCGTCGACGCCGGTCGTGCCGTCGCCGCTCTCGTCGTGAAGCACTCGCTCGCGGAATGTGCGGGTCGCAGTGTAGGCACCGACGAGCCGGCCCCAGTCGTGGCCGAACGGATGCTCGGGGGTTTGATCGGTGGTGGTGGCGTACCCGTCGAGCGAGATGTTCAGGTCGGCGCGGACAGTCATCGTTTCTCCTTCGAATGTGGTTGCGTCTGCAATCAGGATAGTAGAGCGCAAGAAAGGGTCAACGAGAGGATGCGACGTGGCCGAGAACCGCATGCGCGATCAACCCCGCAATCGACGGATCGACAAGAGCCAGAGGCCTCATAGGTGAGCGAGCGTTGGGATTGTTGGCCATATAACTGAGCGAGCGTCGGCAGGTGGCTTCCCCTTTGACTCCACGATGTGTACGATCGTACGCATGGCCGATTATTTCGCTGATGACCCGCGCACCAACCGGGAACGGATGCTTGCTGGAGACCTCTATATCTCCGACGATCCCGAGAGCGCGCGTGAATCACAGCGGGCAGTCTTGCTGCAGACCAAGTACGCGGCGGCCTACGTAGAAGACCAGGATGCCGCACGTCCCATCCTCGTGGAGCTCCTGGGCGGCCTCGGCGAAGACGCCCACATCAAACCACCGATCTTTGTTGACTACGGCACCTACATCACGGTTGGAGCCCGCACCTTCATCAACTACAACCTGACCGCCCTGGACGTCGCACCGATCACCATCGGCGAAGACTGCCAGATCGGGCCCAACGTGCAGCTCTTGACGCCGACCCACCCCGTGGAGCCGCAGCCGCGCCGCGACCGACTAGAGGCTGCGCAGCCGATCACCATTGGAGACAATGTGTGGCTCGGGGGCGGAGCGATCGTCCTTCCCGGCGTGAGCATCGGCGATAACTCCGTGATCGGAGCGGGTGCAGTGGTGACGAAGGACATTCCCGCCAACTCGCTCGCAGTCGGCAACCCGGCCCGCGTCATACGGGAGATCTGAAACCGTGGCCTCCCGCCGCTTCGATCCGGACCGCCGGGACCGGATCATCGACGCCGCGTTGGATGTCATCGCCGCCCAGGGTGTTGCCGGAGCCTCGCATCGCAAGATCGCCGAGCATGCCGGAGTGCCCCTGGGGTCCATGACCTATCACTTCGCCAGCATGGATGAACTCCTCACGGAGGCTTTCAGGCGCTTCGGGAATTCGATCGCGGATCGCTTTGATCAGCAGTTGGAACAAGCGATAGACGTCGACGGCGCGCGGCTGGCCGTGGTGGACTTGATCCACATCGACTTGCTGGACTCACAGCGGGACCTGGTTCTGACGCACGAGCTCTACACACTCGCTGCGAGGAAGCCGGTGTTCCGCCAAATTACCCGGGACTGGATGGCGCGGAGCAGGCGTGCCCTCGGGCTGCATTTCGACCCGGACACCTGCAGGATGTTGGACGCACTGATTGAAGGACTTTTCATCCACGCCGCACTCGACACCGAGCCGCATGACCGGGCCACCACCATAGAGGCGGTTGTCCGCATCACCACCCCGCATCACCACCCTGCTCGGACCGCCCGATAGCGCATTCCAGGCACCGAAACCGACGTGAAAATCTCTCCGTGGAAGTTGTGACCGTATGACCACCAGCACCAGAACCACCCCCAACGTCAAAGCCGCGGCAATCGCCACTTTCCTGGTCTTCGGCATGAACGGGCTGGTCTTTGCCAGCTGGGCGGCCCGCATCCCCGCCGTCACCCAGACCCTGCACCTCACGTCCGGACAGATGGGCACGCTGTTGCTGTGCACCGCCGTCGGGTCCCTCGTGGCGCTGCCATCCGCCGGATGGGTGGTCGGCCGGATCGGTACGGCCAACACCGTGCGCGCCGCCGGGCTGCTGGCCGCCTCTGCCGGAGCCGCTATTGCCTTCTCCCTGATGGCCGGATCCGTCGCCGCAACTGCGGTGGCCCTGTTCTTCTTCGGCGTGGGGGTCGGACTATGGGATGTTTCGCAGAACATCGAAGGGGCCGACGTCGAACACCGGCTCGGGCGCACCATCATGCCGCAGTTCCACGCCGCCTTTAGTGGGGGCGCCTTTGTGGGTGCGTTGATTGGTGCTTGGCTTTCCCAAATGGGGGTCGGACTTCCGGAGCACTTGCTGGTGATTGCCGGCGTCGTGGTCCTTCTGACCTTGACGGCGCCCCGCTACTTCATGCCCCACGAAGCCCCGCTTGTGGCGTCCGACGGCGGCGCGCCACCAATCAAGGGCCGCTCTCCGTGGCGGGACTCCCGTACCCTGTTGATCGGTGTGGTGGTACTCGGTGCGACCCTCACGGAAGGCGCGGGCAACGATTGGATCGCCAAGGCCGCGGTAGATGGCCTGGATGCCACGGAATCGACGGGCGCCCTCCTGTTTGCCCTCTTCGTCGCCGCGATGACCCTGATGCGTTTCCTTGGCGGACGCGCGATCGACAAGTTCGGACGCGTCGCGGTGCTGCGGGCCAGCATGGCCGCCGCTGCGGCGGGCCTGGCGCTGTTCGTTTTCGCGGACAACCTCATCCTGGCCGGAGTGGGGGCGGCTCTTTGGGGTGTGGGCGCTGCGCTGGCCTTCCCTATGGGTATGTCCGCCGCTGCCGATGACCCCAAGCACGCAGCCGCACGCGTCTCGGTGGTCTCGACCATTGGCTACGTAGCGTTTCTTGCCGGCCCGCCCCTCTTGGGATACCTGGGCGACCATACCGGCATCCACATGGCCTTGCTTGCTATCGGGGCGCCGATCTTGATTGCCCTGTGGCTGGCCGGTGCCGCGAAACCTTTGGCGAGAAGCAACTGACTCGCAGTTGTTGTCGTTATGAGGCGTCAAAACGACAACAACTGCGAGTCAGTTGGGGATCAGTGGGTGGTTACGGTGCCGAGGTAGCGGGCGCCGAAGGAATAGCGCTCGGCGATGCCCCGTTGGTGGGAGCGCCGCTTTGCCGGTTCCGGCCTTGACCCCCTTGACCTCCTTGGCCACCGTTGAAGTTCTGGAACTGGCCTCGGCCGGGACGGGCCTGTCCGGCGTCCATGAGCTTGGTGACGCCGACGCCACCGAAGAAGCCCACGGCGACCAGCAACACGGCGAGGAGGATCTGCGTCAGGCGTCCCATCTGGAAGCGCTTCTTGGGGACGAACGGTTCCGGTGCTTGGCCCCAAGGCTGTCCTGTGGGTTCCTGCCCGGTGGCTTGCAGGACCGCGGTCGGTTGTCCGGCGTAGGGCTCCTGGGAGTAGGGCTGTTGGGGCTCCGGCTGGTTCAAGGGACCGGGCTCCGGCGCTGAATAGGACATTTGTGGATCTCCTGTTTGGCTGTTTCTTCGTCTAGTTGCTGGGGGTGGAAATGGTCGGGGCTATTCGTACCGAAGGGCGTCGATCGGCCGAAGTTTCGCGGCCTTGTTGGCCGGATAGATGCCGAAGATCAGGCCGATCGCCGCGGAAACCAGGAACGACAGCCACACGGTCCACCACTGGACTTCCGGCTGGGTTCCCAACAGGGGGAAGGCGCTCCCGATGTAGCCCGCGGCAATGCCCAGCACTCCGCCGATCAGCGAAATGATGAGCGATTCGATCAGGAACTGGCTCACGATGCTCCCCCGCGAGGCTCCGATCGCCTTGCGGATGCCGATTTCGCGTGTGCGTTCGGTGACAGTGACCAGCATGATGTTCATGACGCCGATCCCGCCAACGAGGAGCGAAATACCGGCCACGGCGCCCAAGAGGATGGTCAGCGTGGCCGTGGTCGTCGTGGCCGTCGTCAGGATCTGCGCTTGGTTCCGCACTTGGTAGTCACGGTTGGCGGAGGTGACGTTGTGCCTGGCATCGAGGATCATCTGAACCTCGTTCTGGGCCTGGTTCATCACGTCCGCTGACTTCGCCTGGACGCTGATGGAAGCGAGCGAGGGCGAGTACCCTGTGAATTTGTCCTGGGCGGCGCTGTAGGGGATCACCACAATGTCGTCCGGATCGTTGAGGCCCGACGAGCCCTTTTGAGCCAACACTCCTGAGACCACGAAGTTCTGGCCGTTGAGGGCGATCGTCTGCCCAACTGCTGAAGCCACTGAGTTGCCCACCAGATCTTGGGCCACGGTGTTGCCGATCACCGCCACGGCGGTGCCGCTGCTCGCGTCGCCATCGCTGAAGTAGGAGCCCGCCGCCAGGGTGTCGTTCGAAATGGCAAAGTACGACGGCGTGGTCCCCACGAACGTTGCCACCGCGTGGGTTGCGTCCTTATAGGTTCCCGTGACGTTCTGGGCGGTGACTACGGGTGCTGTCGCGGCGACGTCTGGGGCCATGACGGGATCAGTCAGTGCGGCCATGTCCTGGAGCGTCAGGTTGGTACCGCGGGAGCGCGGACCGGTGACGGCCTGTCCGCCGCCCGCGGCGCGCCCGCCCGCCGTCGTCTGGCGGCTCACGGTGAGCACGTTGGTTCCCAGCTTGCCGATCTGGGCCTTGATGGCATTGGACGTTCCGGCGCCTACTGCGAGCAAGATGATGACGGATGCGATGCCGATCAGGATGCCCAGGGTGGTGAGTATGGAGCGCATCTTGTTCGCCATCACCCCGGTCAGGGCAAAGCGCACGGATTCGGCGATCATCATAGTGGGACCGCCGTCGCCAGGGGGTGTCCATGGACACCGCGGACTCGGTGGTCCTCAATGATGTGGCCGTCCTGGAACCGCACTACGCGGTTGGCCCGAGCCGCTACGTCGGCCTCGTGAGTGATCATCACGATGGTCCTCCCGTTGGCGTGCAGGGACTCGAAGAGATCCAGGATTTCGTGCGAGGACTTGGTGTCCAAGGCACCGGTTGGTTCGTCGGCCAGCAGCAGCACCGGGTTGGTGACCAGGGCACGGGCGATGGCAACGCGCTGTTGCTGACCTCCCGAGAGCTGGGAAGGCTTGTGGTCTGCGCGTTCCGCCAAGCCCACGGAATCGAGCACCCTCAAGGCGCGCTCACGCCGCTCCTTCCGGTGCACTTTTGCGTACGCGAGGGGCATGGAGACGTTGTCCACGGCCCGGGTGCGCGGTATCAGGTTGAAGTTCTGGAAGACGAAGCCGATTTTGCGGTTGCGGATCTGCGCCAGCTGGTATTCGTCCAGGGTCCCGGTGTCGATGCCGTCCAGGTGATAAGTACCCGAGGTGGCGCCGTCGAGGCAGCCGATGATGTTCATCATGGTGGACTTTCCTGAGCCCGAGGCGCCAATGATGGCCACGAAGTCGCCGCGATCAATGGAAATGCTGACCGAGTCCAATGCCCGGACCTCGGCCTCCCCCTTGCCGTAGATCTTGCTCACGGAGTCCAGTCGGATGACAGCGTCGTTCACGGCTCCTTACCCGCCATTTCCGCGCGTAGCACCGGTGCCGCCGGCGCCTCCGGTGCCCCCAACAAACCCACCCGTACCGCCGAAGCCGCCCGCCCCGGTCCGTCCGGTAGTGGTGCCGGTGTCCAAGGTGGAGGAGATGGCCGGGAGTTCAATCTGGTCGCCTGCGCTCAGCCCGGTGAGGACCTGGGTGCGTCCGTTGTCGGTAATCCCGGTGGTGATGGTCACCGGGGCCGAGGTTCCGTTTTTGACGACGTTGACCGTTTGCCGGGTTCCCGTGGTGGTGATTGCCAGCGAAGGCACGGTCAACGCGTTCTTGGCAGTCGCCGTCGTCACGGAAATGTTTGCGCTCTGGCCGAGCCGGAGGGCAGCCGGAGGATTCTTGATGGAGATCGTGACGGGGTAGCTGACCACGTTGTTGGTGGTGGTGGCGTTCTGCGCGATCGCGGTGATGGTCCCGGTCACGGGAGCCGCGGAGGGGTCGGTCTTGAGTGCCGGGAAGGTGAAAGTTGCGGAGTCGCCGGTCTTCATGGCGGTAACGTCCGATTCGGCGAAGTTGGCGATGACCTGCAGATGCGCCGTGTCGCTGATCGTGATGAGTCCTGAGGACGATGTGCTGGCGGAGCTCGTGGAAGCGCTGCCAGAGGAGCCCGAACTGCCAGATGCTCCGGAGGATCCGGAACCGGATGAGCCGGAACTGCTGCCGGCGTTGCCGCCGACTACCGCGTTGACGGCGGTGACCGTGCCTGAAACCGGGGCGGCGAGGGAGCAAGATGCCAGGTTCTTGGTTGCAGTGTCGACGGCGATCTGCGCAGACGTGGTGTTGGACGTGGCGCCGGCGCTTTGAGCTGAATTGAGGGCTGTCTGGGCCGAGGCAAGCTGCTCTTTGTCCTTGAGGGCCGAGCTGGCTTGCTGGTTGGCTGCCTGGGTCAGCGCCTGGTTGTCCTTCGCCAGCTGGGCCTGGGCAGCGTTGAGCGCGGTCTGGGCGGGCTGGCTGGAGGGCTGGGAGCTGGCAGCGGCCTGTGCTGAAGCGACAGTCGCCGTGTCATTGTTCACGGCCGTCTGCGCCGCGGCTACGGCGCTGGCCTGCTGGCTCGCGTCCAGATTGGCCGTCTGTTGCGCGTTGGCCAGGTTTTGGTTCGCCGAAGCGACCTGGTTACTGGCCGAGGCCTGCTGTTGGTTTGCCTGCGCCGCGGCCGAATCCAATTGGGCTTGGGCAACGGCCAGGGCGTTTTGGGTGTTGGTCGGATCAATGGTGACCAGCACCTGGCCTGCCGTGACCTGCTGGCCCGTCACCGCGGAAACTGTGGCGATTGGCCCGGTGCAGTTCTGCGCGTTGATGACGGTGGTGCTCGCGGGTGAGACGTTACCGCTTGCCGTGGACACGGCCGTGAGGTCCGCCGCGCTGACTGCGACGGTACGGGCTGTGGTGTCGGAGGCTGTTTGCGGCACGCCGTTCAGCACGAAGAAGGCACCGGCGGCAATGCCGACTACGGCCACCCCGATGCCGCTGTTGATGAGTTGAGGTTTTGAGAGCATGCCCGAACACTATGGCCGCTCGCTTGGAGCATGCCGAGTGCTACCTGAGGGTTTACCTTATGTGACGTGTTGCTTAGCGTGCCGCTTGCGGCGCGCGACCCTCGATTTCCAGGCTAGCGCACGTCGCGCATCTGCATTCTCCTGAATGCATATGTTCTGCGATCCAAGCCAGAGTAGAAGTACGACGGCGGACGCCAGGCAAGCGCCACCCACCACATCGGTGAGCCAATGGGCGGCCAAATAGCCCCGGCTGATCATCATGACGAGGATCCCGCCGATCGCGAGGAACCAGGCCCAGCCGCGACCGACCAAGAGGGCCATCACCAGCACGAACGCGGTGGTGGCAGATACATGCCCCGAAGGGTATGAGTAGGTGTCCGTCGCGACAATCGCATCGATTGGCCGCGGCCTGTGAAGGAGCCATTTGAGCAGCTGGGTCAGAAGCATCACCGTGAGTCCTGCCACCGCCGAGAAAGCCGCTAGGCGGGGTCTTCTGCGGATCAACAATGCCAAGGCCAACAGGGTGTGGAAGATCAGCATGCCCGTGTACCCGGCCCAGTTGAGAACGAGGTTCACAGCGTTCCAGAACGGTGCGTGGAGGGTCGCCATGAACCCAAACCACGAGTCGTCCAGGCCTTGGAAGGGCGGGTTTCGGTCCTCCCCCAGCAGCATGCCGCCAAGTACCACGGCGACGGCGAGCAGCACGGTGGCGATGACCGTTGTGCGTGCCTGATCGAGCCTGCGGGGTAGAAGGACCCTCACCATTCCCACATCCTATCCAGCCCGCCGTTAGTCTGGTGAGATGCGAAGCATGGTGCGAAGGGGCCTTTGGGGCACAAGGAGCATAGCGCGTCTGGACCGGGCGATGGTCCGCGCTGTGTCGCGCTTGCCGGAAGGCCGGCAGGACGCCATTCTGAAAAACCTCTCGGAGGCCGCCACCAAGGGCAAGCTGTGGTTCGCCGTGGCCGGCGTTCTCGGGGCTGTTCCCGGCAGGCCTCGCAATGCGGCAATCCACGGCCTCCTGGCTCTTGGTGTCGCGTCGGCTGTCACCAATCTCGGTTTCAAGACGCTTCTGCCGCGGACGCGGCCACTGCCCGAGCACCTTCCAGCTTTCCGCTTTGTGAACCCGCAGCCCACCAGCTCCTCCATGCCTTCAGGCCATTCGGCGTCGGCGGTCGCGTTCACCCTTGGCGTTGCGCTGGTGCATCCGCGCCTGGGGGCAGCGCTGGCGCCGGTTGCGGCGGGTGTGGCGTATTCCCGGGTGCATACAGGTGCCCATTGGCCCTCCGACGTGCTGCTTGGCTCGACGATTGGCGCTGGAGCGGCCCTCCTGACGCGAAAATGGTGGCCTAGCCGTCCGCCCGTCCCGGACGCGGAGCGTTCTCCGGCCGAGGCACCAGCAATCGACAACGGCGAAGGGCTCAGCATCGCGGTCAACGCCCTCGGCGGTTCCTATTCGCCAGACACCGAGACTCAGCTTCAGAATATATTCCCGAAGGCGTACATTCGCCTGATCACCGAAGGCGAGGACATAGCGGCCGAAGTCCTGGCTGCCGCAGAGAGGCCCGGGACGAAGGCCTTGGGCGTGTGGGGTGGCGACGGAACGGTCGGAGCTGCCGCGGACGTCGCCGTCGAGCATTCCTTGCCCCTGTTGGTGCTGCCTGGCGGCACTCTCAACCATTTTGCACGCGACGTCGACGCCCGCTCACTGGAAGGTGCCCTCGAGGCCGCCAAGACCGGAGCCGCAGCGTGGACGGATCTGGGACACGTGACTGCGGGCCGCGGCGTCGACGGCAAGGATGAGATCACCGAGCTCATCATGCTCAATACGGCCAGCATTGGCGTGTATCCCAATTTGGTGCGGCGCCGCGAGCGGCTGCAGCCTGCCCTGGGGAAGCCGCTTGCGGGGCTTGTTGCCGGACTGCGCACGTTCGGAGCGGCAACCCCCACCACTCTCATGATCAACGGGGTGCACCACAAGTTGTGGATCCTTTACCTAGGCCGCGGACGCTATTACCCACGGGATTTGGCGCCGTTGTCGCGGCCGGTGCTGGACGATGGCGTGCTGGACATCCGCATGGTCACGGCCGACGAGCCCTTTGCGCGGCTGCGCCTGCTGTGGGCAGTCATCACGGGAACCGTGGCCGCCTCCAGAGTGACGCATCTCAGTGAGGCAGCAGAGATCAGCATCGAAGCGGTCGGAGAACCGCTGGTGCTAGCGGTCGACGGCGAGCCGTTGCCTGGTGTGCGGACCGCAAAGTTCACGGTCAGGCGTCGCGCGCTACGGGTTTATTCCCCGCTTTCCTAGCGCTCTCAAGGAGCCGGACGCTTTCCCGGATCCGGCCGGCATCATCCATAGGGACTACCCTGGCCGGACCCTGAATCATCCCTGAGACCGGCGAATTCCGTTGTGCAGGTGGCTAGCGTTGTACTTACAGTCAACACATAGCTGCAGCAGCGGAGGGAACGCTTCCATGATTGAGGCAACAGGCTTGAGGAAGGTCTACGGCGCAAAAACAGCCGTCGACGGAATCAGCTTTACCGTACAGCCCGGGAAAGTCACGGGCTTCCTAGGCCCGAACGGCGCCGGCAAGTCCACCACCATGCGCATGATCATGGGGCTCGACCGTCCGACGTCGGGCGATGTCATCGTCAACGGTCGGCACTACTCCCAGCACAAGGCGCCCTTGCACCAAGTGGGAGCCTTGCTTGACGCCAAGGCGGTCCACACGAGCCGCAGCGCCTACAACCACCTGCGGGCCATGGCTGCGACGCACGGGATTCCGAACTCACGCGTTGAGGAAGTCATCGAAATGACCGGCCTCACCGCAGTGGCCAAGAAGAAGGCGGGCGGATTCTCCCTCGGCATGGGCCAGCGGCTTGGCATCGCCAATGCGCTCCTCGGCGATCCCCAGACGCTCATCCTCGACGAGCCTGTGAACGGACTTGACCCCGAGGGCGTCCAGTGGGTCAGGAACCTCGCGCGCTACCTGGCAAGCCAGGGCAAAACGATCTTTATTTCCAGCCACCTTATGTCCGAGATGGCCCAGACCGCCGATCACCTGATCGTGATCGGGCGCGGCAAGATCATCGCCGATACCTCGGTGGATGCGCTGATCGAGAGCCAATCCCGCAAGCGCACCTTGGTCCGTACCTCCGAGACAACGCGCCTGTCCGAGTTGCTGGCCCGCGACGGCGTCCGGGTCGAGCAGAACGAGCGCGAGACCTTGGAAGTGTACGGGGTGGAACCGCTCCGTATCGCACAGCTCGCCCTGGACAACCGGGTACTGGTTTACGAGCTCACCCCGCTCACGTCCTCGCTGGAAGAGGCCTACTTCCAGCTGACCAAGGACGAGGTGGAATACCACTCGCACATCACGGGCGGGCCGGCGGGACCAGGCGGGCCGCTGGACGGCAGCCCGGCCGGCATCGGCGCCACATCCGCTGCCACCATGGAAGGGATCCAGTCATGAGCACCACAACCATCAGCAAGAAGCATGCTGCCCCGTCGGCCGGCACTAGCGGCGTCAATTTCCTCCGGGTGCTGAACTCCGAATCCATCAAGTTCCGGACCCTCATGAGCACCAAGCTTCTGCTGGTCCTGACTTTCGTTGCGATTGTCGGCGTCGGCGTCCTGTCCGCCCTGGTCCGCTGGAACGTCGTCAACCAGATGGTCACGGTTGGCCGCCAGGGCCACACGATGACCGCGAAGCAAGCCATTGAGTCGTTCCCTCCGGGCCAGGGTTTCGATCTCTACAACCTTCCGAATGCCGGCCTGAACATCGGCATCCTGATCATGGGATCGCTGGCCGTACTGTTCATTGCGTCCGAGTACGCCACGGGCATGATCCGCTCAACCATGAACGCAGCACCGGGCCGGCTCTCCACTTTCGGGGCCAAGGCCGTCGTCTTGATTGTTGTCTCCTACGTCCTGTCGATCGTGGCCGGCATTGTGACCTTCCTGTTGGCGTCTCCCATGTTCACCAACTTCGGCGTTGACCTTGGCTGGAGCACGGATGGGGTCCTCTACAGCGTCCTCACTGGAGGGCTTTACGTCTCCGGTGTTGCCTTGATCGGGCTTTCGCTCGGAACACTGCTCAAGAACCCGGCCGGTGGCATCACCGTCCTGGTGGGCATCATGTTCGTGCTTCCGTTCGCTGGCCAGTTCCTCACCTTCGCGCCGGGCGATTTTTGGAAGTACGTTCCCCAGTACCTGCCCAGCGAAGCGGGAGGCCGGTTCTTGTCGATCGGCCACGCGGACGGCATCCTGGACCCGTGGGCGGGCGGACTCGTCTTCCTCGGATACGTCATCCTGTTCATGGTTCCCGCCCTCATAGCTCTCAAGAAGCGCGACGTCTGATCCGCAACCGTCTGATCCTCAATCCAGGAACAGTCACTCAAGACAAGGCCACACTAGGCTCATGCCATGAGTGAAGAGTTGCCAGCACAGGACGCGTCGGCCCACGTGGCCGATGCGTCCTTTGCCGAAATCACCCTGCGCCGCCGTGGCAGGATCCGCCGCTACCTTTTCGAACACCCGCGCGTCATGGACACCGTGGTGGTGCTTTGCTATTCGCTGTTGGCACTGCCCACTTTCATTGGCTCTATCGTGGAAGGGAAGTGGTTCGCCGCTGCCCTGCTGGTTGCCATTGCGGCCATCTTGTTCCTGAGGCGCCGCTACCCCCTCATCGTCACCGCGGCTGTGGCGGTCCTCGAAGTGGCCGTGACGTTGCTGAACCCCTGGGGTTCGAACGTCTCAGCAGGGCTGTGGTTCGCGCTCTACGCGGTGGCCGTGGCGAGGACCCGGACCTTTACGTTGGCGGTGTTTGGCGCGGCGAGCCTGCCGCTGACCTTGGTGTACCTGTTCATGTGGATCAGCCCGGTCACGCCATCCAACGCAGAGGCGATTCCGGAGAACTTCCATCTCATCAGCAACATCACCGCGGCGGTTAGCATTTTGTTGTCCAACCTCATTGCGACCGGAATCGGTATTTCGGTGCGGCAGCGGCGTGAGCACGAGAACGAAATCAGGGCCTGGGCGGCGCGCACGGCCCGCTTGGGCTCGGTCACGGAACGCAACCGGATCGCCCGCGAGATGCACGACGTCGTGGCCCACTCCCTGACTGTCATGATCAGTCTCTCGGACGGCGCCGCCGTCGTGGTCAAGAAGAATCCGGAGCGCGCAGGTGAGGTGCTCGGTGAGCTCTCGCGCACCGGCAGGACGGCGTTGGCAGACATGCGGCGTGTCCTCGGTGTGCTGCGGGAGGATTCCGGCGGCCCGGCGCCTTTGGCGCCCCTGGTCAGCGGCCACAACCTGAGCAAGCTTCTCGATGGATTCCGGACAGCCGGGCTGCCGTTGCACTATTCGCACACAGGCCCTGCCCTTCCCGAAGACCCGGCATTCCAGCTCACCGTCTACCGGATCGTGCAGGAATCCCTCACCAACGTGCTCAGGTATGGGCGTTCCTTGAGCCAAGTGGATGTGCAGATTGTGCGGAACGGTGACTCGGTCACCATCGAAGTGCTCGACGACGGCCGGGGCTCCCGGGACTCGGGAACCGAAGAGGTTGCCTTGGGAACGGGCCAAGGCATCGCGGGGATGCGTGAACGTGCGGGAATTTATGCGGGCACCGTGGATGCCGGTCCTGGCATGAACGGCGGGTGGAGGGTCCGTGCGGAGCTGAATTGGAATGGAGACAAGGGGAAATCATGACTGACAACGCTCCCATCAAGGTTCTGCTGGTGGACGATCAGCCCCTGCTGCGCATGGGATTTCGGCTCATTCTGGAAGGCGAAGAGGACCTCGAGGTGGTCGGCGAAGCCTCGGACGGTGCCGAAGCTGTGAGAAAGGTCGAGGAACTGGAGCCAGACGTTGTCCTCATGGACGTCCGGATGCCCGCCATGGATGGAATCGAAGCCACACGGCGAATCACGGCCTCGGCATCGAACGCGAGGATCATCATCCTGACCACTTTCGACCTGGATGAATATGCGTTCTCCGGACTGCAGGCAGGTGCTTCCGCCTTCCTGCTCAAGGATGTGGCGCCCGCCGAGTTGGTCCAGGGAGTCCGACTCGTAGCCAGCGGAGACGCCGTGGTGGCGCCGAGGGTCACCCAGCGGCTCCTGGAAACCTACGTCCGTGGAGGCCGAGTGCCGGGCCAGGCCGCAGCCCACCCCCGGGATCCGCTGCTCGAAGAACTCACGCCCCGCGAAACAGAAATGCTGGAGGCGATCGCCGGCGGGCTATCCAACGCGGAAATCGCCCACAAGTTCTTCCTGTCAGAGGCCACGGTCAAGACCCACGTCCGGCGGATCCTCACCAAGCTGCACCTGCGGGACCGGGTCCAAGTGGTGGTCTACGCCTACGAAACAGGACTCGTGATCCCGAGCAACCCGGACTATTAGGCACTCCGGCTTGTGGACCGAACGTTGCTTCCGATTGATATTTGTTCTATAACTTATAGAACAAAGGTAGGAGGTGGGAGAGGTGATCCTCAACGTCGACCTGGCCAGCGAGATCCCGATCTACCAGCAGCTACGGGACCAGATCGTAGAGGCGATCGCCGATGGCGTGCTGACCAAGGGCAGCTCGTTGCCGGCCACCAGGACGCTCGCTGCGGACTTCGGGATCAACTTCCACACCGTGAACAAGGCCTATGACCTCTTACGCCAGCAAGGCTTAATTCAGCTCAACCGCAAGACCGGCGCGGTGGTGACCTCGACGGTCGCGGACCCGCCGTTCCCTACGGAATGGACCGCGAGGGCACGGACCCTGCTGGCCGAGGCCGTCGCACGGGGACTACCGGCCGACGAAGTTCTTAAAACTTGCCGGTCCGTGCTCGATTCATTCGGAACCACGCCGCCAGAGGACACGCCATGACCGTCGCCATCGTCCTGAGCTCCGCGTTGTCAGCACTCGTGCTCGCAATCGCCTTGGTGCTGCCATCCATCAACAGCCCGACCGTGCCTTTCGGGGTTCGCGTGCCGGCCGAGCATGCCGAGGACCCGGCGGTGGTCACGCAGACCCGCATCTACCGATTGCGGATACTCGTCAGTGGAATCGTTGTTGTCGGGGTCTGCGTTCTCATCTACGGCATAACCGGCGAAACGTTGCTGCTGCCGTTGTCGGTGCTGGTGCTCGTCGGCTTCTGGTACGGATGCTTCTTCCTTGCCAACCACGAAATCCGCGCCGCCAAGGCCGCCGGGGGCTGGTACAAGGGCGTGCACCAAGGCATCGCGGTGGACACCGAATTGCGGACCGATCCGCCGCGGTTCCCTTGGCTCTGGCTGGCCCCGGCAGTGATCATCACACTCGCTACGGTGGTGATAGGCGTGATCAGCTACCCGTCGATGCCTGAGGTGCTCGCGGTGCATTACGGCGCGAAGGGCGTGCCTAACCGATTGGTCGCCAAATCGCTTGGCACCGCTTTCTCACTGGTGTTCGTGCAGATCGGTGTGACCGCCCTGCTCGTGGGTATCGCGGCGGCCATCTTCTTCCGCAGCCGGCCCGATATCGACCCTGCGCACCCGGTAGGCTCCGCACGCTGGCACCGCCGGTACATGTTACTAGGCGCCAAGGCGCTGCTCGGACTGGTCGCGATGATCGACCTGGGGATGCTCGGGTCATCGCTGCTGATGTGGACTGGGACGGTCACGTCATGGGCGCAGCTGGTGGTCGTGCTACCGATCCTGGCCGCCGTCGCGGTGGCCGTCGTTGTCTTGGCCAGGAACAACCGCGAGCGGGACGAGGGCGAGGAGGACACAGGCCTGACCCATCGGGAAGATGACAAATACTGGCGAGGCGGACTTTTCTACATCAACCGCGAAGACCACGCGCTGATGGTTCCGCGCCGGTTCGGCCTGGGATGGGCACTCAACTTCGGCAATCCCAAGGCCGCGATGCTTCTGGCCGGCGTGGTCGCGCTGATCGGCCTGGTGGTCATCCTCCGTTTTGGCGGCTGACCTGGCCCTCGCGTCGCACGTGGACTCCCGTCGGTTCGCGAAGGCTCTCGGTAACTTGCCGAGTGGCTTTTTGAACGAATGGGTCTCCGAAAGCGCGGGCCGGAAGTCCTCGCCATGACTGGCTGCTTCTTTCCCTAGGCGGTTTCGTCCGCCTGGTCTTCCCCTGTGAGCGCGATTGTTTGAGGCGGGTTTTCCGGAGACGCGTGAGCCGAGTCCACCGAGGGCGGAGGGCTGTCGAGCTTGCGGGCCATATCGGGCCCAAGGTCCGAGCGGAGCCAAACCCGGAGGGAATCGTAGCGGTACAAAACAATCCCGGGCGCTGGAAACTGGCTCTGAATGGTCGTGTTGCGGCGCCACGCGAGTTCGCTGATTGGTGGGCCGTCCGGGTCTGGATTCGCCAGGGTCAGGCCAGCGGCCTGTGCTATCTCCCGAGCTTTGAGGAAACGTTCCCCGACAACATCGGGGACAAGGACGAAGTCCGCGGCCCGTTGGTCGTCGTCGAGTATGTCAGCCATGGTATTTATCCTCCTCCCGGTATTGTCCGCCCTGTCCAACACGCAGACAACAGGTCGCCGACCTTCCTGGCCCTGCCGGACCTTGGCGATGACCTGCTCGGCGGTGTGTCTGCGTGCCATGATTCGCGAATTTCCTCTGTGTCCATTCGCGGACACGAAACTCACACAAAGACTGGACTTCTACCTGGGGACCCAAACATAAGCACCCGAGGGATCGCAGTCTCTTACTCAAAAAACTCAAGTGAGTTTTCTACTCATCGCGAGGCGCTCACAAAAGATGGCGGCATCAAACCCGGGACGGTTCAGGCACCTTGACACCGACGGCCGTATCGCCACCGACGCAAGGACCTGGCCGTTTTCATCTCACGGATCGTCCACCGCGAACGTCTTCTAGATATCGGCGGTCACCTTTGCTCGCCGATTCCTCACACGAGACAAGGAGAACACCATGTCGGTTGAAGAGAACAAGGCTATCGTCGGACGCTGGTTTACCGAGTTCTGGGGCAGTGACTTCAACCCCGCCGTCATTGACGAGCTCGCCGCCCCCGACATCCGCTTCCACTACTCGCTGCACAAACCCATGACTGGCCGGGACGAGGTTCGCGACTTCGCGACCCGCTTCCGTACCGCGTTTCCAGACCTCAACTTCTGGGGCACCGCCGACCTCATCGCCGAAGGCGACTACGTGGTTGGCCAATGGGAGGGCGGCGGCATCCACACCGGACCCGTCGCGTTCGATGACTTGCCCATCGGCTCCGTACCTGCCGCGTCCGGCAAGAGCATGAGGTTCACCGGCACGACCGTACTGAAGGTCGTTGACGGCCTCATCGTCGAGGAGGTCGGACTCGATGACGGCGTGAAGGTCCTCCAGCAGCTCGGCATCATCCCCCTCTTCAAGTAGGTATCGCCCACACCCAACACCGCGAGGGCCGGGCATCGCGCCCGGCCCTTCGCCTGCTTCCCCTGGCCCCATTGACGCGTTTCACAGTGAGCGGAGCTGGCAGGCCATTTCTGTTAACGCCCGACCCGTGGTGGCTTCTAAATACTGTCCGCCGCCGGGGCTAGACTCGAAGCCATGCCTTCGAACTCCGCTGCTGAACACATCCATGACCTCGGCGCATATGTGAGCGCATCGCCGTCGAGCTTCCACGCCGTCCACGAGGCCGCGCGCAGGCTCGACGAGGCTGGTTTCACGGCACTTGATGAACTTCAGCCATGGGAAGGCGGCGCGGGCCGCTTCTATGTGATCCGCGATGGTGCCCTCATCGCGTGGGTGAACCCGGAAGGCGCAGCTCCCACCACGGGATTCAACATCCTCGGCGCCCACACGGACTCTCCGTCGTTCAAGCTCAAGCCGAAGCCCACCGCAGGCAAGTTCGGCTGGCTCCAGGCCGGCGTCGAAGTCTACGGCGGTCCCTTACTGAACTCCTGGCTGGACCGCGAACTCCGGCTCGCCGGGCGGCTTGTCATGCTGGACGGCACCCAGCACCTCACGGCAACGGGACCGCTCCTGCGCTTTCCGCAGTTGGCCATCCATTTGGACCGGGCCGTCAATGATGGCCTCACGCTCGACAAGCAGAACCACATGAACCCGGTGTTTGGGCTCGGCGATCCCGCTTCTGCGGACGTCTTGGCGATCCTGGCAGACTCCGTGGCCGGAGCTTCCGTGGATCCTGCCGAGATCGGCGGATACGACATCGTCGTCGCGGACACGCAGGCGCCGGAGGTGTTCGGAGCACACGGCGAATTCTTCGCTTCGGGACGGCTGGACAACCTCTCGTCCACCCACGCCGGACTTGCAGCGCTCATCGCACACGCAGCCACGGCTGCACCCGCCGGTGGCCCCATCGCGGTCCTGGCCGCCTTTGACCACGAAGAAATCGGCTCTGCCTCCCGCTCCGGGGCCTGCGGACCGATCCTTGAGGACATCCTGACGCGGATCTCCGATGGCCTCGGCGCCACGGTGAGTGAACGGCGCCGGGCGCTTTCGGCGTCGTTCTGTGTTTCCGCGGATGCCGGCCACGCGGTCCACCCCAACTATCCTGAGCGGCACGATCCCGCTAACCGGCCCATCCTCAACGGCGGCCCGCTCCTCAAAATCAACGCCAACCAGCGCTACGCCACCGACGCCACCGGTGCTGCGTTCTGGGCTCGGCTCTGCGGCGAAGCGGGCGTCCCGTACCAGGAGTTCGTCTCCAACAACGATGTCCCGTGCGGCTCCACTATCGGTCCTTTGACTGCCACCCGCCTGGGAATCCGGACGGTCGACGTCGGCGTGCCCCTCTTGTCCATGCACTCGGCACGCGAACTGTGCGGCGTTGAGGATCCACGTCACTTGGCTACCGTGGCGGAGTTGTTCTTCCGGACGGCGATCTAGCCTTACCGCGACCTGGGTCAGGCGGACTGGGTTCAGGCGGTCCGGGTCAGGATGCGAGGCTCACCACGAGGTTGATGGTGGTGGCCAGGATACCGACGCCGAAAACATAGGCGAGCAGGCTGTGCCTCAATGCGGCAGATCGCATTTCCCTGGTGGTGATATTTGTGTCCGAGACCTGGTAGGTCATTCCGAGGCTGAACGCCATGTAGGCGAAATCCGCGTACTGGGGCGGTTCTTTCTGGTTGAATTCGATTCCACGGGGCGGCTCGGCGGTGTAGTACACCTCGGCATAGCGCAAGGTGAAGAGGGTGTGTACCAGGAGCCAGGAGAATACTGCGCCGGCGAGGGCCAGTAGCGCGAGCAAGAATTTGTCGACGCCGTGCGCATCCTTGGCTCCGAACATCACCAGCACGAAGGCGGCGAGGGATCCGACGGCGGCACACAAGATGAGCAGGTCGGTAGTGGCTCGGCGCGGATCCTCTTCTTTGGCATGGTTGGCCGTTTGATCGGCTTTCATGGGGGTGATGACTGTCCAGACAAAGACGTTGTAGACCCCGGCAGCCACTGCCCAACCTACGGCCGGCGCGTAGATCCACTGCCCCCATATTCCGGTGGCCACCCCGGCGCCGATGCCGGTGACGATCATCAGCAAAAATCGCAATTGGGAACGCCTGGCCCGGGTCGACTGAGGACCTCGGTTCTTTGCTGCGGCAGCATTCATAGTCAGATCATGCCACGGGTGCCGGTGGGCGTGGCTTCAATTTCCCGGACGCGGCGCGAACATAATAATCGCCACGCCCAGAAGGCAAATCACGGCTCCGACAATGTCCCAGCGGTCCGGCCGGAAGCCGTCGAGGAGCATCCCCCAGGCCAAGGATCCGGCGATGAATACACCGCCATAAGCGGCAAGGACGCGTCCGAAATGCGCATCCGGTTGGAACGCCGCGACGAAACCGTAGATGCCCAAGGCCACGATCCCAAGGCCTGCCCACCACCAGGGCTTCGACTCCCTGATCGATTGCCACACGAGCCAGGCCCCGCCGATCTCGGCCAAGGCCGCGAGGACAAAGAGGGCGGTGGATTTGAGGATGGTCATGGATTCAGTCTGCCTGAGCCTTGCCGATCCTGGCCGACGCTGACCCGCCTGGGTTATCCACATACGCAAGTTATCCACATACGCGAGGCCGCCCGTTCCACCCCGCCGACACGCCGAATAGGCTTAGACACGGGAAATGGACTAAGATATTGAAGTCTGTGCTGCGCCCTGCTTCCGCTTCTGGAACTGGTCGTGCGCACTGTTCATCGCAAATGAACCTCCTGTTACGGAAATGCCGTAACCGCTTAGCCCAAAGGAGGTGGGTTCACATATGCGTCCTTACGAATTGATGGTAATCATCGACCCCGAGGTCGAAGAGCGTACCGTAGAGCCGTCGCTTCAGAAGTTCCTCAATGTCATCACCACCGATGGTGGAACCATCGAAAAGGTTGACATCTGGGGCCGCCGTCGCCTCGCTTACGACATCAAGAAGAAGTCCGAAGGTATCTACGCCGTGGTGAACTTCACCGCCAAGCCGGAAACCGCCAAGGAACTTGACCGCCAGCTGAGTCTCAACGAGACGATCATGCGTACCAAGATCACCCGCCCCGAAGAGCAGAAGGTCGTTGCTGAGTAATTTCAGCTCCCGGCTTTCATTCTTTACCCCGCAGGAACGAACAAGGAGGCAGTAGATGGCAGGCGAAACCACTATTACGGTCATCGGTAATCTCACCAATGACCCCGAACTGCGGTTCACACCGTCAGGCTCGGCGGTAGCGAACTTCACCATCGCTTCTACTCCCCGGACCTTCGACCGCCAGTCCAATGAGTGGAAGGACGGGGAAACCCTGTTCCTCCGCGCATCGGTATGGCGCGAAGCAGCTGAAAACGTCGCCGAATCCCTGACCAAGGGCATGCGCGTGATCGTTTCCGGACGCCTGAAGAGCCGTTCCTACGAAACCAAGGAAGGCGAGAAGCGCACCGTTATCGAGCTCGAAGTCGATGAAATCGGCCCGAGCCTGCGTTACGCCAACGCCAAGGTCAACCGCACCCAGCGCTCCGGCGCTCAGGGTGGCCAGGGTGGCTTCGGTGGCGGCAACAACAGCGGTGGCTTCGGAGGCGGCGCTGGTGCAAACCAAGGCGGCAACTCCGGTGGAACATGGGGCGGCGGCCAGTCCGCACCGCAGGAAGACCCTTGGGCTACCCCGGGCGTCAGCAACGCGGGCGGATGGGGCAACGGCCCGGATTCCGAACCTCCCTTCTAAACATTCATAAAAGTTCGACGCCGGACCCCGCCGAAGTGCCGCGAGGCACGCGGGCGGAAACCGCCGTCGAGCACCACCATCCCGTGGATCCATTCCACGGGCTCCACAGAAAAGGAGCTCCACGATGGCTAAGGCTGAACTCCGTAAGCCCAAACCAAAGTCCAACCCCTTGAAGGCCGCTGACATCACTGTCATCGACTACAAGGACGTAGCATTGCTGCGCAAGTTCATCTCCGACCGCGGAAAGATCCGCGCCCGTCGCGTCACTGGCGTCACGGTGCAGGAACAGCGCAAAATCGCCCAGGCAATCAAGAACGCCCGCGAAGTTGCTCTGCTGCCTTACTCCGGCGCTGGCCGCGGCTAAGGAAGGGATTAACTAACATGGCAAAGCTCATTCTGACCCACGAAGTAACCGGTCTCGGTGCTGCTGGCGATGTTGTCGAGGTCAAGGACGGTTACGCACGTAACTTCCTGCTGCCCCGCGGCTTCGCTCTGACCTGGACCAAGGGTGGCGAGAAGCAGGTTGAGTCCATCAAGGCTGCCCGCGCTGCTCGTGCCCACGCTTCGGTTGAAGCTGCACAGGCCCAGGCTTCTGCGCTTTCTTCCAAGAAGGTCAAGCTCGTAGTGAAGGCCGGCGAGTCCGGTCGTCTCTTCGGCACCGTCAAGCCGGCCGATGTCGCTGCTGCAGTTGAGGCCGCTGGCCTTGGCTCCATCGACAAGCGCAACGTTGAACTGCCGAACCACATCAAGTCCCTTGGTTCGTACCAAGCCAACGTCCGCCTGCACGAGGACGTTTCTGCTGTGATCGACCTTGAGGTCGTTGCAGGAAAGTAAGCTCTGACGTAGCTCGAAGGACCCCCGTCCCCGGTTTCCGGAGGCGGGGGTCTTTTGCGTTGCGCGGGGTTTCGGGGGCGCGAACTGGCAGCAGATGCCCTCTGCGGGCCACATTGAGGGCATTAGCTGCCTGTTCGCGCTAGGTGGACTTGATAACCTGCAGCGGTGAACCTCGAACCCATGCGCACCAGGCCCTTCTCCCAGGTGGACGTCTTCACCGACATGCCCTACCGTGGCAATCCGCTCGCCGTCGTCGTCGACGCCGAAGGGCTCACTGCGGAACAGATGCAGCACTTCGCCAACTGGACCAATCTGTCGGAGACCACCTTCCTGCTCCCGCCGCGCGATCCCGCGGCCGACTACCGCGTCCGGATTTTCACCGGCAGCGAGGAATTCCCCTTCGCCGGGCATCCGACGCTCGGCTCGGCGCGCGCGTGGCTTGAGGCCGGCGGAGTGCCGAAACAAGCCGGGGTCCTGGTGCAGGAGTGCGGCGCAGGTTTGGTCAAGGTAAAGCACGACGGCGGCCGCCTCGCCTTTGCGGCGCCACCGCTGACCCGTTTCGGTCCCGTGGACGAGGCAACCTTGGAACAGTTAGCCGCTGGACTTCGGCTGCCCCGAACCGCGCTCTTGGATGCCTCGTGGCTGGTCAATGGTCCGCAATGGATCGGTGTGCTACTCGAATCGGGCGAGCAGGTCCTTGGGCTTGAGCCGGACCTTGCGGCATTGGGGGATCTGAAGGTTGGTGTGATCGGTCCCCATGAACCGGGCGCCGGCGTCGACTTCGAAGTCCGGACGTTCATTCCGGGGGACGCCATGGTGGAGGATCCCGTGACAGGCAGTTTCAATGCCGGGGCCGCCCAGTGGCTGATGGGGAGCGGGCGGGCGCCGGAGCAGTATGTCGCGGCACAGGGCACCGTCCTGGGCCGGGCAGGGCGCATTCACGTCAAGCAGCAGGACGGCGATGTCTGGGTCGGCGGGAACACCGTGACCTGCATCCAGGGAACCGTGCGGCTGTAGCGGGGAATAAAAGGCGCGAGACCGCAGTTTGGGAGTATAGATGCAAACGCATGTACTCTGGTTTGAAGCCATCGAACCGCCGAGCAACAGGAGATCGCCATGGAAACCCGCCGCATAACCGTCCTTTCCGCCGGGCTCGGCGTACCGTCGTCGAGCAGGCTCCTTGCAGACCAGCTCGCCGCGTCGGCGAAACGCCAGCTGGGCGACGCCGGGTACGAGGCACGGGTGGACGTTATCGAACTCAGGGACCTGGCCGTGGATATCGCCAACAACTTCGTGACCGGCTATGCAGCCCCGCGCCTCGCAGAGGTGATCGCCGGCGTCGAGGATTCCGATGGCATCATCGCCGTCACGCCCGTCTTCAGCGCCTCCTACAGTGGGCTGTTCAAGTCCTTCATTGACGTCCTGGACCCGAAGTCCCTCGACGGCAAGGCTGTTCTCCTCGGTGCCACGGGCGGTACCGATCGGCACCAGATGGTTCTCGACTACGCCATGCGTCCGCTGTTCACCTATCTGCGCACCAGGATGACCCAGACGTCCGTTTTCGCCGGCCCCCAGGATTGGGGAAACACCGACGACGGTGCCTCGCCGCTGTCGGTCCGCGTGGACCGGGCGGCAGGCGAGCTGACCCAGCTCCTGAGTGGCAAGCAGCCTCACCGGAAGGTGGAGGCGATGGAGTCCCTGCCTTTTGAACAGCTCCTCGCCGGGATCACAGCCGGACGCTAGGCGAGGATTCACGGAGCCGGTTCGTCAGGTGGCGGTTCGTCAGGTGGCGGGTCGCCAGGTGGCCGGTTCGCCACGGGGCGAGCCGGCCGGACTTTTCCGCCGAGACTTTCGCCACCCGAACTTTCGCCACCCGAACTTTCGCCACCCGAACTTTTCCGGCAGCCGGCTCGTTGACCCGAACATGAAGTGTCCTGTGGATTCAAATGACCTGGTAATGAGTGAGCGCAGCGGCGTGGAGATCGACTACTGCCCGCAATGCAGGGGAGTGTGGTTGGACCGCGGCGAGCTCGACAAGATTATTGACCGCGCTTCCGGCGGATTCGGCGCCGCGTCCGTTGTGCCGCCGGCTCCAGTTCCGGGGCCTACGCCGCCGCCTCTGTACGGCACGCCGGCGTACGACTCCCCGGACCCCCGCTACGGCCGGAATGACGGGCCGCGCCGTGACGAGCGGAACTACGGCAATCAAGGCTTTAACCGCGACTATGACCGCCGGCCGCCCAAGAAGAAGGAAGGCTGGCTGGGGGACTTGTTCGACTTCTAGGACCGGAGTTCTAGGACCTCGGGCCATCCGGCTGTTGGTGCTAGTGGGTTGGCGCTAGTCGTCCAGCAGCTCGATGAACTCGAGCGCCTGCTTCATGCTGATGTCGGAATGTTTAGTCAGGGCCAACGCCGCAGCTTCGACGTCGCCGCTTTTGGCCAGGGTACGGATCCGTCCGTAGATTTCGTCGTTGAGCATGTTGCTGCTTACTTCGCGCGTGACGTCGCCCTTGCTGGCGATCGCCCGGTAACGGTACGGAAAGCGCTCCGGCTCGTCGTCGTCGGGCAGGAGGTCCTGTGGGGCGGGCTCCGGCTTGCGGAAGGGCTGCGGATGCGCCGCCAGCGCGCCGACGGCGTTACGGGAGGCGCGCAGGCCCTCTCCCGTGGCGCTGAGGTATAGCTTGATGGCGGCCATGGCCTGGCCCTGGGCGATCAGGGAATACAGCAGTCGGTGTTGGTCTTCGCTCAGCTTCGCCGCAGCTTCGCGCGCCAGCTCCACGGGGTCCGCGGCCGCCTTGCGCGCAGCCACATTGCCGCGACGATCTGCTGCGCGGCGGGAAAGCACCCGGCTGATCAGCAGTACGCCGACGGCGACGGCCGCCAGGATCAAGACCGGAACGAGTAGGGATTCCATGCACTAAAGCCGATCTATGTAGTTCTTGGCGGTCAACAAGTCCGAATGAGTTTCGTGGCGGAGAAGCTTGATGGCCTGGATCTTCTGTCCGCTGCGGACCATGCCCTGCAATTGCAACGCAAACTGTGGGTTCAACTGCCCGTTGGGCAGGATGGGGCCGTTGTAGCCAGCTTGGCCGACCCCAGGGCTGGCTCCGACTTGCGCCTTCAGTGCCGCCCGCGATTGGGTGTCCTGCTGAGACTGTTGCTGTGCATTCTGGCTAGGCCTTGTGGAAGCATCGATGCGTGCCCTTGCCGCCGTCGCCGCCTGTACCTGGGCGGCTTGGTGGGCTGCCGAACGGGCGGCCAACTCCCGTTGATAGCGTTCGGCGTCGGACAACCCTGTGTCGCGCGGCTTGAACGCCGCCGTGACGGCCCAGATCACCGCCACAAGGATGACAACGGGCATTGCGACCAGCAGTACATCCCCAACAGTGAAACCCATACCTAGAGCTTATGTCAGAACGCAGTTATCCACAGCACATTCCTGTTTGGGCATAGCTTCTGAGAGCCGGCTGTCAAATTTTGGAAGGGATTGTGGGGGTCATCACATTTTTGGCATATTTATCCGGCTTTGGGCCGTTTGATTGGAGTCCGTGGTGTGGATTGAGCGAATCGGCCTGTGGATGAGCGGTGGATCAAAATACTTTTGATCCACATGGCTTGGAGAATGTTTTCCCAGCTCAGGGGCTAATTTCCGCAAAAAGAATTTCTCTTTCCACAGGGTCATGCACAGACTGTGCACAAGTAGGGGTATGTTTTCAACACTTTATCCACAAGCCCGGCTTGGTGCCTCGGAAAAGCAGGGCTAACGTGGCTGAGTACCTGCTTTAGGTACTTGGAAAACCTTTGTTTCTCGTGTGCGGTGCCATGGCGCCGTCGGTAACCAGCGCGCCCGCGGCAGGTCTGTGGAAAAGCTGTGGAAAGCGGGGAATCCCAAATTGTCGGTGCTCCGCGAAAGAGTCGGACCAGCCGGCACACCGGGCGGCCGGGCCAACCCACACCGGGGCATTGACCCACCGAACCGCCGGGAACAGTTATTTGCCGCGGTACACAATGGAGGACGGCTTGTCAGTTACGCACTTGGATTCGATCGAGGGCGGCCGGACATCGGACGCCAGCCGCAAACCTCCGCAGGACATCCCCGCCGAACAGTCGGTTCTCGGCGGCATGATGCTCTCCAAGGACGCCATCGCGGACGTCGTGGAGATTGTCCGCGGGCATGACTTCTACCGTCCTGCGCACGAAACCATCTATGAGTCCATCATCGACCTCTACGGCCGTGGCGAACCCGCTGACGCTGTCACGGTGTCCGATGAGCTCACGAAGCGCGGCGAGATCAACAGGATTGGCGGTCCCGCCTACCTGCACGAGCTCATCCAGACCGTGCCCACGGCGGCCAACGCCGGTTACTACGCCGAAATCGTGGCGGAACGCGCCGTGTTGCGCCGTCTCGTCAATGCCGGCACCAAGATTGTCCAGATGGGCTATGGCCAGGACGGTGAGGTGGAAGACCTCGTCAACCAGGCCCAGGCCGAGATCTATGCCGTGGCCGAACGCCGTACCGCGGAGGACTACGTGGCGCTCAAGGACGTCATGGAATCCACCGTGGACGAGATCGAGGCATCAGGCCACCGCGGAGAGGGCATGACGGGTGTCCCTACCGGGTTCTACGAACTTGATGAGCTCACCCATGGCCTCCACCCGGGCCAGATGATCGTCATCGCCGCGCGCCCCGCCGTCGGTAAGTCCACGTTCGCGCTGGACTTCGCCCGTTCCGCTGCCATCAAGAACAACCTCGCCACCGTGATGTTCTCCCTGGAAATGGGCCGGAACGAAATCGCGATGCGCCTGCTGTCCGCTGAGGCCACCATTGGCCTTCAGGACCTCCGCAAGGGCACGATCAAGGACGAACAGTGGTCCAAGATCGCCACCACCATGGGCCGTATGAACGACGCACCGCTTTTCATTGACGACAGCCCCAATATGTCCCTCATGGAAATCAGGGCCAAGTGCCGCCGTTTGAAGCAGCAGCACGACCTCAAACTGGTGATCCTCGACTACCTCCAGCTCATGAGCTCCGGCAAGAAGGTGGAGTCCCGCCAGCAGGAAGTCTCCGAATTCTCGCGTGCCCTCAAGCTGCTGGCCAAGGAACTCCAGGTTCCGGTCATCGCGCTCTCCCAGCTGAACCGTGGATCCGAACAGCGCCAGGACAAGCGGCCCATGGTCTCGGACCTCCGCGAATCGGGCTCCATCGAGCAGGACGCCGATATGGTCATTCTGCTTCACCGCGAAGACGTCTACGACAAGGAATCCCCCCGCGCCGGCGAGGCTGACATCCTCATCGCCAAGCACCGTAACGGCCCCACCAAGGACATTGTGGTTGCCTTCCAGGGCCATTACTCGCGCTTCGCGAACATGGCCGGCGAGACCGGCGGCGGGTTCTAAGATCCGGCCGACGTCGCACAGGCGGTGGCTGAGGACGCACCGGCTCCATTCTTCAGCGAAGCTGGAAAATGGACCGGTGCCAGTCCTTTTCGACGTTCCCGCTTAGTTCGAACATGACGTGTTTGACCTGGGTGTACTCCTCGAAGGAGTAGGCAGACATGTCCTTGCCGAACCCGGACTGCTTGAAGCCGCCATGGGGCATTTCGGAGATGATGGGGATGTGGTCGTTGACCCACACGCAGCCGGCATTGATTTCGCGGGTTGCCCGCAGGGCCTTGCGCACATTGCTGGTCCAGGCGGAGGCGGCCAGCCCGTAGACGGTGTCGTTCGCGAGACGGATGGCCTCGTCGTCGTCGTCGAAGGGCAACACCACCAGAACGGGGCCGAACACTTCGTCCTTGACGATCTCGCTGTCCGCAGCGGCGTCGGTGATGAGGGTGGGCGGGTAAAAGGCGCCTCGCGCCAGGACACCTTCGGTGGGAATTTCGCCGCCGACGAGCACCTTCGCGTATCCGCGCGCGCGCTCAACCATTCCGGCCACGTGATCGCGGTGCTTGAAGGAGACCAAGGAACCAAGGTCCGCGCCGTCGTCGTCCTGCGACCCTAGGCGGATGTCCTGGAATCGCTTCGCGAGCTTGTCCACGAATTCCGGGTAGACCGAACGGTGCACAATTGCCCGGGTCGCGGCCGTGCAGTCCTGGCCCGAGTTGATCAAGCTCCCGGCGACCGCGCCGTGCACTGCGGCCTCCACGTCCGCGTCCTCGAAGACCACGAAGGGCGCTTTGCCGCCGAGCTCGAGATGAACGCGTTTGGCGTTGACGGCCGCGGCTTCCAGCACGGTGCGGCCGATCGCGGTGGAGCCCGTAAAGGAGACCATGTCAACGCCTTCGTGACGCATCAGCGCCGCGCCCACTTCGGGTCCGGTGCCGACGAGGACGTTGACGACGCCGTCGGGCAGCCCTGCGTCGCTGAGAGCCTGAGCGAACATCACCGAAGTGAGTGGCGTGATCTCGGCCGGTTTGAGGATGATCGCGTTGCCTGCCGCGATGGCGGGAAGAATTTTCCATGCAGCCATCTGGAGTGGATAGTTCCAGGGGGCGATTGAGCCCACCACTCCGAGGGGTTCGCGTCGAATGCTGGAGGTATGCTCGGGCGAATATTCGGCCGTTGCCTTGCCTTCAAGGTGCCGCGCGGCGCCTGCGAAGAACTCGACATTGTCGATGGTCCCAGGGACATCGAAATTCCGGGTCAAGCGGAGGGGTTTGCCGGTCTGGCTGCTTTCCACTTGGGCGAATTCTTCGGCCCGTTCCGTCAGGATCGCCGCGAAACGGTGCAGTATCGCGGAGCGTTCGCCGGGTGTCGTGCGGGCCCATGGGGCGAAGGCCGTGCGGGCTGCCGCCACAGCGCGGTCGACGTCGTCTGCGCTGGCAAGGTCCACGGTGGCCACAACCTCGCCGGTGGCGGGGTTGAGGACATCGTGCGTCCGGCCGGAAGTGCCCTGCTGGGCGCGGCCGTTGATGAATTGGTACATGATGCTCCCCCGGGGGATAGGTGGGTGGTTGATGGCGCGGCGAAGCTCGTGACGCGGTTCCCTGCCCGATCCCCTCTTCGCTGGGTTTCCGGCTACCGGGCGCCCTCGCGCTCAGCGGAATCGAGAATGGCACTGAGGCCCGCAGAGAATACGTTGAGGCCGTCAAGGCTGAGTAGCCGGTGGCGGTGTTCTTCGATCAGCGGGAAGCCGCTTACCGATGCGACCGCAATCGCTTGGAGCCAGGGCTCGTGGCCGTCTGAGTTAGGTTTGGCGAGCACTTCCTGGGCAATTCCGGAACCGTGTCCCAGGGTGTAGCTCTCCAGCGCTCCGTAATAGTGCACGAGCCGGTCCCCGGACAGGCCTGCATCTCTCAGGCAGCCAAGGACGAATTCGATGGTGTGGAGTTCGCCCTGGCCGAAGGTGTCCGTGGCAAAGGCGTCGCAGCCAATCGACGGGTATTTGATGAAGATTTCGACTAGGGAGTTGAAGTATCGCTCAAGGCGTGGCCGCCAGTCCAAGGGCGCGTTCCCCGTAGTTGCTTCTGCAAGCGCCATGGAGAAGAGCCTGTCGAGCGCCGCGCGCAGGATCGCGTCCCGGTTGCGGAAGTGGCGGTACATTGCGGTGGGGTCCACGCCGAGTGCGTCACCGAGGCTTTTGAACGTGAAACGGGACTGGGGTTCGTCCCGAGCAAGTTCCAACACGGCGTCGATGATTGTGTCTGCATCGAGCCGCGCGCGTTTGTCAGTGAGTTGTTCCTCGCCTCGATCGGGCCGGGACTGCGCCACGTATCACCGCCTCTCTGTAGTTCCCTGTCTTGGGATCCCCACGGTACACGAGTCTCGGCCCTCAAAGTCAAAGTGATTGTCATTGCCGTTGTCAATGGCATTGACATTTCCATCACCCTCCACATAGTGTGACGCGGGGCACAATCAATCATTCAGGGAAGGGAACCGATGACCAGCGCCGAGACGATTTTTGAGAACGGGTGGATATACACCGGTGAGGACGAGCGTCCTGTCCGAACCAACGTGGCAGTTGCGGACGGCCGCGTACTTGCTCTAGGGGACAGTGCGGAGGTATCCGCGCTGGCCACCGGCGCCACGAATCGCGTGGACCTGAACGGGCGTCTGCTCATTCCTGGTTTTCAGGATGCCCACATCCACCCCATCATGGCCGGGGTCGAACACCTGCAATGCGACCTCACCGAGACGACCTCTGCCGAGGATGCCGCGGCTGTGGTGCGCCGCTACGCCGAGTCCCATCCCGACGAGCCGTGGATCCTTGGCGCGGGCTGGTCGATGGACTGCTTCCCGGGCGGGACGCCCACCCGGCAAATGCTGGACGCAGTGGTCGCCGATCGCCCCGTGTTTGTCCATAACCGAGACCATCACGGAGCCTGGGCCAATACAAAGGCCTTCGAATTGGCGGGGATCGCAGCGGAGACCCCGGACCCCGGGAGCGGCCGTATCGAACGCGAGGCCGACGGCTACCCTGCCGGAACCGTCCACGAGGGCGCCATGGAGCTGTTTGACCACGTGCGCCCGGGGACCTCCCCGGAACTGGCGTACGAAGGATTGCTCTGGGCACAGGAACTCATGCTCTCCTACGGCATTACGGCATGGCAGGACGCCTGGGTGGGCGTATCCTCCAACGGGTCTGCCGATACCTTGGAGACCTATGCCCAGGCGTTCGACGCCGGGGACCTCAAGGTTCGTGTCCGTGCAGCCCAGTGGTGGGATCGTTCAGCCGGCCGGGGACAGCTCGAAGAAATCCTGGCGCGTCGCGATCGTGTTGCCGACGCCTTCGATCCACTGCGTTTGTCCGCGGCGACGGTAAAAGTCATGGTGGACGGTGTGGCGGAGAACTACACGGCTGCCATGCACGCTCCGTACCGGGACAGCCACGGACACCACACGGACAACCACGGCATCGAGTTCTTCGACCCTGCAGTGTTGCGGGAGTTCGTCACGGACCTCGACGCCAACGGTATCCAGGTCCACTTCCATGCGTTGGGGGATCGCGCCGTCACGGACGCGCTCGACGCCGTTGAGCAGGCACGCTCCACCAATGGACCCAGCGATAATCGCCATCATCTTGCCCACCTTCAGGTGGTCCGCGAGGCGGATGTGCCGCGCTTCGCGGCCCTTGGGGCGACAGCCAACCTCCAAGCCCTTTGGGCGTGCCACGAAGAACAACTCGATGAGCTGACCCTGCCCTTCCTGGATGCCGATGCCGAGGAGCGGCATTACCCCTTCGGTGAGCTCGCAGCGGCCGGTGCACACCTGGCCGCGGGAAGCGATTGGGCGGTCTCTTCGCCCAACCCCGTCCTGGCGATCCACGTTGCTGTGAACAGGGTGGAGCCAGGCGGCGCGCTGCCACCGCTCGGCCCGGAACAACACAAACTCTCGCTCAAGCAGATCCTGGATGCCTATACCCAGGGCACAGCGTGGATCAACCACCTGGACACGGACACCGGCATCATCCGCCCTGGAGCCCTTGCTGACCTGGCGATCCTTGACCGTAACCTCTTCGACATCCCTGTGGAGGAACTGCACACGGCTCGCGTAGACGAAACCTGGATTGCCGGCGAGCGGGTCTTTGCCCGGGCAGATTCCTAAGCCCGAGATGACTTTCATGATCCGAGGAGGGAAGCGCATGACCCCCACACGCACACGGCGTCGACGGCTGGTCGCCGTCGTCGCCGGTTGCTCGGCGATTGGCCTCATGCTGAGCGGTTGCGGTGCGACGGAGGCCGGCAACGACGCCGGCGCCGCCAAATTCACCCTCAGCACTTCAACGCCCAAACCGAGCAAGGACATCGACAAGTTCAGCTGGGCGCTTTACGCCGAGCCGTTTTCGCTCGATTACGCTTACGCGTTCGACTACCCGGACAACCAGGTCCTGGCAAACATGTGTGAATCGCTCTTCCGTTGGAACCCGGACCTGAGTTCTTCCCCGGGATTGGCAACCAAATTTGAACACCCCGATGACTTGACCTGGGTGTACACGATCCGGCAAGGCGTCCACTTCCACGACGGCAGCCTCATGACTGCCGACGACGTCGTGGCCTCACTCAAGCGACATGTCGATGACAAGGTTGGATCCTTCTGGGTTTCAGCCTTTGCACGGGTGGCAGACATCCGGAAGACCGGGGACTACGAGGTCACTATCACCACCAGCGTCCCGGATTACAGCTTGAACTCCGCCCTCGTGGGGGCTCCCGGCGTGGTGGAATCGGCCAAGACGCTCACCAAGGACGGAAAGGACTACGGAAACGCCGCCACGGGGGTGAATTGCACGGGCCCTTTCCAATTTGACCATTGGGACGCCGGGGAGAGCATCACGCTCAAGCGCTTCGACGACTACTGGGATCCGAACCTCAAGCCCAAGGCGAAGGAGATGACCTTTAAGATCCTCCCCGACGCCAACGCGCGCGTGAACGCTTTGCAGACGGGTGAGATCGATGGCAGTTGGGGGGTTCCCCCCAACGCGCTGGACGTCCTCAAAGCCAATACCGACGCCGGTAACGTCTACTTTGGCAATAGCACCTCCGTGACGAGCCTCATCACATCGAATTTCAAAGGCGTCTTCGGCGATGTCCGGGTTCGCAAAGCCCTCATGATGGCCATCAACCGTGACGCGCTCGTTCAGGCTGCGGCGCAGGGCTACGGGAAGAAGACCGATGCGCTCACCACCAGGAACGTGTGGGTGGATGCCCAGCCTTCCACGGTCAATTCGGCCTTTGAATCGCTAGAGAAGCAGGACTACAACCTTGACGAAGCCAGGCGCCTCATCAAGGAAGCAGGCGCTACCGGCAAGAAGTTCGTCTACGCCACGGCGCCCATAAGCGCGGCCTCGGACATTACATCCCGCGCCGTCGCTTCGGCTGCCGAACAAATCGGCCTGGTGCCGGAGATTCAGACCATGTCCAATAGCAAGTACACGACGCTCTTCTCCGACCCGGCGGCCCGCAAGGGGATCGATCTCTTTGAGACGTCTTGGTACCTCTCCAGCGCGGACCCGACTGAAATGTACTCAGTGCTGCGCACCGGCGAATTCAGCAATTACGGTGGCTGGTCCAACGCGGACTTCGACCAGCTCGTGAACAACGCGATCGGCACCAAGAGCGTCGACGAGCGGGACCGGCTCACGGCCCAAGCTGCGAAGATCGCCAGCCAAGATGTGGTTTGGTCTCCGCTCTACGAGAATGTCACCTCGCTGTGGCTCGGCAAGCGCATCACGGGCGCGGCTCCGTCGATCAACTACATGTACTACCCGTGGGCAGCAACGATTGGAGGCCGGTAGCCATGGCCGTGACCGAACTTGGGGCACCGTCCGCCCCACCGACGCCCGAAATCAAAAAGGGCCCGGCAACGTCCCTGATCGTCCTTGCGCTCCGCAAGCTGGGGACCCTGTTGATCACGCTGTTCTTCGCCTCATTGGTCGTGTTCTTCTCGCGTTTTGTCTTACCGGGCGATCCTGCCCGTTTCCTCCTGCGCGGGCGGAGCCCGAAGCCCGAAGCCCTCGTCGAAATCACAAAGCAGTTCGGCCTGGACAGACCGCCGATTGAGCAGTACCTCACGTGGGTTGGAGGCATCCTGCACGGCGACTGGGGCCGCTCCTTGACCTACCGCCAGAGCGTGAGCGACGTGCTCCTCAATCGACTGCCCGTGACCTTGGAACTGGCGGCCCTGGCCGCCGTCTTCATCACCGTCCTGGGCCTCGTTGCCGGCATTCTCGCGAGCTTGAACAAGGGCGGGTGGGACCGCTTCATCCTCATCACGGTCACGGCCGCCGGTGCCATACCGCCGTTCGTTGCCGCGATTGCCCTCACCGCCCTCTTCGCGGTCCAGTTGGGGTGGTTCCCGTCCTTCGGCAGTGGTGATGAAGGACTGGGCCGGCTCTGGCACTTGACGCTCCCGGCCCTGGCCCTGGGATTGACATTCATTGCGTTCATGGCGCGGGTGACGCGTTCCTCGATGAACGAACAGCTCACCCGTGAGCACGTCGAGGTGGCCACCAGCCGCGGCCTTAACCGCAGTTCCGTGGTGTTCCGGCACGTGCTCCGCAACGCCCTCGGCCCCATCCTGACCGTGAGTGGTGTCCTGATCGCCGGCCTTCTGGTCTCGAGCGCCATCGTGGAGCAGACGTTCGGACTGGCCGGGATCGGCCAGCTCCTTGTCCAGTCAATCGACCGGCTCGACTTCGCGGTGGTTCAGGCGATCGTCATGATCGTTGTCACGGCATTTGTCCTGGCCAATACGATCGTTGACCTCATTCAACCCCTCATTGATCCGCGCATCGCCGCAGGAACGGAGTCCCGATGACTCTCACAGGAACGATCCCCCTTCTGAGGACCCGGGGCTATGGAAGCCTCCTCTCGGGGACGGGTTGGTTGGCAGCGGCGGTGACGCTCGTCGTCGTACTGCTCTCCGTCCTCGCCCCGGTCCTGGCCCCATACGATCCAGACTTCGTTGATCTCTCCAGCGTGCTGGGCGCACCAAGCGGCGCTCACTGGCTTGGCACCGACGCCTTGGGCCGGGACCTGTTCAGCCGCCTCATGTACGGGGGGCGCACTTCGCTTATGGGCCCGTTGATTGTGGTGGTGGCGTCTACGGCCCTGGGCCTGCTACTGGGCTTGGCAACCGGATGGACCGATGGCTGGATGAGCCGGATCCTGAACCGCATTTTCGACCTGCTCTTCGCTTTCCCCGCGCTGCTGCTCTCCATGCTGGCCATTGCGATTTTCGGCAAAGGCCTTATGGCGCCCATTCTGGCGATGACCATCAGTTATGTACCCTACGTGGCGCGTTTGACGCAGCAGCTAGTGGTCGCAGAACGGGCCCGGCCCTATGTCCAGGCCTACCGGGTCCTGGGCTTCCGAACTCCTTGGGTGGTGCTGGGGCGCGTCATGCCAAACTTGGTCCCCACCATTGGCGCCCAGTCCACGCTCAACTTCGGCTATGTGCTCGCCGACCTTGCGGCGCTGTCCTTCATCGGCCTCGGCATCCAGCCGCCCACCTCGGACTGGGGCGCCATGATCGAGGAAGCACGGGGCGCCCTGCTCGGCGGCCATGTACTCCCGGGCCTGCTTCCTGCGCTCGTCGTCGTTCTTATTGTGGTGTCCATCAACGTCATCGGTGAGGAACTCTCCGACCGGATTGGAGGCAAGCTTTCATGAGCAAGCTCCTTGAAATTGAACAGTTCACGCTGCACTACCCAGGGCGCGGGGCGCTCTTGAGCGACGTTTCGCTGCACGTGGACGACGGCGAGGCCGTCGCCCTGGTGGGAGAGTCTGGTTCGGGGAAGTCGCTCACTACCCGGGCGGCGCTGGGCCTTTTCCCCGAGTTCTCCCAGCTCTCCGGTTCGGTGAAGGTACGAGGCCTGGACACGACGAGTGCCCCTGCAGCCAAGTTACTGGAACTGCGCCGCAACCACGCCTCGATGATCTTCCAGGACCCGCGCGCCGGCATCAACCCGGTACGCACGGTGGGGGATTTCCTCACCGAGACGCTGGTGAGATGGCGTGGCTTGAGCCGCGAAGAAGCATACGCTCGGGCCGTCACGCAGCTGGACCAGGTGGGTCTGCGGCGGACCAAGGATCTGATGCGGCAGTACCCCCACCAGCTATCCGGCGGCATGCTGCAACGTGTCATGATTGCGGGGGCGCTGCTCGATTCGCCCGAATTGCTTTTGTGCGACGAGCCAACCACGGCCTTGGATGTCACCACCCAGGCCGGGATCGTCGAGTTGCTACGCGAGCAGCAACAGGCACGAGGTATGGGCATGCTGTTCATCACGCACGACCTGAACCTCGCTGCCTCACTCTGCGACCGGGTCTACGTGTTGCGCAAGGGCGAAGTCGTCGAGCATGGCGGGGCACGCGAGGTCTTCATGAGTCCCCGCGCGGACTACACGCGGCAGCTGGTCGGCGCCACGCCGCGCATCGAAATAGACAAGGTCCCGGCGGCGCCTGCCGCCGATGGCACCGTGCCGCTGCTGGCGGTAAAGAGCCTCTGTAAGCGCTACGAGTTGCCCAGCGGGGAAGAACTGACTGCCCTGAAGGACGCCACGTTTAGCCTTGCCCCTGGCGGCTCGCTAGGGGTCGTGGGTGAGTCAGGTTCAGGCAAATCGACATTGGCGCGGATGATTGTTGCGCTCGAGACGGCCGACGAGGGCGAACTCGCGATCAACGGCCGCGTCCGTGCGCCACGTCCTCTCCGGGCGGCTGAGCGCAAGCTCCTGGCCAAGGACGTGCAGATCGTCTTCCAGGATCCCTACCTGTCCCTGGACCCTCGGATCGTCGTGGGTAAGGCTGTTGCGGACGTTTTCCGCCTGCACCAGGGACAGAGGCGGGCAGAGGCGGTGAAGAGTGCCGAGAAGCTCCTCGAACGGGTGGGCATCGGCCCTGAGCGTTTCGACTCTAAACCGCGGGCCCTTTCGGGCGGACAGCGGCAGCGTGTAGCGATTGCCAAGGCCCTCGCTGCGCGGCCCAAGCTGCTGGTTCTGGACGAGGCCACCAGTGCCCTGGATGTTTCAGTCCAGGCGCAAGTGTTGGAGCTGGTGGAGGAACTGCGTGAGCAGTTGGGCCTGACCCTCCTTTTCGTGACCCACGATCTTGCGGTGGTTTCGAGGCTGTGTGCGGAACTTCTTGTGCTGCAGCACGGCCAGATCGTGGAGCAGGGGTCTACCTCGAGGATCTTGTCGGCTCCCACCAACGACTACACCCGGACGCTCATTGACTCAAGGCCGCGGGCGCTCTGGGAAGAGCAACTCGCTTAGGTCCGGCATCCACGCCCGGCCCCCGCGCCACCAACCCAAGGGCCCCACAAATACTCGGGCACCCACGATGAGGAGATATTCCAGTGCATTCGACCGTTTTTGAACGGATCCGTCCCGGCTCGGCCATCGTCGAGCAGTCGTTGGCGGATACCGTGCACCGCCCATTCTGGATCGACGATCTGGGCAAAGATGAGGTCCGCTACCCCCAGCTTGACGCTGAGCTTCGGGCCGATCTGGTGGTAGTGGGCGCGGGGTACACCGGACTTTGGACTGCCCTTCGGGCCAAGGAACGCGATCCCGAACTCGACGTGATCGTGATCGAGGCACAACGCGTCGGGTGGGCCGCGTCAGGCCGCAATGGCGGGTTCTGTGTTGCGAGCCTGACGCACGGCTATGAGAACGGCAAGAACCGCTGGCCCCAGGAATTGGAGCAGCTTGAGCGTCTGGGAAGGGAAAACCTGGACGGGATCGAGGAGACCGTTGAGCGCTATCAAATTGATTGCGATTTCGAGCGGACGGGCGAGCTCAGCGTGGCTGTGGAACCACACCAGGTTGAATGGCTCAAGGGGGAAGACGGGGACGGGATTTTCCTCGACGCGCATGCGATGCGCGCATCCGTGAATTCCCCCACCTACCTCGCGGGCCGTTGGCACAAGGACGCGGCCGCCATGATCCATCCCGCCAAGCTCGCCGCGGGCCTGGCGCAGGTATTGACAGGGCTGGGGGTGCGGATCTTTGAAGAATCCCGGGTGAGTGGGCTGGAAGAGCTACCCGACGGCGTCCGAGTGTCCACAGGAGCCGGTGGCGTGCGCGCCAAGCAAACAGCCCTTGCCACCAACGTCTTTCCGTCGCTCCTGAAGCGGAACAGCCTCATGACCGTTCCGGTCTACGACTACGCACTCATGACGGAACCGCTCACTGACAAACAACTCGCCGCCATTGGCTGGAAGGAACGTCAGGGCATCGGCGACATGGCCAACCAATTCCACTACTACCGCTTGAGCAAGGACAACCGCATCCTCTTCGGCGGCTACGACGCGATCTACTATGCGGGACGTCAAGTGAAGGAAGCATACGAGGACCGAGACGAGACTTTCAGGACGCTGGCCAGCCACTTCTTCACCACTTTCCCGCAGCTGGAGGGCTTGAAGTTTACCCACAAATGGGGAGGCGCGATCGACTCCAGCACGCAGTTCTGTACCTTTTTCGGTACGGCACGAAAAGGACGGGTGGCCTACGCCGCAGGCTTCACAGGCCTGGGTGTAGGCTCCACTCGCTTTGCCGCGGATGTCATGCTCGATCTGCTGGCCGGGCAAGATACGGAGCGGACCCGCCTTGAAATGGTGCGGAAACGCCCGCTGCCCTTCCCGCCTGAGCCTTTCGCTTCGATTGGAATCAACCTCACTCGCTGGTCCATGGACCGGGCCGATCACAATGCGGGCAAACGGAACCTTTTCCTCAAGACGCTCGACGCCGTGGGGCTGGGTTTTGACTCCTAGGCGCCCCCAGATACCAACAGGGAGATTCAACACCAATGACCGACTCATCAGCCGTGTACACCCCGGCACTCCGTGTCGACCTGCAACATGAGCCCCTTCCCGCTGAGAAAATCGTCTGTGGAAATCCCAGCACTGCGATTCACGAGCTCGAGGACCTGGCGGGATGCGGCGTCGGTATATGGGAGATGACGCCAGGCACGGCGACTGACATTGAGACCGAGGAAGCCTTTGTGGTCCTGAGCGGGAAGGCCCGCATTTTGTTCCTCGACCATGGAAGCACTTTGGACATCGCAACTGGCGACGTCGTGCGGCTGCGCGAAGGCCAGCGGACGTCTTGGACCGTCACCAAAACCCTCCGGAAGATCTACTTTGCGGCCTGAACAGCGGCGCCGGGGCCTCCATTAAGCAGATGGTCCGGCATGCGGTTTCCCGGCGCCCCTCCCCGGATCTCCAGGAGCTCGCGGGCGTGGGCATGAAGTCGCCGGTCCTCGTCCGTTTCCGGCACCCATTGCGGGATGGGAACGGACGTGCCGGTCTCATCCCGGGCCACCATGACCGTGAGGCAGTACGTTGTCAGGTTCATCTCGCGGTTCTTCGGGTTTCCAGAGCGCACGTGCACGGCGATGTGCATGCCTTTGTGGCCTGTGTAGACGAGCCGGGCCTCCACCTCCACCACGTCGCCGATCAGGAGCGGGCGGTAGAAGCGCACGCCTCCGGAAAATACGGCCACCGTGTCTTTGCCGCAATAGCGGGAAGCGCAGACGTAGGCGGCCTCGTCAATCCATTTCATGACGATGCCGCCGTGGACCTTCCCTCCCCAGTTCACATCGGTAGGGGCCGCCATGAAGCGGAGGACAACCCGTTCGGACGTACCGGCATCGGTATATTCCTGCGCGTTCATGGCTTCGACAATCTGTTCCCGCACGGCGATCCTCGCGAGGGCGTTGTCCCGTTGCGCAATCTCCTCGGGCGTGGACGGCTCGAACTGGGGGACTGGAACCGGCCTGCCGTCGGGACCGACGGCAACGAAGATCACCAGGCACTGGCTGCGCATCGTCGCGGGCCCGCCCTTGGGATCGCCGGAAGACACAATGGTCCGGATGTGCATTGATGAGCGGCCTGTGTAGACGATGGTGGCTTCCACCTCCACCATGTCTCCGCTGTTCACGGGATCGGCGAAATGGATGTTGCCCACATAGGCCGTGACGCAATAGGACTTCGCCCATCCAACGGCTGCTGCGTAGGCGGCCTTGTCCACCCACTCAAGGACTGTGCCGGCGTCGACGGAGCCGCTGTGTCCGACGTCGGTGGGAGAAGCAAGGAACCGCAGGGTGACGGAGTTGGAGGGGAGCTCGCTCATGACGTGAGTGTATCGACGGCGAGGATGCTGATGCGTTGTATGACGGACTGGCGACGCCCACGCGGATCCGCGATGCGCAAGTCGATCAGTGACGAGCAAACAGGCTGCCGACACCCGGGGATTCGGGAGTCGGCAGCCTGTTTGGGTGTCGCCTGCGCAATCCTAGGCGAGGATGCGCAGCTTGGAACCTTTCCGGCCGAAGACCGCGGCATCGACCGAGATCCGCCCGGCGCCGGTCAGGGCCACGGCGGCCACAGCGGCGGCAAGGGCCAGCACCAATTCGTAGCCGCCCTTCTCAACGAACAGGCCCGCCGGGGCGTGGACCAGGAACAGGGCGCCGAGCATGTCCAGCGCAAGGAGGGCGGCGAAGACGCGTGTCAGCACGCCCGCGATAAGGGCGATGCCGCCGGCCAGTTCGATGGTCGCGACGATCGGGGCCACGACATCGGCCGCCGGGACGCCCATCTTGCCGAAGGCGGCCTGCGTGCCGGCAATGGTGAACTCGTTGAATTTCTGCCAGCCATGCGCGGCGAAGATGAAGCCGACGATGACGCGCAGGACGGTAAGGGCTGTGTTGGTCAGGTTGGACTGGTTCATGTAATTGCACCGTTTTCGGGTAGCGGTTGGCTGTCTCGAAGCTCCTCTGGTCGGTCGCCAATTTGTTGAAGCTTCAACTCAAGCCTTTCGAATTTTTCTTGAAGTGTCAAACAAACGTCATGCGGCCGAGCCGTTTCCTACGCCCCGTTGCCGCTAGCCGGGAGTGATGGTGCGGGAAACGGAAACGGTAAGGGATCCTCAAGCGCCACCTCAACAATCTGCCTGTCGGTGCCCCGCTAGGCTGGGAAAGTGCCCCAAACAGTGATCCGTCCCACCGCGCCCTCCCATGCCCGCGAGATCCTGCGCCTGGCAGTCCCCGCCTTCGGCGCGCTCATTGCCGAACCCCTCTTCCTCTTGGCCGACTCCGCGATCGTCGGGCATCTCGGCGTCCCGCAGCTGGCCGGCGTGGGGCTGGCTTCGACGTTGCTGCACACCGCCGTCGGACTTATGGTCTTTCTGGCATATTCGACGACTCCGGCCGTGGCGCGGGCCATCGGGGACGGAAAGCTCACCAAGGCGCTCGCCGCAGGGCGCGACGGCGTCTGGCTGGCGCTGTTGCTGGGCGCCGTCCTGGCGGTGGCCGGCTTCCTCGCGGCTGAACCGGTGGTCGGTCTGCTTGGAGCCAGTGGCGAGGTCCGGGCTTACGCGGTTGACTACTTGCGCTGGTCCATGCCGGGACTCGTGGCCATGCTCCTCATCTTCGCCGGCACGGGTGTGTTGCGAGGACTGCAGGACACCCGCACCCCCTTGGTAGTGGCGACAGCGGGCTTCGCCCTCAACATCGCCCTCAACGTGGTCCTGGTCTACGGGCTGCACTTGTCCGTGGCAGGGTCGGCTATCGGCACCAGTATTGCGCAATGGGCCATGGCTGCCGTCTATTTGGTGATGGTGGGACGAAATGCCCGGCGCCACGGCGTTTCGCTGCGTCCGGACTGGCGCGGCATCCGCACGATGACCACGGTGGGTTCGTGGCTCATGCTCCGTACCCTCAGCCTGCGCCTGGCAATCCTGGCCACGATCCTGGTGGTCACCTCCCAAGGGCCGGTGAACCTCGCCGCGCACCAACTCGCGATGATCATTTTCTCTTTCCTTGCCTTCGCCCTGGATGCCTTGGCGATTGCCGCGCAGGCCCTCATCGGCAAGGAGCTCGGAGCCTCCCATTCGGCCCGGGCGCGCGAACTCACCCGGACGATGATCCGCTGGGGCGTGGGCTTCGGTGTGGTGACCGGCGCGCTCCTCGCCGTGGCCGCTCCTTGGGCGGGCTTCCTCTTTACTCCCGACGCCGGCGTTCAGTCCGCGCTCACCGCGGCACTGTGGGTGCTCGCCGTCGGGCAGCCCCTTGCCGGTTACGTCTTCGTCCTGGACGGAGTCCTGATCGGCGCCGGCGATGCCCGCTACCTGGCGATTGCCGGCGTCGTGAACCTCGCGGTCTATTTGCCCCTTTTGGCGGCAATCCACCTGACAAGGCCCGACGGCGCGGCGGGGCTCGTGTGGCTGTGGGCGGCGTTTGCGCTGGGCTATATGCTCGCTCGCGGAGTCACGTTGGGGCTGCGGGCCCGCACGGACAAGTGGATGGTCCTCGGTTCGCACTAAACTGGACGGGTGACTCTCCCCGCCTCTTCAGCGACTTCATCCACGCCTACAGCAGCAGGACTCTGGAAGCCCGTCCTTCTCCGTGCCGGTGTTGCGCTGGTGTTCGGAGCTGTGACCGTCTTCTGGGGCTCGCCGTCCGTCCACGTTTTGGCCTGGGCTACCGGGCTCTACCTGCTGGCGACGGCGGGCGCCGCGTTCTTGGCCGCAAGCGTTCCTGCTGCCGCAGCCGTCGTTGTTGCTTTGGGCGGCGTTGGTGCCCTGATCACGCAGTCGGACACCGGGGTGGCGGTTTCCGCGCTCGTGGGACTGCTGGTGCTTGGGGTGTCTGAGCTGGTCCAGGGATTCAGTCAGCGCGGACGCCACGTGCTTGCCCGCGACTGGATGATCTCCGGGGTGGTGGGAATCGGTACAGCAGTGGCGTTGCCGTTCTTCATCAGCCTTGGCGCACACGCGCTCCTCGGTGTTGCCGGCGGTGGGGCCATCATCTCGGGAGTCTTGTGGGTGCTTTCCGGGCTGAGCCTGCGGCACGATGGGCAAACCCCCTCCTCTGAGGCCGTAAACTAGTAATCGTACGTTCTACTCTGCGTAGAACTCTTACGGCGCGCACGGCGCCAGCACCCACGCCACATTGGAGGAATGACCTTGGCTGACCAGAAACCAGGAGAGCCGCGCAAGATGCGGACCTCGGTTAAGGGACCGCTGATGTTCTCCGCGTTCTGGGGCGTCTTGATCTTCTTCGCCGTGCTGATTTTCGCCTCCGGCGGCAGCGCCCGCACTCCGCGCTTTGACCTCGCCTTCACCGGCGCCGGCATCGCGTTCATCGTGAGCCTCGTCATCGCCGCCATGCTCTCCATGAGCCACAAGGAAAACGCCGAGCACCTCGGCAAGGGCTCGGGCGTCAACCTGAGTTCCAAGAAGCCGGGCCACGGCCACGGTTCGCCTTCGTCACCCCCCGCCGGTACCGAGACGGAAAACCCCGACGCCGGTCCTCGCTAGGTTTCCTCCGTTTGCGTCCCGTCACGCGACGCGCCTTTTAGCCGACTATCTACCACGCCAACCCCGGAAACACGCGGCAGGCCGCCGTCGTCCGCTCCGAAAAGTTGCCTGACGTGACGCTTCCCTTGGCTCATTCCGTACCGGACGCTTTCCGGGCCCGGTACGCGGCCACGTGGGTTCGGTTCGCGCAATTTCCGGTGTCGCAATAGAGCTTGGACCGGTTGCGGCTCAAGTCCAAGACGACGGCGTCGCAATCATCGGCGGCGCACACCCGTAGCCGGTCCATTTCCTTGCTGCGGATCACGTCCACGAGTGCCATGGCAGCCTCCGTCCCCATGCGTTCCGCGAGGGGCGCTTCCGGGGTGGTGGCGTGTAGGTGCCAATCCCAGTGGTCGTGCTTGACCAGTTGAGGGAGCGCGCGTGCGTCGATGAGGAGCTGGTTGACGGTCTTTGCGGCCGCATCCTCTTCGGAGCTCCACAAGGAAGCCAGCTGGCTCCGCAGGCGCTTCACGCTGAGTAGCTCGGACTCGGTCCCGGCCCTTGTTCCGGTGAATTCTTCCGCGTCCAGGAAGGCATGAAGCTCGGCGACGCTCGTGAGCGATTCGGTGCCGTTGGCAGCCGTATTGATCAAATTGACCACGGTGCGCAGCGCCACTTCAGTGTCAGGTGCAAAAAGCACTTTGACTCCTTACATCTCTCGGGAGTATTGTCAGCAGCGTAACCCATTTTACTCCTGACAGGAGGCTGCCGTGTCAGCTGCATCAAACCGGGCTGGTGCTGGAGGCTTCATGGCATCGGGCCTGGGGCTCGCGCTCTTTTCCTCAGCGGTCTTCGGCTTGTCCGGCTCATTTGCCAAGTCCCTGCTGGAAACCGGATGGACCCCAGGTGCTGCCGTGGCCATTCGACTGAGCGGCGCTGCACTCATCTTGGTGATCCCGGCCGTCGTCGCCCTCCGGGGCCGCTGGCACCAGCTCAAGGACAACTGGATCACCATTCTCTTGTTCGGTGTGATTGGCGTTGCAGCGTGCCAGCTTTTCTACTTCAACGCGGTGTCCAGACTGTCGGTGGGGGTCGCGCTACTGCTGGAATACCTTGCACCCACCATGATCGTGTTGTGGCTGTGGGCGGCAAGCCGACGGCGTCCCCGGGCGCTTACAGCCATCGGAACACTGCTTTCCCTCGGTGGACTTGTCTTGGTGCTCGACCTCACCGGTTCCGTAAAGGTGGACTTCATTGGCGTCCTGTGGGGTATGGCCGCGGCCGTCTGCCTGGTGATCTACTTCTTCATCACAGCCAAGCAGAACGACACACTTCCGCCCATCGTCCTGGCCTCCGGCGGTCTCATGGCCGGTTCGGTGCTGATCTGGATTGCTGGTGGAACCGGACTGCTATCCATGACTTTCGCTACCGCAGACACCCAACTCGGGCCGTGGACCACCCCATGGTGGGTTTCCATCGCCGGGCTGGTCGTCCTGTCCACCGTGCTGTCCTATGTCACGGGGATCATGGCCGCCCGCAGTCTTGGGTCCAAGGTGGCGTCCTTCGTCTCCCTCACTGAAGTGCTGTTCGCCGTGGTGTGGGCGTGGCTGTTGCTGGCCGAATTGCCGGGGCCCATCCAGCTCTTGGGTGGTGCGCTCATCGTTTGCGGAGTGGTCTTGGTGCGTATCGACGAGCTGCGGGCAGACAAGCGTGATGCCGCGGAGCCCGGCAAACTTGGGGTGGCCCGGGAGCTTGACCATGCGAACGACGTCGAGCCGGTTCCTTCCGAGAGGGTCTCCTAGGCTGATCCCGCCCGGGCTGGTCAGCGGCTGATTGGGGACTGCGCTGCCGGTTTGCCATAGACCGGGTTAACGATGGAGGGTCCGGACGCCATGGCGTCCGGACCCTCTTAGTTCACCGTCTTAGCGGGAAGCCTGCTCCTGCTCGGAAGCGTTCTGGGTAGCCTTCTTGCCTGCTTCCTGAAGTGCCTGGGCCACCTTGTTCAGCGCCGTCATGTGTTGGCCCTGCCACTCGCTGCGGAACTTGTCCGCGTCCGGGCCTTTCCAGTCGGTGCCCGCCAGAACCTTGTTCAGCGTATTGCGCTGGTTCTCGATCTCCGTGGAACCAGCCTGCAGCTTGCTGCCAAGGTTCTTGAGTTGAGCAATATCTGCGCCCCAAATAGCCATGTCATAACTCCTTCAATCACGGATCCGAACGGTTCGGCATCCCCCGCGGCCTCCGGCTCATTCCGAAGATCCATTGACTACAAACTATCCCGGCCCCTGAAAGGGTGTCGATGGGGACGCCTCCCCATGAAGGCCTCCCCATGGGTGATGAGGCTGAGGTGGGTGGAGCTGGGCGGTGGTGAGGCTTCCCAGGGGAGGGCACGATGTCATTTCAGGGGATCCCGGATGAGGGGTCCGAGGCCTAGCATGTTGATATGTGCCGCAACATCCACACCCTTCATAACTTCGAGCCACGAGCCACCTCGGCGGAGGTGGAAGCTGCAGCCCTGCAATACGTGCGCAAGATCAGTGGCAGCACCAAGCCGTCCAAGGCGAACGAGGAGGCCTTCGCCGAGGCCGTCCACGAGATCGCACACATTACCCAGCATCTCCTGGATTCCCTCGTGACCCACGCGCCGGCGCGGAGCCGTGACGAGGAAGCCGCCAAGGCCAGGGCCCGGGCTGCTGTCCGTTTCGGAACGGCCTAGGCCTGAACTGACCCGCAGCTCTTGCCGTTTCCAAGCCGGATAACGACAACAAATGCGAGCCAGTTGGGCGTGCGGCCCTCTGTGAACGATGGCGCCTTTGTAGATGTCCGCGCCTTTGTGAACGACCGCTACTTCGCGAACGACCGGAGCCGTAGCGAGTTCGCGACCACCAGGACCGAGCTTGCGGCCATGGCTGCCCCGGCAATCATCGGGTTCAGCAAACCAAGGGCCGCCACGGGGATGCCGATGGCGTTGTAGAAGAACGCCCAGAACAGGTTCGTCTTGATGGTGGTGAGGGTCTTCCGAGACAGCTCGATGGCTTGAACGAGCTGGCCGAGGTCGCTACCCATCACTGTCAGGTCCGAGGCCTCGATGGCAACATCGGCGCCGGAGCCCATGGCAATGCCGAGGTCGGCTTGCGCGAGGGCCGCTGCGTCGTTGACCCCGTCCCCGGCCATGGCCACAGTGGAGCCCTGAGCCTGTAGCTTCCTGACCGCGTCCACTTTGCCCTCGGGCAGGATGCCCGCGAATACATCTTCCCGGGCGATCCCGACGGCGACAGCCACTTGGGCGGCGACCGCAGCGTTGTCTCCCGTCAGCAGCAGGGGCCGGATTCCGAGTTCCTTGAGCCTTGCTATCGCGGCAGCCGAGCCGGGTTTGATGGTGTCCCTGAGGGTGACGATTCCAGCAGGCTCCCCGTCCAAGGCAACCCAAATGGCGGTGGCGCCATCGGCTTCCTCAGCGGCCAGCGCTTGGCGCTGCGCATCATCGGGGAAGATTCTGTTTTGTTCCAGCCAGCCGGTCCTGCCAGCGACAACAATGCGCTCAGCACCGCTTCCGGTTCCGTTCGTCGGAATTGCCCCGCGAACTCCGCCGCCCGGAGCGGAGCTGAAGTCTTTCACGCTAGGGAGCATGCCGCCGTCGGGCACTGCGGACTTGGCCGCCGCGGCGATGGCGTGCGCAATAGGGTGCTCCGAAGCTGCCTCGACAGCACCTGCCATAGACAGGACGTCGGCAGGGGAGTGGCCGTTCAGCGCTACTGTGTGTCCGACCGCCAGCTTGCCGCTAGTGACGGTACCCGTTTTGTCCAGCAGGATGGCGTCCACAGTGCGGGTATCTTCCAGTACCTGGGGGCCTTTGATGAGGATGCCGAGTTGTGCTCCGCGGCCGGTTCCGGTCAGGAGGCCCACCGGCGTCGCGAGCCCGAGCGCACAGGGGCAGGCAATCACGAGCACCGCGACCGCCGCCGTGAACGAAGCATTGAGGTCTCCGCTCAAGGAGAGCCACAGCACGAAGGTTATGACGGCGATGACCAGCACCACCGGAACGAAGACGGCGCTTATGCGATCGGCGAGCCGTGCAATCGGGGCCTTGCCCGTCTGCGCTTGGCTGACCAACCGCCCCATCTGCGCCAGGGTTGTCTCGGAACCGACTCGTGTGGCGCGGACCAGCAGCCGCCCCGAAGTGTTGATGGTGGCGCCTGTAACCTGGCTGCCCGACGCGACCTCCACCGGCACGGACTCTCCGGTGACCAGCGACGCGTCGACAGCGGACGCACCGCCGGTCACCACGCCGTCGGTGGCGATCTTCTCGCCCGGACGGACAACGAAGACGTCCCCGACGACGAGGTGCTCGGCCGGGATCTTTTGCTCGACGCCGTCTCGCAGCACCGTTGCGTCCTTGGCACCCAGATTCAGGAGGGCCTTGAGAGCATCGCCGGCCTTTGCTTTGGCGTTGGCCTCAAGATAGCGGCCAAGGAGCAGGAAGGTAGTGACCACGGCGGCAACTTCGAAGTACAGCCCACCGCCCATCCCTACGGATTCAATGCCGGGGTGTTCCGTCATCATCGGGTTGGCGAAAAGCTGCCACGCCGAATAGAGGTACGCGGCAAGGACTCCGATGGAGACGAGCGTGTCCATGGTGGAGGCGAAGTGGCGGGCGTTGATGGCCGCGGCGCGGTGGAAGGGCCAGGCAGCCCACGTCACCACCGGAAGGGCCAGCACAGCGGCGACCCAGCCCCACTGGGGGAACTGCAGGGCTGGGATCATCGAGATCGCGAATACCGGGACCGTGAGTACGGCGGCAGCGAACAGTCTTGGGCGCAACTGGCTGGCGGCTGGTCCGTGGTGCATGTGGTCTTCGTGGGTGCGCGCATCGTGGTCGCCATGCGCGCCGCCACCGGCGCCATGGTCACCTGTCCGCTCACTCCGGGACGCATGCTCTGCGTGCTCGGTCGTTCCTCCCTTGGACGCACGCTGCCGCATATCTCCCTGCGCGAGCTCTTGCGCCGGGTCGCCGGTGCTGTGCTCGGAGTGGGTGAGCGTCGATTCGCGGATCCAGGCTTTGTAGCCGGTGGCGTTGACTGTGTCCACGATCTGTTGGTCCGTGACGTTGGCCGGGACTGTTACGTGGGCTGATTCGAGGGGGAGGTTGACGGAGGCTTCCACGCCGTCGAGCTTGCCCAGTTTCCGTTCCACACGTGCCACGCACGATGCGCACGTCATGCCCTCGATGTCGAGTTCGATAATGCGCGTGCCCGCTTGGTGGAGGATGTCCTGATTGCTCACATTGGCCCCTAGGCCTGGTTGGCGACTACCAGGTAGCCAGCTTCGGCGACGGCCTCGCCGATTTCGGACGGTGACAACTCCTGGGTGGAGGTGATGGTGACGGTGGAGACTCCGCCGGAATTCAGATCGATCTCGACACTCTCTACGCCGGCCAAGGACTCGATTTCCTCGCTGACGGCTGAAACGCAGTGCCCGCAGGTCATGCCGGAAACGCTGACGTTCGTCTGGATGGTGGCGGTGTGGCCCATGGCGTACTCCTTGGTGGTGAGTTGGATGGTGTGGTGAGTGCTGGCGGGATTACCGCAGCAGGCGCCCGATGGCATCGGTGGCCTCCTTGACTTTGGCGTCGATCTGTTCCGCGCGCGCTTCCGGATCGGGCTCGGAGGCGGCGCCCACTACACAGTGGCCGATGTGTTCCTCGACGAGTCCGAGGCTGACGGCGTGCAGGGCCTTCGTGGCGGCGGCAACCTGCGTGAGGATGTCGATGCAGTACTTGTCCTCCTCAACCATGCGCGCAATGCCGCGGACCTGGCCCTCGATGCGTTTCAGGCGGCGAAGGTAGGCGTCCTTATTGGCGGAGTAGCCGTGCGGGGCGGCGTGATCCAGCTCCAGCTCGATGCTCAGGGGATTAATACTCAGGTCTGCCTTGCTCATGCACCCAAGGTATACCCCATAGGGGTATGAATACAAGTACCCCCTAGGGGTATTTGTAGGTGGCGTTCGAGAGGCCTAAGTCCAGGAGTTGGGGATGGCGCCAATTCGGTCAATGAAGTCCAGGACGGCAGGGTGAGCTGGATTGATGAGAAGACCGCCGGGTACCAACACGGATTCGGTGAAGGGAAGTGCTCCAGCCAGCCGGGCGGTCACCAGCCGGAGCGTGGCCGGAGAGTCCTCGGCGGAGACGATGAGGGTCCGCCGTCGGATACCAGCGAGCTCGTCTTCGCTAAGCTCAAGGGGATCGCCACTGAGAGCGAGGCCGTGGCCCTGCATTTCGGCCATAACCGCTGAGCTTGTCCCCGCGAACATGGCCTTGAGCTCTCCGGGCAAGGACTCCCAGCCGTCGTTCCCCAAGGCATCTCTCAGAACGATTTCCGCCGCCATGGAGGGATTCGCACTGGTAGCCCCAAGGATCCTCTTCCGCAGCTCACGGGCCCACGAATCGGCGTCGGGATCAATTGTGAACAACGCCGGTTCCAGCAGTACGAGTGCCTTGACCTTGTCTGGGAAGTGGCGTGCGAACTCCAGTGCGATCTGGCCACCCGTGCCACGGCCGACGATTATGGAGGGTCCTGCGTGCAGCGCCGCGAGGAGGGCCGCGGCGTCGTCGACGTGTTGGATCAAGTCAAGGGTGGCGAACGGTTCGGTGGGAGCGCTCCGGTGGAATCCCCGGCGGTCGTAGATGATGCACCGGCCGTGCCGGCTGAGTTCTACGGCGGCCTCCGACCATACGACGGCCGAGCCGGGTGTGCCATGCAAACCCAGGATCGGCACACCGTCGCCGTGTTCCTCGAAGTAGAGATCGACGCCGTTCACCTGCACGCGGGGCATGTTTCCAGCCTAGGACTGGCGGCTGGCCCAGTACAGGCGCGCCGTCGTGGAGGAAGATCCGCGGGAATTACGACGTACGGCCGATCGTAGCCAAGAATGTGGCCTGCGGCGTCATCTTCCCTGATGCGCCTCCCGGATTTGCCAATCGGCCAAGCTAGTATCGCGACGTGCGAACGCCAAATTGGCGGAGCTTGCTGAGGGGTGAGGATGGAAAATCCAATGAACGACGCCGGTGCTTCGGTGGGCGCTACAAGTGCCGCGGGCGCCTACTTTCGCGCGAAGCTGGAGTTCGAGATCGACGTCATGGATGTTGCCGATGCAGCCCCCGGCGGTTTCGTGCTCGTGGACACGCGTAGGCAGGCCTCGTGGGATCACGGCCACATCCCAGGCGCCGTGCATTTGCCGACCGCCGAGATCCCTACCCGCGCTGCCGCCCTGATCCCGGCCGGGAGCTCAGTGGTGGTCTATTCATGGGGTCCGGGCTGCAACGGCAGCACCTTCGCGGCCCTGGCCTTCGCCGAGCTCGGGTACCCCGTCCGCGAAATGATCGGTGGCATTGAGTACTGGGCACGGAACGGGCTCCCGGTGGAGACAGCTGATGGGGTTGTTGTTCGGGATGCTGACCGGCTGGTGACGGCACACCAGCCGGAGGTGTAGCGACGCAGAAGCGGATTAGCGACGCGCAATCAGACGCGCGACACCCGAATTCCGGTGTCGCCAGTCCAATTGCGTGTCGCGAGTCCATCGGCGTATCCGGTGACCATGATGCGGGCACTCGCCCTGCTGCGACGGGAGCTGATTGGCTTCGGTCCGGCCACGAACGACCGGCCGGCCGCAGCGGTAGGTGAACCCGCGCCGTCGAACCTGAACTCCGGGATTAGGCCGTTACCGCCAGCGCGTCGATCTCGACGAGCATGACTTCGTGGGGGAGGTCCACGAACACCGTGGTGCGGCTCGGCAGTTGGCCGGAGGGGACGTTTTCGGTGATGAACTCGCCGTAGACATCGTTCATGGCCGCGAAGTCGTCGCGCGTGGTGAGGTAGACGCGGAACATGATGACGTCTTCCACCGAGGAGCCGCCGGCTTCGAGGATTGCCTTGACGTTCTCCAGGGTGCGGCGGGTCTGGACGCGGACATCGCCCTCACCGATGTACTGGTTGGTGGCGGGATCCATGGGGCCCTGCCCGGATACCTGGAACATGCCGCCCTTACGGACGCCCTGCGAGAAGGTGTGCGCGGGTGCGGGGGCGTTGTCGGTCAGTACTACGGTCTTTTCACTCATGCTGAGTTCCTTTCGTGGCTGATCCAGCCGAGGTCGCGGGAGATCGCCTCGGTGCTGGCTTTGAGGTCTGGCAGCAGCTCAAGCAATCCTTCATAGCTGAGCATCACCACCGGTACCGAACAAGAGGCTGCGGCCACGACGGCGCCGCTCGCGTCGCGAATGGGGGTCGCGATGCAGTGCACGAAGGCTTCGTGCTCGGCGTTGTCGTGGGCCCAGCCCTGGATCCTGACCTGCTCCAATTCGGCCAGCAGGGCTTCCGGTGAGGTCAGGGTGGTGTCGGTAATTCTTGTGTAGTCCAGGCTCGCCGCGATCCGTTCCTGCCGACTGCGCGGCATGTCGGCAAGCAGGACTTTTGCGACGGCGGCCGAATGCAGGGACGCGGTCAGGCCGATCCGGGAGTACATCCGCACGGGATGGTGCGACTCGAACTTGTCGATGTACACCACATCGTTTCCCTCGAACGCGGCAAGGTGCACAGTGTGCCCGGTCTTGCCGTTCAGCTCGGCCAGGTACGGGTGCGCCACTTTGCGGATGTCCCTCTGTTCCAACGCGAGCGAGGACAACTCAAACAGCTTGGAGCCAAGCATGAATCGCTGGTCCTCATCGCGGACGACGAAGCGTTTTTCCTCCATGGCATGCAGGAGGCGCATCACCGTGGTCTTGTGGACTGACGCTTTCGAGGCGAGCTCGTCGAGGGTGGCCGGTTTGGCCGCGAGTTCCGTAAGCAGGTCGATGGCACGCATCAGGCTCTGGCTCATGGCTCCACGCTCCGGTTTTGGGTGGTGAAACGGCCGCTCGTGGTGAAACGGACGCTTGTGGTGAAGTGCCCGCCGGACACGTGGGTCGCAGCCCACTCCAGGTCGGTCGAATCGAGGATGGCCGAAAGCAGTGCGGTGTCGGGAAGGGGGCCGCGATCGCCGCGAACGGTGAGGGTGCAGGCCGCAGCGACGTGACCGCGGCGGAGGCTCGCCTTCTGCTCGAGTCCGAACAACATGCCGCTCAGGTAGCCGGCGGCAAAGGAATCGCCCGCGCCCACCGGCTCCAGCACGTCCACGGACAAAGCGGGCACTTCCGTGCGGGAACCGTCCCGTTCTAGGGCGATGGCGCTGATGGCTTCGTTCTTGATAACGACGACGGCGGGATCCGGCATGAGGCGCCGGAGTTCAGTTTCGTCCGTGGTGCCGAAGGCGTGCTCGGCCTCGTCCTTCCCCACCAGGACGATGTCGGCAAGATTGGCGAGGCGGCGCAGTACTGAGCGGTCCTGCCCGGCCCAGAGCGCGGCGCGCCAATTGACGTCGAAACTGATCATGCGGCCCTGCCTCGGTGTGGTGAGGATGGCTTCCATCAGTTCCAGGCATTCTGCGGAGAGTGCCGCCGTGATGCCGCTCAGGTGGATGAGCCCGGCTTCCTCCAACAAGCGCGCGACGGCGGGATTCGCCAGGGTGCCCGGCCCCATGGCCGAAGCGGCGGAACCTTGCCGGTAGTACAAAACTGAACTGCCGCCGTCGGGATCTGATTCCTGGGCGGGGACCTTGACGTACAGGCCGGTGGGCCGTCCGGGGTCAACCTCGACGCCGGCGACGCCTACACCGTGGCTACTGAGCTCGTCCAGGATCCGCGTGCCGAATCCGTCCCGGCCCACCCGGCCCACCCAGTGCGAGTCCAGGCCCATGGCAGCGAGGCCCATGGCAACGTTCGATTCGGCGCCGCCGATGCCGCAGTGCAATTCGGTGGCTTGGTGCAGGGGGACGGCCTTCACCGGGGTGAGCATGGCCATCGTTTCGCCCACACATACAGCTGAAAGCATGAAACTCCCGCACTCCCTCTGCCGCTCCGAGCGGCACTCGATACCCCCCATGAAGAAGGGATTTCAGTGGCCGGATCAGGGTTGCCGGGACATGCCGCGGCCTTGACTCCCAATCCTGCACCATGTTAGACATATCACCAACAGCTTTGCAACCAGCGTTGCAAAATACGCAACGCAAGCGAAAACTCCACCCAACAGCCCCGCAGCTTCAAAAACGCAGCACCGCGAAGGGAATCAACGCGTGAACACTTCCGAAGACATTTCGGCATCCGCCGTGGCCGCCTTGGCAGATCGCTGCCTGGACTGGCGGCACAAGGCCGTGCCCGCTACCGCAAAGGGGAGCACCCACGCCGATTTCCTCGCTGAAAAGCACACGCTGGCCGATCTCCAGACCCCGCTGCTGACGCTCGACGCCGGGGCGCTGCGAGGCAATGCCGATCGGCTGGCCTCGTGGTGTGCCGAGCACGGCGTGCTGCTTGCTCCGCACGGCAAGACCACCATGGCACCGCAACTGTGGGCCGAACAGCTCAACCGCGGCGCCTGGGGAATCACCGTGGCGAACTTCGCACAGCTCCGCGTTGCCCGCGAATTCGGCGTGCGGCGGCTGCAGCTGGCCAACAGCCTCACCGATCCGCATGCCATCGAATGGGTTGCCTCGGTCGTCACGGAGGAGATGCCGATCCTGTCCTGGGTGGATTCCGCGGTCACCGTGGATCTCATCGGCCGCACCTTGGAGGCCGCCGGGAGCGATGCCGTCCTGGATGTCCTGGTTGAGCTTGGCGGAAACGGGGGCCGCACCGGCGCGCGAGGCGTGGAGGCGGCACTCGACGTCGCCCGCGCTGTAGCGGCCTCCCCGCGCCTCAGGCTGGTGGGCGTCAGCGGCTACGAAGGATCGCTCGCCCACACGGCCGACGCCGGCAGCCTCGCCGCCGTCCGCGGCTACTTGGGCCAGATGGGTGCACTGCATCAGCGGCTCCTCGAGGAAGGTCTCTACGGATCCGACGCCGTCTTCCTCACCGCGGGCGGCAGCGCTTACTTCGACGACGTCGTCGATGTCCTCTCGCCGTGCATCACCGATGACTCCGAGGCGAGTCCCCGCGCGGAACTCATGATCCGCAGCGGCGCCTACATCATCCACGACGACGGTTTCTACCTCGGCATCTCGCCGTTTTCCCGCGACGGCGGCCAGCCATTCAAGGCAGGAATGCACGGTTGGGCCCGCGTCGTGTCCCAGCCCGAACCCGGCCTTGCCATCCTTGACGCCGGCAAGCGCGACTTGCCGGTTGACGAAGGCCTGCCCCGGCCGCAGCTGATCGGACCTGCCCTCGGCGGTCCCATGCAGCCGCTCGCAGGTGCCGAGATCACCGCCGTCAACGATCAGCACTGCTTCATGACGTTCGACGCCGGCACCACAACTGTGCGGCCCGGCGACGTGGTGCGCCTAGGACTTTCGCATCCGTGCACCGCCTTCGACAAGTGGACGCTCATCCCCGTGCTGGCAGACACGGACGGTGACCAAACCGTCGTCGACCTCATCCATACCTTCTTCTAGGACAGATGCCATGAAGACACTCATCAGCAACGCCACCCTGGTGGATGGAACCGGAGCGGACCGTCGCCCCGCGGACGTCCTGCTGGCCGGCGAAGTGATCGCCGTCGTCGCCGACGCCGGATCCCTCACCGCCAGCGGAACAGGCGCCGGGCGGACCATCGATGCCACGGGCCTTGTCCTGAGCCCTGGCTTCATCGACATGCACGCCCATTCGGACCTGCAACTCCTGGTCAACAGGGACCACTACGCCAAGCTCAGCCAGGGCGTCACCACCGAACTGCTGGGCCAGGACGGGCTGTCCTACGCCCCGGTAGACGATGCCACTCTCGCCGGAGTCCGCGAAAAGATCGCGGGCTGGAACGACAATCCGCAGGATTTCGACTGGAACTGGCGAACGGTGGGCGAGTACTTGGACCGCCTCGACGCTCTCAACGACGGCGGCCGGATCGCCACGAACGCCGCCTACCTCGTGCCGCAGGGAACCGTACGGGCCCTGGTGATGGGTTTCACCGAAGGCGACCCGACGCCGGAGCAGCAGCAGCGGATGCAGGACGTGGTCCGCACCGCCATGGAGGAAGGCGCAGTGGGCATGTCCTCCGGGCTGACCTACACGCCCGGCATGTACGCCCGCACTGAGGAATTGGCAGGACTCTGCCGCACTGTGGGGGAGGTGGGTGGCTTCTATGCCCCGCACCACCGCTCTTACGGGAAGGGCGCGCTCGGCGCCTACGCGGAGATGATCGGGCTGAGCCGTGACACGGGCTGCGCGCTGCACTTGTCGCACGCCACCATGAACTTCGCCGAGAACAAAGGCCGGGCAGGCGAGTTGCTGGAGCTGATCGACTCAGCGCTCGACGGCGGCGCCGACATCACGCTCGATACCTATCCCTACCTCCCCGGCGCCACCACCCTTTCGGCCATCCTGCCCAGCTGGGCATCCTCAGGGGGCACCGAGGCCACGCTCGCCCGGCTGGCCGACCCGGAAACCAGGGCGAAGATCCGCGAAAGCGTGGAGATCTATGGCTCCGACGGCTGCCACGGAGTGGTTGCGGAATGGCACACGCTGGAGATCAGTGGCGTCCAGAACCCCGCGCTCGCGGGCCACGTGGGCAAGACGATCGCCGCGATCGCCGAGGAAACCAACGCAGAGCCATTCGACGTCTTCGCGGGGATCCTCCAGGAGGACCGGCTGGGTACCGGGATCCTGCAGCACGTTGGCCACGAAGAAAACGTGCGGGCCATCATGGTGCACCGTACGCACACCGGCGGCAGCGACGGCCTCTTGGTCGGAGCGAAGCCGCACCCGCGCGCCTGGGGAACCTTTCCCCGCTACCTGGGCCACTACAGCCGCGACCTGGGCTTGCTGACACTGGAGGACATGGTCCACCACTTGAGCGGACGTCCGGCTGAGCGGCTCAAGCTCGACCGCCGCGGCCTGGTCCGCGAAGGCTACGCGGCCGACGTCGTGCTCTTCGATCCGGACACGGTCCGTGACGAAGCCACCTTTGACAACCCCCGCCAGGCAGCTACTGGCATCCACTACGTGTTCGTCAACGGGACGGCAGCGATCGACGGCGGGAAGCCCACCGGCGCCCGTGCCGGCCGCTCCCTGCGTCGCAGCCCCGACGGACGCACCCGAATAGCTCCAGAAGAAGGTATCGAATCGCATGACTCCTGAAGAATTCGTCCAGCAGCTTGAAGCCGACCGCACCCTCGCCGTCGTCCGGGCGCCGTTTATCCCCGACGCCGCCGGGCTCTGCCTCGCGCTGGCCGACGGCGGCATCCGCAGTGTCGAACTGACGTTCACCACGCCGGACGTGCTGAAACATGTCCGGCGCGCGGCGGAGACCGCCTCGCAGCACGGCGCCGCCGTCGGGATCGGCACCGTCATGACGGCCGAGCAGGCCAAAGCAGCCATCGACGCCGGAGCCCAATTCCTGGTGACCCCGGGCCTCCGCCCGGAGGTGGCCGCGGTGGCTGCCGCCGCGGGTATTCCCTTCAGCTTGGGCGCCATGACACCCACGGAAGTTGCGGTGGCCCTCGATCTCGGTTCAGCCGCGGTCAAGATCTTCCCGGCCCGGCAACTCGGTCCGGCCTACCTGAAGGATCTCCAGGGACCGTACCCCGGCATTCGGCTCCTTCCCTCCGGCGGGATCGACGCGTCGAATGCCAAGAGCTACCTCGACGCCGGTGCTGCCGCCGTCTGCTGCGGAACCAGCGTGGTCCCTCCGGCCGCCGTGGCCTCGGGCGACTGGGCAGACATCTCCGCCAGGGCGTCCGCCTTTACCGCCACCCTCAAGTAGGAATCCCCCAGAAAGTAAATTCCATGAATGAATTCCTGAACTGGCTGCGGCACGATACAGCCGGCCTGCTTCTCCTGGCAGGTGTGGGCATTGCCCTCCTGCTGTTTCTCATTATCAAGGTCAAGGTGGAACCGTTCATCGCCTTGGTGGGCACCAGCGTGCTCGTGGCGCTGGCGGGCGGCGTGAGCATCGACGCTCTTGTCGGCTCGCCCATCAAGAGCGGGGACGCCCTCATCGAGAAGGGCTTCGCCGGGATCCTCGGGCACATCACCCTGATCATTGGCCTAGGTACCGTACTCGGGGCCATCCTGGAACGCTCCGGCGGCGCGGAGGTCTTGCTGGGGAAGCTGGTAAAGGTCTTCGGCGAAAAGGGCACCCCTGTTGCGATGGGTGTCACCGGCTTCGTCCTGGGTATCCCGGTCTTCTTCGACATCGGCATCTTCGTGCTCGCGCCCTTGGTTTACGTGGCGGCGGTGCGCGGCGGGAAGTCCCTCATCCTGTACGCCCTGCCGCTCCTTGCCGGCCTCTCCGTGACCCACGCCTTCCTGCCACCGCACCCGGGACCTGTGGCCGCGGCTGGACTTTTCCACGTTGAACTCGGCTGGATCATCATTATGGGCCTTGCCTGCGGCATCCCCGCCTGGTTCGCCTCAGGCATCCTGTGGGGCCGGTGGATCGGCAAGCGTGTGCAGATCGCCGTTCCGGAGGACCGCGTGATACCGGAGGCCGAAGAAGCCGTGGGCCACGAACCGCCCATGAGCCTTGTTGCCCTGGCCATCGGCCTGCCGATGGTCCTGATTCTCGGCGCCACCTTCGGCAACGTCTTCCTGCCCGCTGGTGGATTTCGTGACACGCTGGTGTTCTTCGGCAACCCGGCCATTGCGCTGACCGTTGCCGTGGGATTGTCCATGTGGTTGTTGGGCATCCGACGGGGCATGAGCGCCAAGGAGCTCTCCGAACTCAGCTCTGCTTCACTCAAGCCGGTCGGCATGATCCTCCTGGTTGTTGGAGCGGGTGCATTCTTCGGTGCCGTGCTCTCGGCCACGGGAGTAGGCAATGCGGTGGCCGACACCCTGTCCAAAGCAGGGCTCCCGGTCATTGTGTCCGCCTATGTAATCGCCTGCGGTATGCGCATTGCCCAAGGCTCCGCCACCGTAGCGATCGTGACCACCGGCGGCATCCTGGCCCCGGCGCTCACCGCCGGACACTATTCGCAGCCCCAATTGGCCCTGATCGTCATGGCCATCTCCTCCGGCTCCATCATCGCCAGCCACGTGAACGACGGCGGGTTCTGGATCATCTCCAAGTACTTCAACATGTCCGTCAAGGACACCTTGAAGACGTGGACCGTGCTGGAAACTGTGCTCTCCGTGGTGGGCTTCGGCATGGCGGCCCTGCTGTACCAGTTCGTCTAGGACGGTCTGGACGGCGCGTCACCACGCGCCGTCGTTGGCTGAGCGACACGGAAATTCCCCGGCGCGCTGGTTCTCGTGTGGCGCGGCGGTTCTTGCCTAGCGCGGCCCGAATTCGGGTGTCGCCAGGGATTCTGCGCGTCCCCCGGTAATTTCCGCGTCGCCAGGTGGTGGCGGGATGCGCGCAGGACTCACCTTTGTCCCAAGACTCACGACGACGGCGTGCGGCCGGGCAAAGCGGGGGGAGCTCCGATCCCTGGAGGCTCGTGAACCGCGGGTAACGGATGTGACGCGCGTGACAAGTGTGGTGTTTGGTGCAAAGCTGGTCGCGCCGCTTTGACTCTTTTGTCAATGCGAATCTTATTGATCCTCAGGGAGGTTTCGTGAAGAAGATTCTTAGCGTTTCCGGGGCTTTGCTGCTGTTGATGAGTACTTTCTCGACGGCGCCGGCGGCTGTTGCACAACCTTCTCCGCAAGCCAATTGGCATGCGGAGAGGGTTTGTGCCGATGTTCCTGCCGGTAATGCGTCGTGCTTTGCGCTCAAGTACGTCGATGATTCAACAGGCGCGGCCAAAGCACTGCCTCAGGGAAGCCAAGTTACGCCCGCCGGAAGCACTGCGCTCTCCACCGGCAAGACCCCTGCGGATATTCAGAGCGCCTACAACATCACTGGCCTCAAGTCCGGCGGACGCACCGTGGCAATTGTGGACGCCTACGGCTATCCGAACCTTGAGCGCGACCTCGGCGTTTACCGCTCGCAGTTCGGCCTGCCGGCGTGCACCGTCAGCAACGGCTGCCTCACCATCATGAACCAAAATGGCGGCAGCAAGCTTCCCAGGTTCAATTCGGGCTGGGCCGACGAAACCGCCCTGGACGTAGACGCCGTCTCCGCGGCGTGCCCGGACTGCAAGATTCTTGTTGTGCAGGCCACAACCGCCAGCTTCACCAATCTTGGTACGGCCGTGGCTACAGCGGCAAAACAGCCAGGGGTCGCGGCGATCTCGAACAGCTACGGCGGTGGCGATTCCCCCGACTCCACCTACGGCGCGTACTACAACCACCCCGGCATCGCAGTAACTGCATCCACCGGTGACAATGGCTACACCGGCTCGTCCTACCCTGCATCCTCGAGTTATGTCACCGCGGTGGGCGGCACGTCGTTGGTCAAGGACACCAGCACCCGCGGGTGGAGCGAGTCGGCCTGGTCCGGCTCGGGATCCGGATGCTCCACCGTCAATGCCGCGTTGCCAGCTGCTGCCGCCTTTGGCACGGGCTGCAGCAGACGCGCCTCAGCAGACGTGGCTGCCGTCGCAGATCCGCAGACCGGCTTGGCGGTGTATGCGCCGAACAGCAGTACCAGCTCGTCTTGGGCACAATACGGGGGGACGAGCCTATCCTCACCCCTGATCGCCGCCATGTACGCGCTTTCCGGGAACTCTGGTAGCTCCACCGCGCTGGCCAACTCTCTCCCGTACACAAACGCCGGCAAATTCAATGACGTCGTCACGGGTTCCACGGGCAGTTGCCCCACAAGCCAATGGTGTCTGGCTGGCAGCGGTTGGGATGGGCCCACGGGCGTCGGTACTCCAAACGGGGTCTCTGGACTCTGACCTAGCTTGTCATCGTCTGAAGGGTGGCCGGTCGTCTGTGACGGCCGGCCACCCTTTTGGTGAAACGCCGGGACGATGCCCGGGGACGCGTGCCGGGGAGCAATGAACATACCCGGTGATTACACGCCTTCAACGCCGTGGGGGCGCCCGGAAGCTGGCCCTTAACCGCCCGGAAGTCGGGCTTAAACAAAGAGCTCCGGAGTGCGTTATTGGGGGATACGCACTCCGGAGCGGACTTTGGAGCAGGTTCTTTGGTTCCTGCTGACAATTAGCTTACGTGCCCCAACGGCCCTCCGCTACCAATCCGAATTACTACTTTCACTTTAGTTTTTCCGGGCCCGAATTTAGGGCATGATCCGGCCATCCGTGTCATCTTCGGTCCGTTGCTCGGAACCGTGGCGGCCGTGTTTGGGGAGCGGGACGAGCAGCAGGGGCCGGCTTTGGTGGCGGCTGAGCCATGTGGCAACCGAGCCGTTCAGGGCTTCGGATATTCTGTGCCCGAGCCCGGGCTCGGGGCAGCCGAGAATGATCATGGAAGCCTGGACATCTTCCGCGAGCCGGCTGATTGCGCGCGCAGGGTCGCCGGCGAGGGTGCGCAAAGTCCACTCGACGGCGCCGGCCGCGGTGGCTTCATTGATCCGGGAGCGTAACTCGTTTTGGACTGCCATGATGTCGGCGTCAACCTTCCCGGGGTGGAGTGACACGCGGTGCGTTTCTTTCGCCGGATCCCATTCCACTAGGTAGCTGGCCTCATCCACGTAGGCACAGACCAACGGGGCGGCGAGGTGGAGTGCGAGATCCAGCGCCGTCTGCAGCACATGGGGGTGTTGCCCGGGCAAGACCCCGAGAACCAACGGAACACGCCCACTGAAACTATCCGGGGCCATACCCAATTGTTGACCCGGGGGCCGTGGTTTGAACAGGCTCCGGACCCCCCTTGTAGAGCACCCCTGTCGGGCCTAGCGTTAACGTGCACAGGAAGGGGTGGTCCACGTGGAGATCTTCATGTGGTGGCTGGACATTGACCTCAAGAGCAAGGAATGGCTGCGGGAGAACCTGCGTGCTACCGAGCTTCCGCTGGAGGTTCTGCAGCGTATTGCCGAGGCTGGCGGGCCGCATCCCGATGACCTGGCCGGCGGGCTGACCGATGCCGACTGGGACTTTATTGAGACGCAGTCCGAGTTCGTGGACTGAGCCGGTTCCATAGACCGGTTCACAAAACCGTTGCGGCTCCCGCGCGGGGATGGTTGCATGGGGTTCATGGCTACCGCAGAGAGTTACGTCTTGGCGATCGGGACCAAAAAAGGACTGTGGCTGGCACGCAGCGCAGACCGCAAGGTATGGTCCCTCTCCGGCCCGCACTTCCTCATGAGCGAGATCCCCAGCATCGGGATCGACACCCGGGGGGACAGCCCCCGGATCATGGTGGGTGTGCGCTCCGAACACTGGGGGCCCACTGTGGCCCACTCCGATGACCTAGGCGCCACGTGGACCGAACCCGAACAAGGCGCCATCAAATTCCCCGAGGACACCGACGCCGCGCTCGAACGGATCTGGCAGATCTACCCGGACTCCGCGTCCCGCCCCGGAGTCGTCTGGGCGGGTTGCGAGCCGATCTCCGTCTGGAAGTCCACCGACGGCGGCGAGCACTTTGAGCTGAACCGTGGCTTGTGGGACCACCCCCATCGCAGCGAATGGGGAGCAGGCTACGGCGGCGCAGCCGCCCACTCGATCGTGATCAACCCGTCCGGGGAGAACGTCCACGTCGCCATGAGCACGGGGGGCGTCTACCGATCGCTCGACGGCGGATCCTCCTGGGAGGCCCGCAACAAGGGGATTTCGGCCTACTTCATGCCGGACCCCAATCCCGAGTTCGGCCAGTGCGTACACAAGATCGCTGCGGATGCCGCGGTCGAAGGCCGCCTGTACGCGCAGAACCACCACGGCGTGTACCGCACGGATGACAACGGCGAGAACTGGGTTTCAATCGCCGAGGGACTTCCGGCTGATTTCGGTTTCGTGATGCTCACCCACCCCCGCCGCGAAGGTACCGCGTGGGTGGTCCCGATCAAGGCCGACGGGGAGCGGATTCCGCCGGATGGCCGGTTAGCGGTGCACCGCACGGACGACGCCGGGAATACCTGGAAACGTCTGGACGTGGGACTCCCGGACCATGAATACAATGCAGTGCTCCGTGACGCGGCCGCGGTGGATTCWGCTGAACCTGCCGGGGTGTACTTCGGAACACGCGGCGGTTCGGTCTACGCCAGCGCTGACGAGGGCGAGTCTTTCATCGAGGTCGCCTCGCACCTGCCTGATGTTTTGTGCGTCCGCGCCGCCGTTGTCACCGGCGATCTGGCTGCTGAATTGGCCGCTGCCTCTGCGGCATCCGGTCTGCCAGCGTAGGACAAACGTTGTCTGACATCACCGTGGTTTTGCCCAGCGTGCTCCAGCCCCTCGCCGGCGGGCAGTCCTACCTGACTACGCCCGCCGACGGAGCTGTGACCGTGGAAAGCTTGCTTGACGCTGTGACCGGGGACTACCCGGTGCTGGCCCGGAGGCTCCGGGACGAAACCGGGTCCCTCCGCCGCTACGTGAATATTTACGTGAATGGCGAGGAGGTCCGGCGCTTGAAAGGTCTGGATACTGAAGTTGCGGCCGGCCAGGAGGTCTTGATCATCCAGTCCGTGGCTGGCGGCTGAGCGGTTCGGGGCCAGGATCAGGCCACTCGCCAGACTGTGCATTCGTCGGTATTGATGGCCTTGCGGAGGCCGGTCAGCTGATCCATGATCCAGACGACCCCGATGCCAGGGGCCGTCTCCTGGACGCTGCCCCTGCGGATGACCACGTCATCGTAGGAGGGTCCCACGGAGAGGCGGGCTTCGATCTGGTCGCCGCGGTGCAGCTGGTCAAGTGCGCGGATTCGTGTGGGGTGGGTTGATACTTCCTTCAACATGGTGGCCTCCCTGGCTGGAGCTGCCAGCGTTTGCCGGCTATTCCAGTGTGGCGGACCAATGTTGCGGGGTGGTTTCGTATGGGTTAGCCGTGGGTAAGACTTCCGGGACAAAGAAAATCCGTTGTTCCCCACCGGCCTGAGCTTGAGAAGCCGGGAGCCGGTGGGAACAACGGATAGGGGTGAACTGGTGGCGTCCTACTTCAAGCCGAGTTCCGCCGTCGGGGTCTTGAAGGATTCCCGGGCGGTCATCGCGGAGACCGCTGCGATGACGCAGATGACGCCGGTGAAGATGCTGATCTGGACCCAGCCGCCTGCCTTGGTGCCGCCGATTGCGGTGACGATGGTCGGGGCGAAGCCTGCCATGAGGAAGCCGAGCTGCGTGCCGATGGCCAAGCCGGAGAAGCGGACCTTGGTGCTGAACATCTCGCCGTAGAAAGAGGGCCACACAGCGTTGGCTGCGGCGTAACCAAGGGCGAAGTACACCACGGACACCAGGAACATGAGCGGCACGTTCCCGGATTCAAGTGTCAGGAGGAACACCGGCGTCATGATGGCGCTGGCTACGGCACCGTAGATGAAGACGGGCTTGCGGCCGATCCGGTCAGCCAGCTTGCCGAAGACCGGCTGGGTTCCAAGGGCCACGATATTGGCTGCCACAACGAGCCATAGGGTGATGGTGCTGTTGACGTGGGCCACGTCCTGGGCGTACTTGATGGCCAGGGTGCCGAAGACCGTGCTCACGGCGGAGATGAAGGCGCAGCAGACAACGCGCAGGACATCGGCCCAGTGCAGCCTGAGGAGGTCGGCTACCGGAAGCTTGGCGATTTGGTGATTCTTCTTGGCCTCTTCGAATGCGGGCGGCTCGTGCAGGGTGCGACGGATGAAGAAAGCTACCAGGACCACGACGGCGCTGAGCCAGAACGGGATGCGCCAGCCGATGCCGTACTTGATCTCGTCCGGAAGGGCAACCACGGGGATGAAGACCAGCGCTGCGAGGATCTGGCCGCCCTGGGTTCCGGTGAGGGTCCAGGAGGTAAAGAACGAACGGCGGTTGTCCGGCGCGTGTTCCAGTGTCATGGACGAGGCGCCAGCTTGCTCGCCTGCAGCCGACAGGCCCTGGCAAAGACGCGCGAAGACCAGAAGTGCAGGGGCCCACCAACCGATGGTCTTGAAGTCGGGGAGGCAGCCGATGATGAACGTCGCCGCACCCATGAGCACCAGGGTGAACATCAGGACGCGCTGGCGGCCGATGCGGTCGCCGAAGTGCCCCAGGATGATGGCTCCGACTGGCCTTGCCACGTAGGCGAAACCGAAGGTCGCGAAGGACATGATGGCGGCGTTGGCGTCGGCGCTGGGGAAGAAGACGTGCGGGAAGATCAAGGCCGCGGCCGAACCGAAGATGAAGAAGTCGTAGTACTCGACGGCGCTACCGAGGAAGCTGGCAAGGGCGGCCTTCTTCGGCGTTCCTGCCGTGGCAGTGCCCGGCGTCGTAGACGGGATCGTGTGACTCATGGTGTTCCTTTGTGTGACGGCGATGTCGCATCTGGCTGAAATTTGCGTACCTGGAACGTCGATGTTGGTCCGGCAGCGGCCTCACACTGTAGCCACATTGTGAGAGCTACTTGTGCGATATAGCAATGATGACTGTGAGCACAGTCACTTGTCAAGATATTTACTCACCATCTAGATATAGCTCTCACGATGTGGCAATCTTGATCTATGGACGTGAAGGAAGACACAAAGACTGACATGATCGGCAAGGCCCTGGGCCTCCTTGTACTGCTGGGTAATGAGCCGAAGGGGGCCAGCGCCTCTGAACTCGCCCGCCAGGCGGAATTGCCCTTCAGTACCACGTACCGCCTGCTCGGATCCCTGACTCGCGATGGTTTTGTGGACTACGAGGCCGATGGCCGCCGCTACCACCTGGGCCTTCGTGTCTTCCAGCTCGGGCAGCGGGTGTCCAACCACCACGGCTTTGCCGGTACGGCTCGGCCCATCCTGCAGCGCGTGACGGAGGGAACCGGCGAAGCCACCATCCTGTCGGTCCGGGACGGCCACCACCACCTCACGGTCAACAAGGTGGACGGCCCCCAAATGTTCCGGGTCACCAGCGATCCGGGGCATCTTGGAATGCTGCACACCACTGCGGTAGGCAAGGCGCTGGTTGCCTTCGCTGAGGACGAGGAGCGGAAGCTGCTCGTGGAAGAGCTTGAACTGGAGCCGCTCACGGAATTCTCCATCACCGATCGCGACGCCTTCCGCTTGGAAATCGAGAAGGTCCGCCGCCAGGGCTACGCGATCATGGACGAGGAGAACGAGGTGGGCATGCGTGCCGTCGCCGTCCCTGTCCTCAACTCCCAAGGCGTTGCCTTCGCATCCCTTGCCACTGCGGTCCCTGTTTTCCGAATGACAGTGGAACAGCTCGTGGCTGTCGTACCCCTGCTGAAGAGTGCGGCGTCCGAGCTTGCCGACCGCTTGCCGCAGCGCTAAAGGGCCTGACGGCACTCACTTTTGTTCGCGATAAGAACACAAGTGCAATATATGAACATTTTGTGTAGTCTGATTCATACCGCCCGGCGGAGCAGCAAGCTCAGGATGTCCTCAGGGAGTCCAGGGGAGCCAATCCTCGGGTGTAGTTGTCAAAGGAGCAATGAGCATGAGCAACCGAGCCGAATCCTTCCTGGTGGGCCTTATAGGTGAAGGCGTATCGCCTTCGCTGACGCCGCCCATGCATGAGAGGGAGGCTGACGTCCAGGGGCTGCGCTACCTGTACCGGCCCATCGACCTCCTGGAGCTCTCCCTGCCCGGCTCTGCCGTCGGCGATCTCCTGACTGCCGCCTCACGGCTTGGTTACAACGGCCTCAACATCACGCATCCGTGCAAGCAACTGGTGCTGCCGTTCCTGGACGAGGTTTCCGAGGACGCCCGGCGGCTCGGCGCTGTCAACACCGTCCTGATCCAGGACGGCCGCTTCATCGGCCACAACACAGACTTCTCCGGTTTCGGCTCCGCTTTGGCCAGCGGGCTTCCCGATGCCGGCCTGGACCGCGTCGTCCAGTTGGGCGCTGGGGGTGCCGGCTCCGCCGTCGCCTACGCCCTTCTTTCCGCCGGGGTCAAGACCCTGGACCTTGTGGATGTGGACCCCGCGCGCTGTGCCGAACGGGCGGCGGAACTCGCCGCCCTTTTCCCGGGCAGCACCGTCACGGCGCGGACGACGGCGGAGCTGCCGCAGCTCATGCCGCTGGCTGACGGTCTGGTGCACTGCACTCCGGTGGGCATGGCCGCGCATCCAGGCCTCCCACTGGACATGTCCCTCGTGGAACCCCGGCACTGGGTGGCCGATATCGTCTATCGGCCGATTGAAACCCAGCTGGTTCTCGAGGCCCGGGCCAAGGGGTGCCGTGTGCTCGACGGCGGCCGCATGGCCGTGGGCCAAGCCGCCGACGCTTTCCGCATCTTCACCGGCCGCTACGCCGATCCGGAGCGGATGCGGTCACACTTCCTCGAGCTGGTGAACGCCGAGGATGCAAAGGCTGAAGCGTCGAAGGCTGATAAGGCCCTCGCCGGGGCGGGGCACTGATGCGCACCGGAATCGCTACCGTCTGCCTCTCCGGCACCCTCAAGGAAAAGATGCAGGCCTGCGCCATCGCGGGCTTCGACGGCATCGAGATCTTCGAACAAGACCTCGTCACGTCGCCGCTTAGCCCCGAGGACGTGCGGAAGATGGCTGCCGACCTTGGACTCGGCCTGGATCTCTACCAACCGTTCCGCGACTTCGACAGCGTCACCGAGGACATTCTGCAGGAAAACCTGCGCCGGGCGGATGCCAAGTTCAAGCTCATGTCCCGACTCGGCATGGACACCATCCTGGTGTGCACCAACGTGGGAACTGCGACGATCGACGACGACGACCTTCGGGCCGAGCAGCTCAGCCGTCTGGCGGAATTGGCCGGGAACCACGGCGTCAAAGTGGCGTATGAGGCCCTGGCTTGGGGCAAATACGTGAGCGACTACGAGCACGCGCACCGCCTCGTGGACACCGTGGACCACCCCAACCTCGGCACGTGCCTGGACTCTTTCCACATCCTTTCCCGCGACTGGGACACCGCGCCCATCGAGGCCATCAAGCCCGAAAAGATCTTTTTCGTTCAGGTGGCCGACGCCCCCAAGCTCTCCATGGACGTGCTGTCCTGGAGCCGCCACTACCGCGTGTTCCCGGGCGAAGGACAATTCGAGTTGGCCAAGTTCATGGGCCACGTTGCCCGCGCAGGCTATTCGGGTCCCGTCTCGCTGGAGGTCTTCAACGACGTCTTCCGCCAATCGGACGTGGAGCGGACCGCGGTCGACGCGATGCGCTCGCTGATCTGGCTTGAGGAACAGAGCGCCAAATGGCTTGACGCGAACGCGTCGTCCTTTACGGCGGGAGGAGCGCCTGGAAGCGCCAATGGTGACTCACTCGCCAACGCCGCCGGCCGCCGTCGTTATCCCATGGAACTGGCCACGCTGCCCAAGGTGGCGGAACCGGCCGGGTTTAACTTCGCAGAGGTCAAAACGGACGAGCCCGCTCAGCTTGAGACGCTCCTGGGCCAGCTCGGCTTCGAATTCGATGGCCGGCACCGGACCAAGGACGTGCAGTTGTGGTCGATGGGCCAGGCACGCGTCATCATCAACGAACAGGCTCCGTCGCATAGTGAACCCGCCATCGCGGCGTTGGGGTTCGACGTCGACTCTCCAGTGATTGCCTCGGCTCGCGCCCAGCAACTCAGGGCTCCCGTGGTGCCGCGCAAGGTCCAGGCGGACGAGGAAGTCTTCCAAGGCATCGCCGCCCCGGACTCCACCGAGATCTTCCTGTGCCAAGGCAGCCCGGATGGCACCGCGGCCTGGACGCATGAATTCGGCGAAGGGCTGGAGCACCCGGCCGCGGCCGGCTCCGCGGTGATCGACCACGTGAACCTGGCGCAGCCCTGGCAGCACTTCGACGAAGCCGTCCTTTTCTACACGAGTGCCTTGGCCCTGGAACCGCAGCCGTTCGCCGAGGTGCCGAGCCCCAGCGGCCTGGTGCGCTCCCAGGTCATGCAGACGTCGGACCGTGCGGTGCGCCTGGTCCTGAACCTCGCGCCGCTGCTTCAGCAGGGCGGGCGCAAGAGCTACCAGGAACACATCGCGTTCGCGGTGGACGACCTCGTGGCCACGGCGCGGGCGGCCCAGGCACGTGGACTCGACTTCCTGCAGATCCCGGCCAACTACTACGAGGACCTGGATGCGCGCTTCGCCTTGGAGCCTGCTTTCCTTGCAACCCTCAAGGAACTGAACCTTCTCTACGACAGGGATGCCAACGGTGAATTCCTCCATTTCTACACCGCCACGGTGGGCAGCGTGTTCTTCGAAATGGTGGAGCGCCGCGGCAACTACGACGGCTACGGCGCCCCGAACGCCCCCGTGCGGCACGCCGTTCAATACGACTCGCTTCACGCCCACCACGTGCACCGCTAAGCAGAAACGCAAGCAGAAACCAGAAAAGCAACCACCCGAAAGGAGCCGGCCGTGCTGCTAGACGCAAATGCCGGGCACTACCAAGACGACGAGCTCGTACCGGCGGCCGAACCGCATGCCGCCCACGCGCCGTTGGACGCCGCAGCCGAAACCCAAGCGGATCTCAGCGCCGAGATCAAGGCCATCGGCGACGCGTACGCCCGGGCGCTCAAGGACGGTGCAGCGCCGGAGACCCAGCCCCGCCTGGACTTCGCGCCCTACCGCAGCAGCATCCTGCGCCATCCCACCAAGAGCCTGCACCATGCGGACCCCGAGACCATCGAGCTGTACTCGCCTGCGTTCGGGCACCAAGATGTGCACGCCCTGGAATCGGACCTCACCATCCAGCACAACGGCGAACCCCAGGGCGAGCGGATCATCGTGCAGGGCAAAGTGCTCGACGGCGACGGCCGCCCGGTTGCCGGCCAGCTCGTGGAGATCTGGCAGGCCAATGCTGCCGGCCGCTACATTCACAAGCGAGACCAGCACCCTGCCCCGCTCGACCCGAACTTCACCGGCGTCGGACGCTGCATCACCGGGCCGGACGGCTCTTACCACTTCACCACCATCAAGCCCGGCGCCTACCCGTGGAAGAACCACCTCAACGCCTGGCGGCCGGCCCACATCCACTTCTCCCTGTTTGGCACGGACTTCACGCAGCGCATCGTCACCCAGATGTACTTCCCGGGCGACCAGTTGTTCCCGCTGGACCCCATCTATCAATCGATCGTGGACCAGGACGCCCGCGACCGGCTCGTGGCCACGTACGACCACGAGCTGACGAGCCCAGAATGGGCCCTCGGCTACAACTGGGACATCGTCCTGAGCGGATCGAAGCGCACCTGGACCGAAAACGAAGCCTTTGGCGACGCCGGGGATGAGGAGTAAATCATGAGCAAGTTGACCCCGACACCCGGCCAGACGGTTGGCCCCTTCTACGGCTATGCCCTTCCCTTTAATAAGGACAACGAGCTCCTCGCCCCGGGCAGCGCCGGAAGCATCCGCCTGCAAGGCACCGTGTACGACGGCGCAGGCGAGGCCATCCCGGACGCCATCTTGGAGATCTGGCAGCCCGATTCCGAAGGCAACGTGGTTCAGCGCACCGGTTCCCTGGTCCGCGACGGCTACACCTTCACCGGTTGGGGCCGCGCAGCCGTGGGCAACTCCGGTGTCTTCACGTTCACCACGGTCAATCCCGGTCCCACTGAAGCGGGAGCGGCTCCGTTCATTTCCGTCGCCGTTTTTGCCCGTGGCCTTATGAACCGCCTGTTCACCCGGATCTACTTGCCGGAAAACGAGGAAGCGCTCGCCGCCGATCCGCTGCTCAGCTCCTTGGACCCCGAGCGCCGCAGCACCCTGATCGCACGCCGCGACGCGGATGGCGGCCTCACCTGGGATCTGCGCCTGCAAGGCGAGAACGAGACTGTTTTCCTCGACTTCGAGCGCTTCGAAGGCGCCACCCAGTGAGTGGCAACGGCGATTTCGGGCTGCTCAGCCCGGTTTCGGCGTCGCCCGCGGTGGCGGCGCTGACGGGTGACGGTGCGGTCATTGCCGCCATCCTCGACGTCGAGGCTGCTTGGGCATCCGTGCTCGAAGAGGCGGGCCTCGCTCCCGCCGGTTCCGCCGCTGTCGTCACCGAGGCCGCGGAATCCTGGGCCTACGACGCCGCTTCCATCGCCGAACGCGCACAAGGCGGCGCCAACCCGGTCATTCCGCTGCTGGCCGATCTACGGGCCCGGGTCAGGCAGCTCGACGCCGGCGCGCTTGCTGCCGTACACACCTCCCTGACGAGCCAAGACGTCCTGGATTCGGCCCTCATGCTGCTCGCGCACCGCGTGGTTTCCGCGCTACTTGCCGAAGTGAAAGGTACGACGACGGCGCTCGCAGCCCTTGCGGAGCAGCATGCGGACATGCTGTGCGTCGGCAGGAGCCTGACCCAGCATGCGCTGCCGTTCACCTTCGGGCTCAAGGCGGCGCAATGGTTCCACGGAGTGGCCGCCGCGGCCCGTCGCCTTGAATCCCTGAAGTTGCCCGTGCAGTTCGGCGGCGCCGGTGGCACCCTTGCTGCCGGTACCGTGCTCACGGAAGGCTCGCCGCTCACGGAAGGCTCGTCGTCGAGCCCCTTTGACTTGGCCGATGCCCTGGCCGGGAAACTGGGCCTCGCGCCCGTTCCCGCGCCGTGGCACACGAACCGCCTTGCCGTCACTGGACTCGGCGACGCCCTCACGGCACTGACGGACTCCTTCGGCAAGATCGCCTCTGACCTGCTGTTCCTCAGCCGGCCCGAGGTTGCCGAACTGGGTGAGCCGCTTGCCGCAGGGCGAGGCGTTTCTTCGGCCATGCCGCAAAAGCAGAATCCGGTGTTGTCGGTGCTGATCCGTAGCGCGGCACTCCAAGCTCCCGGATTGGCTGCGCAGCTGCACCTGGCGGCAGCCAACTTCAACGACGAACGCCCGGACGGCGCCTGGCACAGCGAATGGCAGGCATTGCGGGGCTTGCTTCGGCTCGCACTCGGTGCCGCGACCCAGCTCCGCGAGCTCGCCGAAGGACTCCGGGTCTTTCCGGAGGCGATGCGCCGCAACCTGGAAATCTCCGTGCCATTGTTGCTCAGTGAAGCCGTGGCATCCTCCGTTGCTCCGCTCCTTGGCGCGGACAGGAGCGACGCGAAGGCCCGGCTGCAAGCCGTCGTCGACGAGACCCTCCAGGCGCCTGCTGTGGAGCAGGCCCGGATCTACACGAAGCTCCTCCGCGAAGCCGTCCCGACCAGCAAACTGTCCGACGAGGAACTGCAGGCCCTTCTCGACCCGGCCAACTATGTAGGCGAGGCCGCCGAAATCAGCCGCCGCATTCTGACGGAGTACCCGGAATTCGCACACACCAATCCGAAGGGAGCCGATCGTGGCTAAGCCCAACGTCAAAGCGGTGTTGCTGTCCCCGCAGCGCACCCTCGGGGAGAAGCCGCTCCTGGTGGTGGGACCGTCGCTCGGAACGTCAACGGTGCTTTGGACCGAGACGGCAGCCCTGCTCGGAATCGACTTCGACGTCATCGGCTGGGACCTGCCCGGCCACGGCGTCTCGCCCGTGGCCTCAGAAACGTTCAGCGTCGCCGAACTGGCCGATGCGGTGGTGGACCTGGTGGACTCGATCGCGCCCGGCGTCGTGTTCCACTACGCCGGGGACTCCCTGGGCGGTGCTACCGGCCTCCAACTGGGCATCAAGCACGGAGAACGGCTCAAGAGCCTGTCCGTGCAGTGCACCGGGGCGAAGATCGGCACGCCGGAAGGGTGGCTGGAACGCGCCGAAACCGTCCGCGCGCAAGGCACCGCAGTGATGATCCAGGGGTCCGCGCAGCGCTGGTTCGCCCCGGGTTTCATGGATCGCCAGCCCGTGGTTAGCAGCCGCCTCCTGCACGCCTTGCGGGACGCCGACCGCTTCAGCTACGCGTTCTGTTGCGAGGCCCTCGCCGAATTCGACGTCCGCTCCGAACTCGGCAGCATCACCGTCCCCACGCAGGCGCTGGCCGGCGTCGAGGACACTGTTGCACCGCCGTCGTTCGCTGAAGAGATTGCGGCGGGCATCAACGCCGGCGGCGGCGGCGCCGTTTCCGTAGCGCTCGACGGCGTCGGGCACCTTGCGCCCGCGGAGGCGCCCGCCGTCGTCGCGGACCTCATGCGGACGTTCATGACGGAGGCCGGAAAATGAGCACTGATTCTTCGCAGGGTGCCGTTCGGCGCGATGCCACCTCGCAGGAAATCTACGACGCCGGCATGGTGGTCCGCCGCGAAGTGCTCGGCGACACGCACGTGGACCGCGCCAACGCGAACAAGGATTCCTTCACTGACGACTTCCAGGACATGATCACCCGGATCGCCTGGGGAGGCATCTGGACCCGTCCGGGCCTGACGCGGCAGATGCGCTCGGCTGTGACCATCACGGCCATGGTGGCGCACGGGCACTGGGAAGAACTGGCCATGCACATCCGCGCCGCCATCACCAACGGGCTGAGCAGGGACGAGATCAAGGAAATCCTGCTGCAGACCGCCATCTACTGCGGAGTCCCCTCCGCCAACACCGCGTTCAAGACCGCACAGGGCGTTTTCGCGGAACTCGACGAGACCCCCGAATCCACCGAACCCGCGAGCCCCACCCCACCCAACTGACTCGCATTAGATGTCGTTTTGAGCCCTCATAACGACATTAACTGCGAGCTAGTTGGGGCTACAGACACTTAGAGGAGACCCCATGAATCAGGCATATCTGTACGACGCCGTGCGCACACCTTTTGGAAAATTCGGCTCGGGCCTTGCCGGGGTCCGGCCGGATGACCTCGCAGCCCACGTAGTGCGCGAAGCCGTGAAGCGTGCGCCTGTTTTGGACGTCGAGCGGATTGACGAAGTGGTGTTCGGCAACGCCAACGGCGCCGGCGAGGAGAACCGCAACATCGCCCGCATGGCTACTCTGTTGGCGGGGCTCCCGACGTCGATCCCGGGGACCACGGTCAACCGCCTGTGCGGCTCCTCCCTGGATGCCGCCATCATCGCTTCGCGCCAGATCAACGCCGGCGACGCCGAGTTGGTGCTGGTGGGTGGTGCCGAGTCCATGTCCCGCGCCCCGTGGGTACTGCCCAAGACCTCCAAGCCGTACCCGGCAGGGGACATGACCCTCGCCTCTACCACCCTGGGTTGGCGCCTGGTGAACCCGGCCATGCCCAAGGACTGGACCATTTCCCTCGGCGAGGCCACGGAACGGCTCCGTGAGAAATACGGGATCACCCGCGAACGCCAGGACGAGTTCGCCGCAGCATCGCACAACCTCGCCGCTGCCGCCTGGGACGAAGGCTTTTACGACCAGTTGGTGACTCCGGTTCCAGGCACCGAGTTGGTCCGCGATGAAGGCATCCGGGCAGGCTCGACGGCGGAGAAGCTCGGTGGGCTCAAGACGGTGTTCCGTCCTGAGTCCAGCGACGCTGCCGCAGGTAAGACAACAGGTGGAACGGTCACGGCAGGCAACGCCTCGCCGCTGTCCGACGGCGCGTCGGCGGCTTGGATTGGCAGCGAAAGTGCCGCCGGGCTGCTGGGTCTGGAGCCGCTTGCTCGTATCGCTGGCCGCGGCGCCCATGGAAACGACCCCCAGTTCTTCGGCTACGCCCCGGTGGAAGCGGCTAACAAGGCGCTCGCGAAGGCGGGCATCGGCTGGGACCAGGTGGGCGCCGTCGAACTTAACGAGGCGTTTGCCGCGCAGTCCCTAGCCTGTATTGATGCATGGGGGATCGACCCGTCCATCGTGAACCGGCACGGCGGCGCGCTCGCGATGGGGCACCCGCTGGGTGCGTCGGGCACGCGCATCCTTGGCACCCTGGCCCGCAGCCTGCAGGCCTCTGGACAGCGTTGGGGTGTCGCGGCGATCTGCATCGGCGTCGGGCAAGGCCTGGCCGTGGTGCTCGAAAACGTCACTCCTGGGGTTAAGGGCTAACGGACCATGCTGAATTTCATTGACACAGTTGGCGAAGCAGTCGCCGGCATCCAGGACGGCTCTACCGTCATGATCGGCGGTTTCGGGAACGCAGGCCAGCCGTTCGAACTCATCGACGCGCTGCTCGATTCCGGCGCCACAGACCTCACCGTGGTGAACAACAACGCGGGCCAGGGGGACCAGGGCCTTGCGCTGCTCATCAAGGAAGGACGGGTCCGCAAGATGATCTGCTCCTTCCCCCGGCAGTCCGATTCCTGGCACTTCGACGCCAAGTACAAGGCTGGGGACATCGAGCTGGAGCTCGTGCCGCAAGGTAACCTGGCCGAGCGCATCCGCGCTGCCGGGGCCGGAATCGGCGGGTTTTTCACCCCCACCGGCTACGGCACCATGCTGGCGGAGGGGAAGGAAACCCGGCTGCTGGACGGCAAGTGGCAGGTCTTCGAGACGCCCATCCACGCCGACGTCGCGCTCATCAAGGCGCTCAAGGCCGACGGCAAGGGCAACCTCGTGTACCGGAAGACGGCCCGGAACTTCGGTCCCATCATGGCCGCCGCCGCCAAGCACACCATCGTCCAGGTGTCGGAGATCGTTCCAACGGGCGCCCTCGACCCGGAGAACGTGGTGACCCCCGGAATCTACGTCAACAGCATCGTGAAGGTGGCCTGACATGAGCATCCAAACCTCAACAACACCCTTGGGTCGCGACGACCTCGCGCGGCTCGTGGCGCGCGACATCGTTCCCGGCTCGTTCGTGAACCTCGGCATCGGTCAGCCGACGCTCGTCTCCAACTACCTCACCGAAGAGCAGAACATCACGCTCCACACGGAGAACGGGATGCTCGGCATGGGCCCGGAGGCCAAGGACGAGGAGATCGACGGCGACCTCATCAACGCCGGCAAGATCCCCGTCACCGAGCTCCCCGGCGCTTCGTATTTCCACCACGCCGATTCCTTCGCGATCATGCGCGGCGGCCATTTGGATATCTGCGTGCTCGGCGCTTTCCAGGTGTCGGCCACGGGCGACCTCGCCAATTGGCACACCGGGGCTCCGGACGCGATTCCGGCTGTTGGTGGCGCGATGGACTTGGCCACCGGTGCCAAGGACGTGTTCGTCATGATGACGCTCCTGACCCGCGACGGTGTGTCCAAGCTCGTGGAGCACTGCAGCTATCCGCTGACCGGCGTGGGCTGCGTGACCCGCGTGTACACGGACAAAGCCGTCTTCCTGATAGGGTCCGACGGCGTGACCGTGCGTGAGACCTTCGGCTGCACCTTCGAAGAGCTCCAAGCGCTGGTGCCGCTCCCGCTGGTGCCGTTCAAGGAAAAGGCGGCTGGCGCCGCCGTCGGGGTCTAGGTCGTCTCAACCCCAAGCGCGAACTGGCACCAGATGCCCTCTGGAAGCACTTTAAGAGGCATTGGCTGCCAGTTCGCGCCAATAAGATTGGTAACCATGACCGACGCAGCAGTAGCCGGAGCGCCGCGGGCAGGCGCTCCCCAGGCGAGTGACCAGTACGTGCAATCACTCGCACGTGGCTTGTCCGTGATCCGCGCTTTCGACGCGGCCAACCCCGTCATGACGCTCAGCGAAGTGGCGGCACGCACCGACCTGACGCGTGCCACGGCCCGGCGCTTCCTGCACACACTCGTGGAGCTGGGCTATGTCCGCACCGACGGCAAGACCTTCGCCCTCACAGCGATGGTGCTGCAGCTCGGCTATTCCTACCTGTCGGCGTTGTCCTTGCCACAGCTCGCGCAGCCGCACCTTGAGGAGCTGTCGCTGAAGCTGGGGGAGTCGACGTCGGCCGCCGTGCTGGATGGGGCGGACATCTTCTACGTGGCCCGCGTGACCACGCGCCGCATCATGACCGTTGGCATCTCGGTGGGCACCCGCTTCCCCGCCTACGCCACGTCCATGGGACGCGTGCTTTTGGCGGGTCTTTCGCAGCAGAAGCTGGACGAGTACCTGTCTTCGGTGGAGTTCAAAGCCCTGACGCCACGGACCCTCACGTCCCGCGGGGAACTTCTGGCCGAGCTGGACCGCGTCCGCAAGCAAGGGTGGTGCCTGCTGGACCAGGAGCTGGAACTCGGACTCATGTCCATCGCCGCGCCGGTCTGGAACCACAATGCGGGCCATGTGGCTGCCGCGGTCAACGTCTCGCTCCAAGCCCAAAACGTCGCTGCCCAGCCTGACCCCGCTGCATACCTTGAATCGGTCCGGGAGCAGATCGTGGAGACGGCGCGGGCGATATCGCAGGACGTCTCGGCGAAGCACTAGCTGCGCCGCCGACTCGCTACCGCGTCAGCTTGGCACCGTCCGGGTGCTCGTCGCCGATGTGCCCGGGTGCGTTGGCGGCCAGGACGCGCTGGACGAACGCGCTGTATTCCTCCATGTAGTGGCGGAGGAGGGACGCGGTGCCTTCGTCCCGGACGGATCCGTCCTCGTTGTAGGACGCCGGATCGAATTTGACGTAGGCCTCCGGGGCGTTGAGTTGCGGCGCGTCGAGGAAGCTCAGGACGCTGCGCATGGAGGACTGCATCACGGCCGTACCGATGCTGCCGGGAGATGTGCCGATGATGCCCGTGGGCTTGCGGGCGAAGGAGTTGGTCCCCCAGGGCCGGGATCCCCAGTCGATGGCATTCTTCAAGGCACCGGGGATGGAGCGGTTGTACTCGGGGGAGATGAACAGGATGCCGTCCGACGCCGCGATCGCATCCTTCAACGCCCGGCCTGCGGGCGGGAAATCGGCGTCGTAGTCTGAGCTGTAGAGGGGCAGGTCCTTGATGGGAATCTCGGTGAATTCGAGTTCTTCAGGCGCTACGCTGATGAGCGCCTTGGACAGGACCCGGTTGATGGAGTGGCTTGAAAGGCTGCCGACGAAGTATCCGATTTTGTACGTGGCCATAGCTGTGTTCCTTCCCGACGGCGCGGCGGGAACCGGCTCATCGACGGTGCATTAACTGGAGGCTCCCAGCCCACAGCGAGCTTAGTTGAGCCGTCCGAAGATGGGAATGGCCGGCCACCGGGACGATCAACCGTAAGCGGATCGTACGCGACCAGTTCAGCGCCCATCGGGCAACCTTGATCTAAGTTCTTCCGCATAAGAAGCGAAGGCCTGACGCTGGTCTCGGGTGAATCTTCTGGCCTGCAGGTCGAGGACGGCCCGGCTGCCCAGCTCTCCAACGCCCAACAGTTGGCCCACGCGACGGATTGCTTCGTCCACGTCCTCTGAATCCTCAATCACCTGGAAGACCTCGTCCCGCCGATCCATCGCCTGCATCAAAGCCTCGTGGACCATCAATTGTTCCCTCGTCTGCCGCTCAACCTCATCCATGCCGCGATTCTTGCACGACCGGCAGTCTTGGAGCATTTCCGTCCAGTTTGGGGATCTCTCAACGGACACAAGCCTGCCGATTGTTCCGCGCTCGACATTCAAGATTGCGTTTCCGCAGGTCAACGCGATTTCCACCGTGGGTTCCCCCCTTGATCCTCAGATGAGGCTAGCGGACCCCGCGGCACAAAGGTGATTTATCCAACAGTTTCGTGGCAAGTGGTCTCGGATCGGCGCACCGGGTGTCCCTTAGCGGATCCACAACCGGCGCATGCCCCACTTACCGTTGCGATCCACCGCTCCTAGGCTTCCGGGGGCCTGTCAGTGGATGCGCCCTGCCGGACCGCCGCACCGCGAGACGCTCGGTCAAGTGTCGGTGGGGCGTGGACGGGTCGTCAACGGCGACCAGGCCGACGCCTTCCTCAGGTCGACCGCTCGAGACCCTTCATCCAGTGGCGGGACACCCTCGGGGGCTCAAGGATCAGATAGGCGCCGTCCTCATGGGTAGCCAGAACAAGGCGGGCGATGAGAGAGACCGTGGACATCCCCAGTGCCGCGGACACCTGGTCGCCCATCCGCTCGGTGGCCGTGATCGCCTGCCTGACTTCGTCGTCGTCGAGCCGACGAGGACTGATCTGCAGCTCGGGGAAGCCGTGATCACGGGTCCATTCCCAGGCCGCGTCTTCGCGGCCGGCCCACCCGTACCCGCCGGAGTTCCGCAGCTTCATGATCGGCCAGCCGAGCCCGCTGAGGGATCGGCTATCGACGGGCCGTGAAGGACACTTTTTGGCGCTAGAGTTCGGTCCATGATTGTTTGGCTCAACGGCACCCATGGGGCGGGGAAGACGACGACGAGCGCGCTCGTACAGCAATTGCTGCCTGACTCGCACGTCCTCGACGCTGAGAAGGTCGGTGAGGTGCTCATGGACATCAAGCCGGGGCTTCCTGCAACGGACAACTTCCAGCATTGGGAGCCGTGGCGACCACTCGTTGTCGAAACCGCTCGGGGCGTGCTCGAGTACACCGGAGGCACACTCGTGATGCCGATGACTGTCCTGGTCGAGAGCTACTGGCGGGAGATCAGCAATGGTCTTACCGAACACGGCATACCGATCCAGCATTTCGTGCTCCACGCGGACCAGGCCACGCTCCGCGACCGCATACAGAACGACAAAGACCTCGGCCCCTCGACCTTCCGCTTCGCGTATCTGGAGCCATACGCCGAGGCAGCTCGTATCTGGCTGCATGATGAAGCCGAGGTCATCGACACCACACACATCACGGCGGACCAAGCCGCGCAGCAGATCGCGGATTCGGTGCTTGGTCGCTGAGAGCGCGGAACGTGCGGACTGCCTGTGTCCGTTGAGGGATCCTCCAGCGGTCGCGCAGATGTCAACCTGGCAGGGCACCACTTCTTACGCTTTAGTCGCGGACGGCCGCGATGGCCTCGACCTCCACAAGCTGGTTGTCATGCCCGAGAACCGTTACCCCCAACAGAGTGCTCGGTGGCACGTCGTCTGCTCCGAAGGCGTCGCGTACGACCTCCCATGCAGTCACTAGGTCCGTTTGCTTAGTGGACGCAACGAGCACACGCGTGCTTATCACATCGTCAATCGACGCGCCTGCCTCATGCAGGGCGATCCTCATGTTCTCAATGCACTTTGCAGCCTGCGCGGCGTAGATGTGGTGTCCCAAATGAAGGTGCCGCTGGCTGGCGTTGCCAGCGATGGTCTCGGACCGCAGCGACGGTTAGAGTTGGCCCAGGGGATTGGGGCAGATGGGTAAGTCAAAAGGCACAGTTCCGAGGTTCGCGTTTCTAGTCATTGAAGTGCTCACGGCGGTCGTGCTTGCCGGTTGTATCGGCACGGCTTCAGAAAATCGGACCGTGGCATCCTCTCCTCAGCCAGCCTCTGTCTCGCCCTCAGGGAGTACGACAGTCGGTTGTGACCTCGCGCGTCCGGTGGGAACGGACACTCCTCCACCAGGGCCAGAGGATCTGGTCATTGGCCCGTTGGTCTACCCAGGGCTGGGCAACGGATACAAGGTCGACGTCCCGCCGGATGCCGACGCGGATGGGGTCACTTATTTTAAGGTCGGAACCAGGCTACCTGCGGAATCGACGGTGACGGTTTCTATCGACGCGGCGGCTCGGTCTTTTGCCGGAATTTTGACAGAGCAGGGACCCTCAGTAGGGTATTCGAGCGTCACCTACGAGGGCTGTTCAGCCAATATCGACCCCGGGCGGGTGTTCTGGGTCGGCGGGTTCACGCTAGTGGGGCGGCAGTCGGCCTGCATACCACTTGCAGTCCAGGTCAAAGGGGAGCACTCCGCACGCCATGCCATGCTCTCCATCGGTGACGGCTCCTGCGGCAACTAACAAAAGGAATATCAGCGGCGAAGGCGCCCGTTAGCCGGTCCCTGACAGCACACTCCTTGTTTCCACAGGCTCCGGTCCGGCGCCGAAGAAGGCAATGTACGTAAGACCCGCACGGTGAAATGCACTGTGGGGGGCGGCGGAGGCCTCAGGCTATCTTTCCTCGGAAGGAAACGTCATTTCCACGTGGAACCGGCCCACGATAGCCAGTGGAATCGTCACCATCCTCTGCGTGATCACGGCGACGCTGATCTTGGTGGGTTCGATCCAAAACGTGGGTAATGGAGCGGTGCGGCCGGACAGTCCGCGAGATGACCTCGGCACCTACTCCCGCCCGGGCCTTCTGCGTCCTAGACTCAAGCCAACGACGGCTCGGGGCAATGAGGTTTCGGGAAGGGAATGCGGGTGAAACTTGGCATAGCGCGCGAACGCCTGGACGGTGAGCGGCGGGTTGCTGCGACGCCCGAGACCGTCACGCAGTTGGCAGGATTGGGGCTGGAGGTCTTCGTCGAAAGCGGAGCCGGAACGGCAGCAGGCCACAGCGATGACGACTATCGCCAGGCGGGCGCACTCATCGTTCCCGGCTTGGATCTCGCAGGACTGGACGTCTACGCGCACGTCCGCCCCCTAGGGCCCGCGACGGCGGCCGCGCTGCGCCGGGGTGCCGTCACCGTGGGCCTGGCGTCGCCGTCGTCGGAACTTCCCACCGTCCGCGCGCTTGCCGAAGCGGGCGTGACCTCCTTCGCGCTTGAGCTGGTGCCGCGCATCTCCCGCGCACAATCCATGGACGCCCTCACCTCGCAGGCCCTCGTGGCCGGGTATCGCTGCGTGCTCGAGGCCGCGATGCGCCTGCCGCGCTTCTTCCCGCTGTACATGACGGCCGCCGGAACCATCCCCCCAGCCCGCGTTCTGGTGCTCGGCGCCGGTGTGGCGGGTCTGCAAGCCATCGGTACTGCGAAGAGGCTGGGCGCACGCGTCTCCGCCAATGACATCCGGCCGGCGTCGGCGGACGAGGTGGCCTCGATGGGCGGCACGTTCATCAAGCTCGACGTCGAGACGGCTGAAGCGTCCGGCGGCTATGCCCGCGAGCTCAGCGCCGATCGTGGCGCCCTGCAGCGCCAACTGCTCGCACCGCATGTTGCCCAGTCCGACGTGCTCATTACGACGGCGGCTGTCCCCGGACGGCGGGCCCCGCTCCTGGTGAGTCGCGAGATGGTTCAGCACATGCGCCCGGGCTCGGTGGTCGTCGACCTCGCCGCCGAGTCAGGTGGCAATGTGGAGGGCTCGGTGCCTGGCTTGGACCTGGAGATTCCGACGGCGGACGGCCAGGGCACGGTCACCCTGGTGGGGATGAAGGACGTCGCCTCCGCGATGCCCGCGGACGCCTCGCGCCTCTACGCCAAGAACGTCGCCAACCTCCTTGCTCTGATGACCTGTGACGGCGCCGTTGTTCCGGACTTCGGCGATGAGGTGGTGGCGGGTGCGTGCCTGACGCACGACGGCGAGGTGCGGCACGCTCCCACGGCGGAGGCTCTCGAGGCACTGTCCGCCGAGACGGCAGAATCAGTGGGCTCCGCAGGTTCCATGGGCTCCGCGAGCGAGGGGGTTTCGTAATGGACGGCATCGCCCTTCTCACCGTTACCGTGTTGGCGGTCTTTGTGGGCTTCGAAGTGGTCTCCAAGGTCTCGAGCACGCTCCACACGCCCTTGATGTCCGGGGCCAACGCCATCCACGGAATCATCTTGGTGGGCGCGATCATCGTTGCCGGGCAGGCCTCGGACCCGTGGGTCCTCACGGTGGCTTTGCTCGCCGTCGTCCTCGCCACCGCCAATTTGGTGGGTGGCTTCGTGGTGACCGACCGCATGCTGGAGATGTTCCGCGGCCGCAAACGCGAAGTGACTGCGGCTAAGAAACCCGAGGCGAAGGAGGGTATGCGATGAGCCTCATCGATCCGGTGTGGACCTCGCTCCTCTACCTCGCGGCCGCCGTCTGTTTCATCCTCGCGCTCAAGGGATTGAATTCTCCGCGCACCGCCCGGCGCGGCAACTTGGTGGGCGCCTTCGGCGCGGCTCTCGCCGTCGCGACGGTCTTCTTCTCGGTCAAGATGGACAACGTTCCGTGGATCCTCGGGGCGATGGCGGTGGGTTCGGGGGTGGCCGCGCCGGTCGCGCGGCAGGTCAAGATGACCCAGATGCCGCAACTCGTGGCCCTGTTCAACGGAGTGGGCGGTGGTGCCGCGGCTCTCGTGGCACTCCTGGAACTCGAGCATACCGAGGACCCCTGGGTGCGCGTGGCCATTGTCTTCACGCTGCTGGTGGGGGCGGTGTCGTTCGCGGGTTCCGCCATCACCTTTTCCAAACTGCAGGAGCTCATGACCACCCGCCCGGTGGTGTTCGCCGGCCTGCCGACGCTCATGGGAGCGGTGCTGCTCGCGGCGGTGGGTGCCGCCGTCGCCGTCGTTTTCAGTGGTTCCCTCGCGCTTGCGCTGGTGCTGTTATTGCTGGGACTGGCCGCCGGCGTGCTGCTGGTGTTGCCGGTGGGCGGCGCCGACGTCCCGATTGTCATCTCGCTGCTGAACGCTTTCACGGGCCTGGCCGTGGCGGCCTCGGGCCTGGTGCTTGGCAACGTGCTGTTGGTGGTCGCGGGCACCCTGGTGGGCGCCTCGGGCACCATCCTCACCCGGGCTATGGCCGCGGCTATGGGGCGCAGTGTTGCGGGAATCCTCTTCGGCGCGTTCAAGGGAGGCTCGACGGCGGGATCGACGGCGGTGAGCGATCGGCCCGTCCGCTCATCCAGCGCGGAGGACGTGGCCGTGCTTCTTGGCTACGCGCAGCGGGTCATCATCGTTCCCGGCTATGGGCTCGCGGTGGCCCAAGGCCAGCACACGGCCGCCGAGCTGGCGCTTGCACTTGAGGCGCGGGGCATCGATGTGGATTTCGCGATCCACCCAGTGGCCGGACGCATGCCCGGGCACATGAACGTCCTGCTCGCCGAAGCAAATGTGCCCTATGAGTCCCTCAAGGAAATGGGCGAGATCAACTCGGAATTCCGGACGGCCGACGTCGCGTTGGTGGTCGGTGCGAACGACGTCGTCAATCCCGCAGCGAAGACCAGTGCGGGTTCGCCGATCTACGGCATGCCCATCCTCGAAGTGGCCGACGCGCGCCAAGTCGTCTTCCTGAAGCGGTCCATGCGGCCGGGATTCGCGGGCATTGAGAACGAACTCATGTACGAGCCGCAGACAACCCTGCTTTTTGGCGACGCCAAGGAGTCCCTCACTAAGGTGTTGAGCGCTGTCAAGGCTCTGTAGTTTCCGAGAGGTCCATCGTCGTGAGTCGCAACCACAGCCAGAGCCGCTTCTGGGGATCGTCCAGATCGAGGTCAAAGTCCTTGGCAAGGCGAGATATTCGGTAGCGGACGGTGTTGTTGTGCACATGGAGGCGGGCCGCCATTGCCGAGATGTTTCCGTTTGAGGCCATGTAGGCCCTCAAGGTGTCCAGGTAATCGGTCTGCTGTTCGAAATCGTAGGCCTGGATTTTTGAGATGTCATCGAGGTCGGCAAATCCGTTCTCGCTGATGAATGCCCCGATCTTCAGGAGATTCAGCGGGATCCTGTAGTCCTCGAACAGCCCGACGGCGGGACCCCCGGCTCCAGAGGCATCCGTCCTTGCTGACTGCTGATGCAGCAGGTACTGGAGTGTTTGCAGGGCTTCCGACCTGGATTTTGGCAGCTCCTCTACGCGGGCTGCGATGCCGCCGACGGCTGCGATGAGCGGATAGGAGCTGATCGTGTGGGAATAGGCGCCGATTTCCTGGACCACGCGCCGATGGATTGCCCTTGAGGCAGTCCCATCGGAGGGAAGAAGTGCGTAGACCACCGAGTCAATGAGGGCCAAGTCAGCGACCAGGTGGTCTTCATGGACCAGGGCGTGGTTGTCGAAAGCGGCAGGCCCGAGGACGTCCTGGGCAACCCGCAACACGAACGCACCCGGGCCTTCCTCTCCAAGGTCCTCTAAACATCAGCAACGCCGGCCGGCCTTTACGCCGGTCATCGCAAAGGAACCCATCCCATGCCCCGCAAACAGGTAACAACCGACCTCGCACCCAGCCCGGCGGGCCCCTATTCCCAAGCCGTCGTCGCCAACGGCTTTCTCTACACCGCTGGCCAGACCCCGCACCACCCCATGACTGGGGAGACTGTGGGAACCACCATCGCAGAGCAGACCCTCCAAGCCATGAACAACTTGGGGCGCGGTCTTGGAGGCGCATGGGCTGAACTTCTCCCACGTCGTCAAAGCAACTGTGCACCTGCACCATCCAGGCAGGGACTTCGCGGGGTTCAACGCCATCTACGAAAAGCTCGTCGAAATCCCTTACCCGGCCCGGACTACGGTGGGTTCGTTCCTCGGTGACTTCCTCGTCGAAATCGACGTTGTCGCCGTCGTGCCCTAGCTCCAAACGCTTAACGCGAGGGCGGCGGCCGGGAACCAGGTTCCCGGCCGCGTTTCCTGGTGAGCGTTTAGCCGTTCCCAGGGGGCCTCGTGGACTAGCGGGCTTCGAGGATCCGCTTGAGGTTCTCAAGGTCCTTGCGCATGGCCGCGCGCATCATTGGCGCCATGAAGATGCCTGCAAGTGCGGAGAACCCGGAGGGTTCGCCCGTGTTGCGAAGGGTCATGCGGGTCGCGCCATTCTCATCGGACCAGGTGTAGGTGGTCCGCATCGGGAAAGGGCCTTGGCTTGTGCGCATGGTGAGTGACTCGCCGGGGACAAGCTCGGTGAATTCGTAGACATAGTCGAGGTCGCGGCCTAAGAACCGCGCAGTGAAAGCGACCCGTGATCCAACAACCAAAGGCCGCGACGTCTGCCACCGCGCTGATCGGATGTTTGCGTACCAGACGGGCGCGTTGTCCGGATCAGAAGCAAAACTCGCCACGATCTCACGGGGCTGCTGGATGAGTATTTCAGTCTGGACGTTCACCATGGTTCCCAACTATCGCAGAACGCCTACCGGGCGGTAACCCGCAGTGAAGGAACTCACGGCAAACTGTCAGAAACTTGGGGACCATTGCCGGCCTCCCCGGGGTGGGTCTCAATCTCCACGTAATAGATCGCCCCCGCGCCGCGGGAACGGAAAGGGTGAGGTGCGTGTCGGGTCGGACGATAGCGGTGTCCGAAGGGGTCTCGCACAGATGCCGCTTCAAGATGATCATGCGCAGCGAGCAGGCCATCGACGTCCTTGAGTGTCGCCGGGTGCGTTTCCTCTCCCCCCATCTCCAACACCCATGATGAGCCTGCGGCTTGGATGGCGAGTTCAAGCGTCAAGGTTTCAAAAATTCCAGCCAGAAGGGCGTCCAAGGTTATGGGGTAGAAGCGGAGCAATCGATGCGCCTGCGGGTCCCGGCGACGGTCGTTCATCCATGCTTGGCGGAGCCAGGTAAATTCCACCCTGCCGAATGAGGAACCCAGCCTCAGCTTCCTGTTTCCCTCCAGCGTCAAGCGAAAATCGTTGCCCGCCCGGTCGAGAATGCTGGCTGCTTCGTCAACGTACTCCAAGTCTTCGAGCATGACTGCCTCGGACGGGTAATACGTGAAATCACCGAGGTCATCGACCACGACGTAGTCTTCAGGGTGCGTGCCCGACAACTCGGCGCCATGTTCCGTTCCCGTGTTGAGGTCAATTCGTTTCATGGTGAATTCAGCTCCTGTGGAGGGCCGGGTGGAAGGCCCGACGGCGGGTGCTTCCTCTCTTCATGAGATCACCAAACAGGGCGGCCGCCGCCGGTCTTAATGGTTTCCTTACGCCGGCAGGCAGAGATTTAGCGCGCTCTTAACGGCGGAAGCGCCGCTGGGGCGCTCCGGGGATCCACCCGCGATCCGCCGTGGCCGGTCCTTTGTAACAGTCGACCTCAGCGTGTTCCGAATTACGCAACAATGACATGTTGTTATTACAGTAAGGTTTGCCTTGCCTACAACGGCACTGCCCCAACTGCATCTCCCCAACTGTTCCGGTCCCGGCCGGGACCTCGAAAGGCCCCCCATGAAATTCGGCATCAAACCCGCTACGGCCCTTGCCGCCGCCACGGCCACGCTGCTGGCACTTTCGGCGTGCAGCGGCTCACCCACCGGGACGGCAACCGGTAGTTCCACATCCGGCGCGGCATCCGGAGATGGCATCGTCGTATATAACGCGCAGCACGAAAACCTCACCGGCGCGTGGGTCGACGCCTTCACGAAGGAAACGGGAATCAAGGTGACGCTCCGCAATGGTGACGACCTTGAAATGAGCAACCAGCTCAGTGAGGAAGGCAAGAACTCCCCGGCGGACGTCTTCCTCACGGAGAACTCCCCGGCCATGGTCCGCATCGCGAGTGCCGGCTTGCTGGCCCCGGTGGACCAAGCAACCCTCGCCCAGGTTCCTGCGCAGTACAGGCCGTCCACCGGCGACTGGACGGGCATCGCGGCCCGTTCCACCGTGCTGGCCTACAACAAGAGCAAGCTCACAGCGGATCAGCTCCCCAAGTCCTTGATGGACCTCGCCGACCCCGTCTGGAAGGGACGCATCGGCGCGTCCACCGGCGGAGCGGATTTCCAGGCCATCGTCAGCGCGATGCTCGCGCTCAAGGGAGAAGACGCAACCCAGAAATGGCTGGAGGCGGCGAAGAACAACTTCAAGTCATACAAGGACGACACCCCGGTGCTCGCGGCCGTGAACGCCGGTGAAGTGGACGCAGGAGTCCTGTACCACTACTACTCATTTGTGGACCAGGCCCAGACTGGAGAGAACAGCAAGAATGTTGATCTCCACTACTTCAAGAACCAGGACCCGGGTGCGTTCGTCAGCGTCTCCGGGGGTGCCGTTCTGGCATCGAGCAAAAAACAGGCCCAGGCCCAGCAGTTCCTGAAGTTCATCACCGGCAAAGCGGGCCAGCAAGTCCTCCAGACCGGTGACTCCTTTGAATACACCGTTGGCTCCGATGTGCCGGCCAACTCCAAGCTTGTGCCCCTCAAGGATCTCCAGGCACCTTCGGTGGACCCCGCCAAGCTCAACAGCGAGAAGGTCACCGAACTGATGACCAAGGTCGGACTCCTTTAAGCCTCCCGGACCCTCTAGGTCAAGCAGAAGGCCTCCCTCCGAATCGCTCGAAAGGAGGCCTTCCCGCGTACGGGACCGCCTTCGCCGGAGGTCCAACCAGCACCGTTGGCGGAATCGACCTCTGTCCGACGGATCGGCATCCCGCGGTCTCGCGCCCTTAGCCCGCGACCGTCTCCTTCGCGGCCTGCGAAGCCCTCATCCATTCACTGAGCCACGGGGCCCTGACGCTCGAGGTGATGCGGCAATCGGCCACGAATGTTCCCTTGGCACCGGCGTCGATCCATTCTTTGAGCGCGGAAAGATCGGCCAGCGAGCGGATGACCGCGGACTCGGCCCCGAGTGCGCGGCCGATGCCGCTGAAGTCCACCTCGGGGATGAGCATCGGCTTTTCGGTGAGGCCCTTCGATCCGTACTGGTGGATCTCGGCCCCATAGGCGGCGTCGTTGTAGATCACGACGACGGCGCTGCTCGCCGCGCCGATGAGGGATTCCAGGTCGGATAGGCCCATCAGGAAGCCGCCGTCGCCAGAGGCCAGCACCAGCGTACGTCCGTCGTCCACGGCCCGGGCAGCCCCGACGGCGCTGGCAAGGCCGAGCCCGATGGCCTGATAGGCGGTTCCCACCATGATCAGGTCCTGGGGCCGCGGGATCCGCCAGTACATGGGTGCCCATCCGACGAAGTGCCCTCCGTCCTGGACCACGGTGCGGCGCTCAGGCAGGACGGCGTCCAGTGCCGTGGCGAGGGCGCGCGGGTCCAGGCGGCCGTCCGGAGTCTCCTCGGAGCCGGCATGGTGGGCCGGTCCGTCGGCCAGGCGTTTCAGGGCTTCCGCGCGCCAGCCCTGACGTGCGGTGGCCTCCGGCGAGGCAGCGTCATCCAGCATGCGGAGGATCCGGCCTGCGGCGGTCTTCGCGTCTGCACTGACGAACATGTCCACCCGCGGGTGCGTCGGCTCGATGGCGGTGTCGATTTGGATCACGGTGGCGTCCGGGCCGATCAGATGACCGAAGCGCATCGTGAAAGGGCTCAGGCTTGCCCCCGCCACGAGCACCACGTCGGCCTCGTCCATGAGCCCGGCGGCCGTATCTGTGCCGAAGCCGCCCGCGACACCGAGGTATCCCTCGCCCTCCAGCAGGTTCAGCGCCAGGGCGGTCCCGGCCGTGAGCGCGCCGAGGCTGTCGGCGAGTTCCCGGAGTTCGGGGCCGGCTCCGGCGAGATGCGCGCCGCGGCCCGCGAGGATGAGCGGCCGCTTCGCGCCGGCCAGAAGTCCGGCAACCCGCTGGAGGCCGCCGTCGACGTCGTCCGCAATCGCAGCCGCCTGCGGCGCGGCAGGCTCTTCCTCCGCTGCTTCGAGCGCCGCGAGGTCGTACGGGATAGCGATGACGACGGCGGTCTGCTTGGCCAGGGCGTACTCAACGGCTTCCTGTGTGATGGAGCCCGCGGCATCGCGGGTGATGGTGAAGGTGGCCGCGCCAAGACCTGCGGCGATTGCCGCCTGGTCCACGTCCTGGGGCCGGGCGCCGCTGCTCGGAGCGTCACCGGTGACGAGCACCACCGGGATCTGCGCCTGGACCGCCTCCGCGAGTGCCGTCAGGGCGTTGGTGTAGCCCGGGCCGTAGGTGGTGGTCCCCGCAGCGAGGCGCCCGGATGCGCGGTAGTAGGCGTCTGCCGCTGCGATGGCGGCGCCCTCGTGGCGTACGGCCGAGAAGCGGAGGCCCTGCTTCTCGGCGGCGTCCAGGAAGTAGACGTTTCCGTTGCCCATCACGCCGAACACATCGCTGAGATAGCTGCTGAGAACTTGCGCCACGCGGCCGGACACTGTGAGTGAAGTCATGGCAGCGATCTTCGAATCCAAACCGTGGATAGGCAAGAGAGCCGATATCACATGGGATATTTGTCAGAAATGCACAGGAATAGTGAGAATATGCTCAATTGTGGCGGGGGTCACTCAGTCTAGGTCCGAAGAACGGATTCCTGTTTCGACAGCCTGTTCAAGAGGCGGTCGAAACGCGGTGGCATGAGTTCCAGGACGGAGATGGCTGTGCTGGTCCGCTGAATCCCGTCGATTTCCAGGATCTGGTTGGTGATGCGGTAGAGATCGGCCGTGTCCCGGGCCACCACTTTGGCCATGAGGTCTGCATCCCCGGTGGTGGCATGCACTTCGATGACTTCCGGGATCGCCTCGAGCCCGCCTTCCACTGAACCCGTGCGGGTTTGGCTGATGGCAAGGGAGAGGAACGCCAGCAGGCCGTAGCCGAGGGCCGCCGGGTCCAGTCTCTGACTGAAAGACCTGAGGGCGCCCCCGCGCTCGAGCTTCGCCAGGCGCGCATGCACCGTGTTCCGCGCGACGCCGAGTGTCCGGGAAAGGGCCAAGGCGCTCGCCTCTGGGTCCTTGTCGAGGGCAAGGATGATCCTGGCGTCCAGCGAATCAAAGCTGCGGGGATTCGGGATGGTCATATTTTCACCACAGACAGTAGAAGTTGAGCAGAAATCCCAAGGCGTCCAGAGTATCTTGCAATGTGCTCCGGGTCACTTCCATGATCTAGCCATGACCAGTGATCAGATCCTGACGGCTGCCGAAACTGCGCTCCCCATCCTTCGTGCAGCGGTCTCCGGCCTCCCGTCCTACGTCCCGGGCCGGCAGAGCTCAGGTGTGGACATCGCAGCACTCGCCAGCAATGAAAGCCACCACGAACCCCTGCCCGCGGCCGCGGCAGCGGTGGCCGAAGCGGCGGGCAGGATGAACCGCTACCCGGACATAGCCGCCGTCGAGCTCCGCGAACGGATCGCCGGCCATCTCTCCGTCACCGCCGGCGAGATTGCCGTGGGACCTGGCAGCGTCGGCGTTCTCCAGCAGATCATCACCGGAGTCTGCGACGCCGGGGACGAAGTGATCTTCGCGTGGCGGTCCTTCGAGGCCTACCCCATCCTGGTAGAGCTGGCAGGCGCCCGGCCTGTCCGCATCCCGCTGGACGACGCCGAGGGCCACGACCTCGACGCCATGGCCGCAGCAGTCACCGGGCGGACCAAGGTGATCCTGCTCTGCACCCCCAACAACCCCACAGGCGTGCCGATCAGCCACGAACGCCTTGAAGTGTTTCTCCGCTCCGTGCGCTCCGACATCCTCGTGGTGATCGACGAGGCCTACGTGGAATACGCCGTAGCGGGAAGCGGCCCCGACTCCCTGGCGCTCTACCGCGAGTACCCGAACGTGTGCATCCTGCGCACCTTTTCAAAGGCCTACGGACTGGCCGGCCTGCGCGTGGGATACGCCGTAGCGGCACCGGAAATCGCGGAAGGGCTCCGGCGGACCGCGATCCCCTTCTCAGTGACCGCACTGGCCCAGAAGGCAGCCATCGCCTCGCTGGACGCGGCCGACGAAATGCGGGCCCGGGTTGCCGTCGTCAAGGAAGAGCGCGCCCGGATGGCCATACGGCTGGAAGCCCAGGGCTGGAAACTGCGGCCGAGCCAGGGCAACTTCCTCTGGATCCGTGCAGACGAGGACCTCCTGGCAAGGCTCGTGGCCGCATTCGACCGCGCCGACATCCTGGTCCGGGCATACCAGGGAGACGGCATCCGGATCACCGTTGCCGATCCCATGTCCAACGATCGCGTGCTCCAGGTCCTGGAAGCCCAAACGGCCTGAAGTCCCCCACCCCCAACCAGTTCCACCATCAACCCGTTCCACCATCAACCCAGAGGACTCCTTCATGGAACACCAGACAATGACGTCTGCCCCCGCGCTCGGGGCCACGCTCAAACCCCGGCAGCTCACGATGATGGGACTCGGAAGCGCCATCGGCGCGGGCCTCTTCATCGGCTCGGGCGCCGGAATCCAGGCCGCCGGCCCCGCCGTGCTGATCTCCTACCTTGTGGCGGGGACTCTCATCATCCTCGTGATGTGGGCCCTCGGCGAAATGGCGGCCTCCAAGCCGGACAGCGGTGCCTTCTCGGTCTACACGGCCAGAGCTTTCGGAGCCGTGGCCGGCGCCACCGTGGGCTGGCTATGGTGGCTGCAGCTCGTGGTTGTCATCGCAGCGGAGGCGCTCGGAGCGGCAGGACTGCTTTCAACCGTCTTCCCCGCACTGCCGGTATGGCTGATGACCTTCGTGTTCATCGCGATCCTCACCGCGGTGAACCTCACCCGCGTGAAGAATTTCGGTGAATTCGAGTTCTGGTTCGCGCTGCTCAAGGTGGCCGCAATCATTGGGTTCCTCGTCATTGGCGTTGCCCTCCTCTGCGGCTGGCTGCCGGGTGTCCCGTCACCGGGTCTGGTCAATTTCACCGGAGGCGATCTCGCCCCGCACGGATTCGCGGGAATCGCCACGGCGCTTTTCGTGGTGGCTTTCGCTTTCGGCGGCACCGAGATCGTGTCGGTGGCCGCAGCAGAAACCCAGGAGCCCGCCCGCAGCGTACGGAAGGCTGTGCGCACGGTGCTCTGGCGGATCCTGGTTTTCTATATCGGGGCGATTTTCGTCATCGCTGCGGTAGTCCCCGTGGGCTCCCCAGGCCTGAAGAGCCCATTCGCGGCAGTGCTGGAAACCGCCGGCATGCCCGGTGCGGCCACCGCCATCACCTTGGTTGCTGTCGCGGCCCTGCTCTCCGCTCTCAACGCAAACCTTTACGGTGCTTCCCGGATGGCGTTCTCGCTCGCCGAGCGGGGTGAAGCGCCGCGCGTCCTCGCCTCGCTGTCGAAGGCCAGGGTCCCGGCGGTCGCCGTGCTGGCGAGTGTCTCCTTCGGCGTCGTCACGGCCGTGCTTGAGGTGGCCTTCCCGGACAAGGTCCTTCCCGTCCTGCTCAACATCGTGGGGTCGACGTCCCTGTTGGTGTGGACCTCCGCTCTGCTCGCCCAACTCGCATTGCGCCTCCGAGCTGACCGCGAGGGGACGGTCCTTCCCTTGCGGATGGCGGGCTTCCCCTGGCTCACGGGCCTTGGGCTCCTCATCCTGGTGGCCATCTTCGCCGTCGGCTTCATTGGCGAGGATTCGCGTCCCCAGCTCCTGAGCACTTTCGGGCTCGTGGCCGTCCTGGCGGTGGCCAACTGGCTGCACCACCGTTCCGCCAAGGCCCGGGAGCACACCGGGGCCTCGGTGATCGCCGAAGCCCCGGTGCTCATCGACTGAACCCGGTGCTCATACCGCTAGCCTCGACGCGCCAGATCCTAGAACGTCCAGGGCATGGCGTCGTGGTTGAAGTCGCGGAACGAGCCGAACTTGCCTGCGTTGAACGCGAGGCCTTCGCCGTCGCGGTCACGGCATGTGACAACCTGGCCGAAGAACACCTGGTGGTCGCCGATGTCATATTGGTGGACCACCTTGCACTCTGCCTGGGACAGCGCACCGGCGATGACGGACAGGCCGCCCTCGGTGGTGTCGAACTCACCGGCCTCGAAGCGGGCGCCGCCCCGTTGGGCGAACTGCCGCGCCACGGCTTCTTGCTTGGCGCCCAGAATGGAGATCGCGAACTTCCCGCTGGCCAGTACAGCGTCTCCTGTACGGGTGTTGAAGTTCAGCGAAATCATCAGGATCGGCGGGTCGAGGCTGATGGACGTCAGCGAGTTGATGGTCATGCCGTGCTGCTCGCCGTCGTGCTCGGTGGTCACAACCGCAACACCGGTGAGGAAGCGGCCCATGGTCCGGCGCATGGCCAGCCCGTCGGGCTCGGCGAAGACTGCGGGAGTGCCCATGTCAGTTCTTTCCGTCCTGGTAGTAGCGCACTTCGAACATCTTGGCTCCGCCTTCGGAGATCCACGGGCCGTGTTCCATGCCCGGGGGGCGGGTGGCCCAGTCACCGGCGCGGAAGGTCCTGCCGAGCCGCTGGTCCACGAACGAACCTTCGAAGATGAAGACCTCTTCCCAGAACTCGTGGGTCAGGGCGCCGTTGGGAGAGGTGTCCGTGCCCGGTTCGAACTTGAGGATGCGGGTCACAGAGTCATTCGCGTCGTCGCGGGCCAGGATGGCTTCGGAGAGACCTTCGATGTGGGGTGTGCAAGGGGTGAACTCCACCGATGAGGTGGGGGTGAATTCGAACTCCGGCTTAGCCATGATTAGTTCTCCTCCTTGCGGCCGTCCACGCCGTAGCTGGCCAGGAACTCATCGAGTTCGGCGACCTGCGCTTCGTAGCCGTAGTTCCGGTAGGTGTAAACGCCCTTGACGACGAACGGCGCCCCGGCGTAAAAGAGCTCGTACTGCTGGTGGCGCCCGGCGAACTCGGAGCCGATGATGTCCCAGGCCAGGCGGAAGAGCTTGATGCGCTCTTCGCTCGAAACGCCCGGAGAAGCGATATAGCGCTCGACGTCGGGAGCCGTCACCGGACTCTTCATGTCCACCACGCTGGAGGGCAGCTGAAGGACACCGCCGCCCACCAAATCACGCAGGATGGCAATGACGCGCGGGTAGGTTTCGGACTGCAGGCCCATCACGCCATAGAGGGCGCGCTTGCCTGGAACGAGCATTCCGGAGGAATCGGCCTCGGCCATGTACTCGGCGGCGATCAGCGCGGACTCCACCGAGGAGACCAGGGCTGCGAGCTCGCCGAGCTTCTCCTGGACGCCCGGGATCTTGTCCGTGCCGTTGACCTGAGTGACTTTGCGCGCCACAGCAGCGATGAACTGCAGCTTGGTGGTGAAGCGCGTCTGGGCCTGCCAGTTGCCCAATGCGTGCGCGCCGGTTTCGAAGAACTGGCGGCGCAGGGTCTCCACGCTGCGGTCAATGAAGACGCGGTCCCAGGGAACCAGGACGTCTTCAAAGATGACCAGGGCATCGGGCTCGTCGTAGTGGCTGGTCAGCGGGTAGTCGAACTCGCTGGTGGCTGCCGGACTGAACGGGCGGCGGCAGAGGAACTTGAGGCCTTCCGTGGCCGTCGGCAGTGCGAAGCTGATGGCGAAGTCGACATCGTCCGGGCCAAGGGGTTTGATGCAGGTGACGAAGACTTCGTCGGCGATGGCGCCGCCGGTTGCGAGCATCTGCGAGCCGCGGACGATCAGGCCTTCTTCGGTCTCCCGGACGACGCCGACCTGCAGGAAGTCGCCTTCCCAGCCGGACGCCGTCGTCGCGCGGGATACCTGCGGCGGGATGATCGCGTAGGAGACGTAGAGGTTTTCGCGCAGGATTCGCTCGTAGTAGCGTCGGATGTTGCCTGCGAAGTCGTGCTCGGAGTTTTCGAAGACCTCCGGGTGGGCTCCGAAGGCCGCGAAGAAGGTGCCTACGTGATCCGGGCTGCGGCCCACCCAGCCGTGGGTGTGCTTGGCCCAGCGCTCAACGGCCTGGCGGCGCAACTTCAGCTCTTCCGCGGTGCGCGGGATGCTGAACACCCGGTTGGCCGTGCCGTTGATTTCTTCGCTGTGGTACTGCATGCCGTTGGCGGGATCGGCCGCGATGTCGAACAGCTCGGCGATGGTGTGGATGACGTTGCGGAACGCGGGGTGTTCGGCAACGTTTTCTACTGCTTCTCCGTCAATCAGTACGGTACGCCCATCATTGAGCGTCTTGATGTACTCTTCTCCGGTCCTCATGACTGGTGTCCTTTCGTGATCATGTACGTGTGGTCGATGGTGTTTCCGTTGGGGAAGGCCAGTTCGATCCGCCATTCCCGGCCATAAATGAACTCGCCGCCGATGACCGGCAGGGTGCCTCCAAGGCAGACGAAGTCCCGCTCGCCGACGCCGTTCCGTTCCAGGAGAAGTCCGACGACGTTGGCAGGGGTCCGCAGGTTATCCAGCGTTCCGTCCTGGTACAGGCGGCCGTCCACCCAGGTGCGGGCCCGGCACTCGTCGAGCGAAAGCCCGTCGAGTTCCGGCACTGCTACGACGGTGCCGGCCACGGGCTTGGGGCAGGCCCGCTTGGAGTCGCCGATGTCGATCGTTTCGACGTGGCGGTCCGTGTGGTCCGAGGCGATGCCCAGATAGTAGCGACCGCCGTGCCGGATGTAGAGCGGCTCAATCTCGCCGGAAGTCTTCTCTCCCGTGACCGTCAGTTGCGGGGCGGAACTGACGGTCACGCTCTCCACCGGATAGAACATCGGCACCGAGGGTGGCGGGGCGACGCCAATGGCGGCAAGTTCATCGATGTGGTGCTGGACGGCGGCAGCGTCGCGGCCGGTGTAGCCGGCGACGACGGCGTAGAAGTCGGTGAGCTCGATCGTCTCGCCGGTGCCCGCGACGTCGAACGTCAACGTTTCTGTGCTGGTCTTCATGGGTGGGTCTTTCCTGGTCAGCGGGCAAGGCCCGAGTAGTCGGCGAACCGGTCGGCGATGACCGGGAATTCGCTGCGGGTGGTCTGGACGATGGTGGGATCGATGCTGGCATGCAGCACCTCTTCGCCGGATCCGGCTTCCGCCACAAGGCGACCGGCGGGATCCACAACGCGGCTGGTGCCGCCAAGCTCAACGCCATCCTGGATGCCTGCGGCGTTGCAGGCGAGGACGAAGACCTGGTGTTCGACGGCGCGGGCTGACGTCAGGAGCTTCCAGTGCTCCCGGCGCGCGGCCGGCCAGGCGGCGGGAACGACGACGATTTCCGCGCCGCGGACGCTCAGCTCGGACCAGAGGCCCGGAAAGCGAAGGTCGTAGCAAGTGGTGCCTGCCATCCGCCCGAACGGGGTGTCAGCAACCGGGAGGGATACTCCCGGAGTGAGCAGATCGGCTTCGAGTGACTTGTAGCCGAAGACGTGGAGTTTCGAATACCGGTGGGCGACATTGCCCCGGGGGTCAAGCAGCACCGAGGTGTTGCGCAACACCGGAGAGCTGACGGAGGCCTCGCCTTCGGCCCGTTCCACGATGCTTCCGACGTGCACGTAGGTCCCGAGGTCTTTCGCCACGGCGGCGCACATCGCCACGGTCGGCCCGTCCACAGTCTCTGAAAGTTCCGGGTACTGCTCGAAGTGGAAGTAGCCGGCGCTCCAGAGCTCCGGGAGCACAATGAGATCCGCTCCGCGCTGTTCGCGCAGGAGGGCCTCTGCGCGCTCGATGCGCTGGCTCTGGGTCTCGTTGTCCGGGCTGGACAACTGGACGAGTGCAATGTCCATGTGTGCTCCTTTTGTGTTCCGGGCGAAGCTGCGGCCAGTTGGGCGGCCTAGCTTCGGTTTGCGTGGGTGGGTATGGCTTTGAGGACGGCGAGTGTGGAGTCGAGGTGGCTCCGTACCGCGGCCGAGGCGATCTGCGAGTCCTGGCTCCGGATCGCGTCCACAATGGCCCGGTGCTCAGTGACGACGTGGTCGCTCCGGCCCTGGCTGTCCTGGATGGCCTTGACGCCCATGCGCTGCTGCTTGAACCGCTGCGAATCGTAGAGTTCCTCCAGCGCCGGGTTGCCGGCCGCGTGCACGATGTATTTGTGGAAGCTGATGTCGCATTCGATGAATGCCACTGGGTCGGCCAGGCTTTCTTCCTGCGCGTGCAGGAGCCGGTCCAGTTCGGGCCCCAGGCGTCCTAGGGATGTGACTTTGCGGACCGCCCAGTCTTCGATGACTTGGCGGACTTCCATCATGCTTTCGATGTCCTGAGCTGTCAGCGCCGGGACATACGCGCCCTTGTGCGGAACTCGGCGAAGGAGCCCGGCGGCTTCGAGCCGCAGGAGGGCTTCACGGACCGGGGTACGGGAAACCCCGGCGGCCTCCGCGATGGCGTTCTCGCTGAGGAAGGCTTCCTGGTCCCAAGGAAGTGACGAGATTTCCCTGCGCAGCCAAAGATAGGCTGCCTCCGGAGCTGTTGGAGCGGGCTTCTGGAAAATGCTCATTGGTCCTCGATTCTGGTGCCTTCATGCGGTCGTGTGTGCCGTTCGTGGCGGCGGTCAGGCCGCCACGAACTTTGACTACATCATGACTGTGCCACCTTGTGGTCAACCTTCGTGTCAAGGTCGCTGAGCTTGATGTTCTTGGTTTCCTTGGCGAAGGCAACCGAGACGATCGAGATCACGCCCATGCCCGCGAGGTAGAGGGCAATTGCCTGGCCTGTGCCGAAGGTCTTGTAGAGAGCCAGGGCGATGATCGGCGAGAGCGAGCCGGCGATGAGCGAAGCAAGGTTGTACGCCACGGACGTTCCGCTGTACCGGACCTTGGTGGGGAACATTTCGGAGAAGAACGCGCCGATGACCGAGCTGTAGGCCGCGAAGATCAACAGGCCGCCGACCGCCGCGAGGATGATCGCCGCCGGTTCGCGGGTGTCCAGCAGTGCGAAGAATGCGAACGCCCACACCACTGTCGCTACAGAGGCGCCGATCATCATGGGCTTGCGGCCGATGCGGTCGGCGTAGATTGCCAGCAGCGGGACTGCCACGACGGCGACTCCCTGGCCGATCATGACGGCGGTCAGGCCGGTCTGCCGGTCGACCTTGAGGATGTCGGTGACATACGTGATAAGGAACAGCGAGTAGATGTAGAAGCCCGCGTTTTCACCCATGCGGCTGCCGGTGGCGATCAGGATCTCGCGCCAGTTTCCACGGAAGAGTTCCGTCAGCGGCAGCTTTGGCCGCTGGGAGTGCTCAGCCTCGGTCTTGGCTTGGGAGGCCTGGAAGAGCGGAGTTTCCTGGACGTAGAGGCGCAGTACCAGCCCGATGATCACGAGCAGCGCGGAAAGACCGAAGGCGATCCGCCAACCCCAGGCCAGGAAGTCTGGCTGGGGCATGACTGCGGACAGCAGGGCAAGGACGCCGGCTGCCATGAGGTTGCCCAGCGGTGGACCGACATTCGGCCAGGAAGCCCAGAAGGCCCGCTTGGTGCTGTCGTCGCTGTACTCGGACACCAGTAGCACCGCCCCGCCCCATTCACCGCCGAGTGCGAAGCCCTGGATGAGGCGCAGGATGAGCAGGATCAGCGGGGCGGCGATGCCGATGGAGGCGTAGGACGGGATGAACGCGATGAGTGCCGTTGCGATACCCATCAGCAGCAGGCTGGCGACAAGGGTGGATTTGCGGCCGTGCTTGTCGCCAAGGTGGCCAAGGACAATGGCGCCGAGAGGCCGGGCGACAAAGCCCGCCGCGAACGTGCCAAGGGCCAGCATGGTGCCGACAAAGGGGTCAGCGGTGGGAAAGAACAGTTTGTTGAAGACAAGGGCGGCAGCTGTGCCGTAGAGGAAGAAGTCGTACCACTCGACGGCGGTGCCGGCGAGGCTGGATGCAGCAACTGCAGGAAGCGAGGTGTGCTTGCGCACAGCTCGTTCCTGTTCGGACACATTGCTCATGGGTGGATCCTCGGGTTTCGGTTCGATGTGTTTCCTGCGCACCGTTGCGCAGGAGATGCATATCGCCGGGACGTCTCGGCTGGCCCTCGTGATGCGACTCACTTGGTGCCGTTTCAAAACTGTAGACCAGTTGTATACAGTCTGTCTACAGTCTGAATACTTTTTAGGAAATCCTCTTGACCCGGAGCGTGACCTGGACCAGTCTTGCGAGGGCTTTCACTGTCCAGCCGGAGGTGTCACCCGCCTGCTGATGGCCTCGAACATCGCGGCCGCCGCAGGGCCTGCGAGGGGGTCGACCGGCAGTGCCGTCGAGGAGAATTTGACCCCCACCACGCCGGAATTCCGGTTGACATAGACCATCTGACCGTGGATGCCGAGGCAGTAAGCGGTGTTCTGGTCCTCCGAAAGGAACCAGAACTGGCTGCGGTACCTTCCGCCAGGCATCGCTTCAGCATGGCCGCTGGCCGCAAACGCTTCTGCGGAATCGGCGCCGCCCCGGAAGATGTCATCCACCCAGCCAGGCTCGAGGACCCGCTCGCCGTCCAGTGAAACGCCGCCGTCGCGGACCACGGCTCCGAAACGGGCCATATCACCGAGCGTGGCGCAGATGCCGCCGTCGAACATGCCGGTGCCGGCCGTATCGAGACAGATGTACGCGTCGTGACCGGCGCCCATCCGTGACCAGAGGACCTCACCGGCGAGTTCTGCGAACGGCTTCCCGCCAGCAGCTTCGCAAAGCCAGCCCAACACATCGGTCTCGCAGCTGCGGTACTCGAAATGACCGCCGTGTTCACGGACCTGTTCAAGGGTCACCAGGAACTCCTTGAGCGTGACTGCTCCGCCGCGCCGGGGTGCCCACCCCACGGCCTCGTCCAGCTTCCGGACCTCGGACCCGGCATCGAGGTACTCCTCGGAGAACTTGATGCCACTGCGCATGTCCAACAAGTCCCGCACTGTGGCGCCCCCGTACCCACTGCTCCGGAATTCCGGAATGTAATGCTCTATCGGCTTTGCGGTATCGATCTTCCCTTGGGCAACCAGGACGCCCACTACCGCCGACACAATGGACTTGCTGACGGACATGAGCAGGTGCCTGGTCCCGGGGCCCATCTCGCCGAAATACTCCTCGACGAGTACCTCGTTGCCGCGCAGGACCATCCAGGCATCGGTGCTGGTGGAAGCCAGAACCCCGGCAACGGTACTGTCCGAGCCATCCGGCAAGGGCACAGCCACTCCCCGGAGGCCGAAGGGATCCCCGAGCAATGCCCCGGGCTCTGTACGGTCCTCAGTGGCGACCGAACCGGTGATCGCTGCACGGATTTGGGCGGTAGGAAAGAGGTGATCCATGTGAAGGAAGGACCAGGACAGATTCCCTGGCTCCTGCCAGTTGCCAACGGTGATCTCGCTTTGGCCAGTGGTAATGCGCGACATGCTGCTCCTCCATCGGATCCGGTCTGGGGCCGGTTGTGGCCCAGGGCCGCAGCAACTTCGGCGCGGCCGGGCATACTTCTTTAAAGCGAATGGCATTCACTTTAAAGAAGTATGCCCCATGCCTTGATGGGCCGGAAGCCCTGGGGGCGGATTCACCTCATTGATCGGGGAGGAGCCAACCGTCTGCGATCAGCAGTTCCCGGAGCGCGGGCCGGCTGAGTGGTTCCGGCCCGTGGTGGGCTTTGCGGCGGACCGAAACCAGGAGCTTCTTCACGCCGTCGGCACTGATGCCCAGGCTGGCGCCGACGTCGGCCATTGTCCCGCCCGCGCCGCCCAGATAAAGCGAGACGGCCTCGTGTTCGCGCGGCGTGAGGCGGATCCGCGGCCCCGGGACGTCGAGGGCGCCGGCGAGCTCGGGCAGGACGAACTGTTCGCCGCGTGCCGCGGCGAGAACGGCTGTGGTGAGCACTTCGGCTCCCGCCGTCTTCGGTACGTAGGCCAAGGCGCCGGCGTCGAACGCTTGGCGGATCACCAGCGGCTCTGTCAGGGAACTGCACACCACCACTTGCGATCCCGTGGAGAGAATGGCTTGGATCTTGGATCGCAGTGGGATGCGATCGCCAAGGATGATGTCCAGCAGGACCACATCAGACAAGTGGCCGAGTGATGCTGCGAGCTCAGCCCAGGAGCCGTACCTGCCCACCACTTTCACTGTTTGGGCGTTGGCCTCAAGCCAGGAAGCCAGGCCCTCGCGGAGCACTGCGTGGTCTTCGAGGATGTCCACGTGGATCTTTGGCTCTGCCGCCTCGAACCGTCGCCGGAACAACCCCATGTGTTCTCCCTGTGGCCGACGACGCTAATCATCAACCACCCTGCCTTCCCAACTTCAAGATCCCGCACTGCAGAGGAGCAAGAAACCCTCAAGATTCGGCACGCCGGGAACACTGAGACCCCCGCAGATCCTTGCGCCTCCGAACCCCGCCCCGTAGGTTTGAGGCATCGGACGGATGCGTCCGGGAGGCATCGGTCGTGAAGCCGATGGTCAGTCAGATTCAGAGAAGGAACACGGCCGTGGCAACAGGTATTGTCAAATGGTTCAACGCCGAGAAGGGTTTCGGCTTCATTGCCCCCGACGACGGTTCGGCGGACGTCTTTGCCCACTACTCGGCGATCGCCACAAGTGGGTACCGATCACTGGACGAGAATCAGCGGGTCCAGTTCGACGTCGTGCAAGGCCCGAAAGGCCCGCAGGCGGAGAACATCCAACCCCTGTGAAGCGAGGGCACTTTTCCTAGGGCAGTTCTGCAAGCAGCCGGCCCCACCGCGGTGCCAGCAAAGGCGCTCCGGCAAGCCTGAGGCAGTGCCAGAGCGTCACCGCTACGGAATCCAGTACCGGCACTCCGGTGGCTTCTTCCACTTCCGCAGTGATGTTGGCTCCGTAAAGGTTTGTGCACAAGTAAATGAGCGCGTCCGGGTTCGAGGCAGCAAGTTCCAAGGATCCGGGAAGCATCTCCGCGTCCGTGACCCGCGCGAAGGATTCGTTGTTGCTGAGGTTCAAGTGGCGGTGGTCCACCGTCTTGATTCCTTCGCGCGCGTAGGACTCGATGACCGCGTCATTGACGTCCCCCGTGTAGGGCGTGAACATACCGATCCGCTCCGTGCCGAACGTTTTGAAGGCCTCCAGGTAGGCCAGCGTGGACGTCGTGGCCGGGATCCCCGTGGCCTCGGTGATTTCCCGGACCAGGGCCTCGTCGTGCGCGGCGCCGAGCCAGGAACCCGAGGTTCCGTTCCACGCGATGACGTCCACGTCCGCCGTCGCGAGCAATGCGGCGGCCTCCCGCATGACGGCCGAATCAAACTGCTTGTCCGAGGAATCATCCAGCGCAATCCGGGTGACCGGAATCCGCGTGAAATGGATAGTGACGTCCTGCCGGTCGCCGAGGATGCGGTAGCTCTGCGGCTCCAGGCAGGTGTTGGACGACGGCACGATCATGCCGATGCGGGTGGGGCGGTGTGCTGAAGGCATCGAGGCTCCTAAGCGGAAACGGTAGTGGGAACGGACAAGTCATCGTTGTCGGAGAGGGCATCGCGGTGGGCGGTGAAGCCCTTGCGGGCCACGAAACGGCCCACGGCACCGGGATCGTGGAAACCGGCGTTGTCGATCACCACGCGTCCGGCGTAGACGACGACGGCAGGCCAGCCGCTTAGCGCCTTCCCCTCGAAAGGCGAGAAGTCAGTCCCCATATGCAGCGCGCCGCCGTCGACCTCGCGTTCCTCGGCGGGATCAAAGATGACCAGATCGGCGTCGAACCCTACCGCGATGGTGCCCTTGCCGGGCACGGCATTGATGCGCGCGGGGCCCGCCGAGAAGACTTCGACGAAGTCCTCCACGGTGCCGCTCGACGCCATCGCCGTGAAGGTGACGGGCATGCGCGTTTCGACGCCGGGCAGACCGTGCGGCATGAAGCGGACGTCGTCGGTGCGCTCGCGTTTCTGCGAGAGGTCGTAGCAGGAGTGGTCCGAGGACACAGTGTGGATGGCTCCGGCCGCGAGGCGTTCCTTCAGCGCGGCGACGGTTTCAGCGCTCCGCATGGGCGGGCAGCAGGCGTACCATTCGGGGAATTTCGAGCCGTAGACGGTGTCATCCAGCGTCAGGTAGTGAGGGCACGTCTCGGAGTAGGCTTCCTGGCCGCGCTCGCGGGCCGCGGTGACAAGATCCACCGCTCCTGGGGTCGATTGGTGCACGAAGTAGACCGGCGCACCGGTGTACTCGGCCATTGCGAGTGTCTCTTTGACGGAGATTTCCTCGGCGAGCTCGGGCCGCATGGAATGCAGGTGCTCGATGCCGATCCGTCCATCCGAGGCGTGCTGTTCGGTGCAATCGGCGATGATGGGATCGTGCTCCGCGTGGATGTACGTGAGTCCGTCCAGGCGCACCATTTCGCGCATGACTTTCAGGATGGTGTCCCCGTCGGCCATGGTTGAGCCGCGGTTGGTGGTGTACATCTTCACCGAGCGGACGCCCTCGGCGGCGAGTTGCTCCAGCTGCCACGGCACGGTTTCGTCCCAGCTGACCACGGATCCGTGCAGCGCGACGTCGCAGCGGGACTCGGCGGCCAGCCGCTTCTTGTTCAGGACGGCATCCAGCGGGGATTCCTGGGCGTCGCGGGGGATGCCGAAGTCGATGATGGTGGTGGTGCCGCCCCACAGGGCCGCGGTGGACGTGGTGCGGTAGTCGTCCAGGGTCCGGAAGCGGCCGGTCACTTGGGCCACATGGCAATGGCCGTCAACGCCGCCCGGGATCACGAGCTTGCCGGACGCATCGATGATGCGTGAGGCTGCGGGGACCGGCTCGGCGGCGTCGATGAGCTGGGTGATGCGGCCGCCGTCGACCACTATGTGGGCAGCCTGCCGGCCAAAGCTGTTGACCACGGTGCCGTGGGCGATGACGAGATCGGGGTTAGTCATGGTGTCCCTACTTTCCGGCCGGCGGCGGCCTGGATGGCGGTCAGGGCGGCGTCGAGGTTTTCGGACAACCCCGCACGGCGCTTGACTGGAGGCGGCGCAAAAGCGCCCTGGCGATGGAAACCGGACTGCAGCGCCACCACCGCTTCGGTCATGCGGATCCCGGCGGAGATCCCGTCCACCACAGGCACGGGTATCTGCCCTTCAAGTTCGCGCGCGAGTCCGGCAAGCGGGGCACCTGCCAGGATGACGACGTCGGCGCCGTCTTCCACGACGGCCCGCCGGCTCAGTGCCAAGAGGGTTTCCTTGAAGTCCTGTTGCACCGTGCCGATGCCGTTGAGGCTTTGGTTGATGGAACGGATCGAGGCGAGCCGGCTGCCGAGCCCGAAATGCTCCACGCAGTCCCGATACCAGGCGGTGATGCGGTCCGAGATGGCGATGATCGAGAATCGCTGGCCTTGCAGGGCCGCAGCGCAGAGGGCGGCCTCGGTGATGCCGATGACCGGGACGTCGCAAAGTTCCTTGAGGGCGGGCATTCCCGGATCGCCGAATGCGGCAACCACGACGCCGTCTATGTGGTCCGCTGCCGGATCGCCACAGTGCTCGGCGATGATTTCGGCGACCGCGCCCGCTGCGATGAGGGCTTCAAACCGGGTCTCGATGTATTCGACGCCATGGCCGGCGGTCCGGACGACCAGTTCGGTGTCCGTCCCCGCCGAGCGGCGGGCTTCGGCGTCGATCAGCGAAGTGACGTCCTCGCTGATGTTGGGATTGATGACTAGCAATTTCATGGTCGTTTGCCTTGCAACTTGAGTTCGGTGGCGGGCGAGTCCTGCGGGAACTGCTCACGGTACTTTCCAATGTGCGACGCCGATTGGGCTGCGGCGAGCTCGGGATCGCCGCTGGCGATGGCGGCGTAGAGGTCCCGGTGCTCCCGGATCAGTTCCGGCAGGTCGTCGACGTGGCGGAAGAGCCAGTGCATGCGGCCTTGGAGCGGTTCCAGTGCTGTGCGGAGAAAGTCATTGTTGGCGATGGCCGTGATGGCATCGTGGAATTCGCTGTTGGCGCGGTGGGCCTCGAAGATTGAGCCTTTGGCGAGGAAACGATCGGCCTCTTCGAGGAGTTTCGCTAGATGCTTCAGGTCTTTTTCAGTGGCGCGGGCCGCGGCGAGGCGGCACGCGAGGACTTCGAGGGATTGGCGGACGTCGAAGAGGTCCTCGACGTCTTTGGGGCTCAGCCCTGCCACTTCGGTCCCGCGGGATGCCCGGTCCCGGATGAGGCCTTCTTGCCGCAGCATGCGAAGAGCTTCCCGGATGGGTAGGCGCGACACGTTGAATTCGGCGGCAAGGTCCCGCTCCACCAGCCGGGTGCCGGGCGCGTAATGACCCTCGAAGATTCGCGAACGGATGGTGTCCCGCACGGATTCCCGGAGGGGGCGGTCCGTGGTGGGGGTTTCATCTGCAATCAGCATCTCTGCTCCATTCGTGTTCTCTTGAGTCATTGCGCCCGGCATTCCCGGCGGGCGTCTGGCCTTGGGTGGTTCAGGACCGTCCGGCCAGACCGGTCAGGCGAGTTAGACCGGGAGTCGTTTGCCGTAATCCAACGTCAGCACGGAGACGCCCATAATGATCGCGGAGCCGACAAAGTACAGGAGGGCCCAGGTGTAGGAGCCCGTGGCCCCGACAATCAGGCCTACCACAATCGGGGTGACAAAGCCGGAGATGTTGCCGCTGAAATTCATGGCGCCGCCCAGGACGCCCGAGTTGGTGCGGCCGCCCAGAATGGCGGGGATGCTCCAGAAGAGGCCAACCCAGCGGAGGAAGAACATGACCACGGACAGCAGGACAACCGCCGTCGTCGGGTCCGCCACGACAGTGACGCCAACCAGGCCGCCAATCACCACAACGCTGGAGGTGCCCAACAGAGTGCGCATGACCTTGTTTGCGGAGGCGCCCGCTGCACGCCATTTGTCCGCGATGGTGCCGCCCAGGATTTCGCCGACAAAGCCGGCGCCGAAGATCACGAAGGTGGACCAACCGATGGTGTTCAGGTTGAAGCCCTTGGCCTGGGCCAGGTACAGCGGGCCCCACGTCAGCAGGCCGTAGAACACGCCGTTGAAGCCAAGCCAGCCGAAGCACATGGCCCAGAAGGAGCGGAACTTCAGGTAGGGGAGGAGTGCACGCTTGCCCTTGACGCCGTCCTTCTTGGCCTCGGCGTCTTCCTCGGCGTGGGAGGTCTCGATGTAGTCGGCCTCGGCGCCGTTGACGCCCTTGTGGTTGCGGGGATTGTCGCGGACGTACCACCAGACGGCCAGGCCCATGAGGACCGTGGCGGCACCGGCGATGATGAACGAGTAGCGCCAGCTGCCCGTGGAGGCGATGAGCCAGGTGATCAAGATGCCGCCCAGGCCAGCGCCGAGCGGGGCGCCTGCGTCAAGGATCGTGGCGCCGCGGCCACGTTCCTTTTTGTGCATCCAGATGGCGTTGAGCTTGCCACCGGCCGGCATGACGCCTGCCTCAGCGACGCCGATACCCAGGCGAGCAATGAACATGCTCAGGAAGCCGCCGGCCAGGCCGGACGCTGCCGTTGCGGCGCCCCAGCCAATGCACGAGGCCGTGACCACCTTGCGGGGACCGAACTTGTCGATCAGCAAGCCGACCGGGATCTGCATGAGGGCATAGGTCCAGAAGAATGCCGAAAGCAGGAGCCCGATGAGCTCCGGTGCGAGGTTGAATTCCTTCTGGATGATGGGGAGGGCCACGGAGATCGAGCCGCGGTCGATGTAGTTGACGGCTACCAGGATCAGCAGCAGGACGAAGAGCCTCCAACGGACACTCGTGCGTCGCTGCACGCCGTCCTGGCCGGTTTTTTCTTCTGCGGCCGGGGCCACTGTTTCGGTGTTGGGGAGAGACACAGTTTCTCCTTCAGGGGAGTTTGAGGAGCGGGAAGTCTTGAATTTTTGAGCTGGCGGGTTGCCGCGGCAGCTGGACCCGCGCCGGCGGCAGCTGTAGCGGCCCGATCCTCTTTCTGGGAGGAGGGACGCTGCCGGTACATTGAGTCCGTTTTGGGATCCCGTTTTGGGATCCCAAAATCAAAGTTAGATGTGACCCGGCGCACTGTCAAGGGTTTTGGTATACAAAGTCAGGAAACGAAATGTGACTGGGTGACGAAGTTTCTTGATTTTGTGGGGTTGCTTGGGCGCGGAGGTTGGCGGTGGGATACCGGCGCGACGCTGCGGCAGGTGGACGTGTGTGGTGGGATACCGGGAGTGGGGGAGGGCGCGGGCGGGGGCGCGGGCGGGGCGGGGTGTTGGCTTGGCGACGCGGTATCTTCCCCACGACAGGCTGTCCACCTGGCGACGCTCCGCCCACCTGGCGAGGCCGGAATACCCGTGGCGCCAGGCATTCCCCGTGTCAAGAGGCATTCAGGGTGTCGTGAGGCCTACTGATCGGGGCGGCTACTCCTCCGGCAAACACCACATTGCGATGCGTACTCCCCCGGGATCTTCCGTGATGCGAAGCCGTAGTTCCCGGCCCATCAAGGCCTCATGCCCATCCTTCACAGCCAACTGTTCCGCGAGTTTGCCGATGGCAACGGCCATCGCCCGGCCCCAGTGCTGGGGTTCCCGGCTCGTGGCCACCGCTTCGGCGCTGAACATGCGGGCGCTCGGCGTCCCTGCGCTGTCGATCCCGGCGCTGGGCATTCCTGCGCTGGCCACCGCTTCGGCCCTGGGCATCCCTGCGCTGGGCAACCCGGAGCTAAGCGCCCCGCGTGGCTCCGCAGTATCCACGTGCGTTACGTCCATGGCGTTCATCCCGCCACCGCCCTCCAGTTGAGGCCCGGGCTCAGTCCCGGTCCTTGGATTCGGCGCTGCGGGTGTGCGCCAGGATTTCTGCCAGCTCGGCCAGCCGATGGGCGCGGGCCGATTCCGCCGGCGTGAATGGCTCACCGGGCCGGGAAAACAAGAGCGGACCGTGCCACGCGGTGGGAATCTTCAGGAACGTCGTGGAAGGCCCGACGGCGGAGGCCGCCTCGGCCGCCGGACCTTCGGGTTCGTGGGTGACGATTTTCGCCGAGAGAAGTTCCGCGACCGCAAGGGACAATTCGTTCGGGTTGTCGGCGATCCGGGCAGCCAGGCTCAGGGCCTTGGTCTGGCCGTCCGCCATGGCGAGTGCAGTGGTGGGCCACACGTGCGAATCCCGGCCGCCGCCGTCGTCGAGGGCTATTAGCAGATCCTGCTCGGCGAGGTTGCCCGGGGCGGACAACACGAATTCGTCCATCACCGCTCCGTCCACAGGGTGGACATGGATGCTGAGGATGTTGATGCCGGCCCGTGCCAGCGATTGGGTGATCCGTTGGAGGGAGCCCGGCTGGTCCCGGAGCACGGTCCTCGCCCGCCAAAGCGCCGGGGCAGAGTTGAGTTTCCGGCGGTGGCGGAGGGCCGGGGCATGGATCCAGCGCCGCAGGACTTTTGCCGCCGAGGGCTCGGCTACCCAGATCACCAGCACTGTGGCGGTGACGGTCAGGAGGAGCACCTTGGCCAGGTAAGGCAGGTGCGTTTCAACCACGATGGCATGCACAAGAAGTTCGATCGGCAGCATCACGGCGATTTGGGCCACCGTCACCCGGGCCTTCGGGGCCTCGGGCATCTGGCCGCACACTTCGCAGGAGAGCTCTGCGGTAGCGGGAGTCCTCTTGTTCGGCTTCATGGCACCAATCGTGCCCGAAACCTGTTTCAGGCGGATTGCGCCTGCGTCACGATCTCATACAACGCTGTGCGGGCCGGTTCAGCGCGCGGCGGAGGTACTGAACCGGACCGCGAAGGACTTAGCGGGAGGTTTCCTTGTTGGCGGCGGCGAGATCGGTCAGCAGGTCACGGATTTCGACCAGCAGTGCGGTGTCAGCCGGCAGCGGCTCGTCCTCGGGCTCTTCGATGGACGCGCGGCGCTTGGTCAGCTCGTTGATCTTGTTCATGGGCGCAACGAAGATGAAGTACACCACGGCAGCCGTGATCAGGAAGGTCACAAACGCGGTGATGACTGCGCCGAAGTTGACGAAGGTCTTCGCGTTGTCCGGCCAGATGGAGAAGCCCAGGCCCTCAGCGTTGACTCCGCCGGCGGCAGCGATGACCGGGTTGATGATGTTGGTTGTGAACGCTGCGACCAAGGCTGTGAAGGCGGTGCCGATGACGACCGCGATGGACAGCTCGATAATGTTGCCGCGAAGAACGAAGTCCTTGAAACCTTTGAGCATGGGATGACCTCCGGTGGGTACGGGTATCTGGCTAAAGCAGAGATCAAACTATCATTCCAAAGTTTCAAACGGGCGTACCGAGCGTTGCCTCCCTGGGTCAGCCCAGCAAGGCGCGGGTGTGGTCGTTGAGGAATATTCCACGAGGATCGAACTCGCGACGTACCTGGATGAAAGTGTCCAGCTCCGGGTAGAGGCGTTCCAAGCGGCTCCTGGTCATGAAATGGATCTTTCCCCAGTGCGCTCGTGGCTCGAATTCCTGCAGTACCGCGTCGGCATCCCGGAAGAATTGCCAGTAGTCGGTCCCGGGCTCGGTGGTCAGGGTGATGACCGTCGTGTCGCGTCCCTGGAACTGGGACATGTAGCCCTCATCGGCCTTCACCCAGCGAACCTCTACGGGATATTTCTGGTCAGCATGCTTGGTGCGGATCAGGTCCTGGACAGCCTCGACGGCGGACAGTCCAACCTCGCTCGGCACGAAGTACTCGAGTTCGTGGAAAGGTGTGGTGAATCCGCCTGGATAGATGCGGTACGAGCGGTCAAGCCGGGCACCTTCCGTACCCGAAATTTCGCGCTCGTCCTGGAGCTGCGCGATGTTGTACCGCTTGGTGTAGCTGCGGTTTGCCATGCTTTGGCCTGGCGAGCCCGGGAGGTCCAGGAGCTCGCACGAACCTTCTTCCGGGCACCAGAGAAACGAGTAATGCCGGTTCCCGTCGATGTCGGACTGCCACGTTGCCTTGGTTTCCGCCCACGTGGGATACGTGATCTGTTCTTGCAGGTAGTAGCGGTCCTCAACCGCCAACTCCACCTCAAGGAAAATTCCGAGGGTGCCCAAAGCCACCTGGGCAGCCCTGAGTTCGCGGAGCTGACCCTCGCCGATTTCGACGATCTCGCCGTAACCATTGATCAGCTTCACCCAGCGAAGGCTTGAGGAGAAGCTACCCAGATCCTTCCCGGAACCGTGGGTGCTGGTTGAGAGCGCCCCCGCAATCTGCTGCTTGTCGATGTCGCCTTGGTTGCCCAGTGCCAGCCCATGCTCCCACAACGGATCGCCGAAGGCGTTGATGGTGGTGCCGGCAAGTGCCCTGGCACGACGCCGGACGGGGTCGGTTCCGGTGATCGCTGACAGCGCGGACATGTCCATCAAGACACCGCCCGTCTGGACCAGCGGCGACGACGAATGCCCCGAGCCGACCGCCCGTACAGGCAGGCCTTCGCGAATGGCGAAACGGACGGCGTCGAGCGCTTCTTGTTCCGTCCTCGGCCGGACGGTGAAGGCAGGTGTGGCGCTCTGGTTCCCGCCCCAGTTGGTCCACGTGACGTCAGTACCGAAGGGTGCGGACGGAGTGGCGGCGCGTGCCGGTGATGAGGTGCCGGGCAGGTTCGCGGTGGTCATTGCTAAGCTCCGATGCTTGTCTGAACGCTCATGCGCCGTGGTTGATCATGACGTGCTTGGTGCGGGAATAGTCGTCCAAGGCGTAGAGCGAGAGGTCGCGACCGTATCCGGATCCCTTGAATCCGCCCCACGGCACCTCGCAAGCCAACACCAAGTGTGAATTGACCCAGACGGTACCGAAATCGAGTTGCTTTGGGACGCCCAGTGAGAGGCTTGAATCCCGGGTCCATACCGAGGCAGACAGTCCGTAGGGGCTCTCGTTTGCCCGTGTAATGGCTTCTTCGGTAGAAGTGAAAGTCTCGACCGTGACCACGGGACCAAAGATCTCGTGGGTAGCGATAGGCGCCCCGGCCGGCACGTCGCTGATGACCGTGGGTTCGATGAAGTAGCCGGGTCCCTCGAGGGCAGAACCTCCGATGGCCATGTGCAGGCCCGCGGCTTTTGCCTCGGCCAGTGATTCCTTGACGCGTTCGAAGTGCGGGCGGGAAATCATGGGACCGATTTCCACGTCGTCCCCTGCGCCGGGAGCCCCCACCACCAGCGTGCCGACTTCCCGCACGAGGTGTTCGGTGAACTCGGCAGCCACCGACTCGTGCACAAGTACGCGGCATGCAGCGCCACAGTCCTGCCCGGCATTCCAGTACCCGGCGTTTCGCACGCCGGCGGCGGCAGCACGGAGGTCGGCGTCGGCAAACACAACAACCGGGGCCTTGCCGCCGAGTTCCAGGTGGACGCGCTTGACCGATTTGGCCGCGGTCTCGGCCACGGCCTGTCCGCTGACAACGCTCCCCGTCAAGGCAACGAGGGCAATGCCAGGGTGTTCGGAAAGGCGCTGTCCGACGGTTCGCCCCTGTCCAGTCACGACGTTGAGGATTCCGTCCGGAATGCGTCCGGCCAGGACTTCGGCGAGCTTCAGCGTCGAGAGAGGTGTCTGTTCGGACGGCTTGAGGACGATGCTGTTTCCGGCGGCCAGGATGGGCGCGATCTTCCAGGCAGCCATCAGCAGGGGATAGTTCCACGGGGTGATGACGCCCACCACGCCCACCGGCTCCCTGAGGATCACCGAGGTGTGTCCGGTTGCGTAGTCGCCACCGGCCATGGACGTCAGCGTGCGGGAAGCTCCGGCCATGAAACGGAAAGTATCAATGGTGCTGGAGACATCGTCTTCCGCAACGGTTCGCGGTTTACCGGTGTTGGCGGATTCGATGATTTCGAAGGCTTCCCGGTTGGCTTCAATGATGTTGGCGATCAGGTTCAGGACCTCGGACCGTTCCTTCGGCGTGGTGGCGCCCCACGATTTCTGGGCCGCCACGGCTGCTTCAACCGCAACGTCGACGTCCGCGGTGGTGCCTGCCTGCACGGAGGCGATGACCTCTTCAGTGGTGGGGTCTACGACGTCGATGAGGTGGTCGGAAGAGCCCGGAACAAACGATCCGCCAATGAAGTGCCCGCCGGGAGGCAGAGGCAGGGGCAGGATGGCCGAGACGTCGTGGGCCGCAGGGGAGCCGTTGTCTTCGCTGACGCGGCGGACGGTGAACTGTTCGGTGTCAATGAGTGTCATGATTTTTGCCTTTGTTTTCTGGCGCCGGTCGCGGCGTCGGGAGTTTATGGGGAGTGCAGGCCCTGGTCCGCGGTGTGTTAGACCAAGTCGCTTGCGAGTACGGGGGCTTGGAACGGTGCGGCCTCGGTCTTCCTCCGGAACACTCGTGCCGCGACGTAGTAGAGCGGGGCAACGACGACGAGGCCGACAATCCATGAGAGGTCCACGCCGCCCATTGCCGCTGCGACGGGCCCGGTGTAGATCGCCGTTGCCGAGAAGGGAAGCTGGACCAGGGCACCTGCCACGTAGGAACCGATCGCTACCCAGTTGAAGCGGCCGTACACGCCGCCGTCGCGCTTGAAGAAGTCTTCAACCCTGTAATCGCCGTGCCGGAGGAGGTAGTAGTCCACCAGGTTGATGGCCGTCCAGGGAACCAGCACGTACATCAGGAAGGAGAGGAAGTTGGTGTAAAAGAGGATGAAATTGTCGCGGGCGAACAGCGAGATCAGGAGTGCGAGGGTAAAGAGGATGATTGCCGCAACGCTTCGGGTCTTGGCGCGTGGCAACCAGTTCGGCTTGAACGTCTGCCCAATCGTGAGGCTGCACAGGACGCCGCAGTAGAGATTCATGGCGTTCGACGCTGCAACGCCGAGGCAGAAGATTCCCACGACTGCCAGGGTCCATGGCTGGAGTACCGCTCCCATGCTGCCGACGATTTCGACGTTGCCGGCGTCCGCGCCCATCGTGACCGCCAAGGTTCCCACCAAGGCGCCCAGGAACATCGGGAAGAGCGTGCCTAGGACACAGCCTGAGTAGGACGCCCAGAATGCCGGGCCCGAGCCGGTGCCTTGCGGCATGTAGCGGGAGTAGTCCGAGACGTACGGAGCGTAGGCGAGCTGCCACAACGCGGATACGGAGACGGTGGCCATGAAGCCGACCCAGTTGAAGTTTCCCTGGTAGAGGAAAGTGGCAGGCAGCCCGTGGACGAACATGATCCAGACGAAGGCCAGAAGCAATGCCAAACCGGCCACGATGCTGAGGAAACGTGCGTAGGCGTGAATGAGCCGGTAGCCGAAAATCGTGGCAACGACGCTGACAACGCCGATGATGATGATGCCTGCGTCAACACTGATGTCCGGGCTGACTGCGGCCATTGCCTCGCCGCCAAAGACCAGGTTCGCGGCGAAGAATCCGACGTACATGATCACCACGATGACAACGATCAGTAGCGCCCCGAAGGAGCCGAATTGGCCGCGGGTCTGGATCATCTGTGCCACGCCCAGTTGCGGTCCTTGGGCGGAGTGCAGCGCCATGAAGATGCCACCGATGACGTTTCCGAGGATGATTCCCACGATGGCAGGCACAAAGCTGAGCCCGAACACCGTGGTGGCTAGTCCGCCGGTCACGATGGTCATGATCATGATGTTGGAACCGAACCAGATGGTGAAGAGGTCCCGCGCCTTTCCGTGGCGTTCGTTCAACGGGATGGGCTGAATGGTCTTGTCTTCGAGCCGAGGCACTTCGGTGACTGCGGCGGGATTGCTTCCGGTGTTCATGACGCGGTCCAAGAGGCTGCTTGCAGCTCACGGGCATCGTCGAGGGAGGCAGCGTTCGCCTCGGCCTTGCCGCGGTTCACCATCAGCGCGAGGAGATCGAAGACAAGGGTGGCCGCGGCTACGGAAGTGATGTCTGCATGGTCGTAAGCCGGACTGACCTCGACGACGTCGGCGCCGACGATGTTGATGCCGTCCAGTCCGCGGAGCAGGGCCAGCAGCTCGCGGGAGTGGAGCCCGCCCATCTCCGGGGTGCCGGTGCCCGGCGCGTAGGAGGGGTCCAGGACGTCGATGTCGATGGAGACGTAGACCGGGGTGTCGCCGAGCCGCTCCTTGACCTGTGCGATGGCCGCCGGAACGCCTATGACGTCCAGGTCCGAGCAGCGGATGATCTGGAATCCGAATTCATGGTCGCGGAGGAAATCGTTGCGGTCGTAAACAGGTCCGCGGATTCCGACGTGCATAGACCTATCTTCCACGAGGAGGCCTTCCTCGAAAGCCCGCCGGAAGATGGTTCCGTGTGTGACCGGCTGATCGAAGTAGGTATCCCAAGTATCCAGGTGGGCATCGAAGTGCAGCAACGCGACCGGTCCGTGGACTTTGTTCAGGGCCCTCAGCATCGGGAGGGCAATGGTGTGGTCGCCACCGATCGAGATGAGCTTCTTGTCCTCACTGATCAGGGGCAGTGCCTGCTCTTCGATTTCGCGGACGGCCCGTGTGATGTCGTAGGGGGTGCAGGCGATGTCCCCGGCGTCCACAACCTGGACTTCGTTGACGGGTTCAACATCCAGTTCGGGGTGGTACCCGGGACGCAGAAGCCGGGAGGCTTCGCGGACCGCGGCAGGACCGAAACGGGCGCCGGGCCGGAAGGACGTTCCGCCGTCGAACGGTACTCCGACGATCGCAATGTCGTAGTCCGGGACGCGGTCGATTTGGGGAAGCCTGGCGAAAGTGCCGAGGCCTGCATACCGGGGGACTTTTGTTGCGTCGACGGGGCCGATGGGCTGATGCGTTGTCATGCCGGGATCCTTCGTGCGGTGCTGCCGAGCGGCGACGCCGGCAGCTTTCGGGTTGGGAGGAGGGGTGCTCGCCTTTGAGCGGGAATGTCGAGTCGGAGTGTTGTCGGGAAGTAAGTAATCCCATTCTTGGTGACGCACATCACTGCGTATAGCGGTAGATTGACTACAAATGGCCGAGGCCCTTATACAAATGTCTAAGCGCCGGGAAAAACGGCCGGAACGATCTGGGAGCGCATCTTCATGGCGATAACCGTGGCCGAGCTCTTGGCGGAACCCCAGTTGGGACTCACTCTTCTGGCGGGGTCCGCCGGTAAGGACGGCCGAATCACGTGGGCACACACTTCCGACTTGCCGAGGCTGTGGGAATGGGTCACCGGCGGCGAACTGATGATGACCAATGGCCTGTCAATCCCAGCCGACGCCCCAGGCCAAGTAGCGCTCGCCGAGGCACTCGTCGGCGCAGGGGCCAGTGCGCTGGCCATCGGAGAGAAGATGCACGCCCCGCAGCTATTGCCGGAGTTCCTGGCGGCTTGCGAGCGGTTGCCGCTGCCGCTGATCAACATTCCGTACCCCCTACCGTTCATCGCCATCGCGCGAACGGTGGCCGAGGCTTCCCTGTTGGAGGAATCGCGGCGCCTGCGTCAGACCGCCCGGGTGTATGACTTGCTTCGCACCACGGGAACAATTGAGGACCACTGGCACGGCCTTCTCCATGGACTCGCGGCTGAGCTCGATGCGGATCTTTTCGTGGTGGACCGGCGCTGCCTTCATCCGTGGCATCCGGACGGCGAGCCGCTGCCGGACTTCCTGCAGGCGGAATTGGCCCCGCTGACAGGGCAAACACCCTTGGCCGGAAAGAAGTTTCAATGGCATCGGCTACTTGGCCGGCATGTGTTGATGATGGACATTCCGACCCACCCCAATGCGCTCTTGGTGGTGCTGCCGAAAAGCGATCCGCACCCTGACGCCGTCGTGCTTCTACATGCGGCAACGGTGCTGGGGCTGGAACTCTCCCGGACGGTCCTGTCCCTGGAAAGCCAACATCGCCTGGCGGGCGAATTCCTCCTGCAGGCGGTCGAGGGCCGCCTCGGGATCGCGGAGCTGGAGAGCCGGCTCACGGCTTTTGACGTTCCGGCACAAAGTTTTGTGGTGGTTTCGATAGGGTCCGACGACGGCGACCGGCTGGCGAGCGTTCACGTCGAACTGTGGCGCCACGGCTTTAAGGCCGCTTGTCTGCGGCGTTTCAACACACTGCATGTGGCGGTGTCCGCAGCGGTGACTGACGACGTCTTGATCCACTGCGCTGGGCCCGGGGCGAGGATTGGCATCAGCTCGCCCACCTCTGCCGCCGGCATCCAGCGTGCGCTGCAGGAATCGCTGTGGGCGCTCGGTTCAGCCAAAGGTAACGACCTGAATTTGGCCCGCTACGCCGAGGGACCATCGTGGTTGGGGCTGACGAGTTTCGAGGAAGGGGCGGCGATGGTTCAGCGGCTGCTCGGCCCGATCTTCGCGTACGAACAGAGCCAGGAAGGCGATCTCATCGTGACTTTGAGGACCTATCTGGACACCCAGAGGTCCTGGCAAAAGACCGCTGCGGCGCTCTTCGCCCACCGTCAAACCGTTATCTACCGCATCCGGAAAATCAGCGAATTGACGGGTCTCGACATGACCGAAACCTCCACCTTGGCCCAGCTCTGGTTTGCGCTCCAGATCCATGAGGCCATGCGCAAATAGGGCCGCTGCACCGTAAGATTCGAAGCGGACGCCAGCGCCGCCGTCGTATGTTTGATCCTGCGACGAAAGGCAAGCTGCCCCTTGAAGGCTGTACCGGAGATGTTCACCATGGGTCCCGGCAACAAGGACCATCACCCGGCTCTCCGCTGTGCAGCAGGCGTGTTCGTTCCGCTCATTACGCTGACCCTGGTGGGTCGCCTCGACCTGGCCGTTTTCGCATCGTTCGGTGCCTTCACCGGCATCTACGGCCGTAACGAACCGCACAGCCTCCGCTTTCGCAGCCAGCTCCGTGCCGGCGGCCTCATGCTGTTGGTCATCTTGTTCGGAACGTTGACCGCCCGCGTGGCGCAACAGTGGGGCATCGGGGCCGTCGAATACTCATGGTTCCTGACCGCCGCAACCACTTTTGTTGCCGGCGCCTGTTCTGTGGTGGCCGCGTTTTGGCGCCTGCGTCCTGCCGGCTCCCTTTTCCACATCTTCGCGTTCGCCGCGATCGCCTCCATTGCAGCGCAACCCCCCTTGTGGGAGGCGTTGCTGGTCGCCGTCTTGACCACGGGCTTGTGCCTGCTGATCGGCATGTCCGCCCGTGTGGTCAAGAGCCATAGGACGCCCTGGAAGCGGCCGCCGCCCATCCGGCACACGGCTCCCGAGCGTCGGGCAGCGTGGTTGGAAGGCGGCGGTTACCTGGTAGCGGCCGGCCTCGCGGGGACGCTGGCGACGCTGGCCGGCGAACGGCTCGGCTTCGGGCACACGTATTGGGCCATGGTGGCGGCCGTGGTCCCTTTGGTGGGACATTCCACCCGTCACCGTGTCCGCCGGGGTATCCAGAGAATCGCCGGAACGGTGATCGGCCTGGTGCTGCTGGCGGGCATCTTGTGGCTTAATCCCGCACCGTGGGCCATGGTCCTGGTGATCGCGGCCTGCCAGTTCGGGGCGGAGATGTTTATTGCCAGGCAGTACCTCGTTGCACAGATTTTCGTGACACCGCTGGCCTTGATCGCCACGCTGCTGGCCGCCCGGGTTGACCCCGGGCTCTTGCTGCGGGACCGCATCGTGGAGACGGTGATCGGGGCCGCCGTCGGCGTTGCGGTGGTATTGACGCCGACGGCATGGTCACGGTTGCGAACAGTGTTGGACCTTAGGTAAGGAGGCTTATTATTTCCACATGCCCCCATCAGCATATTCACCTGGAGAACGTGCCATGCTCCCTGCAGATTCCGCCCCGACCACCATTGACCAAATCCAGAACCTGATCCTGGAAAGTGCCGACTTCGAGGACTTCCTCAATGAACTGGCACGGTTTTCTGCCCACCAGATGGCGGGCGACGGCGATGACGCGCTTTGTGGGATCACGCTGCTGCGCGAGCGCAAGGCCGTCACGGTTGGGTGGAGCAGTGATGTGGCCCGGGAGGTGGACGAGATCCAGTATTCCTTGGCACAAGGTCCCTGCCTGACGGCCGCCGAAGAGGAGCGGGAAGTCCACGTTCCCGATCTCCTTGAGGAGGATCGCTGGGGACCTGACTATGCGAACGCGGTTGCGTCGTTCGGCCTGAGGTCGGTTCTGTCGTTGCCTTTCGACCTCGAGGGAGAGGCGAAGGCTGCGCTCAACCTGTACTCCGAAGCCCCCTACAAGTTCGACGAAAGGGCCGCGGAGCGTGCCCGGGGATACACCAGAGAGGTGTCGCAGGCCTTGCGCCTTGCCGTCAGGTTCGCACTTCACGCGGACAGTGCCAAGAACCTCCGGGCGGCGATGGAGTCCCGCACGATCATCGACATCGCCGTGGGAGTTGTCATGGCACAGAGCCGTTGCAGCCAGGAGGATGCTGTCCGGATCCTGACAGATGCCTCGAGCAATCGCAACGTGAAATTGCGCGATATCGCCAAGTCCTTGGTGGATTCTGTCGACGCAGCGGGCGCCCTGACCCACTTCGAGGAACCAGACCACGGCCAGGGACACCACCGTGCGGGTTGAGTCCGGACTTTTCCGTTAGTCAACGTGGGGCCTGTTGCCTCACGTCAATACCTCCGGGAAGGTTGATTCGTTGCCTCATGTGAAAACCTCCGGCTGGTGTGGTTCCATCGTTCGTTCACGACAGGTTTGATCGGTGCCGGTTGTTTGGCGGTGGCGATGGCTTCAAGCCGGCCGGTGAGGGCCAGTATCTGCCGTGAGAGCGCGGCCGGCCTGATCTTCTTGTATTGGGCGTTCATGCGGATCACGGGCATCCGTGCCACGGCGGGGTCTGCTACGGCGCGCCTGTGCGGGGTCGCCGCCCGGTCGTGGGTTTTGCTGACCTTGGCCCCGTGGCGGACCTTGGCGATGAGCTTTTGCTGGGGCAGCAGGTAGTTGGTGAAGATCCGGTCCAGCTCCCAGATCTCGTTGAGCAGCTCCAGTTCCGCGGCGGTGTCATAGCGCAGGTAGCCGACAAGCTCACGGACCCGGGACCAGTTCTTCTGTTCGACGTGGGCGCCGTCGTTCTTGTTGCTCGGACGGGACCGGGTGAAGGTGATGCGGTGCTCGAGGCAGAACTCGAAGAGTTCGTTGTTGATGAACTCACTGCCGTTGTCCGAATCGATGCCGATGACGGGAAACGGGAAGACCGCCAGGACGTGCCGCAGGGCCGCGAAGACGTGCTTCTGTGCCTTGTTCGGCACGGACCGGTTCACCGTCCACCCGGTAGCGATATCGGTGACCGTGAGGGTGAAGCAGTACTGCCCGGACGCGGCGCCGCCCTCGTGGCCGACCAGATCGATCTCGACGAAACCCGGCACAGCGTTGTCCCACTGGGCCCAGGTGCGGATCGGGATCTGGGACTTCAGCAAAGATCCGGGCTTGGTATGGGACCGGCCATGCGGCAGGAGCTTCGCCCGCTGACCGGCCAGCCGCCGGTCAATGGTCGCCGCACTCATGCGGGCGAGCATCGCTGCCTGCCCGTCGGTGATGTCCAGGACCTTCTCTGCCCGCAGCATCGGCACGAGATCCGGCAGCATCGGGGCCAGCAGCTTGCCCGCAGGGCCCCGCAGCACCGCCCAGCACAGCACGAGACCGTCCTGCAGGTCGGCCCCATACACCGGGGCGCGTCCCGGCCTGACGGGCCGTGGCCGCGGCGGATCGAGCGCATGCCGCAAAACCGCCCGGGCATGGTCCCGGTACCAGCCGGTCAGCTCGACAAGCTCATCCAGGATCCGCCCTTTCCTGGCCCGGTCACCGGCCCGGTAGGACTCGGCCAGGTGCTTCGTCACGGCTTTGCGTTCACCCATCGTCAATCCCATCCCTCAAGGATCTCCGCGGCCACCCTTCCCGGACCTTTTCCCATGAGGCAACGTATGCGGCTACGCGGAGGTTTTTTATGAGTCAACGCGTGGGGTTGTGCAACAGGGTGCCAGAGGCTACTCTTCTTGAGGTTGAGCCGTCGGCCATAGACACCCTCTTTTGGAGTACCTATGGACCGCAGATTGCACGCCCTCGTCAAGTTCGATGTTTCCACGGATGCAGTAGAGATAGACGTGCGGGGGAGCCTCAACGAGGATTCCCGCCCCGCTCTCGTTCACATCGTTCGCCGGATCCGGCGGATGGGCATCATTTCCCACATCAGAGTGAGCTTTGCCCGCGCCGCGCTTGTGGAATCGCAGGCCTTGGCGGGACTCCGTAACGACCTCAATGCGATCGACGGCGGCGCCACCGAAGTAGGACTCTCCACCAGATCCGGAGTTTCACTGGAATTCATGGATCGGCCTTCCGCCCTTCCCGTTGAGGCCGCGGCGGGGCCGAAACCGGTCGAGATCACTGGCGAGTTCGCTGCCTCGATCGATGCCGGTGGATTCCAGCCGCTGGACAAATTTTCCGATGATGAACTTCTCGCCGCCAGCGACTTCGCCTTTGGGCTACTGGACCAACCCACCACCTTTCGCGGACCGGAGTTGCTGGCGCATTATGACGCGATTGGCATGGAAATCTCGCGGCGGAAAGTACAGGATCCCGCGGCGAACCTTGCTCGGGAGACGCCCGTGGAAAGTGCGCCCGCCACTCCTGCGGACCCCGTGTAAGCTGGAGCGCGGCACCATTCAATGGAATCCGTAGGAAAGTGGGAAGCGCTCCGTGGCCAACTCGGCGTCCGGCGATTCCGTGGTGGATCGCATCGTCCGGATCATTGAAGCCTTTCCCGAAGGCTCCACCTCCCTGCAGCTTTCCGAACTCGCGGAGACCGCTGGCTTGCCGCTCACAAGCGCGCATCGTTTGGTGCGGCAACTCGCCGATCACGGGCTCCTGGAACTGGCCCCGGGTGGACATGTCCGCCTGGGCCTGAGGTTGTGGGAACTCGTCAACCGTAATTCACCCACCCTGGCCCTCCGCCAAGCAGCCGTGCCGTTCATGGAGGACATCCAGCAGGTCCTGAACCAGAACGTGAACCTCGCAGTGCTGGACGGTTGGGAGGCGTTGTTCGTGGAACGGCTGTCCCGCCGCGGATCTGTGGCCAACCGCGCCCGCGTGGCCGGCCGCATGCCCGTCCATATTTCCTCGGCCGGGCTCGCGTTGATGGCGAACCAGTCGCGCGAGCAGCAGGCGGAGTACCTCAAGCAGTTCAGTGACCCTGCCGGGAAGGTGACTGCCGACGTCGTCCGTCACCGTTTGGCCGAAACCGCGCAACAGGGCTACGCGCAGCTCGCCGGCGTAGTGGATCCGGATACGTGGGGTATCGCGGTACCGGTCAAGGACGGTAGGCGGCGCACTGTGGCTGCGCTCGGCGTCGTGGTCCCGCTTGCTGAGATGCGCCTGCAGGCGCTGGTCCCGGCGCTGCAGACGGCGGCCCGGGGCATCGGACGCCAGCTCGGAGAAGGCGTAGCGATTTTCCGTTGAACGGAATTCGGGTAACGCCGACCATGCGGTGGGGGTCACACTGATCAGCAGAACCCGCCGCAGCCCTCCGGCCGCGGTTCCGCGATGAAGCGAGGAACACATGGCACGCAAGATCATCACCACCCAAGTGGCCATCATGGGCGCTGGCCCGGCCGGCCTCATGCTCTCCCACCTGCTGGCGAAGTCGGGGATCGAATCCACCGTCATCGAAGTCCGCAGCCATCAGCAGATCGCCGAAACAGTCCGTGCGGGCATCCTGGAACACGGCTCCGTGAATCTGCTCGTGGACAGCGGCGTTTCGGACCGGGTACTGCGCGACGGCGACAGGCACGACGGCATCGAGCTGCGCTTCAACGGCGAAAGCCACCGGATCGATTTCAAGGAACTCGTGGGGGAATCGGTCTGGCTTTATCCGCAGACAGGCGTCTTCCTCGACCTCGCCGCACGGCGCAAGGACGACGGCGGGGACGTCCGGTACAGCGTCACCGACACCACCATCCACGACCTCGAAGGCAAGCCGAAAGTTTGGTTCACCGACTCCGAGGGCCAGGAATTCGAGATCCAGGCGGACTTCCTGGTGGGTGCCGACGGATCCCGCAGCCACTGCCGCTTCCAGATCCCCGAGGCGAACCGCAAGTGGTATTTCCACGAATACCCGTTCGCCTGGTTCGGCATCCTCGCCCAGGCTCCGCGCAGCTCGGACGAACTGATCTACGCCAATTCGGAGAGCGGCTTTGCCCTGATCAGCCAGCGCACGGAGAACGTGCAGCGCATGTACTTCCAGTGCGATCCCAAGGAAAACGTAGCCGACTGGGACGACGAGCGCATCTGGTCCGAATTCCGCAAGCGCGTCAACGGAAACGGCTTTGAGCTCAAGGAAGGGCCGGTCCTCGAGAAGATGGTCTTGCCGTTCCGCAGCTTCGTCCACACTCCCATGCGCCACGCGAACCTGTTCCTTGCCGGAGACGCCGCCCACACCGTCCCCCCGACCGGTGCCAAGGGCCTAAATTTGGCCCTGCACGATGTCAAGGTGCTTTTCGAAGGTTTGGAGTCCTTCTACTCAAACGGTTCCGGCGCCCTGCTCGAGTCCTACAGCGACCGCGCCCTGGAACGCGTCTGGAAGGCCCAGCACTTCTCCTACTGGATGACTTCCATGCTGCACACCGTCCCCGGCTCGGACGATTTCAGCCGAGCCCGCCAGCTCGGCGAACTCCACTCCGTGGTCTCCTCCCGGCATGCGCGGGCGTACCTTGCGGAGTCGTACACGGGATGGCCGGGGGCGGAGTAGTTTCACGGCAGTTCCGGCGGAGGCTTTGCGACGCGCTGGATGCCTGGCGACACGGATATTCCGTGGCGCGACCGAAATTCGGGTGTCGTCAGGGTTTCTCCGTGTCGGTTAGCTATTTGCGCGTCGCCAGGGAAGTGCCAGAGTCAGCTCAGGTTGAGGTCGGCGAGGGCCGTGAGCGCTCGTTCAGGGTGCTCGGCGATGCGGTTGAGGACGTACAACCACCATTCGCCACCGAAGATGACGTACTCGCGCGTCCGGTATCCTTCCTGCTGCAGTTGGTCGAGGAGATCAGTTCCCAGCCCGAGGAGCATCTCGAATTCGATCGTGCCGGTCTTCAGCGCCTCCCCGTGCCTGGCGATAAGCGTCCTGACGAGCGCGTCGTCGTGGGTCGCGAGGGACAACGAGTGGCCGGAAAGAATGAGCCGGCTCGCCAGATCGAGGTAGACGTTAGTGAGTTCGGCGCTGTTGCGGGGATAGGCAACAGACTCGGGCTCAAGGAACGCGCCTTTGACCAGGCGAACGGTACCCGGGTGGCGTAGGACTCGCTCAAGATCGCCGGACGTGCGATGCAGGCGCGCTTGGAGCGTGATGCCGACGTGGGGGATCTCGGCGGCAAGCTCGTCATATAGGTCCAGGATCAGGTCGGTCCGTTCCGAGCCTTCGGCAGAGATCATCAGCTCCGTTCCGAACGGTTCAGTTATCGCGGCGAGTTGGCGCACGTGGTCCAGGGCCAGATCGCGGTCCACGAGTGCGCCGAGGTGGGAGAGGTCAAAGGAGATACTGCTCGGCAGGCCGGACGTCCCGAGAGCGGAGCCCAACTCGAGGAACACCCCGGCCTCCGAGCGGGCGAGCTCAGCGCTGCGCACGCTCTCGCCGGCATATTCGATGCTGGCGGCGTGGCCGCGGGACACCGCGGCTGCGGCTACCCGGATAGCGTCAGTGATGGTGTCCCCGGCCGAGTATCTCCTCGCGACACGCGAAGCCATCGTCGCCAGGGTAGGTGAGGACATGACACGTTGCTTCAGGTCTTCATCCAATGCCCACGCACGGAGGGTATCGGCAGCACGTTCAAGATCAATCTTGGTAGTCATCCGACCAACTGTACCCGCGGAGATTTCAGCACAAACTTAGGAGATCCCGCCCGAGCGCCGGGGCAGCAGGTACCGGATGCCCCAGCTAGCTTCCCAAGCCTCGCCGGGTTCCAGCCAGCGCAGGCCGTGGCCGCTGTTGAAGGCGTCGGCCGGGGCGGTCATCGGTTCGAGCGCGACGGCGGTCACCATGCCGCCGTCGGTGGTGAAATCCGTGGTGGTGAAGGCCTGGACGTAGCCGAAGGAAGCGTCCATGAGCAGCTGAACTTGGCTGCCGTCAGGCGCCTCCAGATAGTGCAGGGAGCTGCCGTCGCCTTCTTGACGGACATCGCCCCAGGCATCGTCGAGGTCAACGGAACCCACCATCTGGCCGGTGCGGAAGTCGTACCGGGTTCCGCTGACGTCCGTGGTGATTCCGCTCGGGTTCAGGCGTTCGTCCACCTCGATATGGGTATCGGCGTTGATGTAGAGCGTGAGTTCTTCGGTCGGCACGCTGCCCAAACGGAGGAAAGGATGTGCCCCAAGCGCGACCGGTGCGGATCGGAGACCCGTATTTTCCACGCGGTGGGTGACGCGCAGCCCGTCCACTACGAGTTGATAGCGGACCGACGTCGACAGCTCGAAGAGGTATCCCGACTGTGGCGAGACACCGGCGTCGAGGGTGATGCTGTCCGTGGTGCGTGAAGTGACCCGGTACGGAGTGCGCGTCAGCAATCCGTGCAAGGCATTCCCGTTTTCCGGTTCCGTGATGTCCAATTGCTGGGCAACGCCGTCGCAGCTCCACGTGCCCCCGGCCACCCGATTGGGCCACGGAACCAGGACCCAGCCTGCGCACCACGGCGATTGCGCATCGGCGGGATAGTCCTGGACGAGGGCCACGCCGTCGACGTCGAGCTCCCGCAAGCTGGCGGCGACTTCCGTCACCACAACGCGCTGGCTGCGGCCGCCGATGCTGGCCGTGAGTTCGAAATGCTCGCCCATGGGTGATGGTGCGCCGTGGGGCGGTGCCCAATTAAGGGAGGGTTCCTGATTGAGCAAGGGCGCCTGATTCAGCATGGTCGGCCTGACTAAGGAGTAGGGATAGGGAAAGCGCCGGCGGGGTCCGCGAGGAATTGCGTGAAGGCCAGTTCCGCGGCTCCGATCATCATGAGATCAGAGCCGAGGGCAGCTTGGTAGATCTTCACCTGGCCGGACGGTCCGTCCATGGCCTGGGACCGGAGCGAGCTGTCCAGGGTCCCGGGAGACAGTGAGTGCAAGACGCCAAGGAAACCGTCCAGGACGATCGCTTCCGGGTTGAAAGTGTTGACGGCATTCCGCAAGGCGATGCCAAGATACTCAAGCTGGCGCGCCACTTCTGCGGTAACGGATTCGCTGCTCTTCGCGCGGAGCGCTTGCTCGAGCTGGCTAGCGTCGCCACCGCCCAGCCCGGCGAGTTCAAAAAGCGAGGACTGGGAGACTTCGGTTTCGAGGCAGCCCGTGGCCCCACAGTGGCAGGGCCTCCCGGACGAGCGGACAAAGGTGTGCCCGAGTTCCCCGGCGTACCCCGATACTCCGCGGAGCAGTGCTCCGTCCGCGATGACTCCGCCGCCGATCCCGCTGGCCCCACCGTTGAGGTAGATCAAGTTCTTCTGCCCCGCGCCGGCGCCGAAGAGGAGTTCGCCTTCAGCGCCCAGCGATGCGTCGTTGGCAGCGTGGCATGGGTATCCGGTGGCCTCGCTCAGCATGCTGGCTACCGGCTCGTTGCGCCAGCCCAGGTGCGGAGCGTGCCGCACCACGCCGTCGTCCCGGTTGACCAGGCCGGGCACTGCGATACCCACGCCCATGACCCGGTAGGAAGTGTCCAGCTCGGACCGCATTCCGGCAATCACTGCGGCCGCGATGTTCACGGCCTCTTTGGCCGTGGGGATCCGCTCGGTGTCGAAGCGGATCTTTTTCTGGACCTTTCCCCCGAGGCCGACGAGGCCAATGGTGACGGCGTCAATCTCCGGATTGACCGCAAGGGCAGCTATGGACGGACGCGGATGGACAATGGGGCTGGGTCTACCCACCTGGGATTCACCCGACGGCGCCGTTTCATACACCACTTCGAGGTTCACGAGTTGCCCTATCAGCGTCCCTACAGTGGACCGGTTCAGGCCGGTGCGTTTGGTCAGCTGGGCGCGGCTGAGCACGCCGTTGTGATGGACAAGGGACGTCAGCAGGGCCAAATTGTTTCGCCGCGAGGGATCGGGCTCGCTGGCGGTGGCGGGAGTTCGGGTGGGGGAGGGCATCATCGCGACAATATCAGCTACCAAACACCGTGCGGTCCAGGAAGTCGTTGCGGAACTTCCTTGATGGATCCAGGCGGTCCGCCAGTGCGATGAAGTCGTCAAAGCGGGGGTACAAGGGCGCGACGTCGGCAGCGCCGGCGTCGAACAGCTTGCCCCAGTGCGGCCTCGCGGCGAACGGGGCGAGTTCCGCCTCAAGCAGCGGCAGGATGGCTTCGACCGCCGGCTGGTCCTGGCGCCAGGTGAAGTGCAACCCGATGCCGTCTCGGCCGTAGTTGGCACTCAGCCAGAGCTGGTCCGCGGCCATTGTGCGGATTTCGGCTACCAGCAACAGCGGGGTCACGATGCCGGAAAGCCTGCGCATGGTGCGGAGCGCGGCAACGGCGTGCTCACGGGGGATGAGGTATTCGCTTTGTAGCTCATCGCCCTGGCTCGGGGTGAATTCCATCCTGAAATGAGCCAGCCGGTCGGACCAAGGCCCGGCAATGCCGAGCTGCTGCGTGCAGTTACTGCCTGACACTCCCGGAAGCGGGTGCCGAGCTTCTCTTGCCGGAGTGCCGCCGAAGAAATCTGAAATTTCCGCTACCGGATCACCGCTGCGCCGCTTGAGCCATGCCTGGCCCAGGGTGTCTCCGCTCCAATCGGTGAAGAGGCTGACGCTATAGGCGGACGAAGTGATCTGGTCGAAGTTTTCCAGGACGAGATCCCAGTTGAGGTTTTCGAAGACGTTCTGGGCGACGTCGAAGCTTGGCTGGATGTCCAAGGTCAGCGTGGTGACGATGCCCAGTGCGCCGAGTCCCACCACCATGCCGTCGAAGTCCTCGTCGCCGCGGTGCGCGGTAAGAATGTTGCCGTCCGCGGTGACAAGTTCAAGGCCCGCGACGGCGGTGGCCAGGTTGCCGTTTCTGTCCCCGGAGCCGTGCGTGGCGGTGGCGACGGCTCCTGCCACCGAAATGTGTGGGAGCGATGCCAAGTTGTGAAGCGCGAAACCCTGGCGCTGGAGTTCCGACGCGAGAGTCCCGTACCGGGTGCCACCACTCACCGTGACGGTCATATTTGCCGCATCCACGTTGATCCCCGGGTCCAGCCGGTCCAGCACCACCAAGGTACCGTCCGTGTCCGCGATGGCGTTGAACGAATGCCGGGACCCCAGCGCACGGATCTGCCGCGCGCCTGCCACGAGCTCCTGGAGTTGCTCCACGCTGTCTGGGTGGGCGATCTGCGGTGCCTGGTAGCTGTAGTTTCCTGCCCAGTTGCGTTCCGCCACCAGCTGATCAGTCACGGTTGAATCCTTCGTTTGGGAGCCTTGCGGCCTTATTTGATGTCCACAACAACATAACAGTGGGGCAGTCGTGGCGCTAGGTTCTCCGGGAATTTTTCATTGTCAGGAGTGAAAAGTTTTCTTGACGCAGGTGGTTGACATCACACGAATTCGTAATATGTTGGATAGCGAAACAAATCTACAAATCTACCTGGAGCACTCAATGACGATTCAGCCCACCCGTGAAGACAAATTCTCGTTCGGCCTCTGGACCGTGGGATGGGAGGCTCAGGACCAATTCGGTTCCGCCACCCGCCCTCCCCTGGACACTGTCGAAGCCATCAACCGCCTCAGCGACCTCGGCGCCTACGGCATCACTTTCCACGACAACGACCTGTTCCCCTTCGGCTGCTCGGCGGCCGATCGCCAGCGCGAAATCGACCGGCTGCAAGGGGCGCTCAAGTCGACCGGAATGGTGGTCCCAATGGTTACCACCAACCTGTTCAGCCACCCCGTCTTCAAGGACGGCGGTTTCACGAGCAACGACCGCGGCGTCCGCCGCTTCGCCCTGCGCAAGGTGCTGGACAACATCGATCTCGCCGCTGAACTCGGCGCCGAAACCTTCGTCATGTGGGGTGGTCGCGAAGGCAGTGAATACGACGCCGCCAAGGACATCCGGGGCGCGCTTGAGCGGTACCGCGAGGCCGTGAACCTGCTGGGCGACTACGTCACGGACAAGGGTTACAACATCCGCTTCGCGATCGAACCGAAGCCGAACGAACCCCGCGGCGACATCCTGCTGCCCACCCTGGGCCACGCCCTTGCCTTCATCGAAACCCTGGAACGTCCGGAACTCGTGGGTATCAACCCCGAGACCGGCCACGAGCAGATGGCAGGCCTGAACTTCACGCACGGCATCGCCCAGGCCTTGTACCAGGGCAAGCTCTTCCACATCGACCTCAACGGCCAGCGCAGCATCAAGTTCGACCAGGACCTGGTATTCGGCCACGGTGACCTGCAGAACGCCTTCTCTCTTGTGGACCTGCTCGAAAACGGCGGTCCCGACGGCGGACCGGCCTACGACGGCCCGCGCCACTTCGACTACAAGCCCAGCCGCACCGAGGACATCGACGGCGTGTGGGACTCTGCGGCTGCGAACATGCAGACCTACTTGCTCCTCAAGGAGCGCGCCAAGGCATTCCGGGCCGACCCCGAAGTCCAGGAAGCCCTCCAGGCTTCACGGGTTGCAGAAATCAACGAGCCCACCCTGAACCCGGGCGAAGGCTACGCCCAGTTGCGTGCAGACAAGTCCGCCTACGAGGACTTCGACGCCGATGCCTACTTTGGCGGCAAGGGCTTCGGATTCGTGAAGCTCCAGCAGCTCTTCATCGAGCACCTCCTCGGGGCGCGCTGATCCCGTGGCCGCTGCTTCCTTGAACCTTGTTGCCGGGGTTGATTCCTCTACTCAAAGCTGCAAAGTGGTGGTCCTCGACGCTGAAAGCGGAGCCCTCGTCCGCGAAGGCCGGGCGGGCCACCCGGACGGAACGGAAGTCCACCCGGACGAGTGGTGGCGGGCTCTGTCCGAAGCGTTCGACGACGCCGGCGGTCTCGCCGACGTCAGGGCGCTGTCCGTAGCGGGCCAGCAGCACGGCATGGTGCTGCTGGACAGCGAGGGCAATGTGGTGCGGCCGGCTCTGCTGTGGAACGACACGCGCTCGGCCGGAGCCGCGGAAGACCTCACCGCAGAAGTAGGGGCGGAGGACTTCGCCCGGCGGACCGGGCTGGTGCCAGTGGCTTCGTTCACGATCACGAAGATCCGGTGGGTCAGGGACCACGAACCCGAAAACTTGGCGAGGGTGGCCGCCGTCGCGCTCCCCCACGATTGGCTCACGTGGCGTCTTCGCGGTTACGGCCCGGCCGACTCCAGTCCGCTGGGGCCGGACCTGGACGAGCTGACCACTGACCGTTCGGATGCCAGCGGCACCGGCTACTGGAGCCCGCTGACCGGACGCTACGATCTGAACCTGTTCAAACTGGCGTTCGGCCGGGACGCCCGGGAAGCCTCGGGCGGGTCAGCGACGGCGGCGCCCGGCGTCGTCGTTCTTCCCCGCGTGCTGGGCCCCGGCGAAACCGCAGGCCACGTGCATCCGGAGTGTTTCGGGGGCCCCCGCGCAAGTGAGGCTGTTGGTGGCGGAGTCCTGCTCGGCGTCGGGGCGGGCGACAACGCCGCCGCGGCACTGGGCCTCGGAGCGAAACCCGGCGACGTCGTGGTGTCCGTCGGTACCAGCGGCACCGTGTTCGCCGTCGACTCCTCGCCCGGACATGATGCGAGCGGGATTGTGGCGGGCTTCGCGGATGCCAGCGGGGAGTACCTGCCGATCGCGGTGACGCTGAACGCAGCCCGCGTGCTCAGCTCTATTGCGGCATTGCTCGACGTCGACTTCGACGAGCTTTCCCGGCTCGCCCTCGAGGCCGAGTCTGGTGCGGGAGGTGTGGTGCTGGTGCCGTACTTCGAAGGGGAACGGACACCCAACCTGCCTCATGCGAAGGCCAGTTTCCACGGTCTCAGCATCGCCTCCACCACCCGGCCGAATATCGCCCGGGCGGCCATCGAAGGCATGCTGTGCGGCCTCGCTGGAGGCCTGGATGCGCTGCGTGACCAGGGCGGCCGTGCGGAGCGATTGCTCCTGATTGGCGGTGCCGTACAGAACCCTGCCGTGCAACGGATTGCAGCGCAGGTGTTTGACCTTCCCGTAGTCGTTCCGAGCCCGGGTGAATACGTGGCCCGCGGCGCGGCGGTTCAGGCGGCATGGGCGCTCGCAGGGCACCGCCCGGACTGGCCCGTGGCCGTCGATGCCAACCCTGAGCCGGATTTCCGGGCCTCAATTGGCCAGAACTACCGGAAGGCCAGTGCCCGTATTGATACCGGCAACTGAACCGCCACACGTCAGGACCTGGGCCTTCTCCAACGTCGCCAGATCGGCTTTGAAGTGACTTCTGCCGACGAGTAACTGCGGCGGCACGACCCAAATAGCCGCCAACTGCTGATCCGTGAATGATGATGGAGGTCACCCCGTCCTCAACCGGATCCCGGAGGAAACATGCCTGACACGCCGTCGCCCGGAAGAGTGGGCGATGTCCGCAGGCAGAACCTGGCACTCGTCCTCGCCGGGATCCAGGGGAACGGTGGGGCAACGCGCGCCCAACTCGCCGCGGAAAGTGGCCTGACCAAGACCTCCGTTTCAAGCATTGTGGCCGATTTGCTCGAGTGCGGACTGGTGCGGGAAGCGAGCGTCACCCGCGACGGCGAACGCGGCCGGCCCGGAACCGGGCTCGTCCTCAATCCGGCCCGCGGCGCACTCGCCGCGGAAATCAATGTGGACTATCTCGCGGTAGGGGTCTTGGACTTCTCCGGGGATCTCTTGTTCCACGAAACCGTTGAACGGCACAACCGCGGAAGCCTGCCCGCAGACATCCTGCCGATCCTCGTGGCGATGGCCCGGCGGGCGGCAATTGAGGCGGCCGGCACCGGCGTCGAACTTCTTGGCGGGGAACTGACGGTCCCAGGGTTGGTGGAAACGGAGCACAACGTGGTCTTGTCCGCCCCGAACCTGGGCTGGGCCGACGTCGAGCTCTCCGAGGAGCTCCCCACGCTGTTGCCGAATGCGCCTTTCGGCGTCTCTCTCTCGAACGAGGCCAACAGTGCCGCGCTCGCGGAACTCTGGTTTGGCCACGGCGCAGATCGCGGCACTAGCGACAGGTTCCGTGACTTCCTGTACGTGTCCGGTGAGGTGGGCGTCGGAGGTGGGCTGGTCATCGATTCCCAGCTGTTCGCCGGCCCGCAAGGCCATGCCGGTGAGATCGGGCATGTGGTGGTGCATCCCGACGGTCCGTTGTGCGCCTGTGGTGGCCGCGGTTGCCTTGAAACGTTCGCGGGTCAAGACGCCATATATTCCGCAGCAGGAATAGATCAGGATTTGACGTCCCAGCAGATGGACCAGCTGCTGAGCCGCATTGCCGACGGCGATGGGAGCGCCGTGTCAGCGGTGGAACAGGCCGGGCACTACCTCGGAATCGCGGTCGCCTCCACGGCACGGGTGGCGAATATTTCCGCCGTCGTGCTGGGCGGGCATTTCGCGGCACTCGAGGAGTGGATCGCTCCCGCTCTGCGCCGGAGCTTGGGCCACCACGCGCCGGGGCTGATCCCGGAAGGAAACGTGGCCTTCTCCGAACTGGGGCAGACCGGGGCGCTCATCGGCGCCGCGGCCACCTCAGTCCGGAGAATTTTGGGCCAGGCCTACGAGCTGATTCCCTGAACCTCTGCGAGCGGTGCTGCCAACACGGTCAGTTCCACAAGGTCCGGCCGTGCCACCGTGCTTTCGATGGACACTGCTGAGCCACTGTGGGCGGACGCCAGCACTGATTCCATGACCTCCAGCGCGTGGTAAGCCAACTGGCCGCCCGCGCGCGGTTCGGCACCAGCCGGAGTGCCGGCGAGGTCGGCAATGCCGAAGCCGCGGCCCGAATCGATGTAGCCGGCCGAGACCGGGAGCGTCTGCCAAGCGTCGGCGCCGAGCGTGAAGAGCTCAACGTCCCCGTCGAAGTGGTTCGGATCGGGGACCACCAGAGAACCGGCCGCACCGTGGATCTCGATGTTGGCCGACTTGGTTTTCACCGCGTCAAAGCTCATCACGAGCGTGGACAGTGCGCCGGAGGCATGGACCAAGACGCCGGTCACGTGTGAATCGATGTCCACCGGGATCAGCTCGCCCTCGCGCGGTCCTGAACCGATGGTCCGCGTGTTGCGCGTGTGGCTTGCTGCTCCGATGACCGAAACCACTGGGCCAAGCAGCGTGACCAGGGCGCTGACGTAGTAGGGGCCCATGTCCAGCAGCGGTCCGCCGCCGGGTTGGTAGTAGAAGTCCGGATTGGGGTGCCAGCGCTCGTGCCCCGGGGTCACCATCGTCGCGGTGGCCGAGATCGGGGCGCCGATCAGGCCGTCGTCGATCGCCTTGCGGGCGGTCTGGATACCGGTACCAAGCACCGTGTCCGGTGCGCAGCCGACCACGACGCCGGCCTCCCGCGCCGCGTCGAGCACTCGCCGCGCCTCGGCGGTCGTCGCAGCGAGCGGCTTCTCCCCATAGACACTCTTGCCGGCAGCGATCGCCTTCAAAGCGATTGGCGCATGCGCGGCCGGAATGGTGAGGTTCAGGACGAGCTCGACATCAGCCGCCGCCAAGAGTTCGTCGACGGTGACCGCGCGGACGCCGTCGTAAGAATCCGCGACCGCCTGAGCGCGCGCTGGATCGAGATCCGCCACGGCCACCAGATCGATGGCCTCCAGCCGGCGGAAGTTTGTGAGGTACTGGGCGATGATGGCGCCGCAGCCAATGATTCCTACTCTTAACGGCTTGCCCAAAGCATGCCCCTTTCGATGATCGTGCGGACGTTGCTGTCCTGGAGGATTTCCACCCGATGTCCCGGGGTGCAAACGAAGATCCGGCCGTCGGCCCACTGCCTGGTCCAGATGGCGGCTGAGGTGACTTCCCGGTTCCACTGGTCCCATTCGCGGACCTTCTGGGTGGTGGTGGCGAGGACGTCGATGTAGTCGTCCGAGAGGACCCAGTACTGTTCGGTGACCAGCTCGAAGTCGCTGATGCCCTGAGTGATAGGGTGGCTCGCGGCAGCCTGGACCATGTTCACCGTGTACGGCACGTAGTTGTCGGACTGCTCGCCAATGCGTTCGTCCGGATGTTTGCCGGGATGGCAGGCGAACTGGCCGCCGATCATGTGCAGGTAGTCCGAGTTGTTTCGGTAGGAGTCGGCGATCCCGCCGTGCCAGCCGGCAAGCCCGGTGCCGTTTTCTACGGCGGTGCGGAGCCCCTCGAACTCGTCCTTTTCAATCGTGGACATGGTCACGCATTGCACGATCAAGTCCACGCCCGACATATATGCAGAATCGGCATATACCTTGGGAGATTCCTCGACACGGACGTCATAGCCATTGTCCTTGAGGAACGGGATGAAGAGTTCTGTGGCCTCGAATGGCTGATGGCCATCCCAGCCGCCACGGACCACCAGGGCGGTCTTCTTGTCAGTCATGGTTTCCTTTGCTTAGAAATGCGGCCGGATAGAACGAACGGTCAGCGGCTTGAGAATGCCGCGTCGAATGCGGCGACGGGCGGGGCGATGGCGGCGAGTTCCCGAACCATGGCCAAGGATTGCGGCGCTCCCACGAGCCGGTCCATGCCCGCGTCTTCCCACTCGACGCTGGTTGGCCCGTCGTAGCCGATGGCGTTGAGCGTGCGGAAGATCGGCTCCCATTTCACGTCACCGTGGCCTGCGGTGACGAAGTCCCAGCCCCGCCGCGGATCCGCCCATGGCAAGTGGGATCCGAGCCGGCCATTGCGTCCATTGAGCTGGCGGATGGATTCCTTGACGTGCATATGGAAGATCTTCGGCGCGAAATCCTGGAGGAACATCACCGGGTCCAGGTCCTGCCAGATAAAGTGGGACGGATCGAAGTTCAGCCCGAAGCTGTCCCTGTGGCCGACGGCTTCCAGGGCACGCTTCGCGGTCCAGTAGTCATAGGCGATCTCGGAGGGGTGGACTTCCAAGGCGAAGCGGACTCCCACCTCGTCGAACACGTCGAGGATCGGGTTCCAGCGGTCCGCGAAATCCTGGTAGCCACGTTCGATCATCGCCTCCGAGGCGGGCGGGAACATGGCCACTGCTTTCCAGATGGAGGAGCCCGTGAATCCCGTGACGGTCTTGACGCCGAGGCGTGCCGCGGCCCGCGCGGTGGCCTTCATGGCCTCTGCAGCGCGTTGCCGCACCCCTTCCGGATCACCATTGCCCCAGACTTCATCGGATAGGATGTCGCGGTGGCGCTCATCGATGGGGTCGTCACATACCGCTTGGCCCGTGAGGTGGTTGGCGATCGCGAAAACCTTAAGGCCGTTCTTGTCGAGGATGTCGAGGCGTTCCTGGACGTAGCCGTCGTCGACCGAAGCGCGGTAGGGGTCGAGGTGGTCCCCCCAGCAGGCGATTTCCAGCCCGTCGAAGCCCCACTCGCCCGCGCGCCGGGCGACCTCTTCGAAGGGCAGATCGGCCCATTGGCCGGTGAATAGTGTGATGGGTCTTGTCATCGGGGTTCCCTCCTAGACTTTCTGCCAGCGGCTGGACTCTGCGGCGCTGCCTTCCACGGCGGCCAGCACCTTTTGCACTTGCAAGGCATCAGCGAACGACGGCGAGGGCTGCTCGCCTGCGCCGATCGCGGTCACGAGGTCAACCACTTGGTGCGTGAAGCCGTGTTCGTATCCGAGGCCATGGCCGGTAGGCCACCAATTGCCTGCGTAGGGGTGTTCGGGTTCCGTGACGAAGATCCGGCGAAATCCGGCGTCGGGGGATTCGCCGGCGTCGTAGAAGGACAAGACGTTCATCTCTTCGAAGTCGAATGCCAAGGACGCTTTGGTGCCGTTGACCTCCAAGCGCATGGCGTTCTTCCGTCCCAGCGCGAAACGCGTGGCCTCGAAAACCCCGACGGCGCCCGMTGAAGTAGCGCCGCCGTCGAACCTTGCCGTGAAAATGGCGGCGTCATCAACGGTGACCGTGCCACGCGGCGCATCCGCGCCGACGTCGCCGTGTCCGCCGAGGCCCACGAGATCACCGGCCAACGGCCGCTCGTGCACGAACGTTTCCAGGAGCGCGGAAACGCCCGTGATCTGCTGCCCGGTGACCCACTGTGCGGCGTCGATGCTGTGCGCTCCGATGTCGCCCAGCGAGCCGGACCCGGACTTGGACTTGTCCAGTCGCCACGTCATGGGCGCGTTTTCGTCGCTGAGCCAATCCTGCAGGTACTGCGCGCGCACGTGCCGGATGTTTCCCAGGCGGCCCTCTTCGACCATCCGCTTGGCGAGGGCCAACGCCGGAGTGCGGCGGTAGCTGAACCCGCACATGGAGAACACTCCGCGTTCCGCGGCGGCTTGCGCGGCTTCGGTCATGCGCTCGGCTTCCTCCACAGAGTTGGCCAGCGGCTTTTCACATAGCACGTGCTTACCGGCCTCAAGCGCTGCGATCGCGATCTCGGCATGGGTATTCCCCGGGGTGCATATATCGATCAGGTCGATGTCGTCCCGTTCGAGCAGCCGGCGCCAGTCAGTTTCCACTGATCCCCAGCCGAGCTTGCCCGCGGCGGCCCGGACGCCGTCGTCGTTCCGGCCGCAAAGCGCGGTGAGCTGGGGGTCCAGCGGGAGATCGAAGAAGCGCGGCGCTGTCCGCCAGGCGTGGGAGTGGGCGGCACCCATGAAGGCGTAGCCGACCATGCCGACGCGCAAGGGCTTTGCGGTGGTCATTGTGTTCCTTTCGTGAATTTCAAAAGAGCGTTGGCTATTTGCTGAATCCGGCGGTCAGCCCGCTGAGCAGTTGGCGGCGGGCCACCACATAGATGACCAGCAGCGGCAAGGTGGCGAGCACCACGGAAGCCAGCACGGCGGGGATGTTCACGCTGAATTCGCCCTGGAAGGTCCACAAGGACAGCGGAAGCACTCGGGTGGACGGGCTTTGGGTCAGGATCAGCGGGAACAGGAAGCCGTTCCAGACGCCGAGCGCGTTGTAGATGCCCACGGTCACGACGGCGGGCCGCGTCATGGGCAGCGCGAGGCGCCACATCATGGCCCAGTCCGAGCAGCCGTCGAGCCGCATGGACTCGAACAACTCGTTGGGAACATCGCGCATGAAGTTGCTCAGGATGAGGACGGAAATGGGAATGGCGAACGCGATGGATGGGAGGATCAACGCCAACAAAGTGTCATAGAGATGGGCCTTGGTGATCATCCAATAGATGGGGATGATCGTGGCATGCAGCGGGATCGCCAGGCCCAGGAGGAACGTGTTGTTCGTTAACGTCAGGAAGCGGCCCTGGCCCCGGACGATCGCGTAGGCGGCCATGAACGAGACCAAGAGTGCCGGCACGACGCTTCCCACGGTGACCATCAGGCTGTTGAAGAAGTACATCGCGAAATCGTTGTCCAGGACCAGCTTGTAGTTGTCCAAGGTCGGCTCGCTTGGCGGCAGCATCGGGTTCGAAGTGAAGAAGCCGGCTTGGTTCTTCAGGCTGGTGACCACCACGTAGTAGATGGGAACGATGATGACCGCCAGCCACAGCCAACCGCCCAGGCCGCCCAGATAGTTGGGACGGACGCGCCCCGGTCCTTTGGTCCCTTTTGCTCGGGGACCATGCTTGTGGCCTTGCTTGTTGCTAAGCGCGGTGCGCCTTGCCGGCGGTGCGGGAATCTTGGTTGTGGAAGCCATCAGGCACCTTCCAATTGGCTTGCGTTGCGGTTCTTGCCACCGAGTCGCTGCAGGATGAGGGCCAGTGCAAGGCCGATCACCACGAGGATGACGCCCAAGGCACTGGCAGCTCCCATGTCGTTGGCCTTGAAGCCGGTCAGGTACATGTGCAGCGGCAGCAGCCGCGTGGAGTAGCCGGGGCCTCCTCCGGTGAGGACGAAGACGAGATCGAAGTAGGCCAGTGAGCCAACCACCATGAGGGTGGAGGACGTGATGATGGTGTACTTCAATTGGGGCAAGGTGATGGCGAAGAACTGCTGGACTCGTCCCGCGCCATCGATTTGGGCCGCTTCATAGAGCGACGCCGGGATCTGGCGAACGCCGCCTTGGTAGATGAGCGTGTGGAACGGGACGAACTGCCAGGCTATGACGAAGACGACGACGAACAGCACCAGATCCGAGTTGCCGAGCCAGTCCTGGGCGAGGAACGGAAGGCCCAGGCCCGGGCCGAGGCCGAAGTTCGGGTCCAACAGGGCCTTGTAGGCGATGGCGACGGCCGCGGAGGACAGCAGCAACGGCACGAAGTACAGGACAGCGAGGGCTGCGCGGTACTTCTGGGAAGCGGAGGTGAAAACGCCGAGCAGCAAGCTGATGGGAGCCTGGACGATGAACGAGAAGAACATGATCTTGGCAGTGACCCACAGCGCATTGCCGGTGACGGGATCAGTCAGGACCGTGGTCCAGCTCGACAAGCCGTCCAGCTTGATTTCGCCCAGCCCGTCCCATTTGGTGAAGCTGAGGAAGAGCACGCCGAAGAGCGGGATGATGGCGAAGAGCAGGAAGAAGACGAGGGCTGGTGCGGCCAGCCACCCCGACGGGCCTTTTTCAAGGACCCGCCGGGAAGAACCGGTTGAGGTAGACACTGGTTACTTTCCGATCGTTGCGTTCATGGTTGAGACGAACTGATCGGGGCTGATCTTCTTCAGGAAGATCTGGTCCAGGTTCGCCAACATGGCGTCTCCCTGGGCGGGGCTGAGGGCCTGGTCCCAAGAGAGGGTGAAGCTGGGGGCGTTCTTGGCCATGCCGTACACGTAGCTCAGGAAGTCCTTGTCCGGTGATGCGGCCAGCTTGCTTTCGATACCGGTGGTTACGGGAACGGCTCCGGAGTCGATCAAGGCCTGCGTGTCAGCGTCGGTGAACATTCCGCTCTTGACATAGTCGAGTGCTGCCTTCTTCTGGCTGTCCGTGGCCTTGGAAGAGATCGACCAGAAGTTGGAGGGATTGCCCACGACGTTGGCCGGATCGCCCTTGCCGCCGGATACAGCGGGGAAGGTGATGTAGCCCAGTTTGCCGTTCTTGACGAAGTCCGCAGCGTCCTTCTTCATGCCCTGGTAGATCCAGCCGCCCTGCAGGATCATGGCTGCCTTGCCGGTGTAGAGGAGGGCCTGGTCCGCGTTGCTGTCGGCAGCGATGGAGGAGAAGCCGTTGACGAATCCGCCGGCGTCAACCAGTTCCTGGATCTTGCTTAGGGCTTCCTTGACGGCGGGATCGGACCAGGCGCCGGGCTTGTTGGCGGCGATGTTCGCGAAGACGTCGGGTCCGCCGATGCGCTCCACCAGGTATTCGAGCCACATCAGGTCAGGCCACTTGGACTGGCCGCCCAGGGAGAAGGGAGCGATGCCGGCTGCCTTGAACTTCGGCACCAGCGCCATTAGTTCATCCCAAGTCTTGGGGGCTTGTGCGCCGATCTTGTCGAAGACGTCCTTGTTGAAATACAAGACGACGGGCTGAACGTTGTTGTTCGGCAGCGCATAGGTCTTGCCGTTGATCACTCCGTTCTTCAGCACGGACGGCAGGTAGCGGCTCTTGACATCGGGGTTTGACGCGATGAAATCGGACATGTCGGCCACCTGGCCGGAGTCGACGTAGGACTTCAGGACTCCGCCGCCCCAACCGTAGATGAAAGTGGGTCCCTGGCCGGCGCCGACGGCGGTGCGCACCTTGGTCTTGTACGCGTCGTTCGCGAAGAAGTCGAGCTTGATGGCCTCGTCCGGGTGCGCTTTGTTCCACGCATCAATGGACTTCTGGAGCACGGGCTGGTTACCGCCCGTAAGGCCCCACATTGTGGCCGAATCGGCGTTCCCTGCCGAACTTGCCGGCCCGCTGGAACCGCAAGCTGCGAGGGAGATTGAGACGGCCGCAGCGGTGACGGCGATCGCTGCTGAACGCAACGTGAGTTTTACCATTTGCATTTCCATTCGTCCTCCGGGCTCGACGCTGATTGCCCGGTTTTTGGTTTCGGGAGTCCGGCCTTCAGGAACGAGGCTGCACTGCCGCTGACATTGAGTACGCTTTGCGGAATCTTCGAAATATTTCGACATTAATTTCGGTCCGTCAGGCAAATTTAGCTGTGGCCTGAGTCACCGTCAAGGACTTTCGAGCATAAAGTTCAACTCTTTTACGAAATAATGATTGACTCTTCGGGTGCAGGCATTCAGACTTGTGGGACCGAAATATTTCGAAAGAGTAAGGGAGTCATGGCCAGCAATGAACGTCCGGCCAAGCTGACATTGGCCGCCATTGCGCGGGAAGCGGGCGTCTCGATGCCTACAGTCTCGAAGGTGGTCAACGGGCGCGAGGACGTTGCCGCTGCTACGCGCGCCAAGGTTCTGACGGCCTTGGAGCGGACGGGGTACAAATCACCGCTTCAGCGAAAGAACATCGCCGGCCGACGGCCCGTGGTGGAGGTCGTGCTCGACACCTTGAACTCGGCGTATGGTGTGGAGGTACTCAATGGTGTGCTGGAGCACGCGGCCTCCTCCGACGTCGAAGTCCTCCTCAACATCACGGGCCAGCAAGGTGGTTCGACATTAAGCCCGGAACAGCGGGCCCAGCGGATTATCGACGAGGGACGCAGCGGCATGATCGTGGTGACCTCGGCCTTCAGTTCGGAGCAGTTGGATCCATTTCGACGCCGGCAGATACCCATCGTTGTCATCGACCCGCTCAACCCGCCCCCGGGTGATGTGGTCAGCGTCGGCGCCAGCAATTGGGCTGGAGGCAAGGCTGCCACGGCCCACCTGCTGGATCTAGGGCACCGCCGGATCGCCTATCTGGGTGGGCCCGAAGCAGCGGAATGCAACCAGGCCCGGCTGCACGGGTATATGGCCGCGCTGATGGCGGTGGGGGTGCCCGTCGAGGAGCGCTACATCCTGTCAGGGCCTTTCCGATCCGAGAACGGCGTGTCGGGAATGAAGACCCTGCTTCAACTCGAAGAGCGCCCAACGGCGATCTTCGCCGCAAGCGACAGCATCGCCTTGGGAGTGCTCGCCGAGGCGCGCCGGCAAAAGATCCGCATCCCCGAGGACATCAGCGTGGTCGGTTTTGACGGCACCTACCAAGCAGAAGAATCGGTGCCTCCCCTGACGTCCGTGTCCCAGCCGCTGCAGGAGATGGGACGCGCGGCCCTGCGGTTCGTGCTGCGCCAAATGCGTGGTGACGCAGTGGACTCGCGCCGTGTGGAGCTCGCAACGCACCTTGTAGTCCGCGAATCCACGGCGCCTCCGGCGTAGGCGCGGTGTTGGAGTCCGCCGTTAGGGTCGTCCGTACCTGCGCTTGAGCATCATCCCCAACGTCAGACGCGGTCAGCCGACGTGGACCCAGGGGCGCCGGGTGACGTCGGATTCGGCTTCACGGAGGACTTCACGGGTCACCGGCGCGATCTCTCCTTCGCCGAGGAACAGGAAACGCAGGAGATTGATAATCGGGTTGCCTTCGGTCCAACGGAAATAGATGTGCGGCATCAGCCCGGTCACGTCCCGGATGTGCAGGAGCACGGAGGCGATGGTGTTGGGGACCACGGGTCCGTGGACTTCCAGGATTTGGTGTCCGTGACGGGTGACGCCACGGACTTCAAGTGCAGTTTCAAAATCGGAGGAATCGTCCACGATCACTTCGAGGAAGAGTGCCTGGTAGTCGACCGGAATGTGGCTGACTTCGATGGCTGAGGTGAGCTTTTCCTCGTACGCCTCAGCCGTGAGGCGTAGCGGTTCATGGGCAATGAGCGCAATCGGCCCATTCAGATTGGTGGACATGAATTCCAGCGCCTGGCGGTCCAGATGGACGTGCGTGGCGTGCAATTCAAAGGAACGCCGGATTCTGGAGAGCAAGGAGATCACGATGATGCCCAGAATGAAGATCGCGGCGATCCGGATGCCTTCGGGACGCTCGAAAATGTTGGCGATCGTGGTGTAGATGAAGACCACGGCGATGATGCCGAACCCGACTGTGCGCTTGCGCTGCCGTGCGCGGCGGGCGGAGAGCGTCACCGCCACGGCTGCCGAGGTCATCAGCACCAACACACCGGTCGCATAGGCGCCACCCTGGGCATCGACGTCGGCGTTGAAGAGGAAGGTGATCAGGAACCCGATGAGGGTGAACACCAGCACCAGGGGGCGCACTGCTCGGGCCCATCCCGGTGCCATCCCATAGCGCGGCAGATACCGCGGGACCAGGTTCAGGAGCCCGGCCATGGCGGAGGCGCCGGCGAACCAGAGGATGGCAATGGTGCTGATGTCGTACACGGTGCCGAATCCGACGCCGAGATATTGATGGGCTAGGAACGCCAAGGCGCGACCATCGGCCTGGCCGCCCGGCTGGAATTCCTGGTCCGGAATCAGCACAACGGTAGTGAAACTGGTAGCGATCAGAAACGAGCTCATGATGACGGCTGCCGTGGTCAGGAGCCGGCGGGTTCCCTTGATCCGTCCGGCAGGGTTTTCCTCGGTGTCCGCGGCATGTCCACGGATCTGGGGCATCACGGCGACGCCGGTCTCGAACCCGGACAGGCCCAGGGCGAGTTTGGGGAACACGAGTAGCGCGATGCCGACCACCATGATGAGGTTTCCGTGGGAGGTCGACAGTGCATGCCACCAGTCGCCCACTGCGACCGGATGGGTGAATACCTCTACGATCGTTGCGAATACGACGACGACGTTGAGGCCCAGATAGAGAATGACGAGGACCACCGCCACGCCGATTGCTTCCCTGAATCCGCGCAGGAACACGGCGGCGAGCAGAGCCAGCAGGAACAAAGTAACCAGGATGTTCTGGCCCTGCAGCCAGCCCGGGGCAAGTGGGTTCTGGATCGCGTGGGCGGTGGCGTCCGCTGCCGAGAGAGTCATGGTGATCATGAAGTCGGTCGCGGCGAACCCGAGGAGGACGAGGACAAGGATCTTGCCGCCCCAACGCGGCAACAAGCGCTCGAGCATGGCGATGGATCCCTCGCCGCGGTGGCTTTCCCCGGCGACGCGATGGTAGACGGGAAGGGCGCCGAGGAGAGTGACGGCCACCAAGACAATGGTGGCCAAGGGGGAGATCACTCCCGCAGCCAGCGCCGCAATAGCCGGCTGGTAGCCCAGCGTCGAGAAGTAATCGACACCGGTCAGGCACATGACCTGCCACCACGAATGCTTCTTCAGATGGGCATCGCCCACTGCGCCGGGACCCTGGTGGATTCCCTTGCTGTCCTGCAGTCCGAAGAGAAGCCATGTCCGCAGGGAGGCCATGGTCCCTGGCCGGGGCGCCGAAGGATCAGCTGGCGGCCTGCTCAAGGTGGTCATGTTTGCCTTTCCGCGTGGCGCACGGCACTGCTATCACTGCCGAAGTTAGCATCGACTGCACGTCTTTCCTCCCGGATGGCTCCTATCTTGACGAATCCTTAACGTCCCTGACAGGAGGCGAACGCCGGCACGTGCGAAAGCACCCTGCGACGAGTCCGAAGCGCTCACACCAGGCTCGTCGCGCCCGTTAAGAAGGCGTCAAGATTCGGCCCCGCCGTGTTAAGGAACCATCAGGAACCGAATTTCGCCGCCTACCACGGAGTTGACTGACATCAGCCCCGCAAACGGGGCGCGGATGAAAGGACGTTCCAATGGCCGACGTGGCTGTTGTGGGGATCTTCGTGGTGTCCATGGGGATCGTGATGTGGATTGCCCACCTTCTCGGCAAAATCGTTGACGGTGATGGGCCGGTGAACGGGCAGTGAGTGCGGACGCCGTGATGTGGTTGGTCCTGTTCATTGCAGGCTTGTGTCTCTTCGGCTACTTGCTGGCCGTTTTGATCCACCCGGAAAAGTGGTGATACCGGATGGTATTCAATATTGCCTCCTTCATCACCCAGGTGGCGGTCCTTCTCTTGCTGCTGGTCTTAATGCATAAACCGCTGGGCCTTTACCTCGCCCGGGTGTTTGAAGGCAAGAGGTCTACCCGCGTGGAGCGGTTGTTCTACCGGCTGTCCGGGGCTGACCCGGGCACAGAGCAAAGCTGGTCAATCTACCTGCGCAGTGTCCTGGTCTTCTCCGCTGTGTCCATCCTGGTGGTGTTCCTGCTCCAGCGGCTCCAAGGGGTGCTGCCCGGAAACAATTCCCTGCCTGGAGTGGATCCCTGGGTGGCCATGAACACGGCCATCTCCTTCGCCACCAACACCAATTGGCAGACGTACAGTCCTGAGACCACCATGGGCATCTTCGTGCAGATGTGCCTGCTGGCCGTGCAGAACTTCCTGTCCGCCGCCGTCGGAATAGTGGTGGTGGTCGCGCTGATCCGCGGCATCGCGCGAACCCGGACGGACAGGCTAGGAAACTTCTGGGTTGACCTGGCCCGTACCTCGTTCCGCGTGCTGCTTCCGATGGCTTCCCTGGCAGCCATTGTGATGGTGGTCGGCGGCGTCGTGCAGAATTTCTGGTCTACGGACGTTATCAACCAGGCAACTGGCATGACCCAAACGATCCCGGGCGGACCGGTCGCCTCCCAGGAAGCCATCAAGATCCTGGGCACGAACGGAGGCGGCTATTTCAATGCCAACTCGGCGCACCCGTTCGAGAACCCGAACGTCTTCATCAGCCTGTTCCAGGTCTTCCTGATCCTACTCATTCCTTCTGTATTGCCGTATGCCTACGGCCGGATGGTGGGGGACCAGCGGCAGGGGTACACGGTGGCCGGTGTCATGGGTACGCTCTGGCTGAGTTCCACCGCCCTGATGGGCTGGGCCGTCTCCTCCGCGCAAGGAGCCGCGACGGCGGCTGCCGGAGGTTTGGGGGAGGGCTTCGAGCAGCGACTCGGCGCCGCCCAGAGTTCAATCTTTGCCACGGCCACCACGCTGACATCCACTGGAGCCGTCAACGTGGCCCACGATTCCCTGCCTCCCCTGGCCGGCGGAGTCGCCATGGTGAACATGATGCTCGGCGAAGTGGCCCCCGGCGGCACAGGATCAGGGCTCTATGGCCTGCTGATCCTCGCGATTGTGTCCGTGTTCATCGCCGGGCTGATGGTGGGCCGCACTCCGGAATTCCTGGGCAAGAAGATCGGACCCCGGGAAATGAAGCTCACCGCCATGTACATCCTCGTGACGCCCGTGGTGGTGTTGGCGCTCGCCGGGATCACCGTCCTGCTTCCGGACGCCATGGCCAACGCACCGGCGTCCGGCCCGCACCAATTCAGCGAAGCGCTCTATGCCTTCACCTCCGGAGCCAACAACAACGGCTCGGCGTTCGGCGGGATCACCACCTCCGGCCCCTACTTGTCCACCATGATGGGCATCGCCATGCTGCTGGGCCGTTTCCTGCCCATCGTCCTGGTGCTGGCGCTGGCTGGTTCCCTGGCAAAACAAGCCCGGGTCCCGGCGTCGTCCGGCACCGTCCCGACCCACGGTTGGCTCTTCGGTTCCCTCTTGCTCGGCGTCACGGTCATCCTTACCGCCTTGAGCTACTTCCCGGCCCTTGCCTTGGGCCCCCTCGCAGAAGGACTCCTCAAATGACCAATTCCGGCACGGCATTCGCCAAGGACACCGCCGCCCAGACATACGCAGACGGCAATCCCCTGGGCACCCCGGGGGAGCACAAGCACCACACCAAGGCGCCCGCCAAGCTCGACTTTGCCAGCATCCGGTCCGCCTTGCCGGTTGCGGTTCGAAAGCTGGCACCGCGCCAGATGATTCACTCTCCGGTGATGTTCATCGTGCTTGTGGGGGCGGCTCTCTGCACGGCCATCTGCATCGTCAAACCGGCAGTGTTCGGCATCTCAGTGACGGCTTGGCTTTGGCTGACAGTGCTCTTCGGGACCTTGTCGGAGGCGATCGCCGAGGGCCGCGGCAAAGCCCAGGCCGACAGCCTCCGGGCCAGCCGGAGAGGCGTTATGGCCAGGCTTCGGCTTGAGGACGGAACCCTCAAGGAGGTACAGGGAACGGAACTGCGGAAGAACGACGTCGTCATTTGCGAAGCCGGGGACGTTATCCCCTCCGATGGCGAGATCATCGAAGGCCTGGCGAGCGTGGACGAGTCCACCATCACCGGTGAGTCGGCGCCCGTGATTCGCGAATCGGGCGGCGACCGCTCCTCGGTGACCGGCGGCACCAAGGTCCTCTCGGACCGCATCGCCATCCGGATTACGACCGAAGCCGGGGAGACTTTCATCGACCGGATGATCAAGCTCGTGGAAGGCGCCGTCCGTCAGAAGACGCCCAACGAAATTGCCCTTCACGTCTTGTTGGTCTCCTTGACCATCGTGTTTCTCGCGGTCACGATGAGCTTGGCGCCCTTCGCTTCCCTGGCGGGCGCAACGCCGTCGCCGATTGTCTTGGTGGCCCTTCTGGTTTGCCTGATCCCCACGACCATTGGGGCACTGGTGCCGGCTATCGGCATCGCTGGCATGGACCGCTTGGTGCAGCACAATGTCCTGGCGACCTCCGGCCGCGCGGTGGAGACCGCCGGCGACATCACCACGCTCCTGCTCGACAAGACCGGCACCATCACCTACGGCAACCGCCGCGCGGTCAACTTCTTCCCCGCCCACGACGTCGAGCGGACCGAACTCATCGAAGGGGCCCGGCTCTCCAGCCTCGCCGACGAGACGCCCGAGGGCCGTTCGATCGTGGAACTTGCCGGTGAAAAGGGCGTCGGTGGCCCGGACCTCGCTGCGCTCCTCAAGGGTTCGGAAGACTTTGCCGTTGTCGAGTTCAGCGCCAGCACGCGCATGAGCGGCCTCGACCTGGACGGGCGGAAGATCCGCAAGGGTGCCGCAAGCGCCGTCGCAAAGTTTGTCGCAGACGCCGGCGGTCAGACGCCCGACGAAGTGGACCGCAAGGTGCAAGAAATCTCCGCCCAGGGCGGCACCCCGCTGTTGGTGGCCGGCGTCGAGCACGACGGCGGAGCCCGGGTCCTGGGCACCATCCACCTTGCCGATGTGGTCAAGCCGGGCATGCACGCCCGTTTCGCTGAGCTGCGGCGGATGGGTATCCGGACGGTGATGATCACGGGCGACAACCCCATCACGGCCAAGGCGATCGCCGCGGAGTCGGGCGTTGACGATTTCGTCGCCGAGGCCACTCCTGAAGACAAGCTTGCTGTCATTAAAGACGAACAAGCGCAGGGCCGGCTGGTGGCCATGACTGGCGACGGCACCAACGACGCTCCCGCGCTCGCCGCGGCGGATGTCGGCGTCGCCATGAACTCCGGTACGCCGGCTGCTAAGGAAGCCGCCAACATGGTGGACCTCGATTCGGATCCGACCAAGCTCATCAACATCGTGGGGATCGGCAAACAGCTGCTCATCACCCGCGGTGCCCTCACCACGTTCTCGGTGGCGAACGACGTCGCAAAGTATTTCGCGATCGTTCCGGCACTGTTCACGGCGGCGTTTCCGGGGCTCGGCCTTTTGAACATCATGGGCCTGTCCTCGCCGTCCTCGGCCATTCTGTCCGCAGTGATCTTCAACGCCCTCATCATTATTGCGTTGGTTCCGCTCGCTTTGCGCGGCGTCAAGTACCGTGCCGTCTCGGCGAACCAAGCGCTGGCCAGGAACCTGGCGATCTACGGCCTGGGCGGTCTCATAGCTCCCTTCATCGGGATCAAACTCATCGACCTGATCATTTCCCTCATCCCCGGCATCGGCTAGGAGCCACCATGAACACCCTTCCCGGCTATCTTCGGCAGGCAGGAACGGCCCTGCGGTTCTTGCTCCTCGCCACCGTTGTCCTTGGCTTGATCTACCCATTGGCGATTTTCGGCATCGGCCAAGCTGTTGCACCGTTCCAAGCCAATGGGTCCATCGTGAAAGACACAGCCGGTAGGCCCGCAGCTTCGGCCCTGATTGCGCAAGTCTCTGCCGATGACGCTGGCACCCAGAACCCGCTGTGGTTCCACGCCCGCCCCTCGGCTGCCAAGTGGGACACGGGCGCGTCGAGCGCCAGCAACCTGGGGCCCAACGATTCCAAACTGCTCGACGCCGTCAAAGCCAACCGTGCTGCCATCGCCGCCGCAGAGGGAGTCAAGGAATCCGACGTTCCCGCCGACGCCGTGACGGCGAGCGGTTCCGGGCTGGACCCGCAGATCTCGGTGGCCTACGCGCGCCTTCAAGTGCCGAGGGTGGCCAAGGCGCACGGGCTCAGTCCTGAGACGGTGCAGGCCATGGTGGAGCGGCGCACCGTCACGGGACTTGAGGCCTTCCTGGGGCAGCCGTCGGTCAATGTCACTGAACTGAACCTGGACGTGGCGGCAGCGGCGCCCGCCTCAGCGGCGCCGGCCAAGTGAACGAAGCCCGGATCCGCGCGGGCAACCAGCGCGTTCAACAAGTGAAAGAATGACCACATGGCACGGGCAACGCTGCGCATTTTCCTCGGGGCAGCCCCGGGGGTCGGGAAGACCTACGCCATGCTTGAAGAGGCCCACCGGCTGAGCGGACGCGGTGAAGACGTGGTGGTGGCTTTCGCCATGGATCACGGACGCAGCGACACCCGTGCGTTGATGGACGGGCTGGAAGTCATCCCGCCCCACATCATCGCGTACCGGGACACCACGTTCGAAGAGATGGACGTCGATGCGGTCCTGGCACGCAAGCCGCGCGTCGCCGTCGTCGATGAATACGCCCACTCGAACATCCCTGGAAGCCGCAATCACAAGCGCTGGCAGGACGTCGAGGAACTGCTCGACGCCGGCATCAACGTCCTCTCCACCGTCAACGTCCAGCATCTTGCGTCCCTCGGTGACGTCGTCAGCGCTATCACCGATGTGCGGCAGGCAGAGACAGTGCCCGACGACGTCGTGCGGCGCGCCGATCAGATCCACCTCGTGGACATCTCACCGGAGCTGCTGCGGCAGCGGCTGGGCGACGGCAAGATCTATGCGGCGGACAAGATCGACGCCGCGCTGTCCAACTATTTCCGGATGGGCAACCTGACGGCATTGCGGGAACTGGCACTGCTCTGGCTGGCTGATCGGGTAGATGAAGGGCTCGCGAAGTACCGTTCGGAGCAAGGAATCGAGGCGAGCTGGCCCGCCCGGGAACGGATTGTCATTGGCCTCACCGGAGGGCCCGAAGGGGAGGTCCTGGTCCGGCGCGCCGCCCGGATCCTCAAGCGCGTCAACGGCGGCGACCTGCTCGCCGTGCACGTCCGTGCCTCCGATGGCGTGGCCTCGGAATCGCCGCAGGCACTGGAAGCCCAGCGCTTGTTGGTCCGGGATTTGGGCGGCAGCTACCACACGGTGGCAGGGGAGGACCCCGCGAAGGCCTTGCTTGACTTCGCGCGCAGCGTGAACGCGACGCAGATCGTCGTCGGGATTTCCCGGCGTCGGTCCCTCGTGGGCAGGCTGACCGGCCGGGGGATCGGCAACCGGGTGGTGCGCGACTCCGGAGACATTGACGTCCACATGGTGTCGCATCCCTTGGGCGGCAGGGGCGTCGACCGTCCGCGGCAGCGGGACCTCGGCCGGACGAGAGTCACGATAGGTTTTGCGCTCGCCGTGATTCTTCCGGCCCTACTGCAGCTTTTGCTGGCCGCGAGCCCTTCGCACAACATCGCGACGGCCGTGCTCCTCCAGCTGACTGGCGCTGTGGCCGTGGCTTTGGTGGGCGGGTTGTGGCCCGCGCTGCTCGGTGCCCTGTGGAGCAGCCTGTTGGTGAATTTCTTCTCCATTCCGCCCGTGGGCACCCTGACCATCAGCGACCCCGAGAATATCTTGGCATTGCTGGTTTTCGTGGGTGTTTCAGCCGCTGTGGCCGCCGTAGTGGACGTCTCCGCCAGGCGTTCCAAGGAGGCTGCACGGGCCAGGGCTGAGGCCACTACCCTAGGAGATCTCACGCGCGGGGCATCGAGCGCTGAGGACACCGTGGAAGGACTCTTGAAGCAGGCGCTGGACGTGTTCCAGATGCGCGGCGCGGCCCTGTTCCGGGCGGCTGGGGCCGGTTCCACTGGCGCGGCTGGCGGCGGCTGGCGCCTCGTCGCCAAGGCCGGGGAGGCCGCACGCCTTTCTCCCGACGTCGGCGACAACACCGAACAAATCGACGCCGGAACCCGTCTGGTCCTGTCCGGCCGCATTCTGCCTGCAAGCGACCGCCGGCTGCTTAGCGCTTTCGGCGCCCATCTTTCGGCCCAGCTCGAGCGGCGACAATTGGCAGCTAGCCGCCGCGAAGTCATGCGTTTGGCCGAGAGCAACACCATGCGTACCTCCATCCTGCGGGCCGTCTCCCATGACCTGCGGACTCCGCTGGCAGGGATCAAATTGGCTGTGGGCGGTTTGAGGCAAAGCAACGTCCACTACACGCCGGAGGAAGAGCAGGAACTGTTGGCAACCATCGAGGAATGCTCGGACAGGCTCGACGTCCTGGTGGGGAACCTCCTGGACATGTCCCGCATTACCTCGGACTCGGTGAACGCGCTCATCCGCCCGGTGCGCTGGTACGACGTGATTCCGGCGGCCCTGCATGGCATTCCGCCGGGACGGGTTCGCGTTGACCTGCCGGGAAACATGCCGGTGATCGACGCCGACGCCGGGATGCTGGAACGCGTCATTGCCAACATCGTGGAGAACGCCGTCAAATACGCGCCGGACTCCGACGTCGTGCTGGTGGGGGCCGCCGGCGGACTCAGCTCCTCAACCCTGGACGGGAGACCGTCCGGAGAGCTTCGCATCATCGATCACGGCCAAGGAGTCCCCGCCGAAAGTGTTGTCAGGATGTTCCAGCCGTTCCAGCGGCTCACCGACGTCCCTTCCACCACCGGTGTTGGCCTTGGGCTCGCCGTTGCCAAGGGATTCTCGGAAGCGATGGGAGGCACGCTCACCGCGGAAGAGACTCCGGGTGGTGGCCTGACCATGGTCATTCGGCTGCCGCTGTCTACCGGAGTCGCGTTTCCACACGAGGAAGCTCAGGCTCCCATGGAAGCGCAATCGGTGCTCTTCGAGCGCCGCCACATGCCGCCGTCGGGCAGTCCCAGTGACGCCCCGCGGGAGGCGAGATGAGCAACGTCCTCGTGGTGGACGACGATCCGCATATCGTCAAGGCCCTGCGGATCACGCTCCAAGCTCACGGTTATACCGTGGCCACCGCGTCCGACGGCGAATCGGCCTTGCGCTCAGCAGCCCAGCATCCGGTGGGCGTTTTGATCCTTGACCTTGGCTTGCCGGATATTGATGGAACCACGGTCATCACCCGACTGCGTGCGTGGAGCAACGTGCCCATCTTGGTCCTTTCCGCCCGCCATGGTTCGGACGACAAGGTTGAAGCGCTGGACGCGGGTGCGGACGACTACATCACCAAACCGTTCGGGCTCGACGAGCTGCTGGCACGCCTCCGGGCGATCCTGCGGCGCAACGCGGATCCGGGGGAAGAGCCGCCCGTGCTGGTCACCGGTTCGTTCACGGTGGACCTGGCCATGAGACGTGTGACGCGCGAGGGCGCGGACGTCCGGCTGACGCCGACGGAGTGGAGGATCCTGGATCTCTTCGTGCGGAATCCGGAGAAGTTGATCACCCAGCAGCAGCTCCTCAGTGAGGTCTGGGGCCCGGCCTATGCCAAGGAAGCCAACTACCTGCGCGTGTACATGGCCCAGCTCCGACGGAAGCTGGAACTGGAGCCCGGGAACCCGCGCCACCTGATCACCGAGGTGGGGATCGGATACCGGTTTATGCCGTGAACTCCATCGTTTCCCTGGCCTCGACGAGCCGGGCATAGGCGCCGCCGGCATCGCGAAGCTTGCCAGGCGTTCCGACCTCGATGATGGCACCCCCGGCCAGCACCGCCAGCTGGTCCGCCTTCTCCACGGTGGAGAGCCTGTGGGCGATGGTCAGAGTAGTCCGGCCAACGGCCAGCCGGTCGAGCGCGGCCTGAACCTGGGACTCAGTGGCGTTGTCCAATGCGGAAGTAGCCTCGTCGAGGACCAGAACTTTCGGATTGCGCAGGATGGTCCGGGCAATCGCCAGGCGCTGTTGCTCGCCGCCGGAGAACCGGTGGCCCCGGGCGCCGACCACGGTGTCCAAGTCGTCGGGCAGGCCCGCGATCAGGTCCGCGATCTGCGCGGAGGCCAGCGCGCTCCACAGGAGTGCGTCGTCCGCGTGCGGTGCGGCGAGCAGTAGGTTTTCCCGAATGGTGTCGTGAATGAGGTACGTCTCTTGGGACACCACACCCACGATTTTCGTCAGGTCCGCCGGGGCGATGTCGCGGACATTCACGCCGTCAATGGTGATCCGCCCGGCGGTGGCATCATGCAGGCGTGGGACCAACGAGCCCAACGTCGATTTCCCGGAACCCGTGGGGCCCACGATTGCGGTGCTGCTGCCTGCCGGGAGCACAAGGTCGATGCCGCGCAAAACTTCAGTGCCGCCGTCGTACGCGAAACGGACGCCCTCAAAGCGGACCTCGCCACGCACTGTGGCCGGGTCCAGGGGGACAGGCTGTGCCGGGGCTGTGATCTCGGGGGTCAAGTCCAGGTATTCAAAGATCCGGCTGAACAAGGCCATCGCGGTGACCCATTGGACCCCGAGGTCCAGCAGGCTCATGATGGGGCGGAAGATGGCTGCTTGCAAGGCAGTGAACGCCACGAGCGTGCCAATGGTCATACCGCCACTGGTGGCCGGCAATCCGGCAGCCAGGTAGATCAGCGCCGGAATGGCGGAGAAGATCAGGCCCATGGTGGCCATCCGCCAGCGGCCGGCCAGTTGCGAACGCATCTCCAGGCCGATCAGCCGTCTGGAGCTTTCCGTGTAGCGGTAGGCGTCGCGCCTGGCGGTTCCGAGGGTTTTGGAGAGCCGGACGCCGGAGACTGACAGCCCTTCCTCCACCTGCGTGTTCATCGTGGCCAGTTCGCTCTGCAGCGTGGACGTGATGTTGCGCCGGAGCAGGGCCACCCGGCGGGTGAACCAGACGGCTGGCGGGATCACTACAAGCGACAGCAGCGAAAGTCCGGGTGAAATGGCCACCATCGCAATCGCCGTGGCAATGGCCGTGGTCAGGTTGGAGGCGACGCCAGTGGCGGTGGACGTGATGACTTGCTGCAGGCCAGCGATGTCGTTGTTCAACCGCGACTGCACCTCGCCGCTGCGGGTCCGGGTAAAAAATCCCAGCGATTGCCGCTGCAGGTGCGTGAACAAGCGCGTGCGCAGCGTGTGCATGATCTTCTGGCCCATGCCCGTGGTCATCCAGGTTTGCACCACGCCAATGAGCGCGGTTGCGGCGGCTACGCCGATCAATCCGGCAGCCAGCCAGGCGAGAAGCGGCAGATCCCTATCGGGCAACGCGACGTCGATGATGTGGCGGACCAGGAACGGCTGCGCCAAGCCGATGATGCTGGAAGCGCTAATGAGAAGCACGACGACGGCGATGGTCGCCTTGTGCGGTGAGAACAGTCCGGCAATCCGCTTGAGACTGACGGGATGTCGTTTCAGCTGGGTGCGGTCGGCGGGATTAGGGCGGGCAGGACCGCGGCCGCCGTTTCGGATCGCGGAGCCCGGCGCTGCGGGATTGTGGCTGTGGATGTTCTCCGTCATAAGCACCACCTCCAGTGGTGAATGGGGCGCGGGAATCGCGCTGAGTAATACAGAGGTTACCTCACTATGTGGTTACGGGTCAAATTGCTAGACTGGCGACATGCACTCACAGCCCTCTGATTCCGCCGATCTCGGCGATCTCTTCCATGCCGCTTTCCGGGGGCTGCGCCGAACCTGGGCCGAGCAGTTGGCTCCGTGGGAAATGACGCCGCACCAATGGCGGGCGCTCATGACCCTGATGCGACGGCGTCCGGCAGGTGACACGAAGGCCGGCTCGCTCATAGCGCCGGAAGACCCATCGGCCGGTGAACCGATGCGCCTGAAAGACTTGGCCGAACGGTTGCGCATTGCGCCACGTTCGGCCACGGAGGTGGTGGACCAGCTCGAGGCCAAGGGCCTCGTCCGTCGCGACCCGGATCCCACGGACCGGCGGGCTACCCTGGTGGCCGCCACGGCCGCCGGGCAGGAGCTCTTTGCGAAGATCAGTGCCGAACGGCGCGGCAAGTCCTCCGAGTACTTTGGCCGGCTCAGCGCAGAGGACCGCGCTGAGCTCGCGCGGATTCTGGGTCAGCTGGGGGGTTGAGGCTAACGGCGGTTTATGCTCAACCCATGTCGCCCGATCGCTACCTTGCCGAACTGTCCACCTGCGTCGATCAACTTCGCGTCCTTGCCGGACAAGCTGAAGAAAAGCTTGCGCATTCGGTTCCCGCATGTCCGGGTTGGACACTCGATGGACTTTTCGGACACCTCGGCTCGATCGAACGATGGGCTGCGGAGATTGTTCTTGGGGGGAAGTTCGTCGAGGAACCCCCTGCCCCGTCCGTCGGCGCCGCAGAGTGGTTCCTCAAGGGGTCGAACTCCTTTCTTGACACAATGGCGAGCGTTGATCCCGGGAAGGAGTGCTGGACGTTTGGGCCCTCTCCGCAGAAGGCCGGATTCTGGCTCAGGCGCCAGGCGCACGAACACTCCATCCACCTTGTTGACGCATGCTCGGCATCGGTTTTGGAGGCCCCAGCCTTTAGCGAGGACTTCATGCTCGATGGAATCGCTGAGGTCTTGGAAATGTTCACCCCGCGCCAGTTGCGGCTGGGGCGGATGCCGCAGCCGGAAGCGGCCGTGACCTTCAATGTCCAAGGATCGGGCAGCTGGGCAGTCGGTACGGGGCCGATCGCGGCATCGATTTCCGCACCTCTGCGCAGCATGTACCTCGGTCTCTGGGGACGTTCGGACCTCGTGGACACCGCGCTCATCGAGGGCGACGTTTCGCTTGCGCTCCGTGTCCTGCAAGGGCCAATCACGCCCTGAGAACCCTTGGACGTCCAAGCGGCTGTGGATATGGTCGTGATCGTTGGTGCGGCCTGGCCTTGTGACTCGGCCAGGCCGGACCTTTCTCCCAAGTTGGCGCTCAGTAGGTAGAGTCGAAGCCATGACTCGCCGGAAGGTTCCAGTTGCCCTTGTCGAGATTCCTTTCGCTTTGTGCCTGATCGCACTTGCCGCGGCAGGGACTGCAGTGGCGGCGCCCTGCGATTCGCCGGGCCTTCTTGGACTGGTGGGTGCGTGCTCTCCAAGTAGCTCTCCAACTCCCCGGCCGTCGGGCAAACCCACCGAGCCAGGTACGCCCAGTCCGCCGGCTCAACCGCAACCCCAGCCTGATCCTGGAGCTACTACTCCGGCTGGTGGGGCCCCGCCTCCGTCGTCGGCGGTGACCGTGGAGCCGGTCCCCACCAAGGCCGCGCCATCAGCTACGACAGGGGGCACAGCGCCGTTGCCGATTGCCACTCCTCCGGCTCCTTCGGCTCAGAACTCAGCGTCGGCGGCGGGCCCAAGGTTTGACCCCGGCGGCCCTGCCCGGAACAGTCAGCCCGTAGCGCCCACCTTTTCCGTGGCCGGGTTGCTGGTGGCCTTCGGCGGAGCGCTGATCACCGCCGGTGGCATGGTGGGCCTCAGACGGTATCCGCCGCTGTAGGCGCGAACCCCTGCACGCCTCCGTCAGCGCGTTCTCCGCTGGCCGAGCATTTGCGGGTCGTCTGGCTTCACGTCCTTGGAGGTGCGGTTCTTCGGCCGGTACGGCATGGTGGGTTCTGAGGGGAATCGCCGCGGGCCACTCCACATCGATGGCGGGGCGTCGATCGCGTAGGCGAGGGCATACGCCACCTTTTCGTAGTTGACCCGCCAGCCCCTGAAGTGGGGCCAGGCTTGCTCTGCTGTCACTTCAAGCGGGTAGTCGACGGTCCGCATGAGTTCCACTGCTGCTTGGAAGTCTTCGAAAGTCACGTCGAGTGGGGAATCGGGATCGGGGTCCTCGTCGACCGGGATACGAATGGCCCGCGCCACTTGATTCAGGCAGGTGAACCCCATTCGAAGAACCAGGCGCGCCCGGGTGCTCGGTGCAGACCCCGGACTCAGCGAAAGTTGCAACGCGGCCGCATCCATCACGCTGAGGAGCGAATTGAGCCAATTCGACTGCGGTGCAGGTGAACGGAACCACACCAACGTGAGGTAGGTGCTGTGCGATTCGGCTACATCGGCGGCCCATCGCTCCCACGTGCGGTAGAGATCGCTCAGCTCGCTGGTGCTGTTTTGAGCCGCCATGCCGAACCGTGTGCGCACCAGAAGCTCAGGTCCCCACGACGGTGAGCCCGCCCTCGACACGAGAAGCGTTACTTCTGCTTCACGCCTGTTGAAGGCTGCGTAGAGCGTTGGCAGGTAGCCAATCTGCAAAGCGATGACGATCAGCCCGGTATACGCGGCTACGTAGACCAATACTGTGTTGCCAAAGTTCGACGGCGCTGCGTAGCCGAGCGTGAACATCGCGGAGCCAGCCTCGCTGGCAGCTAGCCAGATGTCACCGTCGACGAAGGGAAGAAGCAGGAGGCTGAACGACAAGTCGAACAGGATCACCCAGACAAGCAAGCGGACGAATAACGACATCGGAGACTGCCAGGCAAGGATCCGATCGCGTACTTCGTACGAGGTGACGGGTTTTGTGACGGCAAAAAACATCTTCGCCGTGACCATATGGGTCACCCGTGAAAGATTGCTGTGCAGCGGCCGCGGCACTATCAGCGTTCCGATGACACTCATCCAGTTCAGGAGCAGCCCAACCAACCCGACTGAAAAACACGCCCACACGATTACTGTCAATACACTCTTTCGACGACGCCGGACACCGATTCAGCCATTGACCAAGGGAAGGGACAAAGCTGGTGAGGCTCGTATCATTCATGCACCTGCGGATCTTGTCAAGGGCACCACGGGGTGAAGGTGGCCCGAGGGCAAGCAAGAGCCGAGCCGGCCGGTCCCGAGCGGACTACTACCCCTCCCGTCGCCCGTCCACAAGGCGCGGTACTCCCAGGGGATTCTCCTCGCGCAAGGATTCAGGCAGCAAGTGCTGCGGGAATCCCTGATAGGCGATCGGCCGCAGGAAACGCTCGATCGCGGCAGATCCCACGGACGTGCTGCCGGCCGCAGTCGTCGCCGGGTAGGGCCCGCCGTGCTGCTGCGCATAGGTGACCGAGACGCCGGTAGACCACTGGTTCCAGAGGACCCGCCCGGCCTTGCGTGCGAGGATCTCTACGAGCCCGGCCACCTTGCAGGAATCCGTGCCGTGGATTGTCGCAGTCAGTTGCCCCTCGAAAGTCTCAGCGATCTGCGGAAGCTGGGACTCGTCGTCGTACGCCACCACGACGGCCGTGGGGCCGAAGCACTCGGCCTGGAGAGCATGCGGTTCGGCGAGCATGTCCGCGGCGGTCGTGAGCAGGAGCGTGGGACTGGGCGGGTCGGCCAGAGGATCGGAGCCTTGGGCCAGGACCTTCACGCGGTGGTTGGCCTGCAGCTCCTGAAGCACTTCGGCGTAGCCGGACTGGATCCGATCGTTGAGCAATGGCGCTGCCGGCGGCAGGGCGGCGTCGCGCAGTGCGTCCACCAGGCGGGATCCCGCCGGGACGAACAGCGTGCCGGGCTTGGTGCAGAACTGTCCGGCGCCGAGGGTGAAGGAACCGACGAAGCCCTCGGCGATCTCCGTGCTGCGGTCAGCGGCCGCGGCTTCGGTGACGAAGACCGGGTTGTTGCTGCCCAGCTCGCCGAAGAAGGGGATGGGCTCCGGCCGAGAGCTTGCGATGTCGAACAATGCGCGCCCGCCCGGAATGGAACCCGTGAAGGCGCCGGCCTTGATCCGCGGATCCCGCAGTGCGGCGGCCCCGGCGGCGGTACCGGTGATGAGTGCGAAGGTGCCCTCGGGAGCGCCCTCAGCAGCAAGGGCGGAGGTGACAACCTCTGCGGTGAGCAAGGAAAGCTGTGGATGGCCCGAGTGCGCCTTGAGCAGCACGGGGCTTCCGGCGGCAAGTGCCGAGGCGGTGTCTCCACCCGCCACCGAGAAAGCGAAGGGAAAATTGCTGGCGGCGAACACGACAACCGGCCCCAAGGGCGCCAGAACGCGGCGAAGATCGGGCCGCGGAGCACCCATGGGCCAGTCGGCGTCGGCGTGGTCGATCCGGGCGTCGAGGTAACCGCCATCGCGCAACAGTTCCCCGAACAGGCGCAGCTGGAAGGTGGTGCGCTTGAGCTCACCGCGGAGGCGGCCCTCGGGCAGGCGGGTCTCGCGCTGGGCCACGGGGACCAGTTGGTCCGCGGCCGAGTCGAGGGCGTCGGCGACGGCGTCGAGCAGCTTTGCGCGTTCGGCAGGCCGCAAGGCGGCGAGCGGCGACGCGGCGGCCTGGGCAGCGGCGAGGAACGATTCCAGTTCGGTGTCAGTAGTGGGCGCTACGGCGCTCGCGTTGGAGTGCTTGCCGGGCGTGTTTTGGGCGACGGTGGTCATGCTCGGTCTCCTTTCAGGAGGGAATTCGTGGGGTCTTCGTAGTCGGCGTCAAGCGCGGCGAGCTCGCTTATGCCCACGGGCGCAGCGAGGGGCCGCTTGGCGGCGCTGGACAGGGATTCGGCGGTGGGCGAAGCGCCCGGCCCGGCTCCAAGGCAGGCTGATGCGAAGCCGCAAACCCGGCCTTGGCACCAGCCCATTCCGGCGCGGGTGAAGGACTTGAGGCTCCTGGCATCGCGGGCACCCAGGCTCTCCCGGGCTTCGGTGATCTCGCCGGCGGTGACTTCCTCGCAGCGGCACACGGTGGTCTCCGGAGTGAGCCAGTCCTGCCAGGCAGCGGGAACCGGATGGGCCCGGTGCATTGCCTCCGCGAAACGCCGATGCCGCGCAGTGGTCTTCTCTGACGCAGCGGTTTTTTGCGGCAAGGCGGACCCGCCCGCCGCGGCGGTGCCCGCTGCGAGGCCCTCAAGTACGGCCAACGTAGCGCCGCCGACGCCGGTGACCTCACCTGCGAGATACAGGCCCGGGACGCTGGACTGCTGGCGCTCGTCGACGACGCCCACCAGCGAGCCGTCCGTGTCGAGCCGGGTTTCGACGCCGAAAGATAGCGGCAGCTCCATCTGCGGCGTGAAGCCCCAGCCGAAACCCACCACGTCTACGTCCTCGTGCACGCGCTCTGTTCCAGGCCGGACGCTGCCGTCAGCATCGACCTTGGCCGTGCGCACCCCGGACGCATGATCCGCTCCGAGGGATCCGGATCCGAGGACCTCGGTGACGATGCTGCGTGTGCGGTACGGAATCCGATGCCGGGCGAAGACTGCGGCGTACTCCGCTCCCTCAAGTGCCTTCTCCGGCACTCCTGCGGCAGCACGCAGATGCGGCAGCCAGGCGGTCGGGGAAGAGGACTCAAGCACCGCGAGGACCTTGCCGCCAGCCGCGGCGACATTCGCGGCAACCGGGAGGAGGAAAGGACCGGTTCCAGCGATTACGAAGCGTTTCCCGGGCAGAATTCCGTTGGCCTTGATGAATGCCTGGATGCCACCGGCGGCCATCACACCGGGAAGATCCCAGCCGGGAACGGGCAGTTGGCGGTCGTAGCCGCCGGGACACAGGACGAGGCGGCGCGCGACGACGGTTCGGGCGCCGGCGGCGCTTCCGTCCGAAGCAGCTTCCGCGACGGTGGGCGTCGTGCGCAAGGTGAAGCCGGCGTCGTCCCCCTGCGCTGGCTGGTTTTGCTGGGCCATCCAAACCTGGAGTCCGGGAAGGTACGTGATCCGCCCTTGGTGGCGAGCGGCGTCGAACCTTGCGCGGAGGTCAAGGTAACTCTTCCACCCGTGGTGTCCCTGGCCATCCGGCACCGGCACAACGGTCTCAGGCCGGTGCCGCCAGAACTGGCCGCCCGGCTGGGCGCCCGCGTCTACGAGCACCACGGTGGCTCCGGACTCGGCAGCCGCAACAGCGGCGGCAAGCCCGGCGGGACCCGCGCCTACGACGGCGACGTCCGCGCTGACGATGGGCGTCATGATCGTCCTCCGGCTTCTTCCGAGGGATCCTCCGGGCATGAGCCCTCAATTTCCATGCCCTCGCGAACCTCAACAAGGCACGCGCGCTGGTTGGCGGCGCCGTCCACCGTCAGCAGGCAGTCGAAACACACGCCGATGCCGCAGAACAGCCCCCGGGGCCGCTCGCCTTTGCGTGTGGCGCGCCAGGCTGTGATGCCTTGGGAGGTCAAAGCAGCGCCGACGCTCTGGCCCGGAGATGCTTCAAGCGGCCGCCCATCAAAGCTCACGCGGACGACGCCGCCGATCGCGGGCGTCTTTGCCGCGCCTCGTGCTCGGGTGCTCATGCTGTGGCCTCCTCTCGGTGTTCCGCGGACTGGGGTGAAGTGGAATGGTGGGCGGGTTCGCTGGCAGGGAGCTCGCCGAAGCGGGCCGGAGCGAAAGGTGAAAGATCGAGGTCCGGGGTTTGGCCAACGAGCGCCTGGGCGAGGAGCTTGCCTGTTCCGGCAGAGAGTCCGATCCCGGCGCCTTCATGGCCGGCAGCGTGCCAGAGCCCGGGGGCGCGCTCGTCGTGCCCGATCACCGGTAAGTGGTCCGGGCAGTACGGGCGGAAGCCGTGATAGTGACGGATGGCCTTGACATGTTTCAGGAAAGGGAAAAGCGCAGTGGAATTGCGGGCCAGCAGGCTCAGCGCATCGGTGCTCACCGTGCGGTCGAAGCCCACCCGCTCACGCGTCGAACCGATGAGGATGGTGCCGCTGGGGGTGCCCTCGACCACGGGCGAGCCCTGGAGGCCGGCGTCGGAACTGCCGACATTGTCGATGTACTCGGCCGCGTAAACCTTGTGGTGGACCATCGGCGGGAGTGGCTCGGTGACCATGACGAATCCGCGCCGGGGGAGGACCGGCACGCTGACCCCGGCCAGCGCGGCGAGCTCGCCCGCCCAGGTGCCCGTACAGTTCACCACCGCGTCCGCGAAAAAGTCCCCGCGGGGAGTCTTAACGCCGGTGACGCGGCCACCGTTGGCCGAGGAACCACCGCTTGAGGAACCACTTCTTGAGGAACCACTGCGCAGGAAGCCGGTCACGGGAGTGTCCGCAAGGAATCGTGCTCCCGCCTCGGTTGCGAGCCGGACGAGGTGGGCCGCGACGAGCATCGGCTGGACTTGGCAGTCCTCAGAGTAGCTTGCGCCGCCCAGGGCTTCGCGGGAAATATGCGGCTCGGCCTCGCGCAGCGCATCTTGGTCCAGTTCCTCTACCGCCACTCCATAACCCGTCTGCACGGCCATGACGCGGTTCAACGAAGCGAGGCTGCTCTCGCGCGAGGCTACGATGATCCCCCCCTTGGATTCGAATTCCCAGAGCTTCTTGTGTTCCCCAAGGTCTTCGTGCCAGACCCCCAGGGAGTAGCGGGTGAGCTCAAGCTCAGGGCCGAGCTCCTTGTCCGAGACGAGGATGTTCCCCTCGCAGGCGGAAGAGGTGCCGCTCGCAGGCAGTCCCTTGTCGATGACCGTGACCGAGAGGCCTTGCCGGGCGGCGAAGTAGGCGGTAGCCGCCCCGATGACCCCGGCACCGATGACGAGGACGTCGCTGCCTTGGTTCATGTCTGTTGCTCCTCGGGTGGTGTCTCGTTCTCGCCCGTGGCCCAGAGGCCGCGGGCGTGACCGATGTGGCGGCGCATGAGTTCGCGGGCGGCGTCGGCGTCGCCGGACTCTATGAGGTCAAGCAGTTCATGGTGTTCCTGGGCCGAGTCGGCCAGGCGGTTGCTCTCGCTCAAAGTCTTGAGCCCGTACATGCGGGTTCGGGTACGCAGGCTGGTGGCGAGTTCAACGAGCTGGTTATTGCCCGAATAGCGGAGCAATTCAGCATGGAAGTCGCGGTCTGCGACGAGATAACCGGCAAGATCCCCTTCTCGCGCGGCCTCGACGATATTGTCTGCCAGCGAGCGAAGTACCGTCATACCCGACGGCGGGACCGTTCCGGCGACGTCGGCCATGACAGGCGGCTCAAGAAGCAGCCGGATCTCAGTGATCTCGTCGAGCTCGCGATCGCTCATGCTGGTGACGCGGAAGCCCTTGTTCTTCACCGTTTCCACCAGACCTTCGCGGGTCAGGTCCATCATCGCCTCGCGCACTGGAGTGGCCGAGACGCCGAAGGCCGCGCCGAGCGCGGGTGCTGAATACATCGTGCCTTCTTCGAGGGTTCCGGCGATGATCGCCGCGCGAAGCGACTCGGTGACGGATTCGCGGAGGCTGCGCTGGCGGCCCAGAGGTGCGATGGGAAGCTTGTTGTTGGCTGGCACGGTGAGCACTCCTTGTGCAGGCGTCATGGTCTGGTGCCTCCTTCATACACCAAGGCCGCCGTCACGAGGTCCTCCCATGCCATGCCCACACCTGCGTACACGCAGGGCCGGCCCGGAATCCGTTCGAACTCGCCATTGACCAGCTCCCGCAGATTGGCTGGTTGGATGGATTTCCATTCCTCGACGCTGCGGGCAGGAATGAGATCTCCCGCTTCCCGCCAGGCCGAGGCCCGCCCCTCCACCACGACGTCGGCTCGCCGCACCAGCGAGGCGTCCACCTCACGCGCGTCCAGGCCGTGCTGGCCCACCGCAGCGACGACTGCGCCAGGAGCCACCAGAGCGCCGTCGAACAGCGGAGTACGCGACGACGTCGTGCAGAGCACCACATCGGCGCTCGATACCTCTGCAGCGCTTGCCGGACGGACCTTGATTCCCTCTAAGGCAAGCTGCTCGATGAGGACCCGTACGCGCTCGGGGCGCTGGCCGACGACGGCGAAGCTCGCCTCCGGGAACACGGCGCTCGCCGCCCGGAGGTGGTTGAGGGCCTGGACCCCCGCGCCAAAAACGAGCACGTGCGGCGTTCCAGGAGCACCGGTTCCGCTGCCGGGATCCGCGGCGAGAATGTGTTTCACGGCGAGGAGGGTGGTGGCAGGAGTGCGGATCGCCGTGAGCTCGTTGCCATCCATCGTGGCCAGGGGAGCCAACGTTTCCGAGTCGAGCAGCAGGTAGATGCCTTGGATCTTCTCGAGTCCGCGCGCGGGGTTTCCGGGGGCCACAGTGAGGGCTTTGATCCCGCTGTAGGGTTGGCCGACCGCTGGCATGAGCAGGAACTCGCCGCCCGGAGCGGGGCTGAACAGGCGGGGGCTGTCCTCCTCCGGGTCAACGCCATCCCGGAGCGCGTGCTCGAGTGCGGCGATCGCCGTCGTCCATGGGGCCGCCGCCCGCACCGCCGCAGCATCGAAGTATGGGAGCGTCACAGCAGGAACCCTTCCGGGAACGGATCAGTGGGATCGAGGAAGTACTGCGCGGTGCCCGTGAGCCAAGCCCGTCCAGTGACGGTGGGGACGACGGCGGGCCGGCCGCGCACCTCGGTCTCTTCGACCAGCCGACCGATGAAGCGCGAACCGATGTAGGACTCGTTGATGAAGTCTGTGTCCAGGGCGAGTTCGCCGCGCGCGTGCAGCTGCACCATGCGGGCGCTGGTGCCGGTGCCGCAAGGGGAGCGGTCGAACCAGCCGGGGTAGATGGCCATGGCATGGCGGGAGTGCTCCGCCGTGGAGCCGGGGGCCTTGAGGTAGACATGGTGGCAACCGCGGATGTCTTGGCGCTCGGGGTGGACAGGCTCGTCGTCGGCGTTGATGGCGTCCATGATGGCGAGTCCGGCCCTGAGGAGATCATCCTTGCGGGAGCGCTCGAAGGGCAAACCGAGGCTGTCCAGGTCGACTATCGCGTAGAAATTGCCGCCAAAAGCGAGGTCGTAGGCAACGGTGCCGTAGCCGGGGACCTCAACCGCGGCGTCGAGGCGGTCCACGAAGGAAGGCACATTGCGGATCGTCACGGACTCGGCATGCCCGTCCTTGACCGCCACCTCGGCGATCACCAGGCCGGCTGGCGTATCGAGCCGCACCGAGGTGACCGGCTCGACCACCTCCACCATTCCAGTCTCCACCAGCACTGTTGCGACGCCGATGGTGCCGTGCCCGCACATCGGCAGGAGCCCGGAGACCTCGATGAAAAGGACGCCGAAGTCCGCATCCGGCCTGGTGGGAGGCTGAAGGAGGGCGCCGCTCATGGATGCGTGGCCCCGCGGCTCGGTCATAAGCAGGGTGCGGATCCAATCGCTGTTCTCCATGAACCACAGCCGGCGCTCGGCCATGGTGGCACCGGGGATCGTCCCGATGCCGCCCGTAATGACGCGCGTGGGCATGCCCTCGGTGTGTGAGTCCACGGCGTGGAAGATGCGGCTGGTTCTCATCGAGTGCTCCTTCTGGTTGGTCTAGGTCCCCGTGCCTGCTTCGCCGGGCAACGGCCCTTCGGCGTCGCTTAGCGCATATGTCCCTTCCCGAAGGACCGCGGCCCGGCTTGTGCGTCTCCTACCAAATGCTCGCTCACCTTTGGCGGGTTTTGCGGAAACGCTCGTTCACCTCTTGTTTATTTGTAACCCTTCGCGAGGGCTGCTTCTGTGTCGCGGATAACGGCGTCGCGGACTGCGGGGGCGAGCGGTCCCCGGGGTGGGCGGCAGGCGCCTCCGTGAAGGCCAACGATATCCATGGACAGTTTGATGGACTGGACGAACTCTGTCTTGCTGTCCCAACGCAGGAGCGAGTGCAGATCGCGGTAAATCTCGCGGGCGCGATCCAGGTCAGAGACGTCGCCCGAGGTTGAAAGCCGGTAGAGCTCCAAGGTGGATTCCGGAATCGCGTTGGGGTAGCCCGCCACCCAGCCGACGGCACCGGCCAGGCCCATCTCGACGACGGTGTCGTCGGTGCCGATGAGAAGGTCCACCTCAGGCGCGAGTTCCTTGATTTCGTAGGCGCGGCGCACGTCGCCCGTGAATTCCTTGACGCCGACAATGAGGCCTTCGCCGTGGAGACGGGCGATGAGCTGCGGAGTGAGGTCCACTTTGGTGTCGATCGGGTTGTTGTAGGCCACGATCGGCAGCCCGACGGCGGCTGCGCGGCGGTAGTGGTCCACCACCTCGTCGTCGTTGGCGCGGTAGGCATTCGGAGGGAGCAACATGAGCGCCTTGGTGCCCGCCTCGGCGGCTTGTTCTGCCCACCGCTGCGTCTGCAGCCCGCCGTATGCGCCGATGCCGGACATGACGGTGAAGCCTTCGGGTGCAGCCTCGACCGCCGTCGTAATGACGCGGGCGCGCTCTTCATCGCTCAGCGTTTGGTACTCGCCCAGCGATCCGTTGGGGGCTACGCCGTCGCAGCCTGCGTTGGCCAGGAAGCGGACGTGCTCAGCGTAGGCGTCGTAGTCGATGCTGAGATCGTCCTTGAACGGCAGCGCTGTGGCGACGAGTACGCCGTGCCAGGGCTTGCGGGTTTCAGTCATGGTTGGTCCTTTCGATGGGGCACACGCGGCGCCGTCATTGTGCTGCCGTGAGCTACCTCACAGCCTAATCTACCATGTGACATTGCACAGGTGGTCGAGGTGGGTGCCGGGCCGAAACCCGGCACCCGGGGTTTGCTGACTTACGTCAGCTGGGAGGCAGTGGGCTAGCTTGCGGGAACGACGTACTGCTTGTCGGCGACCTTCCCAAGTCCTTCGGACAGGCCTGCGTCGGTCAGGAGCTTGGTGATAGTGCCGTCCGCGCGCTGTGAACTGATGCCGGCGTTGAGTGCGTCCTGCAGGCTCTTGTTGCCTTTGGTCATCGGGAACGCGGCTTCGGGTGCGTGGGCGATTGCCCCGACACGTGCGTCCGGCTTCTCGTTCGCGAGTGCGACCTTGACTGCGGAGGCGCCCTTGAACTGAAGCACCTGCACGCCATAAGCGTCGACGTCGGCGTCCAGGCGGCCGGCGTCGAAGTCCGCCTTGAGCTCGACGCTGCTCGGGTAGGTGACCAGCTTGTCGCCCAGGATCTTCTTGAGGTCCTCAACCCAGAGGTAGCCGTCGATCGTGCCCACCTTGTTCATCTTCTCGAGGTCGGCGACGGTGGTGGCGCCAGACTTGGAAACGATGCCCATGCCGTCGAGATACGTGGAAGCGGAGAAATCGACGGCCTTGAGGCGCTTCTCGGTCGCGTCGATGGTGCCCACCGCGAGGTCGATGTTGCCGCCGGAAATGGACTGCACGGCATCGGCATAGGTGGCCTGCTGGTAGGCCGGTTCGAGGCACTCGTCCTTGGCAATCTTGCTGACGATCGCGATGTCGATTCCGTTGGGCTTGCCGCTGTTGTAGCTGCTGAACGGCGGGATGTCGATGACGCCCACCGTGAGCTTGCCCGGCGCAACAGTCTGGATGCCCTGGTGTTTCGGGGTGCACGAGGCTGTACTTGCGCCCGAAGATCCACCGCAGGCGGTCAGGCCGAAGCTGAGTGCGATCGCGCTGGCGGTCAGGATGCCGGCGCCTTTGAGGCGAGGGGTGTTCATGGTTCCTCCTGGTGATGTGGGGGTGCTGCGGGATGGGGGTGGTTAGGTGTGCCGGGCCATGCGCTTCTCGAAGAAGACGGTGATCCACGTGGCCGGCATGGAGATGGCGGCGTAGCAGAGGCCGGCGAGGGTGAAGATCTGTAGGTAGTTGAAGTCCTGGCTGCCGATGTTGTATGCCGACTTCATGAGCTCGGGGACCGCGATCGCGTACGCCAAGGACGTCCCTTGGAACATCTGGATCGCGACTCCCATGAGCCCCGGGATCGCCGAGCGCATGCCTTGCGGCATGATGACCCGGAAGAAGGTGTCGCGCTGGGACAAGCCAAGCGCGTTGGAGGCCTCAAGCTGTCCGCGGGCCACTGATTGGATTCCTGCCCGCATGATCTCGCTCGAGTACGCCGCCGAGTTCCAGGTAAGGGCGAGGCAAGCCGCAGTGATGCTTTCGAAGGCGATCCCGAACTTCGGCAAACCGTAGTAGAAGAGGTAGAGGATCACCAACGCGGGTGCGCCGCGGCCAATTTCGACGACGGCGAGTCCCAGGGTGCGGACGGCCAGGTTCTTGGCGGTCACCATGAGGCTGAGTGCCAGTCCCAAGGGATAGCCGAAGAAGATCGAGATGCCGGCGATCAGGAGGCTGACGCCGAGGCCGGACATCATCTGCGGGAGGTAGCCCGCCCATTCTGTTAGCCAGGTCATGCGTAGATGGCCTTCCTCATGCGGGAATCGAGTCGACGGGACAAGTAGGCCACCGGCAGGCTCAGGACGATGTAGAGGATGCCCACGATGATGTAGGGCAGGATTCCCTCCACCGTGGGATGCTGCCGGGCGAAGGCCTGGGATTGGAAGACCATTTCGGTGACGATGATCGTGGAGGCGATCGAGGAGTCCTTGAGCAGGCCGGTCAGGTAGGTGGCGATGGAGGGGGAGACGATGCGGAAGGCCTGCGGGACCATGACTCCGTAAAACGTGGTCCCCCGTCCCAAGCCCAGGGCATGTGCTGCCTCGCCTTGGCCGCGCGGCACCGACTGCAATCCGCCCCGGTAGATCTCAGCCAGGTAGGCGACGGACACTGTGCCGAGGCCCACTATTGCGGCACCCACCGGGTTGAACTTGAAGGTGCCGATCTGGATGCCGAACTTGAGGAGGAACAGCCACACGATGATTGGTACTCCGCGGACGAGGTCCACGAAAAGCCGGCAGGCGAGCCGAACCAGAACGTTCGACGACGACAAGCCCACCGCGAGCGGGACGGCACCAATGATGCCGATCGTGAACGCCGACAGCGTCAGCATGAGGGTCATAGGCAGCCCTTGAAGGACTGCGGAAAGCGCGTCCATATCAGCGCTCCAGCACGGCCCGCAGGAAGCGTCGGGTGCGGGCCTCCTGCGGATCGCTCATGATGGCCCGGGGATCGCCCTGCTCGATGATCTTGCAATCGGCCATGACCACGAGGGTGTCGGAGACGTCGCGGGCGAACTGCATCTCGTGGGTGACCACGATCATGGTCATGCCATCGGCGGCAAGCTCACGCATGACGGCCAGGACCTCAAGCCCCACCTCAGGATCGAGCGCCGACGTCGGCTCGTCGAAGAGCATGATGCCCGGATCCAGCGCAAGGGCACGGGCAATCGCGATGCGCTGTTGCTGGCCGCCCGAGCAGCGCCCGGGGTGTTGGGACGCCTTCTCTTTGAGGCCCACCCGCTCAAGCAGTTGCATGGAGCGTTCGTCAGATTCCTCTTTGCTGCGTCCGAGGACTTTCTGCTGCGGGAAGCTGATGTTCTTGAGTGCGGACATATGCGGGAACAGGTTGAAGGACTGGAACACCATGCCCACCGTGCGCCGCAGGGCCGCGAGGTCCCGGCTGTTGACTTCCTTGCCGGGCTCAATGGTGTGCTGGCCTACTTGGATGGTCCCGGAATCAGGACGCTCCAGGAGATTGGTGCAACGCAGGAAGGTGCTTTTGCCCGCACCGGAGGGGCCGATAAGGGCAGTGACAGTTCCCGGCTCGACGTGCAAGGAAACATCATCAAGGACGACGTGGTCGCCGTAGCGCTTCGAGATGTTGTCCAGCTTAATGCCGAAACGGGGCGCGATCCTGCCGTCTGCGATTTCTGAAAGGGTCATAGTGATCTTCCATGTGGGGAGCAAGTGAAACTAGACGATGTGGTCCATGTCACGTGATATGTGAAATGGTACATGACACTGCGCAGTGATGGAAGAGCTATTTTGAACTTGAAAGACGGCCTTCTAGCTCGTGGTGTCGTCGGCAGGTTCTTCGCGCATGGCCCGCAGGCTCCGCGGCCCCGGGGAGGGGCGCCGCGGCTCGCGGTCCCCTTGTCCCACAAGACGGCTCGTGCCTCTTCGAGGGACAAGCCCACCACATCCAGTACGGTTCAGGCCCGCGTCAGAAAAACCCGGCGATTCCACTTGCGTCGGAAGCCCGCCTTCCGCCACACTGTCCTTGGATCAACGAGACAATTGCCTCCCAGATCCCGCCCGCCTGACTTTCACGGCCGGCCACCGCCCCATCATCGAATGCAGGGCACACTTCACGAATTCCTTTCTTCTTAGGCCTTCCTTTCGCACCCCGAACCCGGGGCGGCCGCCCCTGACTTTCTCCGACGCAGCCCAAGCCTCGAAAGTGAGAACACCATGATCAAGCAACTCCCGGACCTCGTTCTGGAAATCACCGCCCACGAACCGGGCACCATCGAAACCGAACTGAATACCGCCGTCGAGACGGTCCTCACGCAGGCCATGCGGGAGCGCTCGTCCGGCATCCTGGTCACCCAACACGGTTACAACCGGTACACCGTTGCCCTCAGCCCTGATGTCCCCTACGGAGAGACTCGCGAACGCCGGGAATGGGACCGTCCGGCCAATGCCTCGATAGGTGCAGAGTCCCCGCAGCCTGAGGGGCCGGCCGAACAGTCCGAACAACGCGCCGCTTAAGACCACGCCCCGGAACCCCTAGCGGGTCTGCTCAACAGCGGCCAGGATGGCTTCCCCGAGTTCGAGAGGCTTGGTGAACTGGGGCCAGTGTCCGGTGGGCAGGTCCATGAATTCGACGTCGTTGATGCGCGCGAGCTCGGCCACGAAGGGGTGGCCTGATTCGATCCACTCGCCCAGCAGGCTGGAGGGGAACTCGCACGCGATGATGGTGGCCGGGACGTCGTAGCGGCGAACATCGTGCAGCCGCTGTTTATCGGTGGTCACGTTCTTTGGCTCCGGGATGGCGCGTGCGCGGAAAGCGGCCCGCAGTTCGTCATTGAGGTCCACGAGGTCCTCGTTTTCGAAGAGCTCCCATGCCGGCAAGGGCACGGCGTCGCCTTCAACCGGCAGCTCGTCGTTGATGACGCCGCCCTCGCCGAGCGGACCGCTGTCCACGTAGACCGCCCGGACCACACGGTCCGGGCGGGCGTCGACTGCGCCGTGGATGATGGCACCTCCACCCGAGTGGCCGACCAGGACAACGGGCTTGCCGACAGCGTCGACCGCCGCCACTACCGCGTCGATGTGATCCCTGAGGCCGATGCCGGACCGTGGGGCGTCAACGGCCTCCAGCCCAGGCAGTGTGAGCGGGTGAACCGTGTGCCCCGCAGCAACGAGCGGCGGAGTGACTTCCGACCACGAAGAAGCGTCCAACCAGAATCCGGGAACCAAGATGATGTCCATGCCGGTACCCTACGACGGGCCACTGACAGAATGAACCCTTCCATTGGTCTGACGCGTCTCGCTTCCCCAACAGCTCACACTGCCGCGGTTCGTCCCGATCGAAGGAGGGGTGCGAAGAATGCGGCGAGTTCCGCCGCCGCGGTCAAGGGCAGGACGTTCGCCACGTACTGGTCCGGACGCACCACCACCACGACGCCGCCGCGGTCAAGGCCGCGCAGTTCGAAGATGTCAGCCGAAGGATCGGTAGCGTAGACGTTCTCGAGGTACGTGAGTTTGAACGGCCCCACCTGCGGCTTGAACGCTGCCGGTACAGCCCCGATGTCGACGCTCGTGTGCTCTTGCTGGTAGATCACCTTCACGTCGAACCACGCGTCACGGTCAGCGCCCGACGGCGTTGCGGCGAGCGGCGAGTCCGGCGAGTTCGCGATCCACTCGGCAAAGTCCGCCACAGCTCCGGAGGAACCGGCTGGTGCGCTGTCCGCGAAGACGTAGATGCGCCACCGTCCGTCCGCCTTGGCCTGGTGGCCGAGTTGTAGCGGGTTGGTGTCGCAGACGCGCACCACGGGCGCGGACTTGAAACGCTTGCCGATGGTGAAGCCGGTGGCCAGGCTTTGGTGTGCGGGCTCGGCGATGAGCGCGGAGGGGGCGTACTGGGTCATGAAGCCGGCGGGGAATTCCGCAGTGTTCACGTAGAAGTTTTCCAGCTCGGTAGGGTCCTCAAATTCCTCGGGCTTCTTGGCCATGAGCGTGGACCACTCTTTGTCGAAGTCGATGAGGTTCTTGGCGATGACTTGGCGCTCGGCGGAGTATGTGGACAGCAGGCTCTCCGGGCTGCGGCCTTCGAGGACGTGTCCGAGCTTCCATGCCAAGTTGAAGCCGTCCTGCATGGAGACGTTCATGCCCTGGCCGGCTTTGGCGCTGTGGGTGTGGCATGCGTCGCCGGTAATGAAGACGCGAGGAGTGCGGGTTCCGCGTTCCTCCGGCAGGACGTCGTCGAACCGGTCGGTCAAGCGGTGGCCCACTTCGTAAACGCTGTGCCAGGCGACGTTGCGCACATCGAGAGTGTAGGGGTGGAGGATGTCGTTGGCTTTGGCGATGATCTGCTCGATCGTGGTGCTGCGCACGGACCGGTTGTCATTCCGGTCGACCTCGCCGAGGTCGACGTACATGCGGAAGAGGTGGCCGCCTTCGCGCGGGATCAGCAGGATGCTGCCGCCCGTGCCGGACTGGATGGCGCACTTCGTGCGGATGTCGGGGAAGTCTGTGACGGCAAGCACGTCCATGACGCCCCAGGCGTGGTTGGCCTGGTCGCCGGCGAGCGTGCAACCGATCGACTCCCGTACCTTGCTCCGCGCACCATCCGCCCCCACGACGTACTTGGCGCGCACGATGCGCTCCTGGTTTTCGTTGGGTCCCGCGGTGTGGAGAAGCGTAACCGTGACCGGGTAGTCGCCCTCACCCGTGACCTCGAGGCCGCGGAACTCGTAGCCGTAGTCGGGAGACATGCGGGTGGGGGAGTTCGCCATGAACTCGGCGAAGTAGTCCAGCACGCGCGCCTGGTTGACGATGAGGTGCGGGAATTCGCTGATGTCTCCCGTCGGATCGTCGAGGGCGCGGGCGGTCCGGATGATGCGCGAGGGATCCGCGGGGTCCGGCTTCCAGAACGCCATCTCGGTGATCCGGTACGCCTCGGCGATGATCCGCTCGGCGAATCCGAAGGCTTGGAAGGTCTCCACGCTTCGGGCCTGGATGCCGTCGGCCTGGCCGATCGCGAGCCTCCCGGGGCGGCGCTCCACGATCCGGGTTGTGACGCCCGGGAACTGGGACAACTGCGCGGCGGCGAGCATGCCGGCGGGTCCGCTGCCCACGATGAGCACGTCGACTTCGTCGGGAAGGTCAGTGGGTCTATCGATGCCGACGCCGGCGGCCGCTTGGATTCGCGGGTCACCGGACACATAACCGTGGTGGTGGAACTGCATGGGCTTTCCTCACTTCATTGTGTGGTTGTTCAACTATAGAACTGTAAATTCTCTATTTGAACCCTGAATTGGATTCCAACTGTACGGCAGGCATGACAGGGGCCACAAGAGCCCTCGTGGCCCACCCTGACGGCGAAGCTTGTTTCCAAGGCCGCTGCTCGAAGCTCCGGATTGGGAAACAAGCCGCGGGATCTGCTCGGGGGTTGACGTCCCGAAACTCCGGGGCCATAGTTATCGTATACGATTTCGTACTCGATGAGGAGTAAATCTTGGAACAGGTCACCGACCACATCCTGGCCGCGGCCCACAAGGTCATCGCGGTGCATATCAACTACCCCAGTCGGGCGGCCCAGCGCGGCCGTACCCCGGAGCAGCCGTCGTACTTCCTGAAGCCTTCGTCGTCCCTCGCGCTCAGTGGCTCAGCGGTGGAGCGTCCGGCCGGCTGTGAACTCCTCGGGTACGAGGGCGAGATCGCGCTGGTCATCGGCAAGCCTGCCCGCCGCGTAAGCATGGAGGACGCCTGGAGCCACGTCGGGTGGGTGACCGCCAGCAACGACCTCGGCGTCTATGACCTCCGCTACGCGGACAAGGGTTCGAACCTCCGGTCCAAGGGCGGCGACGGTTTCACTCCGGTAGGACCGGCGCTCATCCCGGCCGCCGACGTCGACCCCTCCCAATTGCGCATCCGCACCTGGCACAACGGCGAACTCGTCCAGGACGACACCACCGAAGAGCTCCTGTTCCCCTTCGCCCGGCTCGTCGCCGATCTCTCCCAGCTCCTCACGCTCGAAAACGGCGACATCATCCTGACCGGCACCCCGGCCGGCGCCTCGGTCGCCCAGCCCGGCGACGTCGTCGAGGTCGAGGTCACTGCCGGCGGGCTCAGCTCGGGTCGGCTGGCCACCACCGTGAGGGAGGGTACGACGGCGTTCGCGGACTTCGGCGCCCGGCCCAAGACCGATGACACCCAGCGGGAGGAGGCGTACGGTTCCCGCGAAGCGGCGGGCCTTGCCGCCGTCGTGCCCGTCCTGAGCCCGGAGCTGAAGAAGAAACTCGAAAGCGTCGCCACCGCCACCTTGTCCAGCCAATTGCGCAAACGCGGGCTGAACAACGTGAGCATCGACGGACTGCAGGCCACCCGACCGGACCGCCGCGTCGTCGGACTCGCCCGGACCCTGCGTTATGTGCCCAACCGCGAGGACCTGTTCACAAGCCATGGCGGCGGTTTCAATGCGCAGAAACGCGCTATTGACTCCGTCAACGAGGGCGAGATCCTGGTCATGGAGGCCCGGGGCGAAAAGGGCACAGGAACGGTGGGCGATATCCTCGCGCTGCGTGCCCAGATGCGCGGTGCCGCGGCCATCATCACCGACGGCGGCGTCCGTGACTATTCGGCGGTGGCAGGACTGGACATGCCCACCTACTTCGCCAACCCGCACCCGGCCGTGCTGGGCCGCCGCCACATCCCGTGGGACACGGACATCACCATCGCTTGCGGCGGGGCCACGGTCCAGCCCGGGGACATCATCGTGGCCGACTCGGACGGCATCCTGGTGATCCCACCGGCCATCGCCGGGGAACTCGTGGACGAGTGCATCGAGCAGGAAAAGGAAGAAGCCTTCATCTTCGAGATGGTCAAACAGGGCAACAGCGTGGACGGTTTGTATCCGATGAACGCGCAGTGGCGTGCCCGCTACGAGCAATGGGAAGGAGCCCAAGGTGACTGAAACCGCCGTCGGGATTTCCGCCGTCGAACATTCCGCTGCTGACGCAGCAGGAACCAAAACCGGCAGCAAGTCCGAGCAGGCTTATGCGGCCGTGAAGGCGCGCATCGTGGAGGGCACTTACACGCCGGGTTACCGGCTGGTGCTGGCGAAGATCGCCGAGGACCTGGGTGTGAGCGTGGTTCCGGTCCGCGAGGCGATCCGCCGCCTGGAGGCCGAAGGGCTCGTGAAGTTCGAGCGCAATATCGGCGCCACGGTCTCCGGGATCGATCCGACCGAGTACCTGTACACGATGCAGACCCTGAGCATCATCGAAGGAGCCGCGACGGCGTTGTCCGCACCCTTGATCGGCGCCGTGGATATTGCCCGGGCCCGGGCCGTGAACGCCGAGATGCGCGACTGCCTGGAACATTTCGACCCGGTCCGCTTCACTGCGCTGAACCAGGATTTCCACAGCGTGCTCTTTGAACACTGCCCCAATCCGCACATCCTGGACCTCGTGCACCGGGGCTGGAACCGGCTGGCCTCGATCCGGGCCTCGACGTTCCGATTCGTCCCCGGCCGTGCGCAGGAATCCGTCAAGGAGCACGAGGCGCTGCTCCAACTCATTGAAAGCAACGCCGACGCCGACACCATCGAACAAGCCGCCCGCAGCCACCGCGCAGCCACCCTGGACGCGTACCTCGCACAAAGCAACGCGGGGTCACTTAGCGCCGATTAAGCGCCCCAACATGGGCCGTAAGTGACCCCGCGTTCCACCAGTAAAGGAAGACAACAATGACGTTCACTGCACCAGAAACCACCACCCACTACGTCCCGAAGGACCTTCCCACCCACATCCAGCACTTCATCAACGGTCAGTTCGTTGACTCCGTGAGCGGCAAAACCTTCGACGTCCTGGACCCGGTGTCGAACGGCAACTACGCCACCGCCGCAGCCGGGCAGAAGGAAGACATCGACCTCGCCGTCGCCGCCGCCCGCGAAGCCTTCGTGAACGGCCCGTGGCCGAAGATGAAGCCCCGCGAACGCGCCCGCGTGCTGAACAGGATCGCCGACGCCGTCGAAGCCCAGGAAGCCCGCCTCGCCGAGCTCGAGACCTTCGACACCGGCCTTCCGATCACCCAGGCCAAGGGCCAGGCGTTGCGCGCGGCGGAGAACTTCCGCTTCTTCGCGGACCTGATCGTGGCCCAGTTCGACGACGCCATGAAGGTTCCGGGTTCGCAGATCAACTACGTGAACCGGAAGCCGATCGGCGTGGCGGGCCTTATTACTCCGTGGAACACGCCGTTCATGCTCGAGTCCTGGAAGCTCGCACCGGCCCTGGCCACCGGCAACACCGTGGTCCTCAAACCGGCCGAGTTCACCCCGCTCTCGGCCTCGCTCTGGGCGCAGATCTTCAAGGACGCCGGCCTGCCCGACGGCGTGTTCAACCTGGTCAACGGCCTCGGCGAGGAAGCCGGCGACGCCCTCGTGAAGCACCCGGACGTGCCGCTGATCTCCTTCACGGGTGAGACGACCACGGGCCAGACGATTTTCCGCAACGCCGCGGCCAACCTCAAGGGCCTGTCCATGGAGCTGGGCGGCAAGTCGCCGTGCGTCGTGTTCGCCGACGCCGACCTCGACGCCGCGATCGATTCGGCCCTCTTCGGGGTCTTCTCCCTCAACGGGGAACGTTGCACCGCGGGCTCGCGCATCCTCGTCGAACGCGCCATCTATGACGAGTTCTGCGAAAAGTACGCGGCCCGCGCGAAGAACATMGTCGTCGGGGACCCGCACGACCCCAAGACCCAGGTCGGTGCCCTCGTCCACCCCGAGCACTACGAAAAAGTTGCCTCGTACGTGGAGATCGGTAAGTCCGAAGGCCGGCTGTTGGCCGGTGGCGGACGCCCGGCAGACCTCCCGGAAGGCAACTACATCGCCCCTACAGTGTTCGCCGACGTCGCGCCCGATGCGCGGATCTTCCAGGAAGAAATCTTCGGACCCGTCGTCGCGATCACCCCGTTCGAGAACGACGACGAAGCCCTCGCCCTCGCGAACAACACCAAATACGGCCTGGCGGCCTACATCTGGACCCAGAACCTGACCCGCGCCCACAACTTCGCGCAGAACGTCGAGGCGGGCATGGTGTGGCTCAACAGTCATAACGTCCGGGACCTGCGCACTCCCTTCGGCGGCGTCAAGGCCTCCGGCCTGGGCCACGAAGGCGGCTACCGCTCCATCGATTTCTACACCGACCAGCAGGCCGTGCACATCACCCTCGGCGCTGTCCACACCCCCAAGTTCGGCGCGTAACCCAACTAACTCGCACTTGTTGTCGTTATGAGGCTCCAAAACGACACCTACTGCGAGTCAGTTGGGTACCGAACCCCAGAGACCCCTTTCAAAGAAGAGAGAACCCCATGACCAACTTCGTCCCCACCCCTTCCGTCCCGGCTCCGGATATCGTGCGCTGCGCCTACCTCGAACTCGTCGTCACGGACCTCGCTAAGTCCCGTGCGTTCTACGTGGACCTCCTCGGGCTGCACGTCACCGAGGAAGACGAGGACACCATCTACCTGCGCTCCTTCGAGGAGTTCATCCACCACAACCTCGTGCTCCGCAAGGGACCTGTCGCCGCAGCCGCGGCGTTCGCGTACCGGGTGAAATCCCCGGCCGAGGTGGACGCCGCCGAGGCGTACTACCGCGAGTTGGGCTGCCGGGTTGAGCGCCGCAAGGACGGCTTCACCATGGGGGTCGGCGATTCCGTCCGCGTTGAGGATCCGCTGGGCTTCCCCTACGAGTTCTTCTACGAGGTGGAACACGTCGAACGCCTCACCCAGCGCTACGACCTCTACTCCGCCGGGGAGCTGGTCCGCCTGGACCACTTCAACCAGGTCACCCCCGATGTCCCCCGGGGCCAGAAGTATCTCGAGGACCTCGGCTTCCGGGTCTCGGAAGACATCAAGGATTCCGACGGCGTCACGTACGCCGCGTGGATGCACCGCAAGCAGACCGTGCACGACACCGCCCTGACCGGCGGCAACGGTCCCCGCCTGCACCACATCGCGTTCTCCACCCATGAGAAGCACAACATCATCCAGATCTGCGACAAGATGGGCGCGCTGCGCATCAGCGACCGGATCGAACGCGGTCCCGGCAGGCACGGGGTCTCCAACGCGTTCTACCTGTACATCCTKGACCCGGAYGGSCACCGCRTSGAGATCTACACCCAGGACTACTACACGGGCGATCCTGACAACCCCACCGTCACTTGGGACGTCCACGACAACCAGCGCCGCGACTGGTGGGGCAACCCCGTGGTCCCCTCCTGGTACACCGAGGCCTCCCTCGTCCTGGACCTGGACGGCAACCCCCAGCCGGTCATCATCCGTGAGGAAAAGAGCGAAATGGCGGTCACCGTGGGCGCTGACGGTTTCTCCTACACCCGGCCGGAAGGCGCCGCGGCAGAGGGCTTCAAGCTCGGCGCCCAGGTCTAGTGTCCGGGCTTTAAAGGGATACTGACCGCAGGATGGCCGAACGGAGTGTGAAGATGCTTGACCCGAAGACGATAGAAACCATTGCGGACGAATTACTGGAAGCCGGCCGGTCCCGGACCCCGGTGCCTCGCCTGACCGCCCGCTACCCGGACATGACGGTGGAGGATTCCTACGCCGTGCAGCAGTTGTGGCGGCGCAGGAACGAGGACGCCGGCCGGAAGCTGGTGGGCCGCAAAATCGGACTGACGTCCAAGGCCATGCAGGCCGCGACGGGCATCACCGAACCCGACTACGGCGCGATCTTCGATGACATGGTGCTGGAAACGGGCTGCTCCGTGGCGTGGGACCAGTACACCCACCCGCGGGTCGAGGTGGAACTGGCTTTCGTGCTCAAGAAGGACCTCTCCGGGCCAGGGTGCACCATCTTCGACGTCCTGAACGCCACGGACTACGTGGTTCCGGCCCTCGAGATCCTGGACTCCAGGATCGAGATGGAGGGCCGGACCATCGTGGACACCATCTCGGACAACGCCGCGATGGGTGCCATGGTGGTGGGCGGCCGCCCGGTCCGCCCGGACGCCATCGACCTCCGCTGGGTATCGGCCATCCTGTACAAGAACCAGACCGTGGAGGAAACCGGCGTCGCCGCCGGAGTCCTGGACCACCCTGCCAACGGGGTGCATTGGCTGGCCAACAAGATCGCCCCTCACGGAGACGGGCTGAAGGCCGGGGAGATCATCCTCGCCGGCTCCTTCACCCGCCCGCTCTGGGTGTACAAAGGCGATACCGTCCACGCCGACTACGGACCCTTGGGAGTCATCACATGCCGGTTCGAGTAGAACCCGACCGCACGTTCCGTCAAGCCCTGGCAGCCGCCGACCGGCCACTCGCCGGGATGTGGGTGTGCTCCGGCAGCCCGCTCATCGCCGAACTGTGCGCCGGGGCCGGGCTGGATTGGCTCCTGATCGACGCCGAACACAGCCCCAACGGCCTCGAATCCATCCTCGCCCAGCTCCAGGCCGTCCGAGGCTACCCCGTCCAAGCCGTGGTCCGCCCACCGGCCAACGACACCGTGCTCCTCAAGCAATACCTGGACCTGGGCGTGCAGGATTTGCTCATCCCCATGGTCAACTCGGCTTCGGAGGCGAAAGCGGCGGTGGCCGCCGTTCGCTACCCTCCCCACGGCGTGCGCGGCGTCGGCTCGGCCCTGGCCCGCGCCTCGCGCTGGAACCGTATCCCGGACTACCTCGCCCGGGCCGCCAAAACCATCAGCCTCACCGTCCAAATCGAAACCGAGGCCGCCGTCGCCGCCGTGGAAGAGATCCTGGCGGTCGACGGCGTCGACGCCATCTTCGTGGGGCCCTCCGACCTCGCGGCGTCCATGGGCCTGCTCGGACAGCAGGAACACCCCAAGGTGCGCGCCGCCGTCGAGCACTGCCTTACCGCGGCGAAAGCGGCGGGCAAACCGGCAGGCGTCAACGCCTTCAACGAAACCACAGCGCGCGGTTACATGGCCGCTGGCGCGTCCTTCGTGCTGGTCGGCGCGGATGTCGCGCTGCTCGCGCGCGGCACGGAAGCGCTCGCGGATAAGTTCGTCCCCGCAACCCCCGACGGCGACACGCCCTTTGGTGGGACAGGTGACACGCCGTCGAGCTACTGAACTAGGTAGGTAGTCGGCACTCTTCCGGAGGTCGTCGGACGGAGCTACATTGGATATCCCGAGGCCGCTCGGGGGCGGCCTAGGAGGGGGCCGTCCGCAATTTCAATGGAGCATGCCGTGGTCGCGCAACCAGATCTCAATCCTCAACAAGCAGCCACTGCCCAGCCGCCGGCTGCAAGGCGTTCGGGCCCCGTGGAGTACGATCTTCGTGCGGTTTACGTCCCGCAGTGGGGTCCGTTCCTGGATGATGAGGGGCGCGAATTCTTCGTGACTGCCGTGGAATTCTGGGAGCATGCGACGGTGGTCAGTCTGTGCTGGAAACGCAGGCCCACAGGAGGGCAGGGAAGCCCGCCCCTGGTTGCCACGGATGAGCACGACCGTGTGCTGGGCGTGAAGCGCATCTGGAACGTTGGTGCGCGATCGATCCAACATTTTGAACCGATTTCAACGTCAGCCCGCGCATTGACGGTGCTCATCGCGAGGAAAACAGGACCACAGGAACTGTTTAGCTGCAGGACGCCTCCGGCAAAGAAAGAGCCAATGAAGTGAGCGCGTCCGTTGGGCGAGATGTGCCGTCTGGGCTGGCCCGTAGAAACTAGGCAGGACGGGCGATGGCCCGTGTTGACCTGCGGATATGGTCGGGCGTGAGGCCGGTCAGCGAGGCAAGTTCAAGGTCATCGCAGGCTTGGGTGCGGAGCGCCGTGACAATCAAGGTCTCTCGCTGTTCAGTGATCTGGTCGCGGTGCCTTTCGGCTGCTTTGAGTTGCTCGCTTTTCGCCCTGAGGGCATCCACATGTGCGCCTCGCGGAAGCCCACTCGGGTGGAGGTCGTCGTAGGCCAAACCAATGGTTCGGACAGCCCGAATGTTTTCCCCGGTCACCGCGGAGATTGTGGCCAGAGTGAGCCCATCTTCAAGGGCCTGGGCGATCATCTCGTTGCGGGCAGCGGTCAATGTTCGGATGGCGCTCGAAGCGTGGGACAGGAGTTGCCTATGCGCCGCGAGGGCGTGTGTGAGCTTGGCACGCTCCCCTTTGGCAACAGTTTGGGGCCGGGCTGGGGCATTGGCCCGGTAGGTGTATCTGCCGGTGGCTGACGGGCCCCGAAGGGAGCCGGAGGGGGCTGGCATTGGATCCCTTTCGAATGCTTCGCTGACGCTTCTGGTCTATGAAATCTAGGCGGCATTCGCAGAGCCGCGGAAATACCAATACCGAGTGAACCCATAAGGAAAGTGCATAGAAGATTCCCATATGGGGTTGAAATGTCCCTAAATGACCACAGACCCCCTATATGGATCAGATGGTCATAAGGGTCTCTTATCGATCCACGCACATTAGGTCTTATCCACGGCGCCCGGCAGTGCCTAGTCTCGAAATTGGGGATTCGACACCCGAATCCTGAGTTTCACGATTCTGGAGAAGACAATGTCCGAGTACCTGCCGGCGTCGAGGGTCACACGCATCAAGTCCTCAGCAAGCGTTGCGGCCGCCGCCCGCGTCCGTGAACTACGAGCCGAAGGCATCCCGATCATCGACCTGACCGTCGGCGAGCCGGACTTCGACACCCCCGACCACATCAAGGCGGCCGCTATCGAAGCGATCAACGCCGGCGAGACCAAATACACCTCGGTGACCGGAACGCCCGAGCTGCAGACCGCCATCCTCCGCCGGATTGAAAGCCACACCGGCGTGCACTACGCAGCGAACCAACTGACCATCGGCGGCGGCGCCAAGCAAGTCCTCTACGTTGCCCTCATGGCATCGCTCAACGAGGGCGACGAGGTCATTGTCCCGGCACCGTACTGGGTGTCCTACCCGGACATGGTCCTCGCCAATGACGGCACGCCCGTGATCGTCGCCTGCGGAGAAGACACCGGCTTCAAGCTCACGCCGGCCGCCCTGAGGGAAGCCATCACGCCCAAGACCAAGTGGCTCATCCTCAACGCTCCGTCCAACCCGACGGGAGCCGTCTACTCACGCGAAGAACTGCGGGCGCTTGGTGCCGTGCTTGAGGAATTCCCGCACGTCTACATCCTCACCGACGAAATCTACGACGAAATCCACTTCGGCGACGGCCGGGTAACGAGCCTCGTCACCGCGGTTCCTTCCCTGCGTGACCGCATCCTGCTGGTCAACGGCGTCTCCAAGGCCTACGCCATGACCGGTTGGCGCCTTGGTTACGGCGTGGGCCCGGCGCCTTTGATCGCTGCCATGAACAAGCTGCAGTCGCAGACGTCCTCCTGCCCGTCGTCGGTCAGCCAGGCAGCCGCGGCAGCCGCGCTGAACGGTGACCAGTCGTTCGTCCGGGACAGCGTGGAGGTGTACCGCAAGCGCCGGGACGTCGCCGTCGAAGGCCTCAACGCCATTGACGGACTGTCCGTCGCCCCTGCCGAAGGCGCCTTCTACGCCTACGTGAACTGCAGCGGCGTCATCGGCAAAACCGCTCCGGACGGCACCGTCATCGAAAACGACCAGGACTTCACGCTGTACCTCCTCAACGCGGCCTCGGTCGCCGTCATCCAGGGCTCGGCGTATGGCCTTGGCCCGTACTTCCGGATCTCCTTCGCCACTTCGCTGGAGACCATCAACGCCGGCGTGGACTCGATCCGCAAGGCAGTCAGCGCCCTCAACTAAGCCCTCCGGGCACTCCGGAAACAAGCCAAGAGAAAGATTCAGGAAATGATCCACGTAAAGACCAAATTCCAGAGGCCGGACGCCGACGTCGTCAGCCGCCTCGCGGCGTTCTCCTCCGCGACCATCCACGAAGCCCAGGGCCGCAGGGGCGCCCTGAGTTCCAAGATCAAGCCCATCGACCGCTCCATGTCGTTCTGCGGCCCGGCAGTGACCGTGGCCTGCGCCCCGCAGGACAACCTCATGCTCCAGGTCGCCATCCACTACGCCCAGGCAGGCGACGTGGTCCTGGTCGGTGCACAGGAATTTTCCGACGCCGGAACCTTCGGCGACGTCCTGGGCAACGCCATGAAAGCCAAGGGCATTGCGGCGATGGTGACGGACTCCGGCGTGCGGGACACCCAGGACCTCATCGAACTCGGCCTCCCGGTGTTCTCGGGCAGCGTGTGCATCAAGGGAACGGTCAAGGAAACCCTTGGGCCGATCAACCACCCGCTCGTTTTCGGCGATGAGATCGTCTATCCCGGCGACATCCTCCGCGGTGACGCTGACGGCGTCGTGGTTGTGCGCCGTGAGGAAGCAGAAGAAGTCATTGCGCTCTCGCAGGCCCGGGACGATGCCGAACGCGAGCTCATCAAGGCCTACCACGCAGGAGGCACCACCATTGAGTTGTGCGGGCTGACGGAGAAGCTGAAGGCCAAGGGGCTTCTGGTGGAAGACTGATTTTCCAGCCGGGGCCGGTCACCGAATACGGTGGCCGGCCTTTTGCGCGCCTTTCCGGGCACGAAGAAGGCGCCTTGCCGGGGGGCAGGGCGCCTGGTTAGCCGAGTCAGTCCAGCCCGGGATGTCCTGGCCGGGCATCGACCAGATACCATTCGATGCTGTGTCCAGCGTGGGCCGGCATGAGGCTTCCTTCGAAGACGAAGAGGGGTTCGCCAGCGCCACCCACAGGACGCCAGAAACCGTTCCTTGGGCAGTGGAATCCGGTCCGTGCGCTGATCGTTCCGAGGGTTGGATTCGAAACCCAGCTGGTCTGGCTGATCCTTTTCACCGTTGTTCCTTTGATGGGGTTCACGGAATCCGTGAGCCGCTTTCGAATTACTTGATAATTCGATAATAGGAAATTAAAACGCCCGTGAATAAGACCAAAGATGTCTGTCCGGATAAGGCAATGTTATGGATGGATCAGGCCTCGGACGGATCTGCCGCGTACTTGCTGATCAACTGCTGTTGCAGCATCTCCTTGACCAGGATGAGCACGGCAGACGCAGCCTCGGACAGGGGCTCATGGTCGGGCGTGCACAAGGCAATCTTGCACTGCAAAGCCGGTTCGATGATCCGCAGTACCTTGAAGTTCTCATCGGGGAAGAGGGCGTCGGCGGCGGATTTCGGAAGGACCGTGGCTCCCAGGTTTGCGCGGATGAGCCGAACAAGCGAGGGAACGGATTCCACCTCCCCCACGAGCCGCAAGGGCAACCCTTGGTCGGCCAGCCCCTTCTCGATGATCTGGCGCAGGGTGTGATTCTTTTCGGGTAGGAACAGTCCAAGGCTGCTGGCTTCTTCGAGGGTGACGGTCGTTCGGCCTTGGGCCACATCGACGTCTTCATGGGTCACCAGATGCAGGTCTTCAACGATCATGGTGGTGAACTGCACTCCACGGATCTTCCCCGGCTCGTAGATCAGCGCCATGTCGAGGCGACCGTTCTTGATGGCCTCACTGAGCACGCCGCCGAAGATCTCCGTCAGGTGCACCACGATGTCCGGGTAACGCCGGCCGACCTCGCGGATGATCTGCGGCGTCAGGCTGGAGGCCATGCTGTACGGGGCGATGGCGATGGACACGCGCCCCGACGGTGCTGCCCCGGACGTCGCTACGTCCTGCCTTGCTTGTTCCACGAGGCGCAGAATGGTCTGGGCATGGCGATACAGGGTGTGTCCTGCAGCCGTTGGTTCGACTCCTTGCTTGCTGCGGATCAGCAGGCGTTGCTTCAAATCGCTTTCCAGCGCGGACACCTGCTGGCTGAGGGCGGGTTGGGCGACGTGGAGCGCGGCGGCGGCCTTGGTGATGCTCCCCGAATCGACGATCTTGACAAAGTATGAGAGCTTCCGCGTGTCCATGGGTCTGCCTTTCTCTAAGCCCCCATCGGGGCATAGATGCCATAAGGAAATTCTATGTAGGCACACACAATCCGTCTTTGTGTGACCCGTCTCTCAACGACTAATTTGAGATCCACATCCCCGCGGTGGCGCTTCCCAATCATTGCTGGCAGTTCGTTGACTCCCCGTCAACCAATTGTCCCGATACCCAAATATAGACGCATTTGGAACGCTTCCTCACAAGTCGATCGTCACGTAAAGAGCACCTATGAGACTTTCGGGCAACTTGCCCTCCGTTGCCGCCGCTGCATGCGGCCCCTGTCAGCAGCACATGTGCCGTAGGTCATAACCGGGAGCTATCCCGTGATAGCGAATAGGTCTTTGTGCCCGAAGTTCGTGGGTGCGAGACTTCTATCACCAAAGAATTACCGACAGTGCATCTGATTGAAGAATTTTAGCCAAACATTTTCAATCGAGCAGGCAACTGAATTCACCGGATATTCCAGCCGTTCGTATGGAATTACGGGACCCAATGCAAAACCACGGAAAGAGAACCACGTGAACCCGACAATTGATCTTGTAGCGGATCTTGGAGAGGGATTCGGCGCCTACACCGTAGGCAGCGACACCGATCTTCTGGAGATCGTTTCAAGCGCCAATATCGCTTGCGGGTTCCATGCGGGCGATCCGGACATCATGGACGCCACCGTTGCTGAATGTGTGCGCCGCGGAGTCGGCATTGGAGCGCACCCGAGCTTTCCGGACCTGCGTGGCTTCGGCCGCCGCGACATGGGCCTCAGTGCTGACGAGGTACGTGCCGATGTGCTGTACCAATTGGGAGCCCTGTCCGGCTTCGCAGCTTTTCACGGAACCAAGGTCACCCACATTGCACCGCACGGCCGGCTGGGAAACCTCGTAGCCGTTCGCCCTGACTACGCAGCCGCCGTGGCCGAGGCCGCCGCACGCCTGGACAATGAACTCATCGTGGTCGCCCAAGAGGGCGAACTGGCCAAGGCGGCACGTACCGCCGGACTGGACGTAGCGATTGTCGGAATCGTAGACCGTGCGTACCAGGAAGACGGCACGCTCGTTCCGCGGAGCCAGCCCGGCGCCGTACTGCACGATCCCTCGGCCATTGTGGACCGCACCGTCCGCATGGTCTGCGAAGGCAAGATCCGCTGCGCCAACGGCGCCGACATCGACATTTCCGCAGACACCGTCCTGCTTCATGGGGACAACCCAGGTGCGGTGGAACTCGCCCGACTCATCCGTTCGGAACTCATTTCGGCCGGCGTTCGGATCGCCCCGTTGGCAGAGGTCATGGATGCCAAGAGGAAGGCGGCCTGACATGTCCATTCTCACTGCGGCTCCCACCGAGATCTACGAATCCGGAGACTCCGCATTGCGCGTTGTGGCACTTGCTGAAGCAAGCGAGGACAACTGGCAGACAGTCCACCGTCTTGCGGACTGGCTGGAGAGCTGTGGCGCCGAGGGCCTTCACGGCGCGGTACCCACCTACGATTCCGTACTGGTGGAATTCGATCCGATCCTGGTGTCTGCACGCCAGGTGCGCGCGTTCGTCAAGTTGGGACTCCTCGAAATGGGCCGCTCCGGCGGCGCCGAAGCCGCGCCCCGTGAGTTTGACGTCCCGGTGGTCTACGGCGGCGATTACGGTCCCGACCTGGAGAAGGTAGCCGAGTACCAGGGCATCCCCACCGAGGAAGTCATCCGCCTCCACGCCGAAAAGACGTACACCGTCCGCTGCCTTGGTGCTCCTGCCGGCTCGCCCATGATGGACGGCCCCGCGTTCCCCAAGCCCGTGCCGCGCCTCAAGGATCCGCGGCTCAGCGTTCCGGCAGGGGCAGTGGCAGTGGCAGGACGCCAAGCCGTCATCGCACCCGCAGTGGCACCCGGCGGCTGGTGCGTCATCGGGCAGACCCCTCTGGCTGTCCTGAACATCCGCCGCGAACCACTGGTCCCCTACAAGCCCGGAGATATTCTTCGGTTCCGGCGCATCGAGGCCGGAGATTTCGACTCATACCTCGGCAAGGAACTGGAAGCAAGGCCATGAGCGGGCACATCCTCATCCAGCAACCGGGTAACTCCGTGGTCACAGACCTTGGCCGTTTCCGCGGACCGCGCTTTGGACTTCCGGTCAACGGCGCCTTGGACCAGTACTCAGCCCGGGCCGCCAACATCCTGGCCGGCAATCTGGACAATGATCCGCTCGTGGAGATCACGGCCCTCGACTTCAGGATGAAAGCGCAGTCCGACATCCTGATTGCGGTCACAGGGGCTCCCCTGACACTCACCGTCGGAGGGCGTCCGTGCAGCCAGTGGGAGCCGGTTTCGGTCCGTGCCGGCGAGACGGTGTCCATCCGGGGAATCAACCGGGGCCTCCGTGCCTACGTGGCCATCCACGGCTCGGTGGAGGCCCCGATGCTCTTGGGCAGTTGTGCCCCGGACACCGTTGTGGGCTTCGGCCTGCAGCTCACGGAAGGAACCACGCTCCTCACCCGCCGCAGCGTAAGCCCAGTGCGCCAACCGTACTTCGACCTCCCGCTCTTCCGTCTTGGCCTTGAACGGCCGAACATGGGGTCGGAACTGCTGGTCGATGTGACCGACGGTCCGGATGTTGCCGACTTCGGTGATTCCGGCGAGTTGCTCTTCACGTCGGAATACGCCGTGAGCGGCCGGAGCAACCACATTGGCCTGAGGCTCGGCGGCCAACTTCCGGAAAGAACCTCAAGCGGTGAAGTGCTGTCGCGCGGGGTGCCGGTAGGCGCCGTCGAGGTTCCCTCCCGGGAAGAACTACTGGTACTGCACCGGGGACGCGGCGTCACCGCCGGGTATCCGGTCCTCGCCGTAGTCACCAGCAGTGGCCTGGACGTCCTTGCCCAAGCCCGCCCGGGCGACAAGGTCCACTTCAGGAAAACAACCGTGGCAGAGGCAACTGCCACCCATCGGCGCTCGCGGGCCCAGCTTGAAACACTCCGCGAATCCGTCAACACCGTCTTCGGACTCCTTGGCATTGGATGCCGACCTCAGTGGCAGGACCTACCGGTTGCGGCATGCAGCTAAAACCTGTCGCCAACCAGTAGCAGTTGCTACGCTCAACATCAAGAAGGAAATGTCATGACCGCAAACACCAACGCTGCACAAGTGCAGCATGAACGGCTCACTGGCCGTCAAACGCGCAAGGTTGTCACCGCAGGCTGCGTTGGCATCTTCGTGGAACTCTATGACAACGGCATCTTCGCATTCATGGCCGGAACGCTTGCCCTGGTGTTCCTCGCCCCGGGCAACCCGGACAACGCCCTGTTGTTCGTCTTTGCCGGCTACGCAGTGTCGTTCTTCGTCCGGCCCCTTGGCGCAGTAGTTTGTGGCTATTTGGGCGACCGGATCGGCCGGCAAAAGCTACTCGTCTTCGTGATTCTCCTGATCAGTGTTGCCACCGCCGGCATCGGCCTCCTGCCCGCCTACTCGGCCATCGGCATCGCAGCGCCCGTGCTGCTCGTCCTCTTGCGGCTCCTGCAGGGCTTCTCGGTTGGCGGCGAAGCCGCCGGCGCTATGACCTTCCTCGCTGAGCACGCCCCCGAGGGCAAGCGCGGCATCATCACCTCCTACGCACAGATCGCTTCGTTCGCAGCACTGCTCACCGGCACCCTCGTGGCGTTCTCCATGTCTCCTTGGCTCACCCAGGCTGCGATCGACGGCGGTGGCTTCGGCTCCTTCGCGTGGCGCATTCCGTTCCTGGTGGCCATTCCCATGGGCGTCATCGGTTGGTACATCCGCAAGGCCATCGCGGACACCCCCAACTTCACAAAGCTCAAGGAAGAGGGCGGCCTCTCCAAGAATCCGCTCAAGGAAGCCTTCAAGTCCGCAGAGCACCGCCGGGCCATGGTTCTGGCACTCTTCATCCCGCTCATGAACGGCTCCGGCTACTACGTCCTGTTCTCCTACATGCCTACGTTCCTCAAGGGCAAGCAGCTCAACTTCACCATCGGCGAGGCGCTGTTCATCACGGCCTGCAGCCTGGTTGTCATCTGCATCGCCATTCCATTCATGGGCGCCCTGTCGGACCGCATCGGCCGCAAGAAGGTCATTGCCGGTTCCGCCATTGCCATGACCATCCTGGGCATCCCGTCCTACGCCCTCATCGCAACGGGAAACATGGGCCTGGCCATCCTCGGCGCCTCGATCATGGCTATCGTCTTCGCCGGCCACACGGCCGTCATCCACATCCTGATCGTTGAGCTGTTCCCCACCCGCGTCCGGTACTCCGCTTACGGCCTCGGCTACAACATCTCCTCCGCGCTCTTCGGCGGAACTGCTCCGTTGCTGATGACGTGGCTCATCAGCAGCACCGGCAACATCTACATGCCCGCCTTCTACGCAGTCGTCACGGCCCTCGGCACGCTTGCAGCCGTGAGCACGGTCAAGGACCGGGCACACGAACCCCTGCGCGACGCTTAGGCGCCGCTGACCTCCGGCACAGTCCGTGCCTTCCATTTCCACTCTTTGGAGAACCGATGTCTTTTTCCGACTACAACACCGCCCTCGTCACCGGAGCGTCGACCGGTATGGGTGCCGCAATTACTGAGCGCCTGGCCAAGAGAGGCCTCACCGTTCATGCCGTGGCCCGCAACGAGGAACGCCTCAGCGAGCTGGCCGATCGTACAGGAGCCATCCCGCACGTAGTGGACCTGACCGACACAGCGGCCCTGACCGCCGTCGTGAGCGAGCTGAAAGTCGATGTCCTGGTCAACTGCGCCGGAGTTTCCCGTCCCGGCAACCTCCTGGACTCGTCCGAGCAGGACATCGACGAGCTCATTGACGTCAACCTTCGCGGCCTGCTTCAGCTCACAAGGCTGGTCCTGCCGGGCATGGTGGAGCGCGACCTCGGCCACATCATCAACATCAGCTCCATCGCCGGGCTCTACAACTTCTATGGCCACACGGTCTACCACGCCACCAAGGCGGCCGTGCACCAGATCTCCCGGCAGCTTAGGAATGACACGGTCGGCAAGCGCATCCGCGTGACGGAGATCTGCCCCGGCCGGGTGGAAACTGAGATCTTCGGCCGGAACATGGGTGGCACGCCTGAAGCCATGGAAGAAGCGTGGAAGACCTACTACGAAGGCTACGAGTCGCTGACCACTGACGATATCGTCAACGCCCTCGACTACGCCATCGAAACACCGCGCCACGTCAACGTGGGCATGCTGGAACTCATGCCGACCTTCCAGGTCCCCGGAGGCCTCACCTTCGACCGGCGCTGACCGTCGCCTCGCTTGAGGCGACGCGCCCGTCCTGGGCGCCCCAAAGTTCCGGTGGCATTCACTCCCGTCACCGGAAATACAAGCTGGCGGCCGCGAATTTCGCGGCCGCCAGCACCCGTTTCCGGGGAATTGCTTTTGGACTGGCCCGCCGCTTTAGGGCGGCCTGCCCCTTTAGGAGGGGCCGACGTCGGGCGCTCAGTCCTCGTGGAGCGCCTGAGTCAAGTGGTGCGTGGGGATGCGGTCACGGTCATAGGTGATTTCCGTGTACCCGTGCGGTTCCGGCCGGCCGTCGTGCCCGAGGTTGACGAACACGATTTCCTCGATGGTCAGGATGCTGTCGCGGGTGATCATGTTGCGCACTTCCGCCCGCATGGTCAGTGACGTCCGGCCGAAGCGGACTGCGGTCAGGCCCATCTCCACTAGATCGCCCTGAACGGCCGAGCTGACAAAGTTGATTTCGGAGATGTACTTGGTGACGGCGCGGCCGTTTCCAAGCTGGAGGATTGCGTAGATTGCCGCTTCCTCGTCGATCCATTTCAGCAGGCTTCCACCGAACAGCGTGCCGTTGGCGTTGAGGTCCTCCGGACGTATCCACTTGCGGGTCCGGAACGTGATGTCAGCCTTTTCCATAATGCGAGATTAGCCGAGGCCGGGCGCCCGCGTCTCCTGCGGTGTGCCATGCTTGGCGCGACTCCGTAACATGGATACGGTGCACCCGGTTCAGGGCACAACACGACACGCCGATTCGCGCACCATGCGGCACACCGGGAAGGCGCTGGAGGAACACCATGAAGATCGACAAAACCCACCGCAATGCCGGGCTGAGCTCCCGGCGTTCCGACGTGGACCACTGACCATGCCACCGTTGAACGCCGTGTTGGGCGCCTGGTCAATGAACTGGCCTGCCCTGGTCATTCTTATTGCCGCAATCGTCCTGTATTCAAAGGGCCTGGTTGCTGCCAAGCGTCGGGATATCCGCTGGCCTCTGTGGAACTCGTTTGCCTTCTTCGCCCTTGGCCTGGGCAGTTTCGCGGCCCTCAGCTTTGGATTCCCGGGAACGTACAGCCACGACCTGCGGTGGGCGTTCACCCTCAAAGTGACGTCCTACCTGTTTGTGGTCCCGCTGTTGATTGGCCTGGGCAAGCCGTTGACCCTTGCAAGGCAGACCCTTGGCCCGATGGGCGCAGCGAGGGTGGAAGCGATACTCGGGCACCGGCTCGTCCGCATGCTCAGCAACACGCTCGTGGCGGCGCTTCTGGGACTCGCCATGTTCACAGTGTTCCTGACCCCGCTGTTCTACGTGCTCCGGACCAACACGGCCGCCGACATCATCCTGACTTTGCTGGTGCCTGCCATGGGACTCCTCATGACGGTTCCGATCATGGAAGACGGTGCAGGGCGCACTGGATCGCTCATTGTGGTCGAATTCATCTTCGTGTTCATCGAACTGCTCGCCGACGCCGTGCCAGGGGTCCTGATGCGGCTCAGCCCGGGAATTCTCGACGGCGCCACATCAGTTTTGGGCAATCAACCAGGCTGGTTCCCCTCACCGTTGCGTGACCAGCAACTCGCCGGGGACCTGATGTGGTTCCTCGCGGAGATCGTGGATCTTCCCCTCATCATCCTGATGTTCGTCCGGTTCTCCCGGAGCGACAAGCACGAGGCCAAGAGCTTCGACGACCTCAGCGACGAAGAAATCGAAGCCCTGAATCGGGCACATCTAGGGCAGGGCGGACGCACCCTGGACTGATCCAGCACGCAGCTTGATCCTGCGGGGCAGCTTGATCCGGAGGGCGGCCGGGTTGGTTTGGCCAGGCGCTGGCCGGCCGGGTTGGTTTGGCGAGGCGCTCGCCGGCCGGCAGGGCGGCGGTCCTTAGGCCATCGCGGTGTGCGATGCGCTGTGCGAATCGATCGGCTTGGCGTAGCACTGCGAGTGGCTGACGCCGATATACGGACCGAAGTTGGGCACTGCGGCGAAGCCGGCGCTTTCGTAGAAGCTGCGACCGTCGGATTGGGCCGATCCCGCTTCTGCCGTGATCACGCTGAAGCCGTGGGAGTGTGCTTGAGCTTCCAGCGCGGCAAGGATGGAGCTGGCCACTCCCGAGCCCCTCGCGTAAGGGACAACGTATAGGCGTTTGATTTCTGCAGTCTCGGCGTCCAAGATCCGCAGACCGCCGCAACCCAGGGGCTGGCCTGAGCACTTTTCGTAGGCCACCACGAAAACGGCGGTATCAGCTTCCGATGGGGCGGGTCCGGGCTCGTGGTCTGAGTTGCCGAAACGCGCGTCCAGTTCCGCTTGCTGAGCGGCGCGGAGGTCTGCGCCCACCGGGTTGGCCCAGGTGACCTGTCTGATGTTGAGCCGAGGGTTGGTCTGCATCGGAACCTCTTTCGCCGGAGGGGGTTATGCAAATCAAGCCTAGGAAACGGGGGTTACCGCGGTGTTTCCTACGCGTAAGCGTCCGGAGAAATACCGAGTGTTGGGAGAAGTTCCGGGGTGTTGGGCTGATCTTCAGACAGGTGTTATTCGTGCGCAATCATTCGACGGCGTCCCCGGTGGGATCTTCGGCCGTTCTGTCTGCCAAGGCAAGTCCGCCCACGGGGCTTTGGTCCCAGTGAAGCAGGCGCCAGCCGCCTTCCGGATCGCCTTCAAGCACCACGATTCCGGTGTTCTGCAGCTGGTGGGTGGCGGCGAACTCCCGGCCGACATCGGCCGCACGGCGACCGGCCCAGCATCGGATAGCGGCACCATGGCTGACTACGACGGCGGTCTCGTCGCCGGCCGCTGCCACCTTGGCGATAGCTGCGTCGTAGCGGGCGAAGAACTCATGACCGTCACCCGATCCTGGCATGCGGACGTCCAGTTCGCCATCCGTCCAGGCGAAAACGGTGCTCATGTACCTGTGGTGTGATTCGTGGTCGGTGAGCTTCTCCAAAGCACCGGCCTCGATCTCCTGCAGACCGTCCAAGACAGTGGCCTCCAGCCCCAGGCCTTCGGCGAGCGGGGCGGCGGTCAGTTGGGTGCGGATCAGTGTGGACGCGTAGATCGCCGTGATGTCTTCGTCCGCGAGGGACTTGGGGAGCGCGGCGGCTTGACGTTCGCCGAGTTCAGTCAGCCCCGGGCCGGGAAAAGCTGTGTCCAATTGCCCCAAGACGTTTCCCGGGGTTTGCCCGTGACGGATAAGCAAGAGCCTCATGCTGACACAGTTCCTTACACTCGATTCGGAAATGCCGGGTCCACGCGGCGTTTCGACCCGTGACTTTCAGCCAATCAGGCACGGCAGCCAAGGACCGGGCCGACACGCCGTTCGTCCGTCCGTAGTGCTGCGCTCCTACTTCAGGTGGTCCACAAGCTGGTTGGCAATACCGGTGTACTTGCCCGGAGTCAGGGCCAGCAGTCGCGCCTCGGCCTCGGGGGACAGCCCCAAGCCGGAGACGAACTCCTGCATGCGGGCGGCGTCGACGCGCTGGCCGCGGGTGAGATCCTTGAGACGCTCGTATGGGTTCTCCATGCCCTCGACGCCGGCGATGGCCTCGGCCCGCATGACCATCTGGATGGCCTCGCCGAGGACTTCCCAGTTGGTGTCGAGGTCGGCCGCCAGGACCTCCTCAGCAACGTCCAGGGCCTTCAGTCCCTTGGCGACGTTCGAGATGGCAAGAAGCGAGTGCCCGAACGCGACGCCGATGTTGCGCTGCGAGGAAGAATCCGTGAGGTCTCGCTGCCAACGGGAGGTAACCAGCGTGGCGCCCAAAGTGTCCAACAGCCCGTTGGAGATTTCCAGGTTGGCCTCGGCGTTTTCGAAGCGGATCGGGTTGACCTTGTGCGGCATGGTGGAGGACCCGGTAGCGCCTGCGACGGGGATCTGGCGGAAGTAACCGATGGAGATGTAGCTCCAGATGTCCGTGCAGACGTTGTGCAGGATGCGGTTGAAGCGCGCAACGTCAGCGTAGAGTTCAGCCTGCCAATCGTGGCTTTCGATCTGCGTGGTCAGCGGGTTCCAGGTCAGCCCCAAGCCCTCAACGAAGGACTGGGCTACGGCCTGCCAGTCGGCTCCCGGTACGGAAGCGACGTGCGCCGCATACGTACCGGTAGCGCCGTTGATCTTGCCCAGGTATTGCGTCTTGGAAACGCGGTCCAGCTGACGGTTCAGGCGATGCGCGATGACTGCCAGTTCCTTGCCCAGCGTGGTGGGCGTGGCGGGCTGGCCATGGGTGCGGGAAAGCATGGGCACCGCACGGTTTTCCTCCGCCATCGCTTCGATCTGCTTCACCAAAGCGCTGGCAGCCGGAAGCCACACATCTTCCACGGCTCCCTTGACACCCAAGGCGTAGGAGAGGTTGTTGATGTCTTCCGAGGTGCAGCCGAAGTGCACCATCGCGGTCAGGTTCTCGATACCGATTGCGGGCAGGCGACGGCCGATGTAGTACTCAACAGCCTTGACGTCGTGGACCGTGACAGCTTCGATTTCGGCCAGTTCAGTGACCGAAGCGGCGTCGAACTCGGTGACGATCGAGCGCAGCTTTTCCTGCTGTTCGGCGGTCAGGGGGCCAGCGCCAGGGAGCACGTTGTTACTGGTCAAGTGGATGAGCCACTCGACCTCGACGGCCACACGGTCGCGGTTGAGGGCGGCCTCGGAAAGGTAGTCGACCAGCGGAGCCACGGCGGACTGGTACCGGCCGTCCAGCGGGCCAAGGGCGATCGGCTCCGGCGACGCGGCAAGGGCCAAGCGTCCAGAGGGCGTACGGGTAACAGCGGCGGCGACGGTTTCAGGCATGGGGCAATTCTTTCATGAACTCGCGCTGAGCCATTAAGYGGCACTTCTCCATGTGCATAAGCCCACGCCTGATCCTCCAGAGCCGTGTTTTCGACAGTTGTCCACATAGTCCCCATCGGCGGTTCCGCACTCACGGAACGGGCCGTAGCGTCGGTGCCAGAACGTCAATATTGGACCTAGGGGAGGACAAATTCATGAGCGTCATTCAGATGGTGGCCGGAGGACCGGATGTGGAATCCCAGCAATGTGTTTCACGTGCAGCGGAGGTCCAGCGGCTCGGATGGCGGATGTCGGCCTGTGCAGACCAGGCCGACTCCGTGCTTGGCAAACTGGCGCAGCTGCAAATGGACCGCTGGGAGTCGCCGGCGGGCCGCGCCTACAGGACCACGGTCGCTTTGCAGGCCGCGTCGCTTCGACGGGGTCGTGATGCCTTGCGCGAGGCAGCCGCAGTGACTCTCCGACATTCCCAGAATGTGGCATCGAACGGCCGGGCAGTCTTCTGATGGTCGAGGTCGCCCCCGTCGGCGGGGGTGGGTCGCCCCGCCCCAAAGCTCCCGAGCCGGATGGCCCTCTCCGCATTCGCGGGGGTGTCGGTGGGATCAATTTCCAATTCGAAGAGCTGCTTGCTGGCGCAGCCGCGTTGGATGGCCTCGTGCGCCAACTGCAGGCTATTGAAGTGGAGGCTGAAGCAGTACGGGTGGCGCTCTTCCCACACCAGGCCTCGTCCTACACGAGTGGAAGCAACGCCATCATTGCCGTCGGTGAGAGTGGCCGGGACATAGGGCGGGTTCGCGAACAGCTTCAGCGGATTGGCAACGATGTCAGGGCAAGCCACCGTGAATATGAGTTTGCTGAATCACATGCGGCGATCCGGCTGCGAATGGGCATGGGAATGCCACTCCTCGGGACCGGTCCCAGCCCTCTGGACCTTGGCTGGCGGGGAGCAACAGAAGGAGTCGTCCGGGATTTGACCCGGATGCTGGAACTGATGATGGGGTTGCCGCCGGTAGCGGCCAACCTTGCAGGGGCCATGATCGGCCCCACCGACGTCGGCGCCGTCTTGAGAGCCATCGCTGCGACCCCCGCATTGGCCTTCCTCAGGCCACGTTCCATCGACGTCAGCCGAGGCGAGACCGTCACCAAGAGCGTGGACCTGTCCGCGGCAGGAATGCTTCGGGAACTAGACAGCGTCTCAGCCAGTTCAGAGGGCGAAATTGAAGTAGTGCAGCTAGACAAAGACGGTGAACGGACATGGGTCGTATTGATTCCGGGTACCCAGCCGGGCAATCCGCCCGGCGGCAGCAATCCACTGGATGAGGCCGGCATTGCCGAAGCACTGGGCTACGACTCGACAGAAACCAGCAAGGCAATCCGTCAGGCGTTGCTTGAGGCAGGTGCAGCTGCGGGCGAAACGGTGGTGGCAGTTGGCCACAGCCAGGGAGGGATCCATGCCATGAACCTGAGCCAGGACAAGGCGTTCCTTGCCGAGTACAACCTCAAGTTTGTTGTGACGGCAGGATCACCTGTCGGGGGAATCACGCCGCAAGCGGGCATCGGCAGCCTGCACTTGGAGCACGAACAGGACTGGGTGCCGGGTGCTGACGGCAAAGCCAATGCTGATACCAAGGACAGGGTCACGGTGACCATGACCAACCCGATTGGCCTGGCACCGGGCGAAGACCCGGGAATAGGGCCGGCACACAAGCTTTCACGGTACGAGGAAGGGGCAAAGCTGGTGCAGCTCAGTTCCGATCCTTCGCTGGCGGCATCCACAGCCGCTTTGGGCGGGATACTGGGCGTCGGCGGAATGGCCAAGGTGAGCAGGTTCAAATTGAGCCGCGGAGCTCCCCAGCCTCCGCGGGTTCCGGTTCCGCGTGTGCCCCCGCCAGCTCCTAGTGTGCGGCCACACGCCCCGTCAGATATCCGCTCCGGATCGGGAGGGCGCTAGAAGGGCTGCCGAACGGGCGGCTCCGAGCTTTCCTCGCGCCTGCTAGCGCCTGTTGGCCCCTGTTAGCGCCTGTTAGCGCCCGGAATCCAGCTGGCCACCATGGAGATCAGGCTGATGATGATGGCAGCGAGAACTGCGGTCCAGAAGAAGCTGTCGATGGTGAGGTGTACCGGTGTGTAGCTGCTTAGCCAGGCTGTCAGGGACAGCATGGCCGCGTTGATGACAATCGTGAATAGGCCGAGGGTGAGGATCGTGATCGGAAGGGAGAGCAGCTTGACCAAAGGCCGGACAAAGGCATTGACGATGCCAAAAATGAGCCCTATGAAGAGATAGGCAAGAACCACGCCCAGGGTGTCGCTGCCTTGTGTGACCCCCGCATTCGTGACCGCGTTGGTTGTTGCCGAGCTGGAAATATCCATCCCGGGCAGAATCCAGCTGGCAACCCAGAGGGCCAGCCCGTTGATCAGGACACGCACAATGAATGAACCCATGCGCCCATGCTTTCACACCCGCAGACCGGGAGGCCCACCCTCATGTCTCGAATGCCTGCAAGTAGGCTGGTGCCATGAATTCTTCTGACAACGCACCGGAGGGCGTGCGTCCCCGCCCGGTGGTGGACAGGCTCCCCAAATATGCGGCAGGCAAGGCTCCCGCAGTCATAGAAGGCCTGACCAGCTACAAATTGTCTTCCAACGAAAACCCGTTGCCCCCGATTCCCGCCGTACTCCAGGCTATTGCCGATCAATCGGACATCAACCGGTACCCGGACCCTCTTTCTACCAAGCTGCGCACGGCGCTCGCTGAATTTCTGGGAATCCCCGCTGACGACGTCGTCACGGGAGCCGGAAGCCTCGGTGCGCTGAATCAGATTCTTTCCACGTTTGCGGGACAGAACCACGACGGCAAAGCCGATGAGGTCATCTATGCTTGGCGCTCCTTCGAGGCCTATCCCATCTGCGTAGGCCTATCAGGTGCTGAGGGCGTCCAGATCCCATTGCTTTCGGACGGACGCCACGACCTCGAGGCCATGGCAGCCGCTGTCACCGTCCGCACCAAGGTGATTTTGCTTTGCACACCCAACAACCCCACCGGGCCCGTCCTCACTGCAGAGGAAACGGAGCGGTTCATCCAGTCCGTGCCGGCTGGCGTGGTTGTCGTTATCGATGAGGCCTACCAGGAGTTCGTTCGGGACCAGGACGCTGTGGACGGCATCAAGCTGTACCGCAAGTACCCGAATGTGGTTGTCCTCCGCACGTTCTCCAAGGCTCACGGCCTTGCTGGGCTGCGCGTTGGGTACAGCGTTTCCGGACCGGATCTCACCCAGCACCTGCGGGTCGCAGCCACGCCGTTTGCGGTGTCGCAGATAGCCGAGCGCGCGGCTATTACCTCCTTGGAGAACTTCGACCAGGTTGTTGCAAGGGTACAAAGCCTGGTTGATGAGCGGGACCGGGTTACAGCAGGACTCCGGGAGTTGGGATGGTTCGTCCCTCAGGCACAGGGCAACTTCGTCTGGCTGAACCTGGGAGAGAACAGCGCCGAATTCGCCGCACTAGCCGGCGAGCGGGCGTTGTCCGTGCGGGCCTTCGGTAACGAAGGTGTCCGGGTCAGCATCGGAGAGGTTGAGGCCAATACCCGATTCCTGGAACTCTGTGCGTCCTATACAAAAGCGCCGCAGGCTTCCTAGCGGTTAACAAATGCACCCGCGTCCCTTACTGCGGATAAAGTAAGGGACGAAAGCCAAGATATGCCGATTTCGGAATGCATTCCAGAATCGGCATATATCAGCGAATATTGCTCAGCGTCGGGCTGAAGCAGGCAAGGAGACGGAATGGGCGCAACTCAACTGCCCACCCCCGGGATCAACGGAACGGGACTGGACTTGCAGTCTCCTGCGGGAGGCGCCTCCAGCGACCCCGCAGCCGAGATGATCCAGCTGCTGGGGCCGGACGGCAAGCTAGGAACCGATCCTGTCTTCTCGGACTATGCCAAGCGCCTTGAACCTGAGCAGCTGCGAGGTTTCTACGCCGACATGGCCAAGGTCCGCCGCTTCGATCAGGAAGCCACCGCCCTCCAGCGGCAAGGCGAGCTGGCCCTTTGGGTCCCCCTGACCGGCCAGGAAGCTGCCCAGATTGGCTCCGGACGGGCTACGCAGCGGCAAGATTACATCTTCCCCACGTACCGTGAGCATGGCGTTGCGTTGACCCGTGATGTGGATCTGGCTGAGCTCCTGAAGCTGTTCCGCGGAATTTCGAATGGCGGCTGGGATCCCACCGAGAACAACTTCCATCTCTATACTTTGGTGCTGGCGGCCCAGACGCTGCATTCGGTTGGTTACGCCATGGGAATCCAGCGGGATCAGAAGTTCGCGGAAGCCAACGGCTCCAACGAGCCGAAGGCTGCTGTTGTGGCCTACTTCGGCGACGGCGCGAGCTCCGAAGGCGATGTCCACGAATCCATGGTCTTCGCGGCGTCCTACAACGCTCCGGTGGTGTTCTTCTGCCAGAACAACCACTGGGCGATCTCAGTTCCCACTGAGGTCCAGACCAAGGTTCCTCTTTTCAACCGGGCCAAGGGATACGGCTTCCCGGGCATCAGAGTGGACGGTAATGACGTCATTGCAGTCCACGCAGTCACCGAATGGGCACTTGAGCATGCGCGCGAAGGCCGCGGTCCTGTGCTCATTGAGGCATATACATATCGCGTGGGCGCGCACACAACCGCGGACGATCCCACCAAGTACCGGGAATCTGCCGAAGAAACCGCTTGGCGCGGCAAGGATCCGCTGGACCGGCTGGAGAAGTACCTTCGGAACGAGGGTCTGGCCGACGAAGCTTTCTTTGAGCAAGTCAAGCTTGATGGAGACAAGCTCGCAGCCCATGTCCGGAGCACCACCCAAAGCCTGCAGGGCCCGAACATCCGCGAGTCATTCGCCGGGGTCTACGCCGAGCCGCACCCGCTGGTGGCCGAGGAACTTGCCTGGTTTGAGGAATACTCCGCCGGGTTCGTAGGCGACGACGAAGAGGGGCGCAAGTAGCTGATGACCACCATGACCATTGCCAAGGCCATCAACGAAGGCCTGCGTGCCTCGCTCACTAACAACCCGAAATCCCTGCTCATGGGCGAAGACATCGGCCCATTGGGCGGCGTTTATCGCGTGACGGACGGGCTTATCAGGGACTTCGGTGCAGACCGGGTGGTCGACACCCCCCTGGCAGAGTCCGGCATCGTGGGAACCGCGATAGGTCTTGCCCTGCGCGGCTACCGCCCCATCTGCGAAATCCAGTTCGATGGTTTCGTTTTCCCCGGCTTCAACCAGATCACCACGCAGCTTGCCAAAATGCACTCGCGCAGCGGCGGCAAACTGACCGTTCCCGTGGTCATCCGCATCCCCTACGGCGGCGGCATTGGCTCGATCGAACATCACTCAGAATCGCCGGAAGCCCTGTTCGCCCACACGGCCGGCCTGCGCATCATCACTCCGTCCAACGCACACGACGCATACTGGATGATCCAGCAAGCCGTCGATTGCACGGACCCGGTGATCTTCTTCGAACCCAAGCGCCGCTACTGGCTCAAAGGGGAGGTGGACACCGAAAGCCCCGGACCGGCGTCGGACCCGTTCCAGGCGCACGTCCTGCGCGAAGGTTCCAACGCCACCATCGTTGCGTACGGTCCGCTGGTTCCGGTCGCGCTGGCAGCGGCAGCAGCGGCGGAAGAGGACGGACACAGCGTCGAGGTGATCGATCTCCGCTCGATTTCCCCCATCGACTTCGATACCGTCACCGCTTCCGTCAAGAGGACCGGCCGCTTGATCGTTGCACACGAGGCACCGACGTTCGGCGGCATCGGCGGCGAGATCGCTGCGCGGATCAGTGAGCGTGCCTTCCTGCACCTTGAGGCCCCGGTCATCCGGGTGGGCGGTTTCCACATGCCGTATCCCGTGGCCAAGGTGGAAGAGGACTACTTGCCGGACATCGACAAGATCCTCGAAGCCCTGGACCGTTCCCTGGCCTACTAGCCGCCCCTGATTGCACCCTCCGCCACGCGAACGGGCCAGCCGAAATCGAGGACCTAAATGACTGTTAAGAAATTCAACCTGCCGGACGTCGGCGAAGGCCTGACCGAGGCAGAAATTGTCTCCTGGAAGGTCAAGCCCGGCGACACCGTGGCCATCAACGACGTCATCTGCGAGATCGAGACCGCCAAGTCCCTGGTGGAATTGCCCTCCCCGTACGCAGGTACGGTGGCGGAATTGTTCGTCCCTGAGGGGATCACGATTGAAGTAGGAACCGCGATTATCGGCATCTCGGACAATGCGCCGGCAGAACCCGAGCCTGCGCCGGCCTCGCCTGCGGCCGAACCGGCACCCTCCGCTGAGCCGGCAGGCGAACAAGTCCTCGAGGCCTCGATGTACGGCAAGCTGCCCGAAGACCCTGGAACCTCCGACGCCGGTCCGGCGGGCGGTCCGCTCGTGGGCTCCGGTCCCAAAGCCGACGCCGTCAAGCGACGCCCGCGTAAGCGCCCCGAAGGCGCCAGCACCGCTACGCCCGCCGCGACCGCACTGCCCGCCCCGGCCGCCGCCGTCGTCAGGCCCCCCGTCGTCAGGCCCGCCGTCGCGCCCGCTCCGACGGCCTTGCCGCTACGGACTCCTGGCGATCAAGTGCCCGCAGCCGCTCCCCGGGAAACAATGACCCAGACGCCGGGCCTCACAGGCCTTGGTGCGACCGTCAGCGGCTTGGTCAACCGTGTCCTGGCCAAGCCTCCAGTGCGCAAGATCGCCCGGGATCTGGGCATTGACCTGGCCGACGTCGTTCCCACAGGAGCTCGCGGTGAAGTGACGCGCGATGATCTGGTCAGCTACCAGGCCCAGCGCGACGCCGAGGTGGACCAGGCCGACACGTTCTGGGGTGCGTCCAAGAAGCCGCAGGATCAGCGCGTGGAACGGATTCCCGTCAAGGGCGTCCGCAAGGCCACGGCGAAGGCCATGGTGGAATCAGCCTTCACGGCGCCGCACGTGAGCATCTTCGTGGACGTCGATGCCAGCCGCACGATGGAATTCGTCAAGCGACTCAAGGCCTCCAGGGACTTTGAGGGCATCAAGGTGTCGCCACTGCTGATCCTTTCCAAGGCCGTCATCTGGGCCGCCGCCCGCAACCCGAGCGTCAACGCAACCTGGGTGGAGAACGCCGACGGCAACGGCAACGCCGAGATCCACGTCAAGCACTACATGAACCTGGGTATCGCGGCTGCCACGCCGCGCGGGCTCATGGTGCCGAACATCAAGGATGCCCAGGACCTTTCCCTCAAAGAACTGGCCCTCGCGCTCAACGAGCTAGCCAGTACCGCACGCGCAGGCAAGACCCAGCCGTCGCAGATGCAGGGTGGCTCGCTGACCATTACCAACGTCGGCGCCCTGGGCATTGACACCGGAACGCCCATCATCAACCCGGGCGAGGTGGCGATCGTCGCGTTCGGCACCATCAAGCAAAAGCCTTGGGTGCTCGATGGCGAAGTCATCCCTCGCTGGATTACGACGCTGGGCGGCTCCTTCGACCACCGCGTGGTGGACGGGGACCTCTCCGCCCGCTTCATGGCCGACGTCGCATCGATCCTCGAAGAACCGGCACTGCTGCTTGACTGAGCACCGCATTGCCCGGATCCTTACGGAGGTCTTCCAGCCGCCCGCGGTGGTGTCCATCTTGCTGCTCATCAGCCCTGCGGTGGAACCGGGTTTCCCGGGGACCATATGGTTCGGGGCCCTTGGTGCGCTCTTTGTATGCGTCCTGCCGCTGGCCTACGTGTTGGTCCTGGTGAGGCTCGGCAAACTGAGTGACCACCACGTCAGCGACCGCAAGGAGCGTGCTCCCTTGTTGATGCTTGCGCTCGTGTCGGTGGTCCTCGGATTGCTGGCACTCAACCTCATCCACGCCCCGACGAGCGTCTCAGTGATGATCCTTGCCCTGATTGGTGGGATCTCGGTGTTGGCCGCGGTCAGCCTTGTGTGGAAGATCAGTGGTCACGCCTCGGCAATCTCCGCAGCCGCAGTCATTGCGGTACTCATGTTCGGAACGGTATGGCTGCCGCTATTGCTTCTGGTGGCCGCCGTCGGCTGGTCCCGGGTAGTGCTGCGGGACCATACCCGTGGCCAAGTCATCGCCGGATCGTTGTTCGGCGGAGTGGTCATCGCAGGCCTCTGGTGGGTCCTTCGGGGCTGGCTGATCTAACGGTTCAAGGATCGGCCGGCAGCGCTCGGGAAGCCGGACTTGGACGCGGACCGAACGCTAGTAAGCCGTGTAGCTGAGCGCAAGATCGCGCAATTGCTGGTCGTTCATGCCGCCGACCATTCCAAACGACAGCACCATAGCCAGGGCGCCAACGGCCAACATGGCGGAACCAACCACAAGTAACAACTTCCAGTCGGAACGCATGATGCTGCGGAACGTCTCCGGCATCTGCAGCAGCGGGGAAATCATGTTTGGAGCGCTGTCCACGGATCCATCGTCAAGAAGTGCCACGATACGATCGTTCGCACGGTCGAAACGCATGGAGCTGATGTGGTTGCCGTGGCGGGCAAGCAGAATGTCGTGTCCGACGCGCTGGCGCGGCTGCAGAGTAAGCAAAAGGGATCCCCTACGGGTTGTTGTGATGGGCGGCTCGCGCCCTTGGGGGCCACTCCAATTTTACCGGCGGCACCCTAGCCGCACGGCCCAAATCGAGGTGAGACCGCCCACCACAGCGCGTGATCCCCGTCAAGTGCCTGACTGTGGCTTACGGTTCGTCCGTCTTGGCGATGTAGACATCGCACGGGGCATTGTGGGCCACGGTGTTGGCAACGCTGCCGAGAACGCGTGCCAGTCCCTGCATGCGACGATTGCCGACGACGATCAAGCGCGCCTCGACGCGTTCCGCCTCGCGGATCAAGGCCTCTCCGGGCTTGCCGCGTGCGGCTACGTAGCTGATTTCAAGCTGCTCGCTGTTGAGTTTTTCCGCAACTCCGCGGGCAACCTTTTCAGCGTCGTCGGCATCCGAGACGACCCACCGGTCGCTGCCGCTTTCAAAGACCTCGGTACGGTCGCTGTCGAAGGCCGTCAAGACGCGAAGGCTGGCTCCCAGTGCTGCCGCAAGGTCCCTGGCTGCCTCTGCTGCCCTCATTGCGGTCTCACTGCCGTCTACGCCGACCACTACGATTCCGCTCATGATGTAACTCCTTTGTTGATGGTGTCGATTGCCCCGCGCAGTACTGGTGCCAAACGGCGGACGCCTTCGGCAATGGACTCAGGTGGCACTGCGCTGAAGGCCAATCTCAGTTTGTTGGATGGTTCGTCCGAGTGCGTGAACGCCGCGCCGGGGATGAACACGACGCCTGCCTCGATCGCCTTCTTGAGGAGCGGGTACGTATCCACGCCGCCGGGGAGCGTTACCCAGACGAAGAAGCCGCCTTCGGGCCTGGTCCAGCTCAGGCCGGGAGGCATGTGCTCTTCCAACGCCGCGAGCAGGGTTTTGCAGCGTTCCTCGTACATGGCCCGGTAGGTCTCAATCTGTCCGCGCCAGTCGTAGTCCCGAAGATATGCCGAGATGATCATCTGATTCAGGGTGGGAGGGCACAATGTCACGGCTTCCGACGCCAGATAGAAGCGCCGCTGCAGATGCTCGGGAACAAGGGCCCATCCGATCCGCAGTCCCGGGGCAAAGATCTTTGAGAACGACCCCATGTAGATGACGTCGTGCTCATTCGCGGCCCGCATTGGCGCGAGCGGGTTGCCGTCGAAGCGCAAAAGACCGTAGGGGTTGTCCTCGAGGACCAAGATATTCGCATTGCGGCATATATCTACGATTCGCTGGCGCCGCGCAGGAGCGAGGGTGATGCCGGAAGGGTTGTTGAAGTTGGGGATCGTGTAGAGGAACTTGATGTTCTTGCCCTCGGCCTGAAGCTCCGCGATCTTGGCCTCGAGCAGCTCCGGGACCAGGCCGTCGTCGTCCATGTCCACGGTCTCAACCTGGACCTGGTAGGCCTCGAAGGTGTTCAGGGCTCCCACATAGGTGGGATTTTCCACCAGCACGACGTCGCCTGGGTTGCAGAAGACCTTGGTGGCTACGTCCTGGGCCGACTGGGAACCTGCGGTGATCACGACGTTTTCCGGCCGGGCGTCGGTGATTCCTTCGGCGGCCATGATCTCGCAGATCTGGGTGCGTAGTTCTTCGGTGCCCTGCCCGCCGCCGTACTGCAACGCCGTCATGCCTTCTTCGGCGATGATGCGTGCAGCCGTCTGGCCGAGCTTCTCAAGGGGGAGGGACTGCAGGTAGGGGTTTCCGCCGGCGAGGGAGACGAGCCCCGGGCGCATTGAAATGTCGAAGACATCACGCACGGCGGACTGCTTAATGTTGGCGGCGCGCTCCGAGAAGAGTTCCTCGTGGCGGTGGGCGGCAGTGGCTGCTCGCTCTATTGCGTCAATTGCTTCAGCGGGCAACTCCGGCCCGGCATCCAATGTTTCGTGGGTCACATTGACAGGATACTCCCCAGAGTTGCCAAGAAGGCAACAGATGTTTCATCCGATTTTCACGATTCTGGGTGCGATTCGCTTTACGTCCGGCGAGCGGAAGGCTGGAATAGAGCCATGACGATGCATCCCGAACTCGAATCCAAGGCTCTCCGCTTCCACGAGCTCCACGCTGTGCCTCATGCGCCCTTGGTACTGGTGAATGCGTGGGATGCGGCATCTGCGCGGATGGTCGAGGAAGCGGGCGCGACGGCGGTAGCCACCTCCAGTTCGGCAATCTCGTGGAGCTTGGGGTACCAGGACGGGGACCACCTTCCGCGGCATCTTGCCATGGAGGCGCTGTCGCGAATAGCAAAAGCCACCCGCTTGCCGGTGACTGCAGACATTGAGACGGGCTACGGACGCACTGACGAAGAACTCCGGGCCACCGTTCGAGCGGTGCTGGAGGCGGGCGCCGTCGGGATCAATATCGAGGACTCAGCGGAACAGCCGCTAAGCGAAATCGGTGAGCAGTCCAGGCGCATTGCCCTGATCAGGCAGACAGCCGACGACGCCGGCGTCCGGCTTTTCATCAATGCGCGTACGGATACCTATTGGTCCGGAAAGTTTCCGGAATCTGCCTATGAAGAAACGCTGCGTCGTGCGGATGCCTACCGGCAGGCCGGGGCGGACGGAATATTCGTACCAGGGTTGGCAGATCTCCATATTCTGCACGAACTTTCCCGGCGGATCAGCGTGCCGCTCAATGCGCTGGCCGGCCTGGGCTCGCCGTCGCCCGGGGAATTGCACGACGCCGGCGTGCGGCGAATCAGCATTGGCGGCAGCACTGCCAGGGCCGCCTACGCGACGGTCTCCCGGCTCGCAATGGAAGTTCTTGGCGACGGGAACTGGTCGGGCCTCGCCGGAACACTGAGCTATGCCGAAATGGACGCGCTCTTCGGCGGGCGGTAGCGCCAGCCTCAGCGCAAGCTCAGGACATCCGCCAGGGTGCGCCCGTCGATATAGATCACCGCTTGGGATGCCCCCGTCGCCGCCACTGCGGTCTGGGTCAGCTGTGTTTCGATGCGCGGGTGGTCGCATGCACCCCCGGGGCGAAGGGAACCGCTCAGGTTCACGACGGCGGTGGATCCGTCGAGGTAGCCCGAAACGTACCGCAGCGCGGAGTCGGAGAGTGCGTTGTACAAGCCTGCCTGAGTGGCACCGTCGCCGGGCGCGAGCAGTTGGCCCATGGCGGCGGCGAGCGGGTCGCTGCCTTCAGAGGCACTGAATTGCACGGCAACGAGGCTGTCATCGCAGCCGAACCGCACGCCGCGGCTGCCGCCGTCGCCGATCGCGACGAAATACACGGCGGTCCCGGACGGTACGCCGGTGGTTGGGAGGGGCAAGGGCGCCTGGGGGCTCGGGCTTCCTGACGCTGCGGAAGGGGGTCCTGGCGACGGAATGGTTGTGGCCGTGCCGGGTAGACGGCCGGCCACTGGGGCGTCGCCTTGCGTCGCCGACGGTGTGGAGGTGCCGCTTCCTAGGCCCGGAGTGGTGGCTGGAGGAGCTGCGGGAGGCTCGTTGACGGACGGCGGAGGCGCGGGGCGGGGCGTCGGAACCGGCCCCGCCAAGGGCTCCTGCGTCGCCTCGACGGAGCCCGGGGATCCGGGCGGTGCCGAGGGTGAATTGGCCAGAGGGCCGCCGTCGGGGGAAGCGCAGCCAGCCAGGCAGAGCGCGAGCGATAGGCACAATGCGGCGATCGCCGTCGTCGTGCCTTCCACGCCGCGCCTGACCCCCATGACAGCCCCCGCTCCTGCCCTGATCCACCCACCTGGTGCCTGTAAATCAACGTTACGGCTGGCTACCTGGGCGTGGGCCGATCCGCCCATGACAGTTCGGCCTCAGCTCCGTCACGGAATGGTAGCGGTTGGGGGTGACCCGGCCTGCGGCGTCCGCTAATCCGCCCCTTTGATCTTCCGCCAGCCGCCTGCGCGGTTGTTGGCCACGATCTGCCTCAGCATGGTGACGAGGGGTGCACGCGGAATCTCGTCGTGCTGGTGGAAGGTGATCATTCGGGCGGTTTTGTTGTTGTGACCTGACGTGATGATGTTGTCCGGGTCGGAGACAATTGCGCCGTCGTACAGGAACAGGTTGACGTGGTCCTTGGCGGCAAGCAGTGCGCAGACGTTGCCGTGGAGAACGAAGTAGGGCCGCGTGCGACGCTTGATCGTTTCGACGATTTCGGGTTCGGCCTCGTGGATGAGACCGCGCAATTGCTCGCCGATGGCGCGTTGCCAGTCCGGGAGGGCCTCGAGGTAGGCGTCGACTCCGGGGTGGCGGTTGTAGTCCGGCACTGATGCCATGCCCAATCGTACCGGCAAAGAATGCCCCTGCCCACGCCTCACGGCGGGACAGGGGCATTTCTCGCGCACGCTCCTGGTAGGACCGCGCGAACCGAGGAGACTAGGCTGCTACTTCGTCTTCCTGGAAGGCGGTCAGGGGCTCGAAGATGGCCTTGATCTGCTCAACAACTTCGGCGTCGTCCTTCGGGTGCAGTTCGGCGAAGCGGATCATGGAGCCCGGAACAGCCAGCTTGACGTCTTCGAGGACCTTGGCGCCGGCGATGCCTGCGGCCTTGCGGGCCTCGTCCTGTGCCCAGACTCCACCGAACTGGCCGAAAGCGGTTCCGACGACGGCGGTCGGCTTGCCCGCGAGGGCGCCGGCGCCGTAGGGGCGGGACAGCCAGTCGATGGCGTTCTTGAGGGAAGCGGTCAGGGTGCCGTTGTGTTCGGGCGTGACAAACAGGAGGGTGTCAGCTTCGGCTGCTGCTGCGCGCAAAGCTGCGGCTTCGGCCGGAACCTGGCCTTCGACGTCGATGTCTTCGTTGTAGAACGGGATGTTGCCGAGGGAGCCGTGGATCTGTACTTCGACGTTTTCCGGGGCGTTGAGCTGGATGGCTTCGGCGAGCTTGCGGTTGTGGGAATCGGCGCGGAGGCTGCCAACAAGGGCGAGAACGGTGTTCTTGGACATGGGGAACTCCTTGGGTCTGGCCGCGGACGGTGCCGCAGACTCTCAGTTTTTGGAGGCTTTTTGCTGCCTTCGTAGATTCTAAACGGACTGCGGTCCGCTTTATATTCCCGAGGCTAGAATGTTTTTGTGAGCCTCATTCCCATCCGGCCCGATTTGCCTTTCGGGGCACCGCCGGAGCGCAGCGACGCCGCGCGCAATCGCGAACGGCTCCTCCAAGCTGCCAGGGAGCTCGTGGCTGAACACGGTGTGGACGCTGTCACTATGGATATGCTCGCTTGCCGTGCCGACGTCGGGAAGGGAACGGTTTTTCGCCGCTTCGGAAGCAGGGCCGGACTCATGATGACCCTCCTGAGCGACGCCGAATCGGAATTCCAGCGCCAGTTCATCTTCGGTCCGCCGCCGCTGGGCCCAGGGGCGCCCCCTCGTGAACGCCTCATTGCCTTCGGCGAAGCGCGTATCAAGTACGTCGAAGAGTACGGCGAACTGGCCCGTGCCGCGGCGGAGCATTCCCCGCAAAACCGGCACGACGCCCCGCCGGTCGTGTTGTGGCACCGGCACATCGAGATGCTTCTGCGAGAGGCGGGCTTGGACCGTGATCCTTGGCTTCTGGCTCTTTCCCTCGGTGCAACCCTGGACCCCGAGCGCATGCTCCATTCCCTCCGCGCCCACGGAATCGCGCCGGAGCGGCTAGCTGCGTCGTGGCGCGAGCTTGTCACGCGCTTGCTGAAAGACTGCTGACAAACCTTCGCCGGGCTGCCCCTGCCCGGTAGCGTAGCGGCATGACCCACGCACCGATCCGCACCGCCGTCGTCGGCTATGGCCTTTCCGGCAGTGTCTTTCACGCGCCGTTCATCGCAGCCAATCCCGCGTATTCCCTCGACGTCATCGCGACTTCGGACCCGGGCCGCAAGGCCAAAGCTCACCAGCGCTACCCGGACACGAGGCTCATGGACGGGCCGGACGACGTCCTGGCGCTTGCCGGAGAGCTGGACCTCGTGGTGCTTGGCACGCCGCCTGCGACGCACCACCCGCTCGCGAAAGCTGCGCTGGAAGCCGGGCTCGACGTCGTCGTGGACAAACCGTTCGCCGTGACCAGCGCACAGGGGCAGGAACTGATCGAACTGGCCGCGAGGCTGGGCCGTGTGCTCACGGTCTACCAAAACCGCCGCTGGGACGGCGACGCGCTGACCGTGAAGAAGCTGCTCGACGCCGGGACGCTGGGCGAGATCATGCGCTGCGAGGCGTCGATGGAGCGCTGGGCGCCCGAAATCAGCAAGGCGTGGAAGGCAAGCGCAACGGCCGACGACGGTGGTGGGCTGCTCTTCGATCTCGGCACCCATTTGATGGACCTGGCTGTGCAGATGTTCGGTCCCGCAGAGGTCATCCACGCCGAAATCCTGGCGCGCCGGCCGCAAGAGAAGGCCGATGACGACGTCTTCCTTGTCCTGAAGCACGTGTCCGGTGTGACCAGCCACGTGGCCATGAACGTCAACAGCCAGCTTCACGCTCCACGGTTTCGCATCCTGGGCAGCAAGGGCGGCTTCGTGAAGTTCGGAATCGACCCGCAGGAGCCGTTCATTGTGGCAGGTGGGTTGCCCACGGATGACGCGTACGGCGTCGACGATCCGCAGTACTACGGCACCCTGGAAATCGACGGCGTGCAGACCACCGTTCCCACGGAACGCGGCGCCTACCAGGAGTTCTACCGGATTTTGGCCGAGAAGATCGACGACGGCGGTGCCGCCTCTGCCTTGCCGCTTCCGGTGGATCCGACTGGACCAGTCGAGGTACTCAAGCTGATTGAGCAGGCCAGGACATTCGCCTGAAAGTTTTTTTGGATCGGGCGTAACCTCGCCGAGCCCGCCAACGATGTAAGGGGAGTGCGGGCCACGTCCGCACTGATCATCCGGTAGCGACAAAGCCGCTGCCGGGGTAGTCCCAAAACGTTTGTCGGAGGGTTTCATGTCCTTGTTCACTGTCCTTGCCACCAGCAAAATCGCCGCAGGCGTCCTCGCCGCCGGAGCTGTCGCGGTTGGCGGAACCGGCGTCGCAGCCTTCAACGGAGCGCTTCCGAGCGGCCTGCAGCAGAGCGCCCACGAATTGGTTGGAGCACCGGCTCCCATCGTCACCAATGCAGCCGATGCCGCTCAGTCGAAGGCAGCTGATGCTTCCGAGACCGCTCAGTCCAAGGCCGCCGACGCCGTCGAAACCGCTAAAGCGAAGGCGACGGACGCCGTAGACGACGCAAAGTCCAAGGCCGCAGACGCCGTGGATGCAGCCAAAGCCACCACACCCGAGGCTTTCGGCCTCTGCACGGCCCTGCTCAACGGTGGCCTGAAGGGTGACGCCAAGGTACCCGGTTACTCTTCCTTGGTTGTTGCCGCCGGTGGAGAAGCCAACGTCAAGGCACACTGCGCAACGGTTGTTACCGAAGGCAAGGCCGCCGGACTGTCGGCAGACGGTTCTGCCTCCGTGAAGGCTGACGCCAATGGCACCGCTACCCTGCCTACCACGCCCGACGTCCCGGCAGTGCCGTCCGCACCGGCCGTTCCTGCTGTACCGGCTGTTCCCGCAGTGCCGTCCCACGTCCCCAGCGCACCCGTGGACGTCCCGGCCGATTCTGTCCGCCCGTAACGCGACAGCTACGCTTGAACGGCGGGGCTCCTTGGCAAGATGACAAGGAGCCCCGCGACGCAACAGACGGCGGCAGCGGTTATTTCCCAGGCCAGGGAGGATGACCGTGCTGCGTGGGATGGAGGGGTCGCGGGTGCTTGACCCTTTGGCTGATGAATATTTGCAGGCGGACGAGGACGACCCCGCCCTGCTCTTCACGGCTGCCTACAACAACTTTTCCGGACCGGTTTTTGGTTACCTGCGCGCCCGCGGCGTAGACGATCCGGAAGCAGTTACGCAGGACGTATTCCTGGCCCTCTATCCCAAACTGGCTTCCCTCCGCGGCGGCCTTCAGGGAGCCAAGACCCTGCTCTTCTCCATCGCGCACGCCCGGATGGTGGATCACTACCGCAAGCGGGAGCGTACGCCTGATGCCGCGCCCTATGAACCCGATCTGGACGCTCGGCGTACTCCTTCGGCGGAGGACCAAGCATTTGGGCACGCGGAGGGGTTGGGCGTGACAGAGCTATTGGCCGACCTCAACTCCGACTACCGCGAGGTCCTGGCATTACGGGTCGTGGCGGACCTGTCGTTGGAAGAAACAGCGGACATCATGGGTAAATCCCAGGGAGCCGTGAAGCAGTTGCAGCGCAGGGCATTGAGTGCACTGAGAGAACGTGCACTACTAAGGAATGGCACATCATGAGCGAAAAATCCGCATCCTGCGGCGAGCACGGCATCGACCGCCTGCTCGCTGAAGCCGGGCTCGACGAAGCGTACGAGATCCGGTCCGAGCTGCTGGAACTGCGCGCCCTTGCAAACAACCGGCCGCAGCCATCAGCCGACGTGCAAGCCTTGATGGTGCCTGGCCCCGTGGCGATCGCGCCTTCCGAGACTGTTGCGCCCGTTGAGGTGGCTTCCCTCGTGGCGGCTGCACCCGCCGGCGGCATTGCTGGACCCGTTGACGAATTGGCTGCCCGCCGCCGCAAAAAGAGCCGCATGACCTTCGCCGCTGTTGCGGTGGCGGCTTCCCTTGCCGCTGGCGCCACCGCCGCGGCTGCCTCTGACGGCGGCATTCAGGGAACCATTGAACACTTTGGCGCCGTGGTGGGATCGGTCGTCTCCCAGCTCGCGCCCGGATCGGGCGGCAACGCTCCGCAACAGCAAGGGACGCGCTCAGGGCCGGGGCCGATGCCCACCCGCGAGACAAGCGTTCCCGTGACGCCCTCGTCGGCGCCCACCAGCCCCGACGCCCCGAGCACCAGTGCGCATCCAACACCGCACACCACCACCGTGCCCGGTTCCCAGCAGGATCCGCGCGAGGGACTTCGAGACATCGCCAAAGGCCAGCCCGGGCCCGTGACGATCCCGACGCCGTCCGTCCCCACGCTCCCGGTACCCGTTCCTTCGGGCATTCTCCCGGGCAACCCGGTCAAGCCGTAGCTTGTCTTAACCTCCGTCGATGCCAACGCGGTAGAGTGCTGCGGCCGTATCCTCTTGCTGTGCGGCGCTGGGACTGTCCGATAAACGGTGTGTGGATCCGGCCGGTTTCATTAGTGAGTGGTTCTTTCGAACCGGCCGGCGAAGGTGATCGCGAACGCGTTCAGCGCAGGCTTCCACCTCATCATCCAGCGTGCCCGACCGCCGCCGGTCGGATCAA
>NZ_JBFTQF010000004.1:0-286132 GCF_056398865.1 Arthrobacter sp. 01T419
ACGACGGAAGAGCTGCACAAAATTTGAAACCAGCTGCAAAACCAGCCCCGCACCACGGAGGTGACACAGGACCAGCCAAAACAACCAATTCATAAAAACAAATCGGTATCAACAAACTTGGCACACTATTGAGTTCTCAAACAACAGACACAATCCGAATACTTCCCGGAATAAATTCAATCGAATTCTGCATTCCGTATTTCTTCGCTGCGATGTTTCTACTTTATTTCATTCATTTCAACTTTGCAAATCCAGGATTTCTCCCGAAATTCACCCAAGTGAATCAAATTTCCCCAAAGAGTCGATAAATCGTCCGGTTTCCAGACTTTCGTCCAAACCGGATCATTCACAATTCGATGGGATTTTGTCGCAATTTGTCCGCATCAGCGGCAGCAACTCAGAAAACGATACACGCTCCCCCGGAGCCGCGCAAGTCGGCCTCGGGGGAGCGTGCGATAGTCAGTCTTGGCGTACCCACGCAGCGGAACAAACCCGCCCCGCCCTGGAGTCAAGGAACCGTCAGACGGTCACCTCGACGGTCGCCAGATTCTTCTTCCCCCGGCGCAACAACAGGTACCGTCCGTGAAGCAGCTCCGCCTGGTCGATCACGGCATCGGGGTCGGTCACCTTACTGTTGTTCACGTAAGCGCCGCCCTCCCCCACCGTGCGCCGGGCAGCGGACTTGCTCTCCGACAACCCTGAAGCAACCAAGAGGTCGACTATGCCCAGGCCATCCGCACCAATCAAGGCAGACGGCAGCTCCGCCGTCGCCGACGCCAAGGTCACTTCGTCCAGAACAGAAAGATCGCCATTGCCGAACAGCGCGGCCGAAGCAGCAATCACTTTCTCCGTCGCGTCCACCCCATGCACCAGCGACGTGACTTCGTAGGCGAGCCTCCGCTGGCCCTCGCGAGCGAACGGACGCTCGGCAACGGCTGCCCCGAGTTCCTCAATCTCCGCTCGGCTCAGGAAAGTAAAGACCTTGAGTCGGTCAACGACGTCGGCGTCTGCAGTGTTGAGCCAGAACTGGTAGAAGGCGTACGGGCTGCACATGTGAGCGTCCAGCCAAATGGCGTTGCCCTCGCTCTTGCCGAACTTGGTACCGTCCGAATTGGTAATGAGGGGCGTGCCCAAGGCGTGGACAACCTTGCCATCGACCTTACGGATCAGCTCCGTGCCGCTGGTCAGGTTGCCCCACTGGTCCGAGCCGCCGGTTTGCAGCACGCAACCGTAGTCGCGGTTGAGCTGGAGGTAGTCCATACCCTGCAGGATTTGGTAGCTGAACTCGGTGTAGCTGATGCCTTCATCGGAGCTGAGACGGGAGGCAACGGCATCCTTGCGGAGCATGGTGCCCACGCGGAAGTGCTTGCCGATTTCGCGCAGGAAATCGATGGCGCTCAGCGGCGCGGTCCAGTCAAGGTTGTTCACCATGCGCGCAGCATTGTCCCCCTCGAAGCTCAGGAAGCGGCGGACTTGCGCCTGAAGGTAGCCAACCCACTCCGAAACGGTGTCCTTGGTGTTCAAGGTGCGTTCCGCCGTCGGGCGCGGATCGCCGATCAGTCCGGTGGAGCCGCCCACGAGGCCGAGTGGCTTGTGGCCCGCGAGCTGAAGGCGACGCATGAGCAAAAGCTGGACCAAGTTGCCAAGGTGCAGGGACGGTGCCGTGGGGTCGAAGCCACAGTAATACGTGATCGGGTCCCCGGCGAGCAGCTTTTCCAACTCCGTTTCATCAGTGGAAACGTGGATCAGGCCGCGCCATTTGAGCTCTTGCCAGATATTGGCAAAGCCCGGGTCGTTGTGTTGGGACTCGAGGTTGTTTACGTGTGACACGAGTTCTAAGTTAGCAGGATTGCCGCTCAGCTTGCTTGCTGCGCTCAGCGCTCGATACCGGCCGGCAGCGGCGCGGCGGCAATGAGGCGCAGCCGCTGCGTCGGACGGGTCATGGCAACGTAGAGATCGCCCACCTTGCCGTGCTCGTGGTTAAGCATGGCCGCAGGCTCCAGAACCACCACGCCGTCGAACTCGAGGCCCTTGGCTTCCTTCGGGCTGATGACCACGATGTCCTGGGAGTAGCTGCCTGCTCCGGTGCCCACGCGGTGGCCATACACCCCACGGAGCGCGGCTGCAGCCCGAGGCAGGAGGGCTCCGTCGGCAATCACGGCGAGCAGGCCGCCGTCGATCGCGTCCAGTTCCTCCGGAAGGATCTCAACGAGACGATCCACCATCCCCGACTCATCCACGCGGTCCACGATGGGCGACCATTTGCCTTCACGGACGGCCTTGGGAGCCGAGACAACCAGGCCGGCGCGGTTCGCCATGCGAACCGCCGCTTCGGCGATCTGCGAGGGGGTCCGGTAATTGACCGTGAGTTCTTCGAGCTGCCAGCGGTCCCCGAACGACGGCGCGAGGGCGCTGTGCCAGGAGTTCGCGCCTGCTGAGGAACTCGTCTGGGCGATGTCGCCGACGATCGTGAAGGACTTCAGCGGGCAGCGGCGGACCAAAAGCCGCCACTGCATGGGTGAGAGTTCCTGGGCCTCGTCCACCACGATGTGCCCGAACGCCCACGAACGATCGCTCGTGGCACGTTCAGCCGCCGTCAGGCGCGTTTCGCGCTCCTGGTTCTGATCCGCAAGCTCCTCGGCCGTCATCAGCACGTCGACGCCCATGGCCTCCATGTTGACCAGGGTCTGCTTTGCGTTGGCGAGGTCGCGGGCACGGTCATGTTCCTGTTGCGCCAGTCCCCTGCCAGCGGCAGGATCCAGCTCGCCCAGGAGCTCAGCGGCCTCGTCGAGGAGCGGAACATCGGCTTCCGTCCACGGGGCATCCGCGGGACGGAGCAGCAGGGCACGCTGCGCCGGCGTGAGGTGCGGCGTGCAGGCTTCCAGGATGGCAGGCTTGCTGAAGAGCTCGGACACGAGCTTCTCGGGCGTCAGCGGCATCCAGCACAGGTTCAGGACAATCCTGACGTCGCGCGCCGAGCGGACGTCTTCGGCGAGGTAGGAACGATCGGCGTTGTTGCCGATGTTCGACTCCTCGACGATCTCCGTCAGCTGCTCTGTTAGCTCGCGCAGCAGGATCTTCACGAACGTCACGCGTGCTTCGTTGTGGGGCTTGCCCGTGGCGCGCGCCCTGTCGCGGGCACGGCGCACCTGCCGGACGGACAAGGTGAGCTTCCGGGAGTCAACCTCGAGGATGCGGTCCTCGGCGGGTGTCCGCTGCCGGTTGGCCACGGCATTGGCGATGACGTCCGCCATGTCCAGCTTGCCCTTGAGCGCTGCGACATCTGGATCTACTTCCGGCACGGCATGGATCCCGGGCATGAGGCGACCAAGGCTTGCCATGACGACGCCGGTCTCACCGAGCGAAGGCAAGACCCGTTCGATGTAGTGCATGAACGACGACGACGGGCCAACGAGAAGGACGCCCGCGGACTTCAGGCGGTCACGGTGGGTGTACAGCAGGTAGGCGGCACGGTGAAGCGCGACGGCGGTCTTGCCGGTACCGGGGCCGCCTTGGACAACCAAGGCTCCCGAGATGGACGAACGGATGATCCGGTCCTGCTCGGACTGGATGGTGCCCACGATGTCCGACATACGGCCCGTGCGCTTGGAATTCAGGGCCGCCAGGAGTGCGCCCTCGCCTTGAAGGGAGTCATTGTCCGCCAGCATGCTGGCATCAAGGACATCGTCTTCGATTGCCTTGACCTCGCGACCTTGCAGGATCAGGTGACGACGACGGCGGACGCCTTGCCGATCGAAGGCGGTGGCCTGGTAGAAATGGCCGGCTTCGGGGGCGCGCCAGTCGACCATGAGCCGCTGAAGATCCGCCGTGGAGAGACCGATGCGTCCGATGTACTGCGCCTCTCCGGTGTCCAGGTCAAGGCGTCCGAACACGAGACGGTCGTCGACGGCGTCGAGCTGGGCGAGGCGGTCCTCGTAGAGAGCCGCGAAGGCGTCACGCTCGGAAACGTTCTGCATGGTGCCCACCGCTCCGGCGCGCCGGACCTGTGCCAGCTGCTGGCGCTTTTCCTCCCGCAACTCATCCAGGCGCGAGTAGAGACCGGCCACATACTCCCGCTCGTGGAGCAAATCAGCGTCATGCATCGAAACGTTCCCCTATCGAAAAAGACGGACCGTCCATTCTACAGCGGTTTTGCTTGACGTGCGTGAAACTGCCCGCACGCCGGTGCGTCACGCAATGTTCACCCGGCGCTAACCTCCAGAGCTTTTCACTCCGCACCCGGTGGTGCTTCAATGCTGCAATGCAGCACGACGTTGCCCTGACCCGACACGGCATCAGCCTGGTCCCGCTCTCCCCCGCGCATGCCGGTCCGCTCTTCGATTTTGTGGACTCCGGGATGTGGTCCGGCATGGCCGCCGAGCAGCCTTTGAGCGCCGCGGAACTGGCCGAACTCTTCGCGGCCCGCCTCGAAGATCCGGCAACCATGCCGTTCGCCGTCGTCGAGCAGCGGACGGGGGCGCTGCTCGGAACCACATCCCTCTGCGAGTACAGTCCCCGCCAGCAGCGCTTGGAGATCGGTGGGACCTTCTACGGGCGCCCGTTTTGGGGCAGCCACGTCAATCCGGCCGCGAAACAGCTGCTTCTGGCCTATTCCTTCGACGTGTTGGACGTCCACCGGGTTGGCTTCCGCTGCGATGCGCGCAATACGCGCAGCGCATCGGCCATTCAGCGGTTAGGGGCGAGCTACGAGGGCACACTGCGCGGGCACCGCTTCGCTCCCGACGGTAGCCGCTGCGACACCGCGGTGTTCTCGATCCTGCAGGAGGAATGGCCCCAAGTGCGCAAGTCATTGCTGGGCCGCTTGGCGCCCTTCGAGCTCCCCGACAACCACTGCGCCTACGTCGCCGAGCCAACCCGGACCGAACACGCCGCTTGAAGGATTCCTCCCCGGGGTTCTACAAAGGCTTCTAGACGGCGCGACTCCGGCCCGGCTTGTAACGCGACACCGTGGGGTCCCCGGAGAGCCAGAACCGCCACGGGTAGTCTGCGGAACCGCCGTCGCCGGATACTCCTACCCGGAGGCCGCTCGCGACTGCCGATTGCGCCGCCGGTGTCACCGGAAGTTCGAGTCCGAACGGCTCCGCCAGGGCATCGCGGCCGCTATCCGCCGTGGTCAGCCCCAGGGCGGAGGCAAGCCGGGCCGGTCCGCTGGCAAGATCCGTCAGCGATCTCGACGCCGGACGGCGGGATTGTGCCAGGGCTTGCCCGGCCACCACCTCGCCTGCCCGCAGCAGCAAAGCGGACGCGACGCCCTCGGGACCGCAAACAATATTGGCGCAATAGTGCATGCCATACGTGAAGTAGACGTAGAGGTGCCCTGCCGGACCGAACATCGGTGCATTGCGGGCAGTGGGTCCGCCGAACGTGTGTGAGCCGGGATCGGGTTGGGCGGAGTCCCGCGGCCCCAGATAGGCCTCAACCTCGCTCAACCGCACGGACACGGTTCCTTCAGGTGACCGGTGGCTCAGCACGGCGCCAAGGAGCAAGGGTGCCACATCCCGCGGATCCCCGGAAAGGATGGCGCGGATGGCTTCTGGAGCTGCACCCTGCGTGGTCATGCCCAGACCCTAGCAAAAATCCGCTGGCGAAATCCTCCGGTAACCATGTCCGATTTCCGCTAGGAACAGCATGCGGAGGCTGCGAGGATGAAGTCATGGACTTTTGGCAACGCTACCGTGCCATCGATGCGCGGGATCCTCGGTTCGACGGCCAGTTCTTCACCGCCGTCCGCTCGACGGGCATCTACTGCCGGCCGTCGTGTCCGGCCCGGACGCCAAAGGCCGAAAACCTGACGTTCTACGAGACCTCGGCCGCGGCGCACGAGGCCGGCTACCGGGCGTGCAAGCGGTGCCTCCCTGAAGCCGTTCCGGGCACGCCGGCGTGGAACCTGCGTTCGGACGTCGCCGGCCGGGCCATGCGGCTTATCAACGATGGCGCAATCTCCCGGGTGGGCGTCGAAGGCCTCGCCACCAGGCTGGGCTACTCTTCCCGCCAGCTGAACCGGATCCTCAGCCATGAACTCGGTGCCGGACCGCTGTCCCTGGCACGGGCCAGCCGGGCCCAGACGGCCCGGACACTCCTGGTATCCACCTCAATGAAGCTCGCAGACGTGGCGTTCGCCGCCGGGTTCAACAGCGTCCGCCAGTTCAATGACACCATCAACGAAGTCTTCGCCCTGACCCCGACAGCGCTCCGGGCCACCGCGAAGCCCGTTGGCCATCAGGGCAAACAGGGCGGGGCCACCTCCCTGACCCTCAACCTCCCATACCGGGAGCCTTTCGATACGGGGATTTTCGATTTCCTCGCCGCCCGCGCGGTTCCCGGAATCGAGCTGACGGGCGCGGACAGCTATGCGCGAACCCTCCGCTTGCCGCGCGGCAATGCCGCGTTCACGGTGGAGTACGACGCCGGGGCGCGCGGCGGTGCGCTGACGCTCGCCGTCAGCGCCCTGGATCTCCACGATCTTCCGGTCCTGTTGAGCCGCGTGCGCCGGTTGTTCGATCTCGACGCCGATCCCGTAGCCGTGGACGAGGCACTGGCCGCCGATGCCCGGCTCGGCCTATCCGTGCGCGAGACCCCGGGGATCAGGGTCCCGGGCGCCGTGGACCCCCAGGAGCTGCTGATCCGGGCGATGATCGGCCAGCAAATCACGGTGGCGGCCGCCCGCACGGCGCTGACCCAACTGTCCGACGCCGGAACCCGCCTGCCGGAAGGGCACGCCGGACATGCACTGGGCCTGGACCGCTTGTTCCCCACCGTGGAGGAAATCGCCGGCTCCGGCGCGGGATTGCTGAAGGGGCCGCAGCGCCGCATTGATTCCGTGCTGGCCGCTGCGGGGGCCATCGCCAACGGGGAACTCGACTTCGACTACGGCGACGACCCCCAAACACTGGCCGACAAACTGCTGCCGCTGCCGGGCGTCGGGCCCTGGACGGTTGGCTATGTTGCGATGCGGGTCATCGGCGATCCGGATGTTTTCCTGGCCAACGATGCAGCGGTCCGGAACGGACTCAAGAATCTCGAGGCCGCGGAGGGGTTGCCCGCTGACTTCCGCAATGTGAGCCCGTGGCGTTCCTATGCCACAATGCACCTCTGGAGGGCAGCCGCAAGCAAACGCAGGAGCGCTACTTCACCGCTGGAACGCTCGACGGCCAGGGCAGCAGCTCCGGCAAGTCAACACCGTCCGCGTCGGCAGAAGCCCGCAAGCTCCCCAGGGTAGGCGTCCGGCCGGCGAGCCAGGCCGCGATATCTGTGATCATGCCGTTGATGGCGACCGACTGCCGGCCCGAGCCGATGACGAGCTGCGGCAAGCCCAAGGGCTGAAGCACGAACTTGTGGTCTGCCGGAACTCGGGCGGAGAGGAAATCGAAGAGGTGCTCGCAGAACTGCTTGCTCCAGGTCTCCGGGCCGCGGCCCGTTCCCAGGTCCGTGATGTGGATGACCAGTTCGCGCCAGAGCGCCAGACCGCCGTCGAACACTGTTCCATTCCGGAAGCTGATCCGAGTGTTCCAGCCGGACTCCACGAGACCGTCGAAGGCCCTCAAGGCCCGGGCGAGGGCGGCTTCCGTCTCGTCTCGGTGTTCGGCAAGGCTGTGGCTGGCCGCCAGCTCAATGGCCTTCGTGCGGCCCTCGTAGCCACCGTCGTAGATGTCGATGGTCTCGCCCCGGGCGGCGTATTCCAGCTGGCGCGCCATGGCGTTGGAGATGCCGGCAATGTGCGCCAGCACGTGGCCGCGGGTCCACCCGGGCAGTTGGGAGGGAGCTTTGACATCGGCGTCGTCGAGCTTGGAGACGACTTCGGTGACAGTGCCGGCTGCTTTGTGGAGCTCGGCAAGAAGCGCTGAGGTAGTGATCTCGGTCATAGCGCCATAGTATCCGACAGAGTTAACGACTCTTAACGGACAATACGGACAACGCCCCCTCAGCTTGCCCTGAAACCACCGACACTCCAGCAGTTGCTGAAGGAGCGTCGGTAGAAACGGGACCAAAGCTGAGGGAGCGTCTGGGACGCTAGCCCGCGTACCCGCGTACCAGGCCGAGTTCAGCCTCAAGCGCCGTCAGCTGGCGCTCGACGGCGGCCGGAGCCGTGCCGCCCTGCGAGTTGCGGCTGTTGAGCGAACCTTCGGTGCTGAGCACGGAGCGGACCTTGGGGGTCAGGTGCTCCGAAATGCTCGCGTACTCCTCGTCGGTCAGGTCCCATAGTTCGACGCTTCGTCCTTCAGCGAGCTTCACAGCGGCACCGGAGAGCTCGTGGGCCTCCCGGAACGGCACGCCCTGGCGGACAAGCCATTCGGCGATGTCCGTCGCAAGCGCGAAGCCCTGCGGCGCCAAGGAAGCCATGCGCTCGGTGTTGAAGGTGAGCGTGGCGATCATGCCGGAGACCGCCGGGAGCAGCACTTCCAAGGTATCTGCGGCGTCGAAGACCGGCTCCTTGTCTTCCTGCAGATCGCGGTTGTACGCGAGCGGCAGCCCCTTGAGCGTCGCCAACAGGCCGGCCAGGTTGCCGATGAGGCGCCCTGCCTTGCCGCGGGCGAGCTCGGCGACATCCGGGTTCTTCTTCTGCGGCATGATCGAAGACCCCGTGGAGTATGAATCATGGAGCGTCACAAAGGAGAACTCCTTGGTGGCCCACAGGATGACTTCCTCGGAAACCCGCGACAAGTCCACGCCGATCATCGAGCAGATCCACGCGAACTCGGCGAAGACATCGCGCGAAGCGGTGCCGTCGATCGAGTTGTGAACCGCCGAGAAGAAGCCGAGGTCCGCGGCGACGGCCTCAGGATCCAGGCCGAGCGAGGAACCCGCCAAGGCACCGGAACCGTACGGCGAGATGCCGGCACGCTTGTCCCAATCCTGGAACCGCTGCACATCGCGCAACAGTGCCCAGGCGTGGGCCAGCAGGTGGTGGCTCAACAGGACCGGCTGCGCATGCTGCAAGTGGGTCCGGCCGGGCATGGCAACGCCCTGGTGGGCTTTGGCCTGCTCCACGAGGGCGTCGATCGTGGCGAGCACGCCGCGGGCGATGATACGGGCGTGGTCGCGCAGGAACATCCGGCCCAACGTGGCCACCTGATCGTTGCGCGAACGCCCTGCCCGGAGCTTGCCGCCCAGATGGGTTCCAGCCCGCTCAATGAGTCCGCGTTCGAGGGAACCGTGGACGTCCTCATCGCTCTCGGCAGGCTGGTAGGCGCCGCTCGCGACGTCGTCATCCAACTGGGTCAGCGCCGCGAGCATGCCTTCGAGTTCGCCGTCGTCGAGCAGCCCCGCCTTGTGCAGCACGCGGGCATGCGCCTTGGAGCCGGCGATGTCGTAGCGGGCCAGCCGCCAGTCAAAATGCGTGGACTTGCTCAGTGCGGCAAGCGCATCTGCAGGGCCGCCGGCGAACCGGCCACCCCACAGTGCGCCTTCATTTGTTGCCGACGTCATTTGCCCGCAACCCGCAGGTCGCGGCCTGCGGCGACCTTGGAGGACATGCCCCACAGCTCGATGAAGCCCTTGGCCTGCGATTGGTCGAAGGTGTCGCCGGTGTCGTACGTGGCGAGGTCGAAGTCGTAGAGCGAGGTGTCGGAGCGGCGGCCGTTGACGATGGCCTGGCCACCGTGCAGGACCATACGGATGTCGCCCGAGACGTACTTCTGGGTGTCCTCGATGAAAGCGTCCAGCGAGCGCTTGAGCGGGGAGAACCACTGGCCGTCGTAGACCAGCTCGGACCAACGCTGGCCGACGGTGGCCTTGAAGCGGGCCTGCTCACGCTCGATGGTCACATCTTCAAGGTGCTTGTGCGCCGTGATGAGGGCCATCGCACCCGGAGCTTCGTAGATTTCGCGGGACTTGATGCCGACAAGGCGGTCCTCGACGACATCGATGCGGCCAACGCCCTGGGCCCCGGCGCGGCGGTTCAGTTCCTGGATGACCTGCAGCGGGGTGCGCTTGACGCCGTCGATCGCCACCGGTACGCCGGCTTCGAAGGTGATGGTGACCTCGTCCGGTGCCGGCGGGAATTCCGGGGTGGCCGTGTAGTCGTAGATGTCCTTGGTGGGAGCATTCCAGATGTCCTCGAGGTAACCGGTCTCGACGGCGCGTCCCCAGACGTTCTGGTCGATCGAGTATGGGTTCTTCTTGGTGGTTTCGATCGGGAGTCCCTTTTCCTCGGCGAAGGCAATGGCCTTGTCGCGGGTCAGGGCGAGGTCGCGGACAGGTGCGATGCACTTCAGGTCCGGGCCCAGGGTCTGGATGCCGACCTCGAAGCGGACCTGGTCGTTGCCCTTGCCCGTGCAGCCGTGCGCAACGGTGGTGGCGCCGAATTCGCGGGCGGCCTTGACGAGGTGCTTGACGATCACCGGACGGGAGATCGCCGAAACCAGCGGGTAGTGGCCCTGGTAGAGGGCGTTGGCCTTCAGCGTGGGCATGGCGTATTCATTGGCGAATTCGTCGCGGGCGTCGGCCACGTAGGCCTCGACGGCGCCGCAGCCGAGGGCGCGCTGGCGGATGGTCTCCAGCGACTCGCCGCCCTGTCCGACGTCGACCGCCACGGCGATGACCTCGGCGCCGGTGGCTTCACCGATCCAGCCGATGGCTACGGAAGTATCAAGGCCACCGGAGTAGGCCAGAACAATGCGCTCAGTCACGAGAGTGCTCCTTTGTTGTTGCTTGGTTCTTTGGGTCAATGCTTGGGTCGGGCCGAAGGCCCGGGTATGACAGTGCCGGAATGGTTCAGTTGCCGGGCTGGATCAGTTTCCCGAATCGCTTAGTTGCTTGGTCCGGCTTCCTGGGCCAGTTGGAGGAATCGAGCCGCCAGTTCGGCGCCGCCATCGGGATCCCTGGCAACCAAAAGCAAGGTGTCGTCGCCTGCGATCGTACCCAATACAGACGGCATCACCGAGTGGTCGATGGCCAGGGCGAGGAAGTTGGCGGCGCCCGGCGGCGTCCGCAGCACCACGATATTGCCCGAAGCCTCCGCGGTGACCAGCAGCTCACCGCAAAGCCGCGACAGGCGGGCATCAAGGATTTCCTGGGTGATGCCGCTTTTGGCATTGCGCTCACCGCCTTCACCGGGCACCGCGTAGACCAGTGCGCCTTCCCTGCCGCGCACGCGCACAGCCCCCAGTTCCACAAGGTCCCGGGAGAGGGTCGCCTGGGTGACCTGGACGCCGTCGTCCGCCAGCAAGGCCGCGAGTTCCGCTTGCGAGCGCACGGACTGTCCCGTCAGGATCGCGGTGATCCGCGCCTGCCGGGCCGTCTTGGTGGCGGGGCTGGCGCCTTGCGACGCCGGATGGGTGGACACTAGTTGCTGCCCTCCGCGGGCACCGCGGACGCCACCAATGGTGCGAGGCCTTCCACAAGGGCCAGCCCGGACTGGTGCATGAGCCAGGCCATGAGTGCCTTCTGGGCATGCAGGCGGTTCTCGGCCTCATCCCAGACGATGGACTGCGGCCCATCGATAACGCCTGCGGAGATTTCGTAGCCGCGGTAGGCGGGCAGGCAGTGGAGCACGACGGCGTCCGGCGCCGCCTGCGCCATCGCGGCCTCGTCCACGGAGTACTCGCGGAAGAGCTGCATCCGGGCTTCCTTTTCGGCCTCCTGGCCCATGGAGACCCACGTGTCGGTGGCGACGACGTCGGCCCCGTGGAGGGCTTGCGTGGCGTCGGTGGTGATGAGCACGGAACCGCCGGTTTCGGCGGCGCGCTCGTTCGCTGCCGCAACGATGTCGGCTGCCGGCAGGTAGCCTTCCGGGCCCGAGATCCTGACGTGCATGCCCGCCGTGACGCCGGCCAGAAGGTAGGAGTTGGCCATGTTGTTCGCGGCGTCGCCCAGGTAGGCCATGGTGAGGCCCTTGAGTTCGCCCTTGTGCTCTTTGACCGCCAGCAGGTCGGCCAGGAGCTGACAGGGATGGTAATCGTCGCAGAGAGCGTTGATGACGGGAACCTTGGAGTTTTCGGCCATCGCCACGAGGCCGGAGTGCGCGCCGGTACGCCACACAATGGTCGAGACCATGCGCTCGAGCACCTTGGCGGTGTCCTCGACGGATTCCTTGTGGCCGATCTGCGCCTCACCGGGGTTGATGATGAGGGCGTTGCCGCCCATATCCGCAATACCGGTGGCGAAAGAGACACGGGTGCGGGTGGAGGTCTTGTCGAAGATGACGGCGACAGTCTTGCGTCCATTGCCGTCCGCTGCGAACGGTTGGACGCTGTAGGGTGCCGCCTTCATCCGAACCGCGAGCTCCAGTACCTCTGCTTGCTCTGCCGGAGTGAGGTCCGTGTCCTTGAGGAAGTGACGGGTGGTGGTGTTCACTGTGCGTCCTTAGCGGTCAGGGGTTCAGCGGTCAGGGGTTCAGCGGACTGGCCTGCTGCCGCCTGGATGATGCCAGGCAGCGCGTCGAGGAAACGGTCGGCTTGCTCGGCGGTCAGGATGAGCGGCGGGGCCAGACGGATGGTGCGCGGGCCGGGGCTGTTGATGATGAAGCCTGCGTCGAGGGCGGCGGTCACCATGGCGGGCGCAATCTCAGCGTCGAGGTCGAAACCGATCAGGAGTCCTTCGCCACGGACTTCCGTGACGCCGCCGACGTCGGACAGACCGGCCCGCAGCCGCGCGCCGACGGTGAGCACATTCGCCAGCACGCCTTGGCTTTCGATGGCATGCAGGGTGGCGAGGGCAGCAGCCGTGGCTACCGGATTCCCTCCGAAGGTGGTGCCGTGCTGGCCTGCTGTCAGGAGCGACGACGTCGGCTCTCCGAAGGTGATGAGCGCGCCGACCGGGAAGCCGCCACCCAAGCCCTTCGCGAGGGTCACGGCGTCGGGGACGATTCCGGCGTCTTCGCTGGCCAACCACTTGCCGGTTCGGCCGACGCCGGTCTGGACCTCATCAAGGATCAGCAGCGCGCCGGCCTTGCTCGTGGCCTCACGGGCCGCCTGCAGGTACTCGACACTGAGCGGGCGGACGCCCGCCTCGCCTTGGATGGGCTCCAGGAAGACGGCCGCCGTGGTTTCGTCGACGGCGGCGAGGAGGGCCTCGATGTCGCCGAACGGGATGTGGACCACGCCGCCCGGCAAGGGTTCGAAGGGCGCCCGGTAAGCTTCCTTGGCGGTCAGCGCGAGGGCGCCCATCGTGCGGCCGTGGAAGGCGCCTTCGAGGGCGATGATCTTGGTGCGCTTAGCTGACTTTGCACCGGCCGGCGCTTCACTGTTGCGCCGCGCCAGCTTGAAGGCGGCCTCGTTGGCTTCGGTGCCGGAGTTGGCGAAGAACACTTTGGAGCCCGCAGGAGCCTTGGTGATAGCGAGGAGCTTCTCGGCCAACGCGATCTGCGTGGGGCTCGTAAAGAAGTTCGAGACGTGACCCAGGGTGGCCAGCTGGCTGGCGATCACCGACGTGACGAAGGGGTGTGCGTGGCCCAAGGCGTTAACGGCGATACCGCCCAGGAGATCGAGGTATTCCTTGCCGTCGGCATCCCAGACAAGGGAACCTGCGCCGCGGACCAAGACCCGCTGCGGGGTACCGAAGACGCCCATGAGCGAAGAAGAGTAGCGGGCGAGCCAGTCACTCCCCGTGCTCTGCCCAGTTATGGCGTCTGCGGGCGTTTCGACCAGTTCTGCTTCGTTGGCGGTCATGAGTTCACTTCCTCGTCGGGGACAACCTGGGTTCCAATACCCGCGGTGGTGAAAGTTTCCAGGAGCATGGAGTGCGGCAAGCGACCATCCACGATGTGGGCTTGTTCCACGCCGTCGTCAATGGCCTTCAGGCAAGCCGTCATTTTCGGGATCATGCCGGACTCCAGCCGCGGCAGCATCTCCCGCAGTTCCGAAGCCGTCAGCGAGGAGATGAGCGAGGACTTGTCCGGCCAGTTGGCATAGAGTCCTTCGACATCGGTCAGGATGACAAGCTTGGATGCGCCCAGTGCAGAGGCGACCGCCGCGGCGGCCGTGTCTGCGTTGACGTTAAGGACCTGCCCCGTTGTGGAGCCCGTGCCGTCCCCCTCGTCAATGATCTCGGGGGCAACCGTGGAAATCACCGGGATGCGGCCGGCGTCGAGGATGTCCTCGATACCCGTGGGATCAACTCCCACTACTTCGCCTACGAGGCCGAGGTCCACCTCCTCGCCATCCACCACAGTGCCGGTGCGCACCGCGCGGAGGAGGCCGCCGTCTTCACCGGACATGCCCACGGCATAAGGCCCGTGGGAGTTGATGAGGCCCACGAGTTCGCGCCCCACCTGTCCGGTGAGCACCATGCGGACCACGTCCATGGCCTCCGGGGTGGTGACGCGCAAGCCTCCCTTGAATTCGGATTCGATGCCGAGCCTGCTGAGCATCGAGTTGATCTGCGGGCCGCCTCCATGCACCACCACCGGGTGGATGCCCACGTGGTGCAGGAACACGACGTCCTCGGCGAAGGCCCGGCGGAGTTCCTCGTTGACCATGGCGTTCCCGCCGTACTTGATCACCATGGTGGTGCCAGCGAAACGCTGGATCCAGGGCAACGCTTCGATCAGGGTCGCAGCCTTGTCCTGGGCTGTTTTTGCCGAATCGGCGCCGATCGACGTATTTTCGCGGGTGTGCGCAGTCATGGTCATCCCCGTCTAGCTCGAGTAGGCGCTGTTCTCATGCACGTACTCGTGCGTGAGGTCGTTGGTCCAGATGGTGGCCTCTGCTTCGCCTGCCTGCAAGTCGATCTCCACAAGCACCTCGCGGGGTTCAAGGTCCACAAGGTTGCGGTCGTCGCCGATGCTGCCGTTGCGGCAGATCTGGATGCCGTTCATGGAAACGTTGAGCTGGTCCGGTTCGAAGACGGCGTCCGTGGTGCCCACCGAGGACAGGACACGGCCCCAATTGGGATCTTTGCCGAAGATGGCGGTCTTGAAGAGGTTGGAGCGGGCCACGGAACGGCTGACGATTTCTGCGTCGCGCTCGCTCGCCGCGTTGAACGTCCGGATGGCGATGTCGTGGCTGGCGCCTTCGGCGTCGCCGATCAGCTTGCGGGCAAGTTCGGCGCACACCTGGGTGATTCCGGCACCCAGCTGTTCGGCGGATGGGATGGCCTCGGACGCACCGGAGGCCAGCAGGACGACCGTGTCGTTGGTGGACATGCAACCGTCCGAGTCCGCCCGGTCAAAGGTGACGCGGGTGGCGTCGCGGAGGACGACGTCGAGCTCTTCGGCCGGGACCTGGGCATCCGTGGTGAGCACCACCAGCATGGTGGCGAGGCCGGGTGCCAGCATGCCGGCGCCCTTCGCGATGCCCCCGACCGTGAAGGTGTTGCCTTCGGCATCGGTGCCGCTGAAGACTGCTTCCTTCGCAACGCTATCCGTGGTCATGATCGCCGTAGCGGCTGCGAGGCCGCCGTCTTCGGAAAGCTCCGCGAAAGCCGCGTCGATGCCCGGAATGATCTTATCCATAGGCAGTTGCTCACCGATGAGCCCGGTAGAGCAAACCACGACGTCGGAGGCGGAGATCCCGAGGACAGCCGCCACTTTCTCGGCAGTTGCGTGCGTATTTTGGAATCCCTGGGGCCCGGTGCAGGCGTTGGCCCCGCCGGAATTCAGCACGACTGCATCCACGCGCCCGTCGGAGACAACCTGACGGGACCAGTGCACGGGAGCCGCGGCCACGCGGTTGGACGTGAAAACGGCTGCTGCGGCTTTGAGCGGGCCATCGTTGACAACTAGGGCCAGGTCGGGATTACCCGATGCCTTGATGCCGGCTTTGACGCCGGCGGCCCGGAATCCTTGGGGGGCAGTGATGGTCACGGAGCAACTCCTTGGACGTTGAGGCCGGCGGATTCGTCCAGGCCGAGGGCGATATTCATGGACTGCACGGCACCGCCGGCTGTCCCCTTGGTCAGATTATCGATGGCGCACGTGACAATCACGCGGCCGGAGTGTTCATCCAATGCCAATTGCATGACGGCGTGATTGGAACCCTGCACCGACTTGGTAGTTGGCCATTGCCCTTCGGGCAGCAGGTGGACGAACGGTTCGTCGTCGTACGCTTCGGCCCAGGCGCTACGGAGTTCGGCAGCGGTGACGCCTGGCTTGGCCTTGGCCGTGGCCGTGCTCAGGATGCCGCGGCTCATGGGCGCGAGGGTAGGGGTGAAGGACACTGTGACCTGTTCACCGGCGGCGTTGGAAAGTCCCTGCTCGATCTCGGGGGTGTGGCGGTGGCCGCCACCCACGCCATACGGACTCATGGATCCCATGACCTCCGAGCCGATGAGATTGACCTTCGCCGCTTTGCCGGCGCCCGAGGTGCCTGAGGCCGAGACAATCACGACGTCGTCCGGCTGGAGAAGCTTGTTGGCGAAGCCCGGCGTCAGGGCGAGGAGGGCCGACGTCGGGTAGCAACCGGGCACCGCAATCCGTTTCGCACCCTTGAGCGCGTCGCGCTGGCCGGGAAGTTCCGGCAGCCCGTAGGGCCAGGTCCCGGCATGGGCGGAGCCGTAGAACTTTTCCCACGCCGCGGGGTCTTCAAGACGGTGGTCAGCTCCAGCGTCGATCACCAGCGTGCCCTCCGGCAACTGTGCAGCGATCTCAGCCGAGGCTCCGTGCGGGAGCGCCAGGAACACGACGTCGTGGCCGGAGAGGTTTTCCACGCTGGTGTCTTCGAGAATCCGACTGGCCAAACCATGGAGATGCGGCTGCAACTCCCCTAGTCTGGAACCGGCATTGCTGTGTGCGGTGATCGCACCGATGGTGACGTCCGGATGGCCCGCCAAGAGGCGCAGCACCTCTCCCCCGGCGTAGCCGCTGGCACCGGAGACGGCAACAGAAATAGTCATGGCAAGACTATACAGCAAAAATATTCATAGTTGCCGATATTTATGCATGTCCTCTTTTCCAGCCGATCGTCTAGGAGCGGGCCGAGGGGGCGTATGCTGAATAGAGGGTGATCTAGACCGTGCAGCCGATCGTCGGTTGCAGCGTTGCCCGTTATTGTTACGGGGCAACTGCATATGTCACCGACCTCCACCACGGAACGTCCCTTGAAGAGCGTCCGGCCACCTAACGCGGTCGTGCTCAGCTATTCCGACCTCCTCAAGACAGTCCGCGCGGAAGGGCTCTTGAAGCGCCGCGTCGGCTTCTATATCAGCGTTTTCGCGGCATTGGTCCTCTTGCTGACAGGCACCTGGTTTGGCTTTGCGCTCATCGGCCATAGCTGGTACCAGCTCCTCATCGCCGCCGCCCTTGGCATCCTCTGCACCCAGCTGAGCTTCCTTGCACACGAGGCCGGCCACCGCCAGATTTTTGCCTCGCGGAGGGCAAATGACTGGTCTGCCCGCATCCTGGCTACCTCGGTTGCCGGCATCAGCTACTCCTGGTGGGAACAGAAACACGGCGCGCACCACAACAACCCGAACGTGATTTCCAAGGACCCCGACATCAAGACCGGAGCCTTGGCTTTCCACGTTGAAGCCGCTGCAGGCAGGAAGGGACGCTTCGCGTTCCTCACCCGCAGGCAAGGCTGGTTCTTCTTCCCCCTCCTGATGCTGCTGGGCATCAGTCTGCAATTCGAATCCTTGATGTACATCCTCCGTCCAGGGGCGATCAAGCACCGCTGGGTGGAGACCCCCATTCTCCTGGCACGGCTCCTCGCGCTGCCGGTCCTCGCCTTCACTTTCCTGCCGATTGGCCTGGCTTTCGCTTTCCTTGGCGTCCAGATCATGGTGTTCGGCTTTTACATGGGTGCTTCCTTCGCCCCGAACCACAAGGGCATGCCGGTCCTGCCAGCCGATTCACGCGTCGATTTCCTGCGTCGCCAGATTCTGACTGCCAGGAACATCTCCGGCGGACCCTTCATGAACATCCTCCTCGGCGGCCTCAACCACCAAGCCGAACACCACTTGTTCCCCGACATGGCACGCCCCCACTTGCGCCGCGCCTCGGAGATCGTTCGGGACTACTGCGAAAAGCACTCCATTCCCTACACCGAAACCACTTTGATGCAGTCCTACGCAATCGTCGTGCGTTACCTCAACGAGGTAGGACTCGCCGCCGGCCGCGGCTTTGACTGCCCCGTGGCTTCCGCTCACGGACGAGGCTGAACACTCCCAGAAGGTCAACTGCGCACGTTACGGGCAAATCACCGGGCGGGGCCCTGACTGGACACCCGACGGATTCCGCTCCCTAGGATGGTTGTGTGAATGCGGGCACGAAAGTGCCCCGACGGAGAAGGAGACTCATGACGCACGCGATCATTGCCCGGCACGCCGGAGGACCGGAAGTCCTCGAACTCACCGAGGCAGAGGTTCCAACCCCGGGCCCGCGCCAGCTGCTCGTCAGGGTTGCAGCCGCCGGAGTGAACTTCATCGACACCTATCAGCGCAGTGGCATCTACAAGGTTGAATACCCTTTCACCCCCGGCTCCGAATCGGCCGGCACCGTGGAGGCCATCGGTGCGGACGTCGATGACTTCGCTGTCGGAGACCGGGTGGCTACCGCCGAAGGTTCCCGCAGCTACGCCGGGTACACCCTTGTAGACGCCGACAAAGCGCTTCCCGTGCCTGACAGCGTCGACGACCACACGGCCGCAGCCCTTCCGCTGCAAGGCATGACAGCGCATTACCTGATCAATTCCTCCTTCCGGGTGGAACCTGGCCACACGGTCTTGACCCACGCCGGCGCTGGCGGTGTGGGACTCATCCTGACGCAATTGCTCAAGGCACGCGGCGCGCGCGTGATCACCACCGTCTCCTCGGATGAGAAGGAAGTCCTGGCCAGGGAGGCGGGCGCAGACGTGGTCCTGCGTTATGCCGGGTTCGCCGCCAAAGTCCGCGAGCTGACGGGCGGCGAAGGAGTCAATGTCGTGTACGACGGCGTTGGCAAGGATACTTTCGACGATTCCCTTGCGAGCCTGCGTATCCGCGGCTCACTGGTCCTGTTCGGGGCAGCCTCCGGACCCGTGCCTCCCTTTGATCCCCAGCGGCTGAACGCGGGCGGATCACTATCCCTGACACGTCCCACAATCAGCCATTTCCTGCAGAACCCGCAGGAGCGGCGCTGGCGTTCGGCCGAAATCTTCGGCGCCGCCGCGAGCGGAGCGCTCAAAGTCAGGATTGGCGGGACTTACCCCCTCGTTCAAGCAGCCCAGGCCCATCGTGACTTGGAAGCCCGCAAGACCACGGGCAAGTTGCTCCTGGTTCCATGATTGCGACAACCGCAAAATGACTTTTCAGTTAATATTGGGCTAAGCCACAGCAACGGCCAGACGACCGCTGACACTTTCTGTTCACCTCTATCCGCGAAACTTCGAACGTGACCCAGGAACATGAAATTCCGGCGGACCGCTTGGAACTCCAAGCCGTGCATCTGCCCCAGCTGCCAGGTGCGTCAGCCGCGCCGCCAGCCCGCACGCTCATCGAAATCATCGATGACACGGCACGCTCGTTTCCCGAAGCCTCTGCCCTCGATGACGGGCGCAAGTCGCTGAGCTACTCCGAACTCATGGCGCAGGTGCGCAGTTTTGCTGCCACGCTCAACGCAGCGGGACTTGGCCCCGGAGACAAGATCGGCGTCCGGATTCCCTCCGGCACCAATGATCTCTACATTGCCATCCTGGCGATTCTCTCGATTTCTGCCGCCTACGTGCCAGTTGACGCTGATGATCCCGGGGAACGGGCACGGCTGGTTTTCGCAGAGGCCAAAGTGTCTGCCGTCATCGCAAAGGGCCGAAAGATCGAAGTCACCGGGGAGCGGCCAACACCGCACCCAGCCCCGCGTGGACCAGGGCTGGATGACGATTCCTGGGTCATCTTCACGTCTGGCTCCACCGGAACGCCCAAGGGTGTAGCAGTGCGGCACCGATCGTCCGCAGCGTTTGTTGACGCCGAGGCCCGGCTCTTCCTCCAGGAGGATCCCCTCGGGCCGCAGGACCGCGTCCTCGCCGGTCTTTCCGTGGCGTTCGACGCTTCATGCGAAGAGATGTGGCTGGCGTGGCGCCACGGCGCCTGCCTGGTCCCGGCTCCGCGTGCCCTGGTGCGTTCAGGCATGGACCTTGGCCCGTGGCTTATCAACCATGGCATCACAGTAGTGTCTACCGTTCCCACGCTCGCGGCCCTGTGGCCGGCGGAAGCCCTCGAGAACGTGCGACTACTCATTTTCGGCGGCGAAGCCTGCCCTCCCGAACTCGCCGAGCGCCTCGCGGTGGACGGCCGTGAAGTGTGGAACACGTATGGCCCCACCGAAGCAACCGTCGTGGCCTGCGCTGCTCCCCTCGATGGCAGCGGTCCCGTCCGGATCGGCTTGCCGCTGGACGGCTGGGACCTTGCTGTCGTCGACCCCGCCGGAGTTCCCGTCGCCGAAGGTGAGACGGGCGAATTGATCATTGGCGGCGTGGGGCTTGCCCGCTACCTCGATCCTGCTAAAGACTCTGAAAAATATGCACCCATGCCGTCCTTGGGATGGGAACGGGCGTACCGTTCCGGCGACCTCGTGCGCTACGAGGACGCCGGCCTCATCTTCCAGGGCCGAGCAGACGAACAAGTCAAGCTGGGTGGCCGGCGGATCGAACTCGGTGAGATCGACGCCGCTCTGCAGGCCCTGCCGGGCGTTGCCGGGGCCGCCGCGGCCGTCCGTACGACGGCGGCCGGGAACCAGATACTGGTCGGCTACCTGGCGCCTGCTGCACCTGAGGACATTGACCTCGCGGCTTCCCGGGAGTTGCTCGCCGAGAGCCTTCCCGCTGCGCTGATCCCACTGCTGACGGTGGTGGATTCCCTTCCGACGAAGACGAGCGGCAAAGTGGACCGGCATTCGCTGCCCTGGCCGTTGGCGGGCGCCGGAGCAGCCGATGCGGACAAGGCACCGCTCAACCTTCCCGAGGACGCCCAGTGGGTGGTTGAGCAATGGGAAAGCATCTTGGGTTCCCGCGTCACATCGCTCGACGCGGACTTCTTCGCCTACGGTGGCGGCTCCCTCGCCGCGGCCCAGCTCGTCTCGGCCCTGCGCGTGCACTACCCCACCATCACGGTCGCAGAGATCTACGCGACCCCCCGGGTGGGCGCACTGATCGACGCCGCGCGGCAGTCCCTGCCGGAAGGCGGCATCCAGGGGCCTGCAGCCGAGCGCACGGTTCGCCCGACCTCCCGGAAATCGCAGATCTTCCAGACGTTGATGGGCATTTTCCTCAACATCCTGGTGGGCATGCGTTGGCTCACCTATCTCATGGCTGCCAACCACTTGCTGGCGGACTTCGCCGGATTCACTGCAGCACCCGTGGTGTCCTGGTGGTGGATTTTGGCTTCCTGGCTGGTGTTCGTCAGTCCGCTGGGCCGCATGACGATTTCGATTCTGGCTGCGCGAACCCTCTTGCGTGGGGTCCAGGCCGGAACCTACCCCCGCTCGGGCAAGGTTCATTTGAAGCTGTGGCTTGCTGAACAGATCCAGGACCTCTCGGGCGCCATCAGCCTCGCCAGCGCGCCGTGGGTTCCCTACTATGCGAGGGCGCTGGGTGCGAAGATCGGGAACAACGTCCATTTGCATTCCTTGCCTCCGGTCACCGGACTGCTTTCCCTGGGCAGTGGATGCAACATCGAACCCGAAGTAGATCTCTCCGCTTGGTGGATTGACGGCGACTACGTCCACATCGGCGCCATCCATGTGGGTGCCGGCGCCACCGTGGGATCCCGCAGCACACTCATGCCGGGAACCAGCATCGGCGCGGGCGCGCGTGTAGAACCCGGTTCAGCAGTTTTGGGCAAGGTCAAGGCCGGGCACCTTGTTGCTGGCTCCCCTGCCGAACGGCGTGGCAAAGCCAAGAATGAATGGCCGGAGACCCCGTCGTCCCACCATCTGATCGGCCGGCTCTGGTTCGCGGCGTTCGCAACGGCTTCGGCGCTGCTGGCCTTGATACCCTACGTCTCTGCATTCGCCGGCGCCTGCGTGGTCCTGGCCTTCATCCAAGGCAGGAGTTCCCTGCAGGATGCCTTCCCGGAACTCTTGCTTGCCATCCCTTTGGCTGCGCTTGCATGGTTCCTGTGCAATCTCCTGCTGATCCTGGCGACCACCCGGATGCTGGGCATCGGTCTCAAGGAGGGGTACTACCGAGTTCGCAGCCGCGTTGGCTGGCAAGTTTGGGCCACTGAACGTGTATTGGACATGGCGCGGGACCTGCTTTTCCCCATCTACGCGAGCCTTTTCACCCCCGTGTGGCTGCGCCTGCTGGGTGCCAAAGTAGGCCGCAACGTGGAGGCTTCCACGGTTCTTCTGCTGCCGCGCATGACGACCATCGGCGAAGGCGCGTTCCTGGCGGACGACACCATGGTGGCCTCTTACGAGCTTGGCAGGGGCTGGATGAAGATTGGGCCGGCCAAGATCGGCAAACGCTCCTTCCTGGGCAATTCGGGCATGACGGCCGCGGGCCGCAGCGTACCCAAGAATTCACTGGTCGCGGTGCTGTCTGCCACGCCGGCCAAGGCAAAATCGGGCACCTCTTGGCTGGGCAGTCCGCCCGTCAGGCTGCGCCGCACCGCCATGAATGCCGACCAGAGCCTCACCTTCAACCCGCCGTTGGCCCTCAAGGCCAAGCGCACCCTGTGGGAACTGTGCCGTATGGTGCCGGTCATCCTGACGGTGGCGATCGCCGTCGGGATCATGCTGGTCCTCGACTGGATCGCCTCGGAATCCTCCTACTGGCTGGCGGCCGTCCTGGGAGGCGTCGTGGTCCTTGCCGCGGGTGCCGTGGCCGCGGCAAGTTCGGTCGCCGCGAAATGGATTTTGGTGGGCCGCATCAGGGAGGGCGAGCATCCGTTGTGGAGCTCGTTCATTTGGCGGAATGAAGTGGTGGACACCTTCATCGAGATGGTGAGCGCTCCATGGTTCGCGCGTTCAGCATCCGGCACGCCGGCTCTGGTGTGGTGGCTCAGGGCGCTCGGTGCGAAGATCGGCCGGGGTACTTGGTGCGAAAGCTACTGGTTGCCCGAAGCCGACCTTGTCACGCTCGGCGAAAGCTCCACCGTCAACCGTGGCTGCGTGGTCCAGACCCACCTCTTCCACGACCGCATCATGAGCATCGACACGGTGGTTCTCGGGGACGGCGCCACGATGGGCCCGCACGGCGTCATCCTGCCTCGCGCCAGCATCGGGGCGGGCGGAACGGTGGGGCCGGCGTCGCTCGTCATGCGGGGTGAAACTGTTCCTGCGGGCACATACTGGATGGGCAACCCCGTCAGCCCCTGGTCCGGGCCGTAGCGTAGATTGGCAAGAGGACCGGTGGGAAACCGGCCGATGACGACAGCAGCACAGCAAGCTACACGGAGGCAGCCAGCGCACATGAGCCGCAGCGAACCGGGAACGATCAGAACTGCCGCCGATCCCTACACCCTGCACCACGGGAGTACGGCATTCGAGGTGTTGCGGTATGAACTGGACTTGGACTACAGCCTGGGCAGCAATAGGCTCAACGGCCGCGCGATGCTTCGTTGCATGGCGCTCGAAGACACAGATTCCGTGGTCCTGGATCTGGTGGGATTAAAGGCTTCCAAGATCCTGGTCGACGGCAAGAAGGTACCGAAGTTCAGCCCCCGCGGCGAGCACCTCGTGATCTCCGTCAAGGACCGGCTGCGGGCTGGCCAGTCGTTCACTGTCGAGCTCCGCTACGACGGCAATCCGAAGCCGCGCCGCGGCCTATGGGGCGAAGTCGGTTGGGAGGAGCTCGACGACGGCGTGCTGGTTGCGGGCCAGCCGAACGGCGCCGCTTCCTGGTTCCCGTGCAACGACCACCCGCGGCACAAGTCCAGCTACTTGATCAGCATCACGACCGACGACAACTACCGCGCCATATGCAACGGCCGCCTCGTCTCACACAGCCGGAAATCAAGCCGTGAGACCTGGGTATATGAACAAAGYGAGCCGATGGCGAGCTACCTCGCCACGGTTCAGATCGGCCGTTATCGGCTCCATCAGCTGAACCCTTCCCCCAGCGGGTCGGACACCGGGACGGCCCACCATGCCGAAGGCCCGCGGCACACTCCAGTGCCCCAGTTTGTTGCCGTCTCCCCCAGCTTGTTGGCAGAGGCCCGGGAAGGCCTGGCACGGCAAACCGACATGATGCGAACCTTTGTGGACTGTTTCGGTCCGTACCCTTTTGCGGAATACACGGCCGTGGTCACCGACGATGAACTCGAAATCCCCCTTGAAGCACAGACGCTTTCCATCTTCGGCCGGAACCACATGGAGCAATCGTGGGAGGCGCAGCGCCTGATCGCCCACGAGCTGTCACACCAATGGTTCGGCAACTCGCTCACTGCGGCCAGTTGGCGGGATATCTGGCTGCACGAGGGCTTCGCCTGTTATGCGGAATGGATCTGGTCCGAGGAGGCCGGCGTCATGTCCCTCGCCAACCGAACGAGGGCCGCGTGGCGCAAGCTCGACGCCGGCGCCCAGGATCTGGTGATCGGCGACCCCGGGCCGGAGCGAATGTTCGATGACCGCGTCTATAAGCGTGGGGCGCTGGCTCTCCACGCCATCCGTGTTGCGTGCGGTGACACAGCGTTCTTCGGTTTGCTGCGGCACTGGACGGAGACCATGCGCCACGGCTCGGTGTCCACGGCGGAATTCATCGCCACGGCCGACGCCTACGTTCCGGGGCTCGACGCCGCCAGTGTGCTGGAGCCCTGGCTCTACCAGGCAAGACTCCCCGCTTTCGGCTCATCCAAGGGGTTCAGCTAAGACGGTGTTATCGCGACTGCGGCAACCAGTCCGGCCGGAAGCTCCTGGCCATCAGCATTGTCCGGGAGCTTGAGATCCCATAGCCCTGGCCTTTCCAACACGTCGAGGGAGTTCGGGTCCACCCTGAGTCCTTCGCCTGTCATCTTCAACCAGGCTTCCTTTCGCGCCCACAATCGTGCGCGCTCTTGCGCTTGGTGCCCGGGTTCCATCGCGTTGAGATGGCGGTGCTCACCTGCGGTCAGGGCGACGTCGTCGAAGCCTGCGAATTCCGTACCAACCGCATTTTCCAGATCGACTCCCAGCCGAAGCCCGGGTTCCGGGTGCACGACGGCGGCAAACAGCACCCAGCCCGACGCTCGCGAGGCGCTCAGCACCAGCGGCGCGGGACCGCCGTCGAACAGGTATCCGGGCCGGCCATGCGCAATGTCCGGCCCGGCACCGCATTCCGGGCACTCATAGGCCGCTTGGAGCTTCGAGGCCGGAACACCCAGGAGAGCGGCGGCAATGTTCTGCTGAGCCACCCTGGATGCCAAGAACTCCGAGCGCAGGACCGGGGCCATGGCGTTTCCGCGAAGGATCTCGGCCGGAGACAACAATTCCGCCGCCATCTGCTCGATAGCGGCGGAATCGACAGTATCGAAGGGTTGGATGCGGACATCCAGCCCCTCGATCCCGGTGTTGATGCGGGTCAGCGCTGGACTGCTCCGAACCGTTCTGCAGCGACGGCGACGGCGGCCTCACGGGCCTCCGATGCCTCATCGGCCGTCAGTGTGCGGTCCGTGGCGCGGAATCGCAACCCGAAAGCAAGCGACTTCTTGCCGTCTTCGATGCCTTGGCCAGCGTAGACATCGAACAGGGCGACGTCCTCAAGCAGTTCGCCTGCGCCTTCCCGGAGGGCAGCCAAGACGGCGTCCGCTGGAACGTCCCGCGGCACGACAAGGGCGACGTCCTGCGTGGCCACGGGGAAGCCGGAAATGTGCTTGGCAACAATCACATCGGGGGCGGCCTCGAAGATCGCGTCCGCGTTCAGCTCGAGCGCGACGGAGCGGGCTGGCATGTCGTGGGCGGCAAGGAGCTTCGGGTGCAGTTCGCCGGCGTAGCCCACGATGTCGCCCGAGCGGAGCGCCAATCGGGCGGCACGGCCCGGATGGAACGCCTGGTGGGTGCCTTGGCTGACCACGAGCTCCACGCCAAGGACGTCGCCGATGAGCCGGGCCACATCGAGGGCGTCTGCCCAGTCCCAGGCACGCGGGGTGTGGGCCGCGGCAGCGGGGGAATCATGGCCGGTCAAAACAGCGGCGATGTGCAGCGGCTGGTCCGGGACGCCGTCGTACAGTCCATCAAGCACCTCGTCGGAAGGCTTGACGCCCAACGGCGGAATGGACGCCGTGCCCAGCTGCCCGTCGGGAAGGAACACCGAGCCGGCCTCGAAGAGGGCAAGATCGCGGAACCCGCGGGAGTGGTTGCGGCGGGCCACCTCGATCAAGCCTGGGAGCACGGAGGTACGCAGGTAGCCGTGTTCTTCGCTGATCGGGTTGGCCAGTTTCAGGCCGGTGCGCGCCCCGCCTTCCTCGGCCACGCCAAAGGTGTCATTGGCAGACTTGGAGACGAACGGGTACGAGAGGACCTCTGTCAGCCCAGCGTCCGCCAAGGCCTGGACCACGCGGCGTTTCTGCTGCTGGGTCCGGGTCAAGCCGCGGCCGGGAGGGGCCACAGGCAAGGTGGCCGGTATGTTGTCATAACCAACCAGCCTCGCGATTTCCTCGGAGAGGTCTTCCTTGGTTTCCAGGTCATTGCGCCAGCTCGGAGCCGTGACGGAGTAGGAGCCGTTCGCCTCGTCCTTGAGAACAATGGCGCCCAGGTCCTTCAGGGAACCGGTGATCTGTTCTTCCGTGAAGTCGATTCCGATCCGGGAGGCCGCGTAGCCCGCCGGCAGATCGATCGTCACGGCGTCCGGAGCAGTCCCGACGTCGGTACCGGCTTCGTCAGCCGTCCCGCCCGCCAATTCAACCAGCAGGTCAACGACGCGCTGGGCGGCGATATTGGCAACCTGCCAATCGACGCCGCGTTCGAAGCGCTTGGACGCCTCTGACGGCAGCTTGTGCCGGCGACGGGACCGTGCAATCGAAACCTCGTCGAAGTGCGCAGCCTCGACCAGGATGTTGGTGGTCGAATCGGAGACCTCGGTGTTGGCCCCGCCCATGACGCCGGCGATGCCGATTGCCCCGGAGTCGTCGGTGATCAGGAGGTCCTCGACATCGAGCGCACGCACCTTATCGTCAAGGGTGGTGATCTTCTCCCCTGCCACGGCGCGGCGGACCACGATGTCGCCCGAGAGCTTGTCGAGGTCGTAGCAGTGGTTCGGCTGGCCGAGTTCGAGCATCACGTAGTTGGAGATGTCCACCGGCAGCGAAATGGAGCGGATCCCAGCCAAACGCAGCCGGGACACCATCCACGGCGGGGTGGGGCGGGTGGCGTCCACTCCGCGGACCGTGCGGGCCACGAAGCGGTCGCAACCAGGATTGCCGTAGATGGGAGCATCGTCGTTGAGCTTGACGCCGTAGCCGCCCTGCAGGGAAGCCGGAGCGGCGACCTTGGCGGCCGGGTCCGTGAAGACGGTCCCGGTGGCATGGGCATATTCGCGAGCGACGCCACGGATCGAGAACGCATAGCCGCGGTCCGGAGTGACGTTGATTTCCGCGGCTTCGTCGTAGAGACCCAGCAGCGTCATCGCGTCAGTGCCGATTTCGGGATCCAGGCCGATGCGGGAGAGCACCAAGATGCCGTCGTGGTCCTCGCCGATGCCGAGTTCGCGTACCGAGGCGATCATGCCTGCGGACAGATGCCCGTAGGTCTTGCGTGCGGAAATGTGGAAGTCACCCGGGAGCACGGCACCCGGGAGGGTCACAACTACCTTGTCTCCCTCGACAAAGTTGTGGGCACCGCAAATGATGCCCTGCACGCCGGAGGGGTCGATGCCCTTGCCGGTGAGGGTCTGCTCCTGCCCTTCGGGGACCACGCGGACCTGGCACCAGTTAATGGTCTTGCCGTTGCTCTGCGGTTCCTTGACCAGGCTCAGGACCTGGCCCACCACGATGGGACCCTTGAGTTCGTCCGTGGGGCGGTGGACGGCTTCTTCTTCAAAACCGACCTTGACGAGCTCCGCCATGACGTCTTCGGCCGTGGCGTCGGCCGGAACCTGCGCGAATTCACGCAGCCATGAAAGTGGGATACGCACTGTTAGATCTCCATCCCGAAGTGCTCGCTGAAACGTACATCGCCTTCGATCATGTCGCGCATATCGCCGACCTCGTTGCGGAACATGAGCGTGCGCTCGATGCCCATGCCGAAGGCGAAACCTGAATACTCGTCCGGGTCGATGCCGGCAGCGCGCAGGACGTTGGGATTGACCATGCCGCAGCCGCCCCATTCGATCCAGCGGGGGCCGCCCTTGGCACCGGGGTGCCAAATGTCCAGCTCCGCTGACGGCTCGGTGAACGGGAAGTAGTTGGGACGCAGGCGGATCTGTGCCTCGTCGCCGAACATCTGCCGGGCGAAGTGCTCCAAGGTGCCGCGGAGGTCCGCCATGCTCAATTTCTTGTCGATGGCCAGGCCTTCGAACTGGTGGAACACGGGCGTGTGGGTGGCATCGAGTTCATCGGTGCGGAACACCTTGCCGGGGCACAGCACGTAAATTGGCACTTCGCGTTCCAGCATGGACCGGACCTGCACCGGGGAGGTGTGCGTGCGCATGAGCAGGTGCGCCTCGGGAGGTTCAACGAAGAAGGTGTCCTGCATTTCGCGGGCCGGGTGGTCCGGCTTGAAGTTGAGGGCGTCAAAGTTGAACCACTCGGATTCGACCTCCGGGCCCTCGGCGATTTCCCAGCCCATGCCGACGAAAATGTCCGCCACTCGGTCCTGCAGCGTAGACAACGGGTGGCGCGCACCGGCGCGGCGTCGCCGCGGCGCTGCCGTGACGTCCACTGTTTCCTCCACGAGGATACGGGCGTCGTTTTCGGCTTCGAGCACGGTGGTCCGTGCTGCGAGCGCCTGGTTGACGCGGCCACGGGAGGAACCCATGAGCTTGCCTGCAGCGGCCTTCTGTTCCTTGGCCAGGCCCCCGATTTCACGGTTGGCAAGGCTCAAAGGTGACTTCTCGCCGGTGTGCGCCAGGCGGACGGCTTTGAGTTCTTCGAGGGAGGATGCAGCGGCAATCGCGGAGACTGCTTCCTCAACGGCAGCGGTGATGGCAGCTTCATCCAGAGGGTTCGGGATGGCAGCGCCCGGCAAAGTGTCAGTCATCTACTGTTCTTAGCTACGAGTCGGAAATGGTCTTCACCAGGCGGGGCCATGGCAAAGGCAGGAGCAGTGCTCGCCAGACGCGTCCGGCGGGCACTAACCCCCAGTCTAGTTGAAGGCTTCGGCTGGGATTTAACCCGTGACCCCGTCTCGTCGTTTCATCGCCGCGCGGGGCTAGCATGGCCTCATGACACCCGGTGAGCGGCTTCGCCAGATCGCCAACGCCTTGAACCTCTCCACCCTTCTGGGCGTGATGATTGCCCGCGCCGCCAACGCGCCGCGGACCCGCGGACCGAGGGGGCTCATCATCGCCAGCGGCTACGGCTGGACCCTGCCCAAGGCAGCGGCATTCACCGTGGGCAATGTGGTCTTGTTCCACGCGGGGTCGGCGAGCGCGGGAACGGACCCTGTTCTGCTGGGTCACGAAGAGCGGCACAGCACGCAGTACGCCTATTGCCTGGGGTTGCCATTCCTGCCGTTGTATCTGCTCTGCGCAATCTGGTCCTTCCTCCGGACGGGCAACCCCGGCACCCGGAACTTCTTCGAGAGGCAGGCCGGATTGGCTGCGGGTGGCTACCCCGGCAAACAGATTCCAGTCCGCCCAACGCACCAGCGAAACGAGGCACAACAATGACCCGCACCATCACTGTCACCGGGGAGGGAACAGCTGAAGCGGTTCCCGACCTTCTCACCCTGACGCTCGCCGTCGAGGTCAGGCGCGATGCCGCCGGAGCGGCCTATGACGACGCCGGAGAGGTCGCCTCCGCGGTGACGGGCGCGCTGCGCGGGAACGGGGTGGCGGAGCGTGACCTGCGGACCAGCGGCCTCAATCTGCGGGCAGAGCTCGTCTGGGCCGAAAACCAAGGGCAAAAGGTCACTGGGTATGTTGCATCAACCACCTTGGTTGCCCGGGTCAGCCCGCCTTCAGCGGCCCCCGCAGCCATATCCGCGGCAGTCGCCGCGGGTGGCGACAGCCTCCGCATCAATGGGATCGAACAAGGATTCACGGATTCCTCCGCCGTTGCAGCGCTGGCACAGGAGGCCGCGTGGCGGGAGGCCGAGGCGAAAGCCGCTCGGTTTGCCGCACTCGCCAGCGCGCGGCTGGGACAAGTACTGTCTATCGATCAGCGGCCGGAACACGGATCGCCCGTGCCGATGATGGGCGACGTGAAGCGCGCCTTTGCCACCCAGGGTGTGGCCATCGAGGCAGGATCCGTGGCAGTTTCGGCGAACGTGGTGGTGCAATGGGAGCTGGAGTCTGCGGAGTTCGGCGCCGGCTGATCGAGCATTCTTTGCTGGCGGCGCCAGCCTAGTGAACGGCTCCCGCGGACAGCTTCGCGTCCACAGAAGTCGCGAGGGCAGTGCGCACGACGACGGCGATCCCCTCGCCCATGTCCCGGACCGACATCGCCCGCGCCGCCACGGCCGGCGCGGCACTCCCCTGCGGGAGGTGGGCTTCGTCGTAGGGAACGTGGATGAAGCCGCCCCGCGCACCGGCCGCACCTTCGGCATTTGAGAGTTCGTGCATCAGGGCATAGAACACGTGGTTGCAGACATACGTCCCGGCTGTCTGCGAGACTTCCGCGCGGATTCCGGCGATCTGCAACGCTCGAAGCGCGGACTTCACCGGCAGGGTACTGAAGTACGCTGCGGGACCTACCGGAATGACAGGTTCGTCGATGGGCTGGTTTCCTGCATTGTCCGGAATCCTGGCGTCATCGACGTTGATGGCCACGCGCTCCAGGGAGAGCCGGTCCCGTCCAGCGGCGAGACCCGCACAGATGACCAGTTCAGGACGCAGCCGCCCCACGGCCTCGCGGAGGACCGCAGCGGACTCACCGAAAACGCACGGTAGCTCAAGCGCCTCCACCTCATGTCCTTCAGCGCGCAGGACTTCCTGCGCTACCAGGACTGCGGCCCACGAGGGGTTGCTCGAGTCGCCGCCAAAAGGCTCGAATCCCGTCAGCAGAATCATGGATCCACCCTAGCAACAGCCATCCCCGCCTCGAGGCCCCGGCTCCGATCTTTCAGCAGGCCTTGACAACCGTTCGAACATATATTCGAATGGAGGCCATGAGATGGGACGCACAGGCACTTTCACCACAACGTGGTCCGGCACCCGGAGACAACAGCAACAGCGTTCCGTCCGGAGCCGCCCCAGCCTCGGATGCCCTGCTGCCGCTGGCCGGGCTTGTGCGTTCCATCTCAACCCCCGAGTTCTCCGGAGTCACCTTTCATGAGGTCACCGCCAAATCGGTGCTCAACAAGGTGGCGTCCGGTTCCCAGATGCCTTTCGAGTGGACCGTCAACCCTTACCGTGGATGCAGCCACGCCTGCGTGTACTGCTTCGCGCGCAAAAGCCACACGTATCTGGACTTCGACGCCGGTCACGATTTCGATTCGCAAGTGATAGTGAAGATCAACGCGGCGGAGGTCTTGCGCAAGGAACTGTCCAAGCCGTCATGGGGGCACCATCATGTCGCTCTGGGCACCAACACGGATCCATACCAGCGCGCCGAGGGCCGTTACCAACTCATGCCCGGAATCATCCGGGCACTGGCCGATTCCGGGACGCCGTTCTCCATCCTCACCAAGGGAACCCTCCTGGGCCGCGACATCCCCCTGCTTAAGCACGCTTCCAGCCAGGTACCCGTGGATTTGGGCATCTCCTTGGCCATGACCGACGAAACCCTCGCCTCGGCCGTCGAACCGGGCACGCCCGCACCACGCGCCAGGCTCAAACTCATCCGCCGGCTGCGCGAGGCGGGTTTGCCCTGCGGAGTCATGGCCATGCCCATCTTGCCGTGGCTAACCGACAGCGACGACGCCTTGGAGTCACTGTTCACGGCCCTGTCCGAGGCCGGTGCCACCGGAGTGACCGCCGGAGCGTTGTACCTGAAGCCGGGCACCCGCGAATGGTTCATGCAGTGGCTGGCTGCCAACCACGCCGGCCTCGTCGGTAAGTACCGGCGTCTCTACGGCCAGGGATCGTATGCCTCGAAGGAATACAGGACCTGGCTGAGCGGCCGCATCAATTACTTTAAGGCCCGTCACGGCTTTTCAGGGAGCAGCGGTTTCAGCCACCGGAACGCAGCTACCAGCAGGGAAAAGCCAGCGCCCCTTCCGCCCTCTCCTTTTCCAACAACGGGCCAGTCGACGCTTTTCTAGCCGAGCAGTCCTGAATCCACCCGTTCCAGCAGGGCCTGGACAATCGGCAGGTCAGCGGGAATCCAGGGCAACGCGAACGCCTCGTCGCCGTTGCCGAGGGGGACCCAGCGGAGTTCATCGTGGTCCTGGAGCGGACGCGGTTCGCCGTCGAGCAGTTCAGCGAACCATACCCTCATAACGGCCCGCTCATTCAGCGGCCACCCAGCACCGTCGTCCGCGACCACTTCGGCACCGAGCCGGACAGTGACCCCAAGTTCTTCGATCAGTTCCCGGTGCAGCGCGTCCTCGAAGGACTCCCCGGCTTCGAGCTTGCCGCCGGGGAACTCCCACATTCCAGCGAATTGCGGCGGAGCGCTGCGCCTGGCGACCAGCAGCCGGCTCGGGTTTTCAAGGGAATCGACGACGGCGGCGCCCGCCACACTTATCAGTCCAGTCACCGCAACAGTCTATTGGCCGTCAGGCCAAGCATCTTGCCTATGGAAGTGGTCACATACAGGGACATTCGCATGGGTCTCGCACTAAGCTTGAAAGTCGGATTTAATCCCGTTCGTGCGGCGCCCAGCTCATCCCCAAGAAACAGGACAATGACCACCACAGCAGTCAGCAAGACCTCCCAAAAGGCCGGAAGCCGCCACGTGGCACTGGCCATCTTTGCCCTCGCCATGGGTGGATTCGCTATCGGGACCACGGAGTTCACCATGATGGGCTTGCTCAAGGAGATCGAGCAGGGACTCAACATCAGCACTCCCGAGGCCGGCAATCTGATTTCCGCTTATGCCTTGGGCGTCGTGGTGGGCGCACCGATCTTCGCGGCACTTGGCGCCCGCCTCCCCCGCAAGCAACTTGCCTTGGGACTCATGCTGTTCCTGTCCATAGCCAACCTGACGTCCTTCCTTGCCCCGGACTACGGAACCATGGTGATCACGAGGTTTGCCTCGGGCCTGCCCCACGGCGCCTTCTTCGGGATCGCTGCAGTCATCGCTGCGAGCCTGGTTGCGCCCACCAAGCGTGGGTGGGCGATTTCGATGGTCATGGGCGGGCTCACCATTGCCAACGTCATCGGCGTTCCCGCGGCCACCTGGCTTGGTCAGACCTTCGGCTGGCGACTGCTCTTTGTGATGGTCGGCGTCATCGGCCTGGCCACTACTGTGCTGCTGTGGAAGTTCGTCCCCTTTGAGCCTGCCCACCCCGAGGCGAGCATTCGCCGGGAACTTGGCGCCCTCAAGCGCATCCAAGTGTGGCTGGCATTGCTGATCGGAATCATCGGTTTTGGCGGGTTCTTCGCCACCTATACGTACATCGCCCACACCATGACCTCCGTGGCCGGTATCCCGCAGTCGCTGATACCCCTAGTGGTGGCCCTCTACGGACTCGGTATGGTGGCAGGAAACATTCTGGGCGGCCGGATCGCCGACAAGTCCGTCATGGGGACCATCTATCGGGTTCTTCCGGCCATCGCACTGGCCCTGGTGGTCTACGCCATCGCGGCCCACTGGGCGTGGTCTGCATTCGTCATGGTGTTCATCGTGGGCGGCATCGGCTCCATGCTCATTCCGCCCCTGCAGACACGGCTCCTCGACGCTTCGCCGGACGCACCGTCGCTGGCTTCTTCGCTCAACCATTCCGCACTCAACATCGCCAACGCCCTTGGCGCTTTCCTTGGCGGCGTGGTCATCGCTTGGGGCTGGGGCTACGTGGCTCCGGCCCTCGTTGGTGCTGTCCTCGCAGTCCTGGGCCTCGGCGTCGCAGGCATCAGCGGCTGGTTGGAACGAAAAAGGCCACTGGCGGCATAGTGCTGCCTTCGCGTGCTTGGCTACGCGACGAAAGCGCATCATCCTCTGCATGCTCGCTCCTTCGTTGCTTAGACGCATGCCGCCGGATAGCGCGCCCGCCGCTGTGCTGCTCAGACCTGGACGCGCTCCACGTCCGGTTCAAGGTAGATGACGCGGGCGATCGGCACCGCAGTGCGGATCCTGAGCTCGGCGTCGTCGATCGCTTTGGCAATCGCCTGGCCGGTATCAGCCGCGGCCACGCTGATCTTCGCAGCGACCAGCAACTCCTCCGGGCCCAAGTGCATGGTCTTGAGGTGGATAATGCGGGTGCCATCGGACTCAATGGCTTCCGTGATGCGCGCGTTGTCCTCTCTGGTGGCCGATTCGCCGAGCAGCAAAGACTTGGTCTCCACGGCAAGCACCACGGCGATTCCCACAAGAAGCAGCCCGATCATTCCTGTGCCCGCGGCGTCCCACAGGCCGTTGCCCGTGATGAGGGTCAGGCTCACGCCGAACAGCGCGAAAACGAGGCCCAGGAGAGCTCCGAAGTCCTCGAGGAGGATCACGGGCAATTCCGGTTGCTTGGCGTTGCGGATGAACTTGATCCAACTCTGCTTGCCGCGCAAGGGATTGGATTCGTGGATTGCAGTGCGGAACGAGAAGGATTCCGCCACAATGGCACCCAGCAGCACGGCGAGCGGCACCCACCAGAAATCGCCTTCAATGGCATGCGGGTGCTGGAATTTCTCCCAGGATTCGTAGAGGGCAAAAAGACCGCCCACGCTGAATAGCACGATCGAGACGATGAAGGCGTAAATATAGCGCTCACGGCCATAGCCAAACGGGTGTTCTGGACTTGCGGCACGCTGCGCCCGCTTCCCGCCAAGCAGCAGGAGCAACTGGTTGCCGGAGTCGGCTACGGAGTGGATTGCCTCGGCCAACATGGACGACGACATCGTTAGGACGAAAGCGACGAACTTGAGCACTGCAATCGCCAGGTTGGCACTCAATGCCGCCACGATTGCCTTGGTACCGCCATTTGCAGCCACGAAAGCTCCACCTCTTCTTCGGTTCAGGGGATGTGAGTGAATCGACAGGAACGGACCACGGGATCGCATCCCCGCAAGCATTACGGTACCTGTAGCGAAATTGTCAGGAACCTTGTTGAGAGCGCGCGCTGGCGTAAAGGCAAACAGTAGCGGCAGTGCCGAGGTTCAAACTTTCAGCCGAGCCGTAGACGGGCACCGCAACACGATGGTCTGCGAGTGCCAGCTCGGAGTCTGATAGTCCTTGCGCTTCGTTGCCGAACAACCAGGCCGTCGGGGCCTCAAGTGCGTAGTCAGAAGGAGTTGCCGACGCGCCCAGGCGGCGTGCCGCGTTCTCATCCTGAAGTTTATCCAGATTGAGGGTGCCGTAGCCGTCCGCGGCCAGGATCCCGATGCCACGCTCCTTGCAGAGGGCCACGAGCTCCTCGACGTCCGCTCCCAGGACAACCGGCAAATGGAAGAGCGAGCCCGCGGTGGAGCGCACAGCCTTCGGATTGTAAATATCCACGCTCGAGGCCGTCAGCACCACTGCATCCGCCCCTGCAGCATCGGCAGCCCGAAGCACTGTTCCCGCGTTGCCGGGGTCCCGTACCTGGCACATGACGGCGATCAGCCGAGGACCGGCGTCGAGCACTGATTCAAGGCTCACATCCACAAAACTGCAGACGGCCACAATGCCCTGGGGGTTGACCGTGTCCGCCATGGCGGCCAGCACATCGTCATTCGCCAGGCGCAAGGCAACGCCATCGGCGAGCTCGGCAAGTTCCGGCAACCGGTCCAGGCAGCTTTCACTTGCGTAGACTTCGTGTACGACGCCGGTCTGCCCCGCCGCTGTCCGCTCCCGATGCAGGACCAGTGCCTCGCGAACAGCCTGGGGGCCCTCCGCGAGGAACCTGCCCCGCTTTAAACGGGCCGGGCGCCCTGCAAGCTTTGCGACATCCCTCACCCGATCGGCTCGGGGGTTGGACATCGGAAATTCTTGCGGGCGCCCGGTTTCGTTCATATACAGAACTTTAGTGGCAGTTGCCACTGTCCCATGAACTGAGGCTACGCGTGCTACTCAGCAGCTTCAGCGGCCGGCTTCTTCGCAGCCTTGGCCTTGGGAGCCTTAGCAGCGGGCTCTTCCTCGGACACGGAGGCCTTGACTGCCGGAGCAGCCTTGGTAGCCGCGGAAGTCTTGGCGGTAGCCTTCGGAGCGGCCTYGGCCTTGGCAGCCGGAGCGGAGGTGTCTGCAGGCAGGGAATCCTTGGCAACCTTGACAAGCGCAGCGAAAGCGTTGGCGTCGGAAACGGCCAGCTCTGCCAGCATGCGGCGGTCAACCTCGACCTCAGCGGCCTTCAGGCCCTGGATCAGACGGTTGTAGGTCAGGCCGTTGGCGCGGGATGCAGCGTTGATGCGCTGGATCCAGAGGCGACGGAAGTCACCCTTCTTCTTGCGGCGGTCGCCGTAGCTGTACACAAACGAGTGCAGCAGCTGCTCTTTTGCCTTGCGGTACAGGCGAGACCGCTGACCGCGGTAACCCTTGGCCCGTTCAAGGACAACCCGACGCTTCTTGTGGGCGTTTACCGCCCGCTTCACACGTGCCACGTGCGTACTCCTTCAAAATTCTTATCCCAAGCTGCTACTGCCGGGAACCCGGCCGGCCTGAGAAGGCTTTGGTGTAGTCGGCGGCTACCGGATGGCAGCAACCAGAAAACTTGGAACTTAGACGCCGAGCATCTTCTTGATGACCTTGGCATCGCCCTTGAAGACGATCTTGTCGCCGGCAAGGCGACGGGTCAGGGTGGAGGACTTGTGCTCCAGGTAGTGGCGGCGGTTGGCCTGCTGACGCTTCAGCTTGCCCGTACCGGTCAGCTTGAAGCGCTTCTTAGCACCACTGTGGGTCTTCATCTTCGGCATGGGAACCGATCTCCTTACGTGTCCGCAGATTGGGTCTGCAGTTCTTTCGTGCAACCACCCCATAGGGGGTGGCCGCTGCTTTCTTGCCGGGCGGAGGGGGCACCTCCTGCGGCATGACTAGTTGGTCTTGCGTGCCGCAGGCTTCGGGGCAGCTTTGGGGGCTGCCGGTCGAGCTGCAGGCTTCGGAACCGCGGGCTTCGCCATCGGCTTCGGCATTGGTGTAGCAGCAGGCTTGGGAGCAGCCGGTACAACAGGCTTCGGAGCTGCCTGCTCCGGAGCCTTTGCCGGCGCCGGTGCGGCAACCGGCGCTGCCTCAACTACGGGAGCCTCTTCGACAACCGGCGTCTCTTCAACTACGTGGGCCTCGGCAACCGGCGTCTCTTCAACTACGGGAGCCTCTTCGACAACCGGCGTCTCTTCAACGGCTTCCTCAACAGCAGGAGCTGCCTCTTCAGCTTCGGCAACCTCGGCCTCAACAGATTCCGGCACGGTTACTTCTGGTGCCGTTTCCTCGGCCTGGGCTTCCTCAGCCTGGGTCAAGAGTTCCGCCGGAAGCAGGTCCGCAAGGGACTGCGTCAAGGGAGCATCCTCGCCTGAAACGTCGATCCGGCCAGCAGCCTTCGCTTCGTTCTGGGCTTTGGCTTCTGCGCGCTGCGCCGCACGGCGGGCCTCGGCCTTGGCCTCTGCCTTGTTCTTCAGCGGGCCGATCACCATGACCATGTTGCGGCCATCGATGCGCGGGCTGGACTCAATCACGCCAACTTCGGCAACGTCCTCGGCGAATCGCTGCAACAGGCGGATGCCCATTTCGGGGCGCTGCTGCTCACGTCCGCGGAACTGGATCATGGCCTTTACCTTGTCACCGGCACCCAGGAAGCGAAGCGCGTGGCCGCGCTTGGTCTCGTAGTCGTGGGTATCGATCTTCAGGCGGAAGCGGATTTCCTTCAGAACCGTGTTGGTCTGGTTCTTGCGGGCCTCACGGGCTTTAACAGCGGCTTCGTACTTGTACTTACCGAAGTCCATCAGCTTGCACACCGGAGGCTTGGCCTGCGGTGCAACTTCAACGAGATCCAGATCAGCCTCGGCAGCAAGACGCAGGGCGTCCTCGATACGGACGATTCCAACCTGTTCGCCGGCAGGGCCGACCAAACGCACCTCGGGGACGCGGATACGCTCATTGATTCTTGGCTCGCTAATGTCAAAGCTCCTGTTGTTGTGATGAGTATTCCACCGGCAAATAGAGAAGGCCCCCAATTGCTGGCGCAATCGAAGGCCTCGAAAGATCGGATACGGCCCCTCCATGGAGGCGTTCGCACCATCCAAGGCTTACCTTGAACGGTGTCCGACCAGGTACCCGGCAACTTACATCCCCGAAGGGAAACGGCTGACGCGGGTGGGAGAGAACTCCGCTTGCAAACTGAAAACCAATTCTACAGAAATCGTCCGCCAACCGCACATTTACGATGGGTGGCCGAATACTGCGTGTGCCATTGAAAAATGGCGACTTCCAGTCGGTCTGTGACAAGCTTACCAGCATGAGCACTTCAGACAGCAATTCCCTCGACCACGAGCCCACCGGTACTGACGCCGGAGTAGGCCAGCAGATCCGCGACATTTCGGAAGTTCCGGCTGTTGAGGTCATCACCACCGGCGCCGTTCACCTCATGAGCGCAGCGGCTGTCAAGGTGGGCTTGGCCGACGACCCCGAGGCCGAGGAGCTCAAGGACCTGGACGAAGCCCGCAAACTGATCACCGCCTTGGCCGGGCTAGTCACGGCCGCTGCACCGGAGATCGGTTCACAACATGCGGGCCCCTTGCGCGATGGCCTCCGTTCCCTCCAGCTTGCGTTCCGCGAAGCATCCCTGATCCCGGACGAGCCGGGCAAGGGCCCGGGCGAAAAGTTCACCGGCCCGGTCAACTGACCCGGACTCACCTGTTAGACCGCGACGGCGGGCTGGCCTTTTGGCCGGCCCGCCGTCGTCGTATCCGGGCGGCTCAGTCGGCTGGATCCACCACGATGGCCTGGGCGTTGGTCATGATCCGGCGCCGACGTAGTTGAAGAACCAGTCCGGCAAGGCACAGCACCACTCCAGCCGCTCCGATGGCCACGAATCCGGCCCAAGGCCCTACCCCGTCAATGAAGAGCCCGGCGAACGGCGAACCGAAAGCCACTCCAGCCGTCAGAGCCGAGCCATACCAGCCCATTGCCTCGCCGCGGCGGTCCTCCTCCACGATGTCGGCGACCTTTTCAGAGGCTGCGGACAATACCGGCGCGCAGAGCACCCCGGGCAACAAGGACAACCAGGCAAGAGTCCACGTGTCCCCGGCGAAGCCCATCGGAATGGTCAGGGCCGCCATGCCCAGCAGGAGCAGGATCGGTGAAACGGGCCGGTGCATCGCTCCGTAAATGAGTCCGCCAACCACCGAGGAGGCGCACCAGAAGAAGAAAACAATGCCAATCTCGTTCTGGTGCCCGCCGCGCTGCAAAACCGCCACGATACCGACGTCGGTACCGCTCAGAACCATGCCGGATCCTGCGGCAACGGCAAACACCGCCGCCACCGCCGCGCTGAACCAGGTGAAGTTCCTGGCCATTTTTCCCCGCAGCCCGGAAGCTTGGGAAACTGCCTGTGCCATCTCCGAAGCGGCTTCTTGGAGATGGGCCGGAGCCGATGCGAGAACGGCAGCTTCGGCTGCATGGAGTTCATCGGCATCCCGGTCGGCCGTTTGGCTGGCATCCAGGACATCATCGCTTCGGGTGGGCGGGTTGAACCATAGAAGGAAGAGCCCGGCGGCCGAGGTGCAAACGCCCACGATGGTCAGGCCAAGGACAGTGAACCCGCTGGTAGCCACCACTGCGCCCACCGCGGGACCGATCATGAAAACCACTTCGGTGGCAATCGAGTCCAGGGCGTACGCGGAACGCCGCTGCTCACCATCTACCAGGACACCGAGCGACTGGCGGATCACACTGAAGATCGGGAGCGTCAGCAGGCCTCCGACAAACACGAGTGGCAAGATCCACTCATAGCTCACATGGGGCACGACGGACCAAATGACCAGTTCCGAAACCACGGAAGGAATAAGCGCCTTCCGCAGGCCGACAGTGTCCACGCGCCGCCCTCGCCACGGAGCGCCAATCGCGATGCCGATGGTGAATACCGCGGCGGCAGCACCGGCGGCGGCGTATCCCTTGCCCAAGGTCAGCACGATGTGCAAGGTGAGCAGAACTCCCGCGGCCGAGTGCGGTATGCGGGCCACCATGCCCACCAGCAAAAGACGCCGCACCGACGTGATAGACAGCATCTCCCGGTAGAGAGAGAAATTCACGAGCTACATCCTCTGTTCTGCCGACGGCAGGACAAGGACGTTCCCCCGGTGCCTTCGGCTACTGTGCCGCCCGCTGCAGGCTGACTTCGATCGAGTCAACCCGCTCGGCGAACAATTCGTTCTGCGCCCAACGCCCGTTCAGCCCGGAGACCAGATCCTGCACCGCGACGGCGTCCAGGCCGTCTTCGAGGTACAGCACCACGCGCAATTCGGGCCCGGGTCCCCCGCCGGCTATGGTCGATCCGTCAGCCATGCGCGAGGCCATACCCGATCCCGGCTGGACCTCAAGGCGCCGCACGGCCGGGTACATCCCCGCCAAGGAATTGAGAGCAGCTTCCAGTTCATCATCAAGGTACGACGGCGTCCAGTCGCGCTGCTGTGCCAGTGACCACATGGCAGGACGGCGCACCACAAAGGTGACATCCGATCCGGGATCCAGGACGAGCAGCTGGGCTCCCTCGGACACGGCAGAAAGCGCCGCCCGTGCCGCATAAACGGCGACGGGACGAGCCTGCGGGTGCCAAGCTTCCAGGGCAGCAGCCGAGGTGAAAACCGGCATGGCCGTGCGGCCATCCGGCGCCTTCAGTGTCACGAGAGCCATGTCGGCCTGTTTGTCGGCGTGAAGGCCGTCCACACCTTCGGATTCCTCCGCGAGCTGGGCGACCACCGGGACAAAGACCCTGGCCGTGGCCAAGGAAGCCACCACCGCAGCTTCGCTTCCCGTACCGGCGAGGAGCGCAGCGACCGCGGCGACATAGCCGGCGTCGGCCGTTCCGTCGTCGTCCTCGAAATTATGGATCTTGGCGGCATCGCCGCTCAGGCTCCGGCCCGCCCAAGGCCGGCCGGCAGAATCGCCTGCGCCCCCGGCACCTGCCAGGGCCGCGGCGATGTGCCCAGGCAACTGCCGGGCGGCCGGAGTTGCAGTCTTGTCAGAAGCCGGGGACTGCGGATCGTGCGACATCAGCGGCGGCCGGCGACGTCCAGGGCTTCCGGGAGCGTGAAGGCACCGGCGTACAGCGCCTTGCCGACGATCGCTCCTTCGACACCGAGCGGCACGAGCTCGCGCAAGACACGAAGGTCTTCCAGGCTAGAGATACCGCCGGAAGCGACCACGGGCTTGCCGGTCTTTTCCACCATCTGGCGCAACAGCTCGACGTTGGGACCCTGCAAAGTTCCGTCCTTCGTGACGTCGGTGACGACGTAGCGGGCGCAACCGGCGTCCTCAAGGCGGGAAAGCACCTCCCAGAGATCCCCGCCCTCCTTCGTCCAGCCGCGGCCTGCGAGCGTTGTGCCGCGGACGTCGAGCCCGACGGCGATCTTGTCACCGAAGCGGTCGATGGCCCGTCGGGTCCATTCCGGGTTCTCCAAGGCTGCAGTACCGAGGTTCACGCGGGCCACTCCGAGCTCCAGTGCCCGCTCGAGGGACTCGTCATCGCGCAGACCGCCGGAGAGCTCCACCTTGACGTTCAGCTGTGAAACGACCTCGCTGATGAGGTCGGCGTTGTTTCCGCGGCCGAAAGCCGCGTCGAGATCCACCATATGCACCCATTCGGCGCCCGCATTCTGCCAGTTCAGGGCTGCTTCCAGCGGGGTGCCGTAACTGGTCTCCGAGCCGGCCTCTCCCTGAAGGAGACGGACGGCCTGGCCGTCCACGATGTCGACGGCGGGCAGGAGTTCCAGAACAGGCAGTTCGGAGGCGGTGGTCATTGAAGTCCTCGGTGTTGTGGGACGGGCGCTAGTTGCCCGGAAAATCATTTGGCAGGCAGGATCATTTGGCGGGCAGAGTGAAGAGGTAGGCGGCCAGCAGTGCCATGCCGGCGAGTACGTAAAAACAGATGGAAACCCAGGCAGGACGTTTCTGCTGATGGAAGGAGATGCCTCCGCCAACCAGCAGCCCGGCTGCACCCATGAAGATCACCGACCACATATTAGGCAACAACTCCGGCCTCTGGCGCCTGCGGCTGGGGCTTGGCCTGCGGACGCAGGCTCTCAACCCAGTTGCGCAAGAGCCGGGCGCCAGCGTCGCCGGACTTCTCGGGGTGGAACTGCGTGGCGCACAACGGACCATTTTCGACGGCGGCGATGAATGGGGCACCATGTTCGGACCAGGTCACCTTAGGCGGCGCCATGCGAGGCTGGACGACGTCGAATTCCCACTTCTGCACGCCATATGAGTGCACAAAGTAGAAGCGTTCGTGTTCGACGCCGGCGAACAGCTTTGATCCTTCCGGCACGTCCACGGTGTTCCAGCCCATGTGCGGGACGACGGGGGCAGGGAGAAGTTCCACCTTGCCGGGCCACTCGCCCATGCCTTCAGCTTCCGTTCCGTGCTCCACTCCGGCCTCAAACAAGACTTGGAGGCCCACACAGATGCCCAAAACGGGGCGGCCACCGGCAACGCGACGACCGATCATCCGGATCGCGTCCACCGCTTTGAGCTCGCGCATGACCGTTTCGAAGGCACCGACGCCGGGGACCAGGAGTCCATCAGCGTTCAGGACGTCTTCAGGCTTGGCGCTCAGCGTGACATCCGCTCCGGCACGTTCAAGCGCCCGAACCGCCGAGCGGACATTGCCCGAGCCGTAGTCTAGGACCGTGACGGTCGGCTTTCCTTCAGGCGAGACAATGCGGCTGGCAGCCTTGGGATCCACGATGGCACCATCCTTGAGGATGTGCGTACTCACAGGGCACCCTTGGTGGACGGAATGCCTTCGACACGGGGGTCGGACTCGACGGCGGAACGGAGTGCACGCGCGAAGGCCTTGAACTGGGCCTCCACAATGTGGTGCGGATCCCGACCAGCCAAAACGTTCATGTGGAGGCAGATACCGGCGTGGAGCGTGATGGCTTCAAAGACGTGGCGCGTCAGTGAACCGGTGAAATGTCCACCGATCAGGTGGTATTCCTGACCGGCGGGCTCCCCGCCGTGGACCAGGTATGGCCGTCCGGAAACGTCGACCACGGCGTGGGCAAGAGCCTCATCCAACGGGACCGTGGCCTCGCCGAAGCGACGGATGCCTGCTTTGTTACCCAAGGCGGTACGCAGGACCTCGCCGAAGGTGATGGCAACATCCTCGACGGTGTGATGGGCGTCGATGTGGGTGTCTCCGGTCGCCTTGACGGTCATGTCGATGAGCGAATGCTTGCAGAGCGCCGTCAGCATGTGGTCATAGAACGGCACCGAGGTACTGATATCCGAGACTCCCGTGCCGTCGAGGTTGATTTCAACCAGGACGGAGGACTCGCTGGTGGTGCGTTCCATGCGTGCTGTCCGGGCGGCCGCCGTGCTGGCGCCGTTTTCGCTCATTGATGATCCTTAGGAGGAAGGAGTGGTGGGACTTGTTCAAGTCTAGGCCGGTGCGGAGACCTGGCCGTCCAGCAAGGCTTCGAGCGCCTCAAGGAAGGCCGTGGTCTCCGGCTCGGTACCGGCCGTGACCCGGAGGTGGCCCGGTATGCCGACATCACGGATGAGGACTCCGCGTTCCAGCAGGCCTTGCCACAGGGCATGCGGGTTCTTGAGTCCGCCGAAGAACACGTAGTTGGAATCCGAGGCGGCAGGCTTGAGCCCCATACGGGTCAGCTCGTTGACAATTCGGTCCCGTTGGATCTTGATGTCCTCGACATCCGCCATCAGGGCTTCGCGGTGCCGCAGTGCGGCCAGCGCGGTCGCTTGGGTGATGGCCGAGAGGTGATACGGGAGGCGGACCAAACGGATCGCGTCGGCGACCTCGGGGGCCGCCGCCATGTAGCCGATGCGCGCACCAGCGAGGGCGAAGGCTTTGCTCATGGTGCGGGAAACGATGAGACGCTCACGGCCAGGGAGCAGGGTCAACGCACTTGGAGTGTTGTCGTGGGCGAACTCGTGGTAGGCCTCGTCCACGATCACAATCGCCTGGGTTGCTTCTCCGGCCTCGTAGACAGCCTCGACAACGTCAAGGCCAAGTCCCGTGCCGGTGGGGTTGTTCGGAGAGCACAAGAACACGACGTTCGGCTGGAGCTCACGAACCTGCGCGGCTGCCGAGGCCGCGTCAAGGCCATAATCCTCGGCCCGGACCCCGGCGATGTATGCGGTGTCGGTCCCGCTGGCAAGCAGGGGGTACATGGAGTACGTGGGCGGGAAGCCAAGCGCGGTGCGCCCCGGGCCACCGAAAGCCTGGAGGATCTGCTGCAGAACCTCGTTGGAGCCGTTGGCCGCCCAGATGTTCTCGGCCGCCATTCCATGGCCTAGATACTCGGCGAGGGCCTCACGCAATTCGGTGAACTCTCGGTCCGGGTAGCGGTTCAGTCCCGTGGCGGCCGCCGCAACGGCTTCCGTGATAGCCGCTTGGACATCCGCCGGTACGCCATGGGTGTTTTCATTGACGTTGAGCAAAATCGGAACATCAAGCTGCGGCGCGCCATAGGGGCTCAAGCCACGGAGGTTGGTCCGGAGGGGAAGTCGGTCAAGTCGCTCAAGCTGGTCACTCACCATGACAGTTTAAGGTGCGGCAGCTGATGCCCTGAAACTGTGACGGCCAAGCGTCCGCTCAAGATTGTGATCAAACGGACGGAACTGTGTTCAAACGGCCGGAACGAACAACTGCTGGCCCGGTACGATGCGGCCGTCCTGGAGGTTGTTCAACTGGATGATCTCGGCAACGACATCGCGCGGATCCCGGGAAGGTGCAGCCACCCCGGCAATCCCCCACAGCGATTGGCCTGTTTGCACCGTGACGCTGGTGGTGGAGGTGGGCTGCAGTTGGGCCGCGGAATCCGCGGCCTTGGCGGGCGAGTTCAGGAACCCGGCCAGGCTGAGAAGCGCTGCAACCAAGAGCATTGCGGGGACGCCGAAAAAGACAATGCGGCCCCGGCGAGTCAGCCGAAGCCGGCCTGGTGCCACATTGCGGCCGGGGGCGTTGATGGTGGTGATTGCGGACATGAGCCGAGCCCTTCTGAACAATTGCCGCGTTCCGGAACCCTGGAGTGCGGCTGCCAATTCTTGCCTTCAGTCAGTGTCTGCGGATCGGCTGTTCGTCGTTGTCTTCGAACGATTCGAACGAACACCCGGACCCTGCAACACTTTTATAGAACACATATTCGAACCTTGCTATGACATTTTTAGCACTTATCAACGAACGGTGTCGAGACTCGCTAGAACAAATGTTTGATAAACGCCTGTGCCTGCCCTACGTTTGAGTGACGGAACGAGCACTGAATCAGTGCAACAGGAGGGTCTGACATTTCAGGCCAGCAGTCCCGGCAAGCGCCTCCAGCGTGGACCGGGCGGAACGGAAGGGCGTTGGCGAACATGGCAGCGAAAGCCACTGGCAGCGGGTCGGCCTCACCGCGGAGCCAGCAGCCGCAGAAGGCTCCCAAGAGCCTGACCGTCCGCCAGAAGAAGATCCTGGAAACCATCCAACGTTCCGTCAACGATCACGGCTATCCGCCGTCGATGCGCGAAATCGGGGACACCGTTGGCCTGGCCAGCTTGTCCAGCGTCACGCACCAGTTGTCGCAGCTCGAAAAGCTCGGCTATCTCCGTCGCGATCCCAAGCGCCCGCGGGCGATGGAAGTCCTCATGCCATTGACCTTGGACGGCGGCACCGTCATACCAGGGGTTGAAGCGCCGGCGAAGCTCCGTAGCGCCGGCGGCATGGCCGTCACCGAGCTTGCCAGTGCCAGCGACACGGCCATGGTGCCCCTCGTTGGACGCATCGCCGCTGGTGGACCCATCTTGGCGGACCAGACGGTCGAGGACGTCTTGCCACTGCCCCGTCAGTTGGTAGGCCACGGCGAGCTCTTCATGCTGAAGGTCACCGGTGATTCCATGATTGACGCCGCCATTTGCGACGGCGACTGGGTGGTAGTGCGGCGCCAAAACGACGCACTCAACGGCGACATCGTGGCAGCTCTCCTCGACGACGAGGCCACCGTCAAGACCTTCCGTCAGCGCGACGGCCATACATGGTTGCTCCCCCAGAACACGCAGTACGAACCCATTCTGGGCGACCATGCCACCATCATGGGCAAGGTCGTCTCGGTCCTGCGCTCACTTTAGGACGGGCTCACTTCAGGACGGGCTCACTTCAGAACGCGGCCGTTTTAGGACGGGCTCGCTTGAGGCGAAAGTCCCCTGCGCTCGCTCTAAGCCTTTGCTGAATCTGCGTAGAGCCGTTCGAGGGCACCGCGGACCACTGAACGGTCGGTGGTGGCCCAAAAGGGCGGCAGCGCGGCCCGCAGGAAGTTGCCGTAGCGCTCCGTCGAAAGCCTTGAATCCAGTACTGCCACGACGCCTTTGTCACCGGTTGAACGGATGAGGCGTCCGGCTCCCTGGGCGAGCCGGATGGCCGCATGTGTCGCGGAAACTGCCATGAAACCGTTGCCGCCGGCCTGCGCCACGGCGCGGGACCGTGCTGTCATGAGGGGATCGTCCGGTCGCGGGAACGGGATCCGATCAATCACCACCAGGCGGCACGAACCGCCGGGAACATCAACGCCCTGCCAGAGGGACATGGTGCCGAACAGGCACGTGTCTTCCTCCTCGGCGAACTGCCTGACCAATGCGGCCATGGTCGATTCACCCTGGCACAGGATCTCGACGTCCAAGCGTGACCGCATCGCGTCCGCGGCGTCCTCCGCTGCCCGTCGTGAAGAAAAGAGGCACAAAGCCCCGCCATGAGATGCCTTGATGAGCTCTTCAAGCTCGTCAAGTGCCTCAGGCGAAGTGCCACGCCCGGGCTTGGGCAGGTGCCGGGCGACGTAGAGCATGCCCTGCTTGGGGTAGTCGAACGGCGAGCCGACATCGACGCCAGTCCAGCTGGGAGCGCCTTGGCCAGTCAGTCCCAGCCCTCCGGCCGTGGCCTCGAATGCGGAGCCAATAGCCAAAGTGGCAGAGGTCAGCACCACTGTATGGCCGGCGAAGAGCCCGTCCCGGAGACGTCCTGCCACGCTGAGCGGAGCGATGTTGATGAGCGCAGGCGAATCCTCGTCCGGCGCTGTGTAGCCCTGTTGGGGATCGAAAGTGCTGTTCCGGGAGAACCATACGACTTCCTGGTTTTCCCTGGCCGCGAGCAACCGTTCGCACAGTTCCAGGATCAACGTCAGCCGGGAGCGCGCAAGTTGGCGCCCTCCGTCCACCGCGTTGGACGAATCCCCCTTCGAATCGGAAAGCGCTGCCCGGCAGGCTTCCCGGAGCTGGTCCACGCAATCAAGCTGTTCGTCGTTGAGCCCATTGGGCAGGAGGCCGGACGGCGCGCCGTTAATTGCCAGCTCCAGCCGGTCCGCTGCGGCGTTCAATGCGTCAACGGTGATAGCCGCGTGTTTGCGGGCGCTGGAGGCGGCAGCATGGATCATTGCCACGGACAGCTGCCCCGACACTGCGCCCGTGACGCGATCCTGGAGCTCGTGGGCTTCGTCCACCACCACGACGTCGTACTCCGGCAGCACCGCCAAGCCTTCGAAGGCGCTGACGGCGAGCATCGCATGGTTGGTGACTACGACGTCGGATTCCGCGGCGCGGTGGCGGGCGAGCTCGCTGAAGCACGCTTCCGCCATCGGGCACTTTTGTGCGCCGAGGCACTCCATGGACGTGACGGATACCTGGCGCCAGGCCCGGTCCGTCACGCCCGGCATGAGTTCGTCGCGGTCCCCCGTCACGGTCTTCCCGGCCCACTCCCGCAGCCTCAGTACTTCCTTTCCGAGCTGCGAGGCCGGTCCGCCGATGGCCGCGGCGAGATGCGGCACGCTGGTGTCCTCGCCGAGGGAGAACAACTGCCCCTCGGCAGGCTCCTCACTGGGAAAACCGCCTTCCAGCTTTTGCAGGCACACATAGTTGGCCCGGCCCTTGACCAAAGCGATGCTGACCGGGCGCTCCAGCTCTGGATTGATGGTTTCCAGGAGCCGTGGCAGGTCCCGGCCCACGATCTGCGTCTGGAGCGCGAGGGTAGCCGTGGACACGAGCGCCGGCTTGTTGCTCTCCATCGCGTGCGCGATCAACGGAATCAAGTACGCGAGGGACTTGCCGGTGCCCGTGCCTGCCTGCACCAAAAGGTGCTCACCAGTCTCGATCGCCCGCGCCACGTGTTTGGCCATCTGGTGCTGGCCAACGCGATTTTGGCCGCCCATGCCTGCCACGGCCTTGTCCAGGAGTTCGAGGGCGGTCCTTTCCCCCACGGTTTCGCCGCGCTCCCCCGCCTCCGGTTCAACCATTGCTGACGAACGACTCCAACTCGGCGGCCAGGTTCTCATGGACCATGGCCACCACGCGGGTGCCTTCTTCCTCATGCTCAAGGCTCAGGATTTCGGCATCGGTGTTGTGCAGCTTGTTGATGAGCTCCCCACGGTTGTATGGAATCAGAACCTCAAGGCGCACGCCGGGGCGCGGAATGGCCGTGCTGATGGCCCCAAGGAGCTCGGCAATGCCCTGTCCCGTGCGGGTCGACACGACCACATGACGTGGCTCTTTCTGCTTGAGCCGCTCGACGACGAACGGATCCGCGGCGTCCGCCTTGTTCAGCACAATGATTTCCGGGATCTTCCGGGCATCCACTTCGCTGAAGACCGTGCGGACGGCCGCGATCTGGCCTTCCGGGTCCGGGTGCGAAACGTCCACCACATGGAGGATCAGATCGGCGTCGGCTACCTCTTCCAGCGTGGAGCGGAAAGCCTCCACGAGCTGGGTGGGCAGCGAACGCACGAAGCCCACGGTGTCCGAAAGCGTGTAGCCGATCCCGTCCGGGGTCTGTGCCTTACGGACTGTGGGATCCAGGGTGGCGAACAACGCGTTTTCCACGAGGACGCCGGCATCCGTGAGGCGATTGAGCAGGGAGGACTTCCCCGCGTTCGTGTATCCGGCGATGGCGACCGAAGGAACGGCATGACGACGACGGTTGGCCCGCTTGGTCTCGCGGGCTGGCTTCATTGCGGCGATTTCACGCCGCAGCTTGGCCATCCGCGTGCGGATCCGACGACGGTCCAGTTCGATCTTGGTTTCGCCGGGACCTCGGGAACCCATACCTGCTCCGGCGCCGCCCACCTGGCCACCGGCCTGGCGGGACATGGAATCGCCCCAGCCGCGCAGGCGCGGCAACAGGTATTCCAGCTGTGCCAGCTCAACTTGGGCCTTGCCCTCACGGCTCTTCGCATGCTGCGCGAAAATATCGAGGATCAACGTGGTGCGGTCCACCACCTTGACCTTGACGATGTCCTCCAGGCCGCGTCGCTGGGACGGCGCCAATTCGGCGTCGACCACCACGGTGTCAGCGCCGGTGGACTGCACAATGTCCTTGAGTTCCAGGGCTTTGCCAGAGCCGAGGAAGGTGCCTGGGTCCGGCTTCATGCGTCGCTGGACGATCCCATCCAGGACTTCCGAGCCAGCTGTCTCGGCCAGCGCGGCGAGTTCCCTCAAGGAGTTCTCAGCGTCAGCCAGGGTGCCCTCGGTCCAAAGACCGGCCAGCACGACGCGCTCAAGGCGCAGCTGCCGGTATTCGACTTCGGTGACATCTTCAAGTTCCGTGGACAGGCCCGCGGTACGGCGCAGGGCCCGGCGCTCGGCCAGATCCTCTTGATCGCCGTCGTAGATGCTGTGTTCGTCGTCCAGACGGGAAATCGCCTGGGCCTTGCCAAACACGCCCCTGGGTTCTTCGCTTTCCTGCATTGCGGCAGGTGCGTCCTTGGAGAGAATCCGGTCGATGACAGCCTGGATTTCTTCAGGACTCAGGTCCTGGGCGGCGGAATCGGGTCCGGTGTTCTTCTGCGTGGTCATGGTCTCCTTTAGGGGTTCGGCATATCCAGAATAGTGCCGATTGGGGTCTTGTGGCGCGGAATTCGCGCAGGGCTGATGCCTGGCAAGGCTCTGCCGACGGTCGGAGATCCCCATCCGGGGCTGCGCACGCGGATTGCGTGCACAAGACACAGGACGAGAGGGAGACGATCTGCTGAGTGTCCGGGCGTCAATAAACAACGTCTGGGACGGACATGCCAAGGCGGAATGGCGCTGCGAATGATGCAGGCCTGCGTCGCGGGCGGTGCCGACTACTCAAAGATCAAGAACATGCGCACCACGCTATCAGACGCTGTCAAGTGCGGGTCGGGCTCGTGTGGAGCAGTCCGCGGTTTCCCTTGCCCGCTGCTGGCCACTAATCTGGCAAGCTATGGAGTCTGCTCACTATTTCAGCGCACAGCCCGCGGGGCCGTTCACCCGCAAAACCCTCACGGTGGAACTGGCCGGCGCGACCCGCCGGCTTCAAACGTCGAGCGGCATCTTCAGCCCGGACGGGATCGACAAGGGAACAGCAATCCTGCTCTCCGAAGTTCCACCACCGGCCCCGCAGGGAAACCTGCTGGACATCGGCTGTGGTTGGGGACCCATTGCCTTGACCATGGGGCTCATGGCTCCGCACGCGCGGGTCCACGCGGTTGACGTCAACGAGCGTTGCATCACCCTGACCAACGAAAACGCCGCCCTGCTGGACCTCGGGAACGTTACCGCGAGCCTGCCCGACGACGTCGACCCCGACGTGATGTTCGACACCATCTGGTCCAACCCGCCCATCCGCATCGGCAAAGATGGACTCCACGAACTGCTGCTCACCTGGCTGCCACGGCTTGCCCCGGGTGGAAACGCGTGGCTGGTGGTTCAGAAAAACCTCGGCGCAGATTCGCTTCAGCGATGGCTTGCCGACGTTCTCGACGGTTCCTTCTCGGTCTCCCGGGAAAGCACGTCGAAATCGTTCCGCGTCCTGCGAATCAGGAAAGCGTCCCGCTAGCGACAATCACCGCAGGGCCGCTGAGCTCCACATGTTCCCGGCCGCCCGCGCCCGGGAAGAACCGCACACCCACGACGCCGCCGGGAACGTTGACGCGCCACGTGTCCGGAGCGCCATCCCCGGCCCAGTGGCGGATCGCGACGGCCGCTGCGCAAGCACCCGTGCCGCACGACTGGGTTTCCCCGACGCCGCGTTCATGAACGCGCATGGTGATGTTGCCCGTCCCGTCGTGCACAAGAGGCTCCGCGGGAACCACGAATTCCACGTTGGTGCCGTTGACTGGTTTGGGATCTACAACGGGCGCCTTGAAGAGCTGCGTGGACGTGAGCTCCGAAAGCTCGGCCAATGCCACCACCGTGTGCGGATTGCCCATGCTGACCGACAGTGCCGGCCGGGCAACCTCCAATCCGTCGGCACTGACGAGGGAGTCCATGGCCTTGCTGGTGGCGTCCTTGGGGAAAATGAACTCCCATGGGCCCATGTCCACCGCATATCCGTCTGAGGTGCGGACAATCTTCTTGATGCCGCCGCGGGTTCCGATGGTCAAGGACTCTCCTGCGTCGAGGGAGACAAATCCCTGCTCGATGAGGAAATGGACAAACACACGGACGCCGTTGCCGCACATTTCGGACAGCGAACCGTCACCGTTCCGGTAGTCCATGAACCACTCGGCGTCGGAGTCCGCTTCGAGGAGCTGGCGGCCTTCGGGGAGGAACCGCGAGGGGACGGCGCGGATGAGCCCGTCCCCACCTATGCCCAAGTGGCGGTCACAAAGCGCTGCAACTTGATCCGAAGAGATTTGGTGCGCGTCCTCGGGGTCCGCGATGAGGACGAAATCGTTGCCCGTACCGTGCCCCTTGGAGAAGGCCAGGCCGTGGAGACCGGAAGCGGGTACGGCACCGACGGCAGCGGCAGGCTGCGGGGCGGCAAATGCAAGGGTTTCGTCCATGGATCAAGGCTACCTGTACCGCGGGTTGCGCCTAAATCGCCGACGCCTGACTTGCGCAGATTTCTGCGGCCGTGGCCACCAATTCGGGGTCGTGCCAGTCAAGCCAGCGGATCCGGGGGTCGGCGCGGAACCAGGTAAGCTGGCGGCGAGCGAATTGGCGAGTGGCCACGATGGTTTCCTCGGCCGCCGTGGCCGTGTCCGATTCGCCGTCGAGAACCTTGAGGAATTGCGCGTAGCCAAGGGCACGCGAGGCCGTCTTGCCTCGCCGCAGCCCGGCGGCGTCCAGCCGCGCGACCTCATCGAGAAGTCCCGCGTCGACCATCCTATGGACGCGCTCGGCGAGCCGATCGCGCAGTACGTCGCGATCGACGTCGAGCCCTATCTGTACGGCCGGCTGAAAGTACTCGCGCTGCGGCATGAAGGAACTGAACGGACGTCCGGTCAGCTCGAAGACTTCCAGCGCCCGGATGACGCGGCGCGCGTCGCCGAGCCTGCCCGCCGAAATGGGGTCGACACGCTGCAATCGTTCCTGCAGCACGAGGAGGCCGGATGTTTCGTGCTCTAGCTCCAGCCGTTGCCTGACGTCAGGATCCGTGCCCGGGAATTCCAGGACATCCAGCGCCGCCCGAACGTAGAGTCCGGAGCCGCCCACCAGGATGGCCCGCTTGCCTCGGCGATGAATATCGCGGATAGCGGACCGGCATTCGGCCTGGAAATCGGAGACGCTGGCTTCTTGGGTGACGTCCATGGTGTCCAGGAGATGGTGGGGCACTCCCCTGCGTTCAGCGATGCTGATCTTGGTCGTGCCGATGTCCATGCCCCGGTAAAACTGCATGGCATCGGCGTTGATCACCTCGCCGTCAAGCTCTAGGGCGAGAGCGACGCCAAGATCGGACTTGCCGGACCCGGTTGGTCCGACGACCGCGATCACGGGCGGATTCGGATCAGTTGAGCCAGCCGGTACTCCTGTCATGCCGGGCTAGCCGCGTCGCACGGGGAGCGACGGCATGCCGAGAGAGACACCCTTCTGGCCTGTGGCACCGGCGGCACTCAGGGACGGAGCGCCACAGGAGTCAGCAAGGGAGCGGTCCCAGGCGTCGCCGGCACGGGAGCGCCTCAAGCTGTAGTCCGCCGTCGTGGCCGGGTCCGAAACGAGGTGGAAGGCCGCTGCCTCCGTGATGGTCACGGTGACGAAGTCGCCAGGCCGTGGGGTCTCTGCGCCTTCGGGCACGGAGAAGTGGACCAGCCGCTGGTCCTGGGAGCGACCGGACAAGCGATGCGTTTCCTCGGCCTTGCGTCCTGACTGGGCGGTGACGAGGAGTTCAACCCGGCGTCCGAGCTGTTTCGCATTCTCCTCGGCCGCGATGCGGTCCTGAAGGGCCGTCAGGCGCTCGTAGCGCTCTTGGACAACGGCCTTGGGTAGCTGGTCAGGAAGGTCCGCAGCCGGGGTGCCTGGGCGCTTGGAGTACTGGAAGGTGAAGGCTGAGGCGAAGCGTGACTTCTCGACGACGTCGAGCGTGGCCTGGAAGTCCTCTTCCGTCTCGCCGGGGAAGCCCACGATGATGTCGGTGGTGATTGCTGCGTGAGGAATCTTGTCACGTACCTTGTCCAGGATGCCCAGGAACTTGGTAGACCGGTAGGAGCGGCGCATCTCCTTGAGCACTTTGTCCGAGCCGGATTGGAGAGGCATGTGCAGCTGCGGCATGACATTGGGGGTCTCAGCCATCGCGTCGATGACGTCGTCGGTGAAGGCAGCCGGGTGCGGGCTCGTAAAGCGCACGCGCTCGAGGCCCTCGATGTCACCGCACGCGCGGAGCAACTTGGAAAAGGCCAGACGATCGCCGAATTCCACACCGTAGGAGTTCACATTCTGGCCCAGCAGGGTGACCTCGACGGCACCGTCGTCCACCAACGCCTGAATTTCGGCCAGGATCTCGCCGGGGCGGCGGTCCTTCTCCTTGCCGCGCAGGGACGGCACGATGCAAAACGTGCAGGTGTTGTTGCAGCCCACGGAGATGGAAACCCAACCCGAGTACACAGAGTCGCGCTTGGTGGGAAGGGTAGACGGGAAGACGTCCAGCGATTCCAAGATCTCCAGCTGGGCCTCGTTGTTGTGGCGGGCACGGTCCAACAATGCCGGGAGCGCGCCCACGTTGTGCGTACCGAACACGGCATCCACCCAGGGAGCCTTGCGCACAATGGTTTCGCGGTCCTTCTGCGCCAAGCATCCGCCCACCGCGATCTGCATGCCCGGATGGGCCGCCTTGACCTGCTTGAGTTCCCCGAGGTTGCCGTAGAGCTTGTTGTCAGCGTTCTCGCGGACTGCGCAGGTATTGAAAACCACGACGTCGGCGACGCCTCCGTCGAAGGGCACGTATCCTGCATCCTCCAGGAGTCCTGCCATGCGCTCAGAGTCATGGACATTCATCTGGCAACCGAAGGTACGGACTTGGTAGGTGCGCTGCGCCCCAGGGGCGGGTGCGGGGTCGCTGACCGGGGCCGGAGAGGGCTGCTGAACGGGGGCTGGTGCTGGTGCTGCGGAAGGGGAACTCACCAATCTAGGGTAGCCCCTCGGACTAGTACCAGTTGAAGCCCATCTCGTGCTGCCACGCGTTGCAGGGGGAACCGTAACGGTCGCGGATATAGCCGAGGCCCCAATCGATCTGGGTCCGGTAGTTGCTGAGCCAGTCGCTGCCCGCGGAATAGTACTTGTCCGGCGGCAGTGCCTGCGCGATACCGTAGGCCCCACTGCTCGGATTGGTGGCGTCTGTCATCCAGCTCGATTCCTGCGTCCACAGCAGGGACAGGCACTGCATCTGATCCTGGCCCCAGCCATAGGCACCAAGTCGCGAAGAAGCATATTGCCGCGCCCCTGCCGGATCGTTGACGACGCTTCCCCCGCCGCCCGCAAATCCGCCACCGCCTCCGCTGCTCACGGGCTGCTGGGCCTGCTGGTTGGCCGCCGCTGCGGCTTCCGCGGCGCGCTGGGCCGCCTCACGCTTGGCCTCTTGGGCAGCCTGGTAGGCGGCAAGCGCCACCTGGCCCTCTTGATATTTCTGAGCAACAGCGGCAGAAGTGGAAGTCAATGACGCAAGCTGGGCGACCATGGTCTTTCGCTGACCCTCCGTGGCGGCGACGCTATCTTCGACGGCGCGTCTGGCAGACTCTGCGGCCTGCGCCTTCGCCGCGGCGTCACTGTCCAACTGGGCCAAGACATCGCGGGCAGCTTGCTCCTGGGCAGTTGCGGCCGCAGATGCCTGGGCCGCACTGAGCGCATCAGCGTGCAGTTTCGCCGTACGATCCAGCACCCGGTTCAGCAAGGCGTAACTCTGGAGATTATCAGGTTGAATGGCGGCATTCGCGAGGGTCCATGGGCCCGGATCGAAACCGCCGGACTCGTACGCCCTGACCACTAGTGAGGACGTGGCCTTCTTTAGGGAATCCGCCTTCGCCCTGGCCTGCTGGGACGCCTCGGCCAGTTTCTGGGTCACGCCTTGCTGATGCACCAAAGCGTCGTGCGCTTTGGCGTACTCAGCTCCCGCTTTGATGGCAGCCGCACCCAGTTCACCTGACTTCTGCTGCAGTCCCACGAGCAATTGGTTGATGCGGGCCACTTCGGCACTCGCGGCCGCTTCATTTCCCTGGGCTTGTTGTACCTCCGCCCAACTGGGATAACCCGACGGCGGAGCGTCGTCGGCCGAGGCCGGGACTGCTTGGAGCAACGACGCGACAAGCAAAGGCACAACGACTGCCGAAAGCCGCCACGAGAACGCTTTCATTGGATCTGACCTGCTTCCGAATCGGAACACTAGTCCAGAACCTTAGCCGAAGGCGATCAATGCTCATACCCGACGTCACCGCCGGGGACGATACTCACAGGCAGCTCTCAGTTTGCGAAACTCCCTGCCTAAGCGATGTGCTCCGTCTCCGGCGTGCTGTTTTCCCGAGCATTCCGGGACCCCGGCTCCCCCGCCAAGGCTTCGTCCAGGACCTCGCCAACGATCCGGAATGCAGCCGATGGTTGGTAGCCCTTGCGGGCGAGCATCGACGCAAGCCGACGCGTCTGCTTGTCGCGTTCGGCCCTGTCCGAAAGGTCGACGCCGGCCCTCAACCGGCGCGCAACCAGATCCCTGGCCGCGTTCCGCTCATCCTCATCGCTCAGTTGCGCCAAGGCACCCTCAGCCGTTTCGGCGTCGATCCCCTTGTCCGCCAATTCGCGGCGCAACGCACCCCTGGCAAGTTTCCTCGACTGGGCGCGGCTGCGGACCCACATCTCGGCAAACTCGGCATCATCAATGAGCCGGACTTCCTCGAAACGGTCCAACACGGCTTCGGCCACGGTTTCTGGCACGTTCCGCTCAGCCAGTTTGCGCGCCAGCTGAAGCCTGCTCTTCGGCGAGTTAGTCAGTTGGCGGAGGACAATGGCTCTGGCCACCGCCTCCGGATTGGCGTCGGCATCCACTGCCACAGCCGAATCCGCGGATGGACCCCACGACCGTCTCGAACCTGAGGACTGCGTCGGCCCAGAGGACAGTGTCGAACCTGAGGACAGTGAATGCCCTCGGCGCTTAGCCGTCAACGGCCTTCAGCTTCGGAGATTTCTCGGCTTCGGCAGGCTTGATTACTCCGACACCAAGCTTTTCCTTGATGAGCCGCTCGAGGTCCGCGGCCAACTCCGGGTTGTCCCGCAGGAAGCGGCGGGAGTTCTCCATACCTTGCCCCAGCTGGTCGCCGTCATAGGTGAACCACGAACCGGACTTCTTGATGATGCCGTGCTCGACGCCCATGTCGATAATGCCACCCTCACGGGAAATGCCCTGGCCGTAGATGATGTCGAATTCGGCAATTTTGAAGGGCGGAGCCATCTTGTTCTTGACGATCTTGGCCTTGGTACGGTTGCCTACCGAATCCGCACCTTCCTTCAGCGTCTGGATGCGGCGGACGTCGATGCGGATGGAGGCATAGAACTTCAGCGCCTTACCACCGGTAGTGGTTTCCGGGGAACCGAAGAAGACGCCGATCTTTTCACGGAGCTGGTTGATGAAGATGGCGGTCGTCTTGGTCTGGCTCAGCCGGCCAGTGATCTTACGCAGGGCCTGGCTCATGAGACGGGCCTGGAGGCCGACGTGGGAATCGCCCATTTCGCCTTCGATTTCAGCACGGGGAACCAGCGCGGCGACGGAGTCGATCACGATGACGTCCAAGGAGCCGGAGCCGATCAGCATGTCCATGATCTCAAGCGCCTGCTCACCGGTGTCCGGCTGTGAAACCAGAAGGGCGTCGGTGTCGACGCCTAGTTTCGCCGCGTATTCGGGATCAAGGGCGTGCTCTGCGTCGATGAAGGCGGCAATGCCGCCCTGACGCTGGGCGTTGGCCACGGCATGCAGCGCGACGGTAGTCTTACCCGAAGATTCCGGACCGTAAATTTCGACGACACGGCCACGAGGCAGTCCGCCAATGCCAAGAGCGACGTCCAAGGCTATGGAGCCGGTCGGAATGACCTCGATAGGCGCCCGGACTTCGTCACCCAGACGCATGACCGAGCCCTTGCCGAACTGCTTGTCAATCTGGGCAAGCGCTGCCTCGAGCGCCTTCTCACGATCCTGATTTGCCGCCATGGTTCACACCTCTGATGCTTTCTCGCTGTGGACTGGCCTGAACGGCCGCTTTCCTGTCTCATCCGACGCTAGTACGGGCCGCCGACAATATTGCGTGCGACTTCGTCTATGTGGAAAACCACAGGTTCGAATGATGCGGAAACCGGTCCGTTAGGGTCAATTTTCCTCTGAAAGGAGCATAGCCTCATCCGAACAGATATTCGAACAATTGGTAGGCGTGTCCCCAGAGCAACCGGATCCTAAAACGTCGCGGAACCCCTGTCGGCAGGCTTGACGTCCCTGCCGAGCCGTCGCTCCGGCGGAACGTCCTGGACGTCGCACAAGGCAAGCCAGACGTCGCGGGGGCTGTAGCCCGCAGCCAAAGCGTCGTTTGCCGTACGGCCGCCAACGCCGGCCAATACAAGGGAGCCGCTGAGGACCCGGGAGTAGCCAGCCCCGAATTCATCGTCCATCAGCCGCCAGAAGTCACTGATCCGCACCAATAGAGTCTCTCACGGGACCGGACTCTAGAATGGTTGTCATGAGCAACACTCCCGACGACGCACCAGAAATGGTAGAGGCAGGCGACAACGTCGACGCCGCCCTCCAGCAGGTGGAACACCAGCTGAGCATGTTCTGGCGACGCGCACGATCGCTGTCACACCAGCTATCCCGCCAGGTCCACCCCGACATGGAACCGGCCGCTTACGGGCTGCTCTCGATCATCCGGAAGGAAGGCCCCATTCGCCTGACGGAACTCGCCTCGTGCATCGGCGTCGGGAAGCCGTCCGTGAGCCGCCAGATCGCGTTCCTTGAGAGCATCGGCATGGTCTACAAGGAAGCCGATCCCCAGGACGGGCGTGCGCAGTCGATTCGACTTACTCCTAAGGGCGAGGAAAAGATGCACCAGGTCCAGGACGCACGCCGGCAGGTCTTCCGGGAACGCCTGGGTGAGTGGCCACTGGAGGAAATCCAGACGCTCGCGGACTACATCGAGCGACTCAACGCGGCCTACGGCGAAGGAATCGGCAAGGACTGACCACCGAGCAACGAAGACAAAAGAAGGAGGCCTCCAGTTGGAGGCCTCCTTCTTTGCTTCACGTATCCGGCTAGGTCACAGACACACGGGACATCACGTTCCGGCCTGCGCGACCCTTGCGCGGACGCGCAGCACGTCGCACGCTCCGGTAGCAGCCTACCGGGGCACACGGTTCGTCTAGCGGGCTCCGGAGAGCATGCCCTGGGTGAAGTCGTCATTCAGTTCGGCGCTGAGCTCACGGTCGAGATCGCGGCCATAGCGCTGGGCGAATTCCTGCGGGACGGTGTCCGGAACGGCAACGCCTTCGGCGACGGCGACCCGGTCACTGACCTCACGGAGCATGCCTGACAACGGAACGTCCAAGGCTGAGCAGATCGAGGAAAGCAGCTCTGAGGATGCTTCCTTCTGACCACGCTCAACTTCGCTCAGGTAGCCAAGGGAGACGCGGGCGCTGTGCGAGACTTCGCGGAGCGTACGGCCCTGACGCTGGCGGACATCGCGCAGAACATCACCGATTTCGTGACGCAGTACAACCATTTTGCGCTCCTTCTGTTCGCTCGGTGCCTTCTCGGCCAAGCCCACATCCTTCCAGCGGACAACGCCGTTTACGGATACGGGCTGCTTTACCATCTGTATCGCCTTGCTCCCTCGTGAGTCCGGTTCACCGCGCAGGTGCACCGGTTGTTTCTACATCCTAGGCGCCCCGGCCATTCCGAGGCGACACAATGTAACAACTATTGGGCCGCTGTTTTTGTTCCCGGCTACTTTACGTGTGGTAGGTCGGTAGCGACAAGGCACTCGAGCAAGCGTTCGAGTGCGGCCACCTGCGCCTGCGCCCGGATGGCTGGCCGGTCCCCGTGAAAGGAGTATGCATGCGCCGTAGATCCGCTCGACGTGGCGATTCCGATGAAAACGGTACCCACTGGCTTCCCGTCGTGCGTCAAAGGGCCCGCAACCCCCGTAGTGGACACCCCGACGTCGGCCCCGCACGCGCGCCTGGCGCCGTCGGCCATCGCCGCCGCCACGTCGGCGTCGACAGATCCGACCGCCGAAAGCAGTTCCGCCGACACCCCCAGAACTCCGGCCTTGACCGAATTCTGATAGGCGACCACCCCTCCTTGGAGCATGCCTGACGCCCCTGGAGTATCAGCGAGGGTCGCAGCGACGAGGCCGGCCGTCAGGGATTCCGCGGTAGCCACGGTGATGCCCCGCTCGATGGCGAGCGCGACGGCGGTCGCGGCCACCTCGCCAGCGGTCCGGCTCATGCCGCCCGCCTGCCTGCGGCGCGGAGCTTGACGGCCTCGATGACGTATTCGACGCCGGTCCATACCGTGATGGCGAGGGCGACGATCATGACCCAGAAGGCGACGCTGACGAGCCATGGCGCAAAGGAGTTCAACGGCAGGATGTAAAGGAAGATGGCGACGGTCTGGATGACGGTCTTAAGCTTGCCGCCACGCGAAGCCGGCATGACGCCATAGCGGATCACAAAGAACCGCAGGGCAGTGATCCCCCATTCGCGCACGAGGATGAGGATGGTGATCCACCAAGGCAACTCGCCCAGCGCCGACAGAAGGACCAGCGCCGATCCAATGAGAAGCTTGTCCGCGATGGGGTCGGCGATCTTGCCGAAGTTGGTGACAAGGTTGCGGCTCCGGGCGATGTCGCCGTCGAGCTTGTCCGTATAGATGGCCACGGCGAAGGCGACCACGGCGGCCCAGCGCCAGATGCCGTGCTGGCTGTTGTCCGCGAGGAGAAACCATACGAAGAACGGGACCAGGACAATTCGAAGCATCGTCAGGATGTTAGGCAGGTTCCAGATGTCGGAGCTGTTGGAACCGGCTTTGCTGCCCTCGGATGTAGTCACCCCTCTAGGCTACCGTCCGGTCAGTGACCAGGCGTCTTCGCCGCCGTCGTCCTCGTCATCGGAGTTTTCCGCCCCGTCGTAGTAATCCGTGGCCTGCTTGCGGTTTTCGAGATCGGCGGCGACCAGATCCTCCGCATAGCCTCCGACGGCGATGTTCGCGTTCGCGTTGTCGCTCAGGGCGGCCGTGTGCGCATCGGGGCTGGCGGGAGCCTCCTGGCCCTTCATGGCGGCCAGCACGGGAGCAAGGTCGTCCGGCTTGACCAGGACGTCGCGGGCCTTGGAACCTTCGGACGGGCCTACGACCCCTCGCGATTCCAGCAGGTCCATGAGGCGGCCCGCCTTGGCGAAGCCGACGCGGAGCTTGCGCTGCAGCATCGACGTGGAGCCGAACTGCGTGGTGACCACGAGTTCCGTGGCCTGCAGCAGGACCTCGAGATCGTCTCCGATGTCGTCGTCGATCTGCTTCTTCTGCGCCTCAGGCGCGACGTCGTCCCGATAGACCGCCTTGAGTTGGCCCTTGACGTGCTCCACTACCCGGTGGATTTCGGATTCGGTGACCCAGGCGCCCTGCACACGCATGGCTTTGGACGCGCCCATGGGAAGGAAGAGCGCGTCACCTTGGCCAATGAGCTTCTCGGCGCCGGGCTGGTCCAGGACCACGCGGGAGTCGGTGACAGAGGACGTGGCGAATGCCATACGGGAAGGAACGTTGGCCTTGATCAAGCCCGTCACAACGTCCACCGAAGGACGCTGAGTGGCCAGAACCAAGTGGATGCCGGCGGCGCGGGCAAGCTGGGTGATACGGACAATCGAGTCTTCGACGTCGCGCGGGGCCACCATCATCAGGTCGGCGAGCTCGTCCACGATCACGAGCAAGTAAGGGTAGGGCTTGATGACGCGCTTGGAGTCAACCGGCGGAACCACCTTCCCTGCCCGGACGGCTTTGTTGAAGTCATCGATGTGCTTGAAGCCGTAGTTGGCAAGGTCGTCGTAGCGGGCGTCCATTTCGCGGACCACCCATTGAAGCGCCTCGGCAGCCTTCTTGGGGTTGGTGATGATCGGCGTGATCAAGTGCGGAACGCCCTCGTAGGCGGTGAGTTCCACACGCTTCGGGTCCACCATGACCATGCGGACCTCGTCCGGTGTAGCGCGCATCAGGATGGACGTAATCATGGAGTTCACGAAGGACGATTTACCGGCACCCGTGGCGCCTGCTACGAGCAAGTGCGGCATCTTCGCGAGGTTCGCGACGACGTAACCGCCCTCGACGTCCTTGCCGACCCCCATCACCATGGGGTGGTCTGTCCGCCGGGCGTTTTGGCTGCGCAGGACATCGCCGAGGGACACAGTCTCGCGGTCCGTATTGGGGATTTCGATGCCGATGGCCGACTTGCCGGGGATAGGGCTGAGGATGCGGACATCGCTCGATGCCACAGCGTAGGAGATGTTCTTGGACAAGGCCGTGACGCGCTCCACCTTGGTGCCAGGAGCAAGTTCGATCTCATAGCGGGTCACGGTAGGGCCACGGCTGAAACCGGTAACGGTGGCGTCCACGTTGAACTGCTGCATGGTGTCCGTCAGGGCGGCCACGACGGCGTCGTTCGCTTCCGTGCGTTCCTTCGGGATGGAACCGGGAGTCAGGTTGTCCGACGAAGGCAGCGTGTAGGTGACGTCGCCCGCGAGCGAAAGTTGTTCGGTGCGTTGCGGAATCGGCGTCGGGGGCGGCGGCGGGCCGACGGGTGCCGAAGGCACAATGACAGGGGGAACGACGGCGGCTGGCGCGACCATGGGGATCGCTTCGGTGGCGTTTTCCGCACCTGCCTTCGGGCTTCCAAGTCCCTGTGCGGCCTTGATCTTCTCGACGGCGATTTCGGCCTGCGTCGGACGGCGGACCCCGGGCGGCACGGAAGGCGCGCCCTGAGCGGGAGTGGCGTCGTCGTCGACGATTGCGTGCTCGAACGCCTCATCGCCGACATAGCCTTCAAGCCCGGTGTCGTCGTCACGATCCTTGCCGAAGAAGCGTTTGCGGCGTTTCTTCTTCGGCTCAACGGCCGCCGCGTTTTCGTAGAGGTAGCTGCGGTCGTGCGAATCGCCGTGTTGCCGATCGGCATCCACCAAGTCGACGCCCATGAGGTGCTCGTAGGCGCCGCGGATACGTCGAGGAATAGCGCCAAAAGGGGTGGCTGTGACAATCAGGAGGGAGACGAACGCCAAGGCGCCGTAGACGATGACGGGTACTGCGGCGTGGATGGCGGCAAGGGGCGACGCCGCGAGGAAGCCGAGCATTCCCCCGGCTCGCCGGAGACCGTCGAAGCCATCGGCGACAGTCGGCTGGCCCCCGACGATGTGGGCCAAACCAGTGCCGGCGAATGTCATGATCAGGAAACCGATGCCCACCCGGTTGTTGCCACGGCTGTCCCACGGCTGCCGGAAGAGCCGGAATGCGCAGACGAAAAGCATGAGCGGCAGAAGCAGGGACACCCAGCCGAAGGTCCCGTTCACGATGCCATAGACGACGTCCGGGAACCAGCCTTTGAGGCCCCACCAGGCGAAGGTTGCGATGAAGACACCGAGCGCCAGGTTGAAAAGCGCCGCGCCGTCCCGGCGGTCCGCAGGATCTAGGTCACTGACGTCGTGGCCGATCCGGCGGATGCCTGCGCCCACCACGTGGCCGATTCCCAACCAGGCACCGGCAAGCGCACGCAGGATCCAGGGCTGTTGGGGTTCGACGACGGCCGCCTGCTTGCCGCGGGCCGCCGCTGTGCTGCTCCTGCCGGACTTAGCCGGGGTCCGGCCGCTGCCCGAGCCGCCGGATTTGCTATTGGAGCTGCCTCTAGGCGCGGAGGTAGTACGAGTCGCCATATCGGCCACGCTACCCCAGTCCGTGCGGAATCCCGCGGATTTCAGGGGCGCGGAGGAACCATGTTGCCCCTGTTGAACAATCAGCGGGCCCGATGTCACCGAGACCTGGGCCGAAAACACCGGCGGCCCGGTTCGCGAGAACCGGGCCGCTCGGAGACTGGCTCCGAGGCGTCCGTGCTGGCTATGCCTCCAGAAGCTACGCCTCCAAAACCAGGGGGATGATCATGGGCCGCCTGCGAAGCTTGCGGTTGACCCACGTGCCGATCACACGACGGACCACTTGCTGGAGCTGGTGGTTGGTGTGATCTGCGTGGTGGAGCACTGCGTCTTCGAGGGCCGCGTTGATCTTGGGAATGATCTCGTCGAACACGGAATCGTCCTCGGCTACGCCCCGGGCGTGGATCTCCGGTCCCGAGACGATCTTGCCGGTGGTGCGGTTGATCACGGTGATGACGGAGATGAAGCCCTCGTCGCCGAGGATCCTGCGGTCCTTGAGGTCGGCGTCGGTAATCTCGCCAACGCTGGAGCCGTCCACGTAGACGAAGCCCACTTCCACTTGGCCCACCACATTGGCCTTGTGGTCCCTGAGGTCGATCACCGTGCCGTTGTCGCTGAGGATCACGCGGTCCGCGGGGACGCCGGACTCCTCCGCAAGTTTGCCGTTGGCGATGAGGTGCCGGGTTTCGCCGTGCACGGGCATTGCGTTCAGCGGTTTGAGGATGTTGTAGCAGTAGAGCAGTTCGCCCGCGGCCGCGTGGCCTGAGACGTGCACCTTGGCGTTGCCCTTGTGGACGACGTCGGCGCCGAGTTTGAGCAGCCCGTTGATGATCCGGTAAACGGCATTCTCGTTACCCGGGATGAGGCTCGAGGCCAGAATAACGGTATCGCCCTGGCCGACCACAACACGGTGGTCGCCATTGGCCATGCGGGACAGCGCTGCCATGGGTTCGCCTTGGGAGCCCGTGGACATCAGGACGACGCGGTGGTCCGGCAGGTTGTCGATGTTCTTGATGTCCACGAGGATTCCCGGCGGGACGTCAAGGTAGCCGAGCTTCGCCGCGATGGCCATGTTGCGCACCATCGATCGGCCCACAAAGGCGACGTTGCGGCCGTGCTTGGCGGCGGCGTCGAGAACCTGCTGGACACGGTGCACGTGCGAGGAGAAGGACGCAACGATGATGCGCTTCTTCGCCTGGCCGAACAATCGGTCCAGGGTAGGACCGATTTCCTTCTCGGCCGTGGTGAAGCCGGGCACATCCGCGTTGGTGGAGTCGGCCATGAACAGGTCCACTCCTTCTTCGCCCAAACGGCCGAAGTGGCGCAGGTCCGTAATGCGGCCATCCAAGGGCAGCTGGTCCATCTTGAAGTCGCCCGTGTGCAGCACGTTGCCGCCGGCGGTTCGGATGAAGACAGCCAAGGCGTCCGGAATCGAGTGATTGACCGCAACAAATTCACATTCGAAGGGACCGAACTGCTCCACCTGTCCTTCGGTGACAGTGAGCGTGTAGGGCTTGATCCGGTGTTCCTGGAGCTTGGCCTCAACGAGGGCAAGCGTCAGCTGGGAACCGACCAGCGGCAGGTCCGGGCGCAGGCGCAGGAGGTACGGCACAGCGCCGATGTGGTCTTCGTGGCCGTGCGTCAGGACGATGGCAACGACGTCGTCGAGCCTGTCCTCGACGTACGAGAAATCGGGCAGGATCAAGTCAACACCCGGCTGTGTCTCTTCGGGGAAGAGCACACCGCAGTCGACCACCAGCAGCTTGCCGTTGATTTCAAAAACGGCCATGTTGCGGCCGATCTCCCCCAGCCCGCCAAGGGGCACAATCCGGAGTGTTCCCTGCGGAAGTTTGGGCGGGGTGACAAGTCCGGGAAGGGCGGTTTGGGTCATAATGCGCTACTTTCCGGCGGAATCCTTCTAGACAGTGAAGTCCATTCCAGCTTCCGCCAAGTCCTCGCGGATGGTTGCGATCTCGGCGGCGTCCGGCTCCACGAGGGGCAAACGGACAACCGAGTTGGGCAGGACTCCCTGCCATTTAAGAATTTGTTTGGCGGCGACAGCGCCTTGGACCCGGGTCATGGTTGCACGCACCACGGGCTCCAGTTCGAAGTTGATCTTACGGGCCGTGCCGAGGTCGTTCGCGTTGATCGCGTCGACGAGCTCACGGAAGCGCCGGGTGACGACGTGCGTAGTGACGCCTACAAGGCCCACTGCGCCCAGGGCCATCCACTGGAGGGTCAGGCCATCGTCCCCTGAATAGAAAAGGAGGTCGGTTTCAGCCATGACACGCGTTGCAGCCGCGAAATCGGCTTTGGCATCCTTGACCGCAACAATGTTGGGGTGGGCGGCAAGACCGATCATGGTCTCCGGCGCGATCTGAATGGAAGAACGCCCGGGAATGTCGTACAGCATGACCGGCAACTCGGTGGCCGACGCAATGGTCTCGAAATGGGCCCGGACGCCGGCCTGGCTCGGCTTGTTGTAGTACGGCGTGACGATCAAGAGACCGTCGACGCCGAGCTTCGCGGCTTCCTGGGAGAGGTGCACCGAGTGCGCGGTGTCATTGGTTCCGGTTCCCGCGATGATTGCGGCGCGACCGCCTACAGCTTCCTTCACGGCGCGGAACATGCCGAGGTTTTCCGCATCCGTGAGGGTGGACGTCTCTCCGGTTGTCCCGGTGACAACCAGGCCATCGCAGCCGTCGTCGACGAGTTTGACTGCCAATTCCGCTGCCTGCTTGTAATCGACTTCGCCGTCCTTGGTGAACGGGGTGACCATGGCGGTCAGAAGGGTACCGAGAGCAGGAACGTTCACACGAGAGTCAGACATATGAAAAACGTTACCCTGTCATCTACAGGATAGGAGAATGACGGCGTCGTGATTGTCGTCAAATTCAGCGAAATGGGAGCAAGGCCTCAGGCTGAAGCGTCGCGATGCCTATTGCCGAACCACTGACGTTGAGCTGGGTGAGGGCGCGGCCGTCCGGCCCCCAGGCGCCGCTGAGTCCGCACGAATCTCCGATGGACGTGGAACCGCCCATGTTGGCGAGGATGCCGAACATCCGATGATCCATGGACCTCGCGCCGAGATGGAGACCCAACCGGTGCTCTTCGCCTTGGACATAGACGGCCGAAACAGCATAGACGTCCGCTCCCGCCTCAGCCGCTGCGGATGCATGGGACGGAACTGCGGCGTCGAAACAAATGGCCAGGGCAATCCTCCACCCGTCGAGTTCGAGGAGGGCCGGACCACTTCCTGGCACGAACAGCTCCCGCTCGACTCCGTGCAGGTGGGTCTTGAACGCGGGCGCCGCGTCTCCGGCGGGCCGGATGACCAGGGAAGCCAGGCGCGGCGTTCCGTCGCCTTCCCGGAATGCGGCACCGACAACCACCGTAATGCCGGTCCGCGTGGCGATGTCATGGATGTCCTCAAGCCGTGGATCCCCCGGAGTCACCCAGGCGTCCTCATCGGCGAACAGTTTCAGGTCATAACCCGTCAGGGACAATTCGGGAAAGACGACAAGGCGGACGCCGTGCGAATGGGCGTCCTCGATAAGACGGACGTGTTCCGGCACATTGGCGGGCACGCCGCCGTCGTGGGCTTCGTACTGAATGGCGGCAACAGTCAGGGCAGCAGTCACCTAGCCATCCTAGACTGGCCCGCTTAGGCAGGACCGCTTTGGCGACCGCCACCCGTGGTCCTCGCCGGGCTGCCTTGATTCCGGCCCGTGGGAGCGTTCGGCAGCCGCGACGCCTCCGGCGAGCAATACTGGGCAACGGCCGATTCGCGCAAGCGGTCCGCCCACGCACCCAGCCGTTGGGCCGCCCGCACGTAGTCGAACAATTCAACAGGGGTCAACGATTCGAGGTCAGTCTCCGCAAGCCGCCTGGCCAGCTCGGCTCCCGGCTGTTGTTCGCCCAGGACGGTTCCCTCGCGCCGCCACTGCACGTCTTCCGGCGACTCCCCCGCGACGAGTTGGCGGAAGAGGAAGTCGACGACGCCCGGACTCATCGCCTTCATGGGCCCATCCAGGCCGTGGGGGTACGAGTTCGGCCGCTTCGAAGGATCGTTCATGCAGCCATGGTATTCGAACATATATTCGAATACAAGACAATCCATTAAGCGAACCGCGGCTACTTGGCCCCTTCCGCGGTGGGCTGGGCGCGGAACAGGCGTACGGCGTCGCGCATGGATTCCCTGGCACGCTTGCGGTCACCGGCGGCATCGTACGCGCAGCTGAGCCGGAACCAAGAGCGCCAGTCCTCGGGCGCTGCCTCGGCCTCCACGCGGTACTTCTCGAACTCTGCGTCCGCAGCCGCACGGACAATGCGTCCTCCCGGCGTACGCGGCAGGTTGTCCACCGGCAGCCCGCCCTCGGCTTCGAGCACCTTGGCCATCTTCTCGGTGCGGGCGCCAAACACCAGTTCCCGGATCAAAGCCCACGCCCCGATGATGGGAAGCACCAAATAGGCCGCGCCGATTCCCTTGGCTACCAGGTTCTGGTCGCTGAGCAGCAGGATCGAACGCTGGAAGGTGACCACCAAGTAGAGCACCAGCAGCAGCGTGACGGCACCCACCCAGATCTTGGTGCGGTTCTTCTTGAACGTGTTCCAAAGCGAGCCCATGCGCCTACAGCCCCAAGTCCAGGTATCCGTCCAGGCCGACTGTCAGCCCGGGGTAGGCTGCGACATTTCGAAGTCCCAGCAGCACACCGGGCATGAAGGACGCCCGGTCAAAGGAATCGTGGCGGATGGTCAGTTGCTCCCCCGGACCGCCGAGGAGCACTTCCTGGTGCGCCACCAGCCCGCGCAGGCGGACGCTGTGGACGCGGATACCGTCAACGTCGCAACCGCGCGCGCCGTCAAGGGCGGTGTCTGTGGCGTCCGGGCTGGCCGGGACTCCGGCTTCTTCGCGGGCCGCCGCAATGAGCTGGGCCGTGCGGACGGCAGTGCCCGAGGGCGCGTCCACCTTGTTGGGATGGTGAAGTTCGACGATTTCGACTGATTCGAAATACTTGGAGGCTTTGGCGGCGAACGCCGAGGCCAGGACTGAGCCGAGCGCGAAGTTGGGTGCGATCAGGACGCCCGAGCCAGGGTTCGCGGCCAGCAACTCGCGCAAGGCTGCAAGCCGAGCGGCGTCCCAGCCAGTGGTGCCGACCACGGCGTGCATACCGTGTTCGACGGCGAAACGGACGTTCGCTTCGGTGCTGTCCGGAACCGTGAGGTCCACAATATACTTGGCGCCGGCGTCGAGCAGGGCATCGAGGGAGTCGCCGCGGCCGAGCGCCGCGACGAGCTTCATGTCGGCGGCTGCCTCCACCGCCCTGACGGCTTCTATACCCATGCGCCCGTGGGCGCCCAGCACGGCAACAGCAAGTTGTTCGGTCATGACCTTAACCCTACCGGTTGGTGGCTGCCCCAACGTGGGGTCGCCGGAACCGTGCTGGTTCGCCCGAACGCTCCGGCGAACCGGCACCGTTCCGGCGATTTCGACGGCAAGCGAGCTACTCCCCCGCGCCGACCCACTCCACCGTGCCGTCGCTGAAGAACTGTTCCTTCCAGATGGGCACTTGCGCCTTGATCCTGTCCACCAGTTCCGAGCACACCGCGAAGGCTTGTCCGCGGTGTGCAGCGGCCACGGCACAGACGAGTGCGGGATCGCCGATCTCCAGCATGCCGATCCGATGGGCCGCCCAAATACGGACAGGTTGGGCAGCCTCTCCCGAGTGCTCTGCTACGAGCTGCGCCACGACGTCGGACATGACCTGATGCGCCGTGGGGTGGGCACTGTAGCTGAGTCGGTCCACGGGCTTGCCGCCGTCGTGGTTGCGGACCACGCCACTGAAGCTCACCACTGCCCCTGCCGTGTCCGATTCGACCGCAGCGATGGCTTGGTCCACGGAAATCGGCTCGGCGCTGAGGACTGCGCTAATGACTTCGAAGTCGGTTTCAGTGGCCATGACTTCCCTCCAGTTGATCGCATAGGTGGGCGATGACAGGGTCCAGGACGGCGAGCCCGTCCATCACGCCTTTCGGCGAACCCGGAAGATTCACAATGAACGTCTTGCCTGCAGTGCCGGCGTGGCCCCGGCTCAGCATGGCCATGGGGGTTTTGGCAGCTCCGGCGCGGCGGATGCCTTCCATGAGGCCCGGTATTTCGCGATCCAACAAAGGCAGCGTGACCTCCGGCGTGCGGTCATCGGGGCTCAGCCCCGTCCCACCGCTGGTAATCACGACGGCGGGTTCCTGCGTCAGGAGCGCACGGATGGCGGCACCGACGGGCTCGCCATCCGGCACAACCATGACGGGGAAGGTCTCGTAGCCGTGTTCGGCCAGCCAGTCCAGGATCACGGGACCGGTTTCGTCTTGGTACATTCCGGCCGCGGCACGGGTGGACGCAATAACGACGCCGGCTCTCCTCGCACCGCGGTGGGGTTCGCAGCCGCTCATGCCTTCCCGCCTTCGACGCGTGCATTCGATACGGGGCCAAGGTCCCAGTCCCCGCTCTTCCCGCCGCTCTTGGCGAGCACCTGGATGCCGCTAATGACGGCGTGCTTGTCAACGGCCTTGATCATGTCGTAGACGCTGAGCGCGGCAACGGATGCCGCGGTCAACGCCTCCATCTCCACGCCGGTGACACCTTTGGTCTTGACCGTCGCCAACACCATTACCGTGTGCGGACCGAGTTCGAAGTCCACTGTGACCTTGGAAATCGGCAGCGGGTGGCATAGCGGGATCAGTTCGGGCGTCTTCTTTGCCGCCATGATGCCGGCAACGCGCGCCACTGCCAGGGCGTCCCCTTTGGGAAGCTCACCGGCGCCGAGCAGGGCGAGTACTTCGGAGGTGGTGTGGACGGTGGCGGTAGCGGTAGCCTCGCGCGTGGTCACGGCCTTCCCGGAGACATCGACCATCTGGGCCGTTCCATCCTGGCGCAAATGCGTCAGGGCGCCAACGCCATCCTGGCGTAGGTCGGTGGGGCCGCCGACGATGCCGGCGGAGTCTGAAGTGTCATTCACAACATCCATACTTCCACTTCCGCGCCGGCGTCGAGTTCCGTGACGTCCGCAGGAACCTGGACCAGCGCGTTCGAGTTGGCGAGCGCATGGATGAGGTGGGAACCGGCGCCGCCCTCGAGGCGGACCTTTCCACCCGGAAGCAGGGTTCCGCGGCGGACCTGGTGCTTACCCGCTGGCGATGTCAATGACTCCGTGAGGCGCGCTTGCAGGCTTGGCCGCAACGCCGGGTTTCCCACGACGACGGCGAGCGCCGGGCGAAGGAACATCTCGAAGGACACAAGGCAGCTCACCGGGTTGCCGGGGAATCCCAGGAAGGGCACGCCGTCGAACATTCCGATCCCTTGGGGTCCGCCGGGTTGCATGGCCACGGACACGAACTCGACCGTTTGGCCATCCATGGCCTGCCTCACCACTTCATAGGCGCCCTTGCTGACTCCCCCGGTGGTCACGATGAGATCGACCGCCCCGAGGTGACGATGCAGTAGGCCTTGGAGGGCAGCAGGATCGTCTCCGCTGATTCCCGTCCGCGTGACCCGGAGGCCTGATTGCACCATGGCGGCTTCCAGCAGGGTTCCGTTGGAATCGTAAATCTTGCCTTCCGGGAGGGGCGTGCCGGGTTCCACGACTTCATCGCCCGTAGTCACCAGCAGCACGTGTACCGGCTTGCGGACCTCGACGGCGGTCATCCCCAAGGCGGCGAGCAAACCCAATTGCCCAGGGCCAAGGACAGTTCCGGCCCGCAAGGCAACGGTCCCCTCGGCGATGTCGCTTCCGGCGTCGCGGACGAACGTTCCCGGCTCGGTTGCCGGAAGACGGACGGTTGCTGCTACCCCGGTCGCGGGGAAGACATCGGGCACTGCCCGTTCGATAGGCACGACGGCGTCCGCACCCTCCGGCATCATGGCGCCGGTCATGATGGGGGCCGTGGTGCCGGGCACGAGTCGCGCCGGTGCCGCGCCGGCCGGGACGGGATCCACCACCGTCAGCTCCGCACCGGCGTCGTTCCCTGCTTCCGCCGCGAGGTCCGCTGAGCGGACGGCAAAACCGTCCATTTGGGAGTTGGCGAACGGCGGCAGGCTGAGCGGAGCCAGGACGTCGACGGCGAGCACGCGTCCGAGCGCGCCCATCAAGGGCAGCCCTTCGGTGCTTCCTTGGCGCGCAAGGCCGGACAGCAGCTCCTTGACGGCTTCGCGGTGGGCTGCGACGGATCTGGCCACGGTGTTCCTCCCGATTGTTTCGCTCAGACCTACACAGCCTAGTGTCAGTTGGCGGTGACCCGGATGGTGTGGAATCCCGTGGCGCCGTCCGGAGCCACGGGAGTACGGGGTTCAGGCTGGGGCGTGCCGGTAGCATCGGTGGCACGGACCTGGACCTCATGGTCTCCAACACTCAATTGAAGGCCCAGTTGCCACTGGTACCACGTGTCCGTGGAGATTCCTGGAGCGAGCTTGGCTTCCTGCCAGTTGCCCCGATCGACTCGTAGCTCCACCTTGGAGACGCCGCGGTGTTGAGCCCAGGCGACCCCGCCGAACTGGACCGTTCCTGCTTTGACCGAGCGGCCGTCCCGGGGCACATCGATGCGGGACTGCGTCTTGATGGGTCCATGGTCGCTCCAGCCGCGCGGCGTCCAATAGCCTTGGTCGTCAGCGAAGCGGGTGACTTTCAGCTCCGTCAGCCATTTGGTGGCAGAAACATATCCATAGAGGCCCGGGACGATCATCCGGACGGGGAAGCCATGTTCCAGCGGCAAGGGTTCGCCGTTCATACCGACGGCGAGGATGGCGTCGCGATTGTCGGTAAGCGCTTCGAGGGGGGTTCCGGCGGTCCAGCCGTCGGTACTGCGGGACAGCACCATGTCCGCGCCCGGCTTGGGCCCGGCCATGGCCAGGAGTTCGCGGACCGGCCAGCCCAGCCAAAGGGCGTTACCGATCAGGTCTCCACCGACCTCGTTGGATACACAGGCGATGGTCACGTGGCGCTCGATCATCGGTTTGCTCAGCAGTGTGGCGAAATCCAACTGGACTTCGCGTTCCACCAAGCCTGTCACCTTGAGGACCCACTCAGGCGGATTCACTGCTGGTGGGATCAGTGCGGTGTCAATCCGGTAGAAGTCAGCGTTCGGGGTGACGAGCGGCCGCAGTCCCGCCAAGGTGAGCGCGGCGCCGTCGGGGACCTTCTGGGCCGGAGTCACCGGTGCTGGCAGGGCCACCGCCTGGCGGAAATCGGAAACGACCGTTCCTGCCCTTCGCACCACCGTCGTCACGATTCCTGCGACCACGGCTGCGATCGCCGTTCCGCCGAGCAATTGCACGAAGCTTCGGCGGGCCAGGGGCATATCGACCGCTTCGCGCACTGGTCGCCAGGTTTCGAGCCGCTGGATCAGGAGCCGGAGGAAAAGCATGGTGACCACGGTGGCCACGACGGGGGCGATTGCAGCTGTGGGTGCCGCTTGGGCGCGCGTCAAAACGGCAGCCAAACCAGCCGCTCCGGCGAGCAAGGCGAGCACCAGCCCCGCTCCCTTTCGCCGGTATTCCAGGAGCCCGGCGAGCGCAGCAAGAACCAGCGTCACGAGGGCGATGCTGGTGATCAGTGCGATTTTATCCGCGGTGCCGAAAAGGCTGACGGCCAGTTCCTTGGCCCAACCCGGTACGGCATCGATCACCACACCGCCAAGCGCGGTGACAGGTGAGACGGACGGGCTCAGGAAACCAGCCAACAACTCTCCGGCGGCCACCCCGAGTCCGATGGCCGCCACGCCGCAAACTGCAGACCAACGGGCCGCCGTCCTGGTACTGGGTTTCTCTGCCTTCGGAGTGGTCCTGCTCATGTCGTGCCTGCCTGTTTGGTGCTCTTTGCCGGAATGATGTCCGCCGGAGCTGTCTGTATCGGAAGCGCGCTTGCCTTTGCCTGTGCGCCCGAGGGGAGGCGGAGGGTGAAACGGCAACCCTCTCCCGCGTTCACCACCGTGACGCTGCCGCCATGGGCCTTGACGATGCCCGCCACCATGCTGAGCCCCACACCGGCTCCGCTGTAGCGCGGTTGCCCTTCTTCGAACCGCATTCCTGCGCTCCTGGAGCGGTCCTTTTGCCAGCCGGTCTCGAAGACGTGGGCCAGGTCTTCGTCATCGATGCCCCCGCAATTGTCCACGACATCGACGACGGCGTCGCTGCCTTCGCGTCCGACGCTTACCCGGACGCCGCCGTCGGGCCTGCTGTAGATGATCGCGTTGAGGACCACGTTGCGGACTGCCCTGCCCAGGCTGGGACCGTCTGCGACGGCCATGCACTCGCGGTCGCCACCGCCGTCGAGCCGGATGCCGCGCTGCGCGGCAAGGGGGGCAAGATCGGCAATGGCGTCGCTCACCAGGTCGTAGAGGTCCAAAGCTTCCGCGCTCAGGCGTAACGTTCCCGCCTGGATTTTGGACAGTTCCAAGAGGTCGTTGACCATCACCGCCATCTGGTCCGTCTGGCCGATAATCTTGCGATAGTACGCGGGGACGTCGGACGCCATGCCGTCTTCAAGAGCCTCGGCCATGGCCCGCATGCTGGCCAAGGGAGTCCGGAGGTCGTGCGAGATCCAGGAGACCAGTTCGCGACGAGCGGTTTCGACCGCGGCTTCCCGCCGCCGGGATTCTTCCAGTTTGAGGCTGCTCGTTTCCAGTTCCTGGGCGAGCTGTGCCAGTTCGGAGTTCATGGCCGGTGCGGTTCGCCGCGACGCCGTTTGAGGCAGAACGGAACCGTCGAGGGCTTCGCCACTGCCGAGGCGCCGCGTCGCGGCCACGAGCCGGATGGCGTTGCGGGATACCCCGGCGCCGAGGACCAGCGAAATGGCAATGGCAACGGCTGAGGCCACCGCGAGGATGTACCACATGACTTCGAGGTCCAGGGCGGAAATGAACATCGCATTGAAGGCGCTCACCATCCCCGCCACGAGAACAGCAACGGTAGCCACCACCACGAGGCAAATCTGCACCAGGATCGACGCACCGCGCAGGAACCTCAGCAACGCAAGGGTCAAGGCGCCGATGAGAACCGCCCACAGGAGCATCCAAGCCAGGATCGTGAACATTTCAGTTGCCTGCATGTCCACTTTCCTTCGCGTCAAAGCGGTAACCGACTCCCCAGACAGTCTTGAGCAGCACCGGAGTTGTGGGGTTGTCTTCGATCTTTTCGCGCAAGCGGCGGACATGCACCGTCACCGTGGACAAATCACCGAACTCCCAGCCCCACACTGCCTTAATGAGTTCCTCACGGCTGAACACCTGGTTGGGCCGGCGGAGCAGGAAAGCCAGCAAATCGAATTCGCGCACCGTCAACGTCAGCGGCTTGCCGTCGTGCAGGACTGTCCGCGAGGCCGGATCCAATGCGAAGCCGGCGAGTTCCACGGGCGGCTCCGGGCTGAATTCCCGGATGCTCCGGCGCAACACGGATTTCACCCGGAGAACCAGTTCGCGCGGTGAAAAAGGCTTCGTGACGTAGTCGTCCGCTCCGGTTTCCAGCCCCAGGATGCGGTCGTCTTCCGTGCCGAGGGCGGTGACCATAATGATGGGAACGCTCATGGCCAGGCGCAACCTGCGGCACACCTCCACCCCGTCGAGTCCGGGCAGCATCCGGTCCAGGATGACGAGATCGGGCCGCCTGGCGGCCGCGACGCTCAAGGCTGTAAAGCCGTCGCCCGCGAGATCGACCTGGAAGCCTGCCTGGACCAGATAGTCCCGGACGACGTCGGCGATGGTCTGTTCGTCTTCGACCAGGAGGATGCGGCGATTGCCAGGTTCGGCAGCGTGCGGCGCGGGCTGCATGTTCACACCTTCAGCATAGATTCGCAGGGGCCCCGTGGTGCGTGTTCCGGCCGTCCGCGGGCCAACTGTACGTATTCCGTAAGAACTCCTTCCTATGGCAAGCGGCCGGACGTGACCAGTGGGCGATATCACGCTTGGGCCCTGCCTGGCGTAGCCTGAATCCATGAGTGTTCAGCTAGGCATGCCGCTGCCCGCTACGGGCGATAGGACTGGAAGCAGCGTGTCTGCGCCCCCGCCGCGCCCTGCTGGAACCCCTGTGGGCCTGTTCGACCGCTACGGACGCCGGGCCACCGATATGCGCTTGTCGCTGACTGACAAGTGCAACCTCAGGTGCACGTACTGCATGCCCGCCGAAGGTCTCGAATGGTTGTCCAAACAGGCCGTCATGACCGCCGCCGAGATTGTCCGCCTAGTGCGAATCGGCGTCGATCAACTCGGGGTCCGCGAGCTGCGCCTCACCGGCGGCGAGCCCTTGGTGCGTGCCGACCTCGTGGACATCATCTCGGCCCTCCGCAAGGGGCACCCTCATCTGCCGATCTCGATGACCACCAACGGCGTCGGCCTGGATAAGAAGGCGGCCTCGCTCAAGGAAGCCGGGCTCACACGCATCAATGTCTCCCTCGATTCCCTGCACGAAGAGACGTTCGCCAAGCTGACCCGGCGGCCCTTCCTCGACAAGGTGCTGGCCGGCGTCGATGCCGCCTGGGCCGCCGGCTTGGGACCGGTCAAAATCAATGCCGTCCTCATGCGGGGAATCAACGACGCCGAGTCCCCCGATCTCCTGGCCTGGGCTTTGGACCGCAGCTATGAGCTGCGCTTCATCGAGCAAATGCCGCTGGACGCCGATCATGGTTGGACACGGCGGAACATGATCACGGCAGCGGAGATCCGCGAACTGCTTTCCCGCGACTTCGTGCTGAGCCCGGACCCGCGCGAGCGCGACGGCGCACCGGCCGAACGATTCGAAGTACGACGCCGGGACCCGGCATCTGCGGAAGCCAACGGACCCGTTCTGGGCACCGTCGGTATTATCGCATCGGTCACCGAGCCGTTCTGTTCCGATTGCCGGCGCACAAGGATCACCGCCGAGGGCAAGATCATGAGTTGCCTGTTCTCCCGCGAGGAATTCGATCTGTTGGGACTACTTCGTTCCGGAGCGGACGACGAGGAACTCGCCCAACGCTGGCAGGATGCCATGTGGATCAAGCCCAAGGCGCACGGCATGGACCACACCGGTCTGGGCGCACCGGACTTCGTCCAGCCGGAGCGGAGCATGAGCGCAATTGGAGGCTGAAACTGTGCTTGTACGTTACTTCGCTGCCGCACGCGCCGCGGCAGGCGTCGAAGAGGAGAACCACAGCCTTCCGGAAGGAACCAGCTTGGAAGGGCTCATCGCCGCCCTGCTCGCTGTCGAACGTCCGGAACCTCCAGCGGGCACGCCCACCTTGGCCCGGATCATTTCGCGCAGCAGCTTCCTGCGCAACGAAGTAGCCGTCCGCGACCGTTCGGCCGCTCTTGGTGCGGACGACGTCGTCGACGTCCTTCCGCCGTTTGCCGGCGGCTGAGCCGGCCACGGCCAAAGGGTGGTTCCCCGGGTTGAAGGAGCCTACGCTGTGCCTATCCGCGCAACGGCAAAGGAATAGCCATGTACACCCTCCAGATCGAACACGCTGTGAACGATTTCGCCGCATGGAAGCGGTCATTCGACTCGGATCCTGCCGATCGTGCTGGCTCCGGCGTTGTTTCTTACCGGGTCTGCCGGCCTGTGAACGATTCGCAGCGAGTCTTGATCGAGCTTGATTTCGCCGAGCGGGACCAAGCTGAATCAATGCTGAACACCTTGCGGACGAGGGTATGGAGTGGACCCGGACGGCCGGCCTCGCTCGACGGCATGCCGGACGCCCGGATCGTGGAATCCGTGGAGGCCAGGACGCTCTGACTGTTGCGCCCTTTGGGGGCGGACCTTAGACGCGCCGGCAGACGGAGATCATGAACGGGCTAAATGTCGTGGCATCCCCGAGCCTCAGTTCCGCCATGTCCGTCAGCACTCCGCCATCTACCTTGAAAGTGTGTCTCGCGGTCCCACGGGGGCTACGCCGTTCAAGCCTCAGCGTGCCGTCCTGCCAGTGACCCCGGGCCGGAGCTTCCGGTGGCCGGCCCATGCTGTCCACGTAATACCACAAGGTGTCCCCGTGGTCCGGGTCAACGGTAAAGACCCCGTGCCCCTCGAAGTGCGTACCGTCAGGCTCGATGTGGCGGTAGCTCTGCACCAACGCGTAGCCTCCGGCCGCGCGTGAGAAGGTCACCTCGGCGTCGGCCGTCCGGGCCGGTCCCCACGGCGACGCGGCAAGCTCAGTGCTCCCCCGCCAATGCCCCAGGAAGGCCTCCAGCGCAGTGTTTGCATGACTCTTCAATGGCTCGTTCATGGCGACTCCTGCGCAAGACGATGGATACGTCACCATCATGTTCCCGATCGAGCAGGCACGTCCACCCTCCCCCACCGAGCATGCCCCCTCTTCCAAGCAAGGAATGGACATATCAGGGTTATGTCCACCCCTTGGCCCAGGAGCTGGGCATGTCCATTGGGAGCGTCCAGCGCGCACCACCGAGCATGCCCCCTCTTCCAAGCAAGGAATGGACATATCAGGGTTATGTCCACCCCTTGGCCCGGGAGCTGGGCATGTCCATTGGGAGGGGTGGTGCTTAGAGGCCGAACGTCTCCGTCTCGTCGAAGGGCCCGACGACGGTCACGGTGCGTGGGGCTGCGGCGAGTACGACGGCGAGCTCCTGCACTTGCTCGGCGGTGACGGCCTTGATGCGGCGAAGCGTCTCGTCGATGTCCTGGAATTCGCCTGAGACGAGTTCGGCACGGCCAAGCCGCGACATCCGGGAACCCGTGTCTTCAAGGGCCAGGACGATTCCGCCGCACAATTGGCCTACAGCCTTGCGCAGTTCCTCATCCGTGATCCCGTCTGAAGCGAGCTTGTCCAGTTCAGCCCCGAGGAGTTCCAAAACCTGCTTGACCTTCGACGGAGTGCAGCCGGCATACATGCCGAAGTAGCCTGCGTCCGCGTACGCGGAGGCAAAGGAATAGGTAGAGTACACGAGTCCGCGTTTTTCACGGATCTCCTGGAAGAGCCGCGACGACATCCCGCCACCTAGGACCGCGTTCAGGACGCTCATGACAAAGCGGCGGTCATCGGTGGCAACGATCGAAGGGCAGCCCATGATGATGTTGGCCTGCTCCACCGGGCGCTTGACCACGTGGAGTCCAGCCGTTCCGGTGATATCGGCACGCGCGGTGGAACGGCGGTCAACCGGGGCCGCGCCGTCTTTCAATTCCCAACCGGCTGTCCGCAAGGCGTCGAGCACCAGGCGGCAAACGACGTCGTGATCCAACCCACCGGCGGCGGTGATGACGATTTCATCAGGCCGGTAGTAGCGCCGGTAGTGCTCCCACACCGAATCGCGGGACACAGCCTTGATGGCAGCCGGGGTGCCGCCGATCGGGCGTCCCAGCGGGTGAATGCCGAGTACGGCAGCAACGAATTTTTCGTGAGCCACATCGGTGGGATCATCGCTGTCCATGGCGATTTCCTCGAGGATCACATCGCGTTCCTGTTCGAGCTCCGCCGGATCCAGCACGGCACCGGTAATCATGTCGGCGATGACATCGATGGCCATGGGAAGGTCGGTATCCAGGACCCGCGCAAAGTAGCATGTGCTTTCCTTGGCCGTGGCCGCGTTCGATTCACCACCCACCTCGTCGAAAGTGGAGGCGATCTCAAGGGCTGTACGCCGCCTGGTCCCCTTGAACAAGAGATGCTCCAGGAAGTGAGTGGAGCCGTGTTGGCCCTCTGCCTCGTCCCGCGAACCGACCCCCACCCAGAATCCGATGGTTGCCGAGCGTTGCCCAGGCATGGCCTCGGTGAGCACGCGAACACCCCCTGGAAGCACCGAACGCCGGACAACAGAGCCACCTTCGGCACCATGGATCAGTTCGCCACCGGGCACGGTCTGCGCCAGAGGAAGGGGTACGACAGTCATCAAGACCTTTCAGTTCTACGGGAAATCACGGGTGCCAAATCTGGCTGCAATCGTACCAGCGGGTACATCGCCCTTGGGGCGGGAATTCGTCGTTAAAGCGGGCAGGACCGGTGGACATGTCCACCGGTCCTGCCGCGTGCCGTGCCGGTTCAGGCTACTCTGCGGAGACTTCAGCCTCTTCGGCCGGAGCTTCCTCAGAGGCGACGCCTTCTTCCTCGGCCACAACCGGGGAGAGGGAGAGCTTGCCGCGGTCGTCGATCTTGGTGATCTCAACCTGGATCTTCTGGCCTACGGAGACGACGTCGTCGACGTTGTCCACGCGCTTGCCGCTGGCCAGCTTGCGCAGCTCGGAGATGTGCAGCAGACCGTCCTTGCCCGGGGTCAAGGAAACGAACGCGCCAAAGGTGGTGGTCTTGACGACCGTGCCCAGGTAACGCTCACCGATTTCCGGGATCTGCGGGTTGGCGATGGCGTTGATCGCGGCGCGGGCTGCTTCGGCAGACGGACCGTTGGTGGCGCCGATGTAGACCGTGCCGTCGTCCTCGATGGAGATGTCGGCGCCGGTGTCTTCCTGGATCTGGTTGATCATCTTGCCCTTGGGGCCAATGACCTCACCGATCTTGTCAACGGGGATGTTGACGGCGATCACGCGCGGGGCAAACTCGGAAAGCTCGTCCGGCGTGTCAATGGCGGCGTTGATGACATCAAGGATGTGCAGGCGTGCTTCGCGCGCCTGCTTCAGGGCTGCCGCCAGGACCGATGCCGGGATGCCGTCGAGCTTGGTGTCCAGCTGGATGGCCGTGACGAACTCGGAGGTACCGGCAACCTTGAAGTCCATGTCACCGAAAGCGTCTTCGGCGCCGAGGATGTCGGTCAGGGCTGCGTAGCGGGTCTGGCCGTCAACCTGGTCGGAAACCAGGCCCATGGCGATACCGGCAACAGCGGCCTTCAGCGGCACACCAGCGTTGAGCAGGGACAGCGTGGAGGCGCAGACGGAACCCATCGACGTCGAACCGTTGGATCCGAGGGCCTCGGAAACCTGGCGGATGGCGTACGGGAATTCCTCGCGGGACGGCAGAACCGGAACCAGGGCGCGCTCCGCGAGTGCACCGTGGCCGATTTCGCGGCGCTTCGGGGAGCCCACGCGGCCGGTCTCGCCGGTGGAGTACGGCGGGAAGTTGTAGTTGTGCATGTAGCGCTTGCGCGTGACGGGAGACAGCGAGTCAATCTGCTGCTCCATCTTGAGCATGTTCAGCGTGGTGACACCCATGATCTGGGTTTCGCCGCGCTCGAAGATGGCGGAACCGTGAACGCGCGGCAGGACCTCTACCTCGGCGGTCAGCTGGCGGATGTCCGTCAAGCCACGGCCATCGATGCGGATCTGGTCCTTGAGGATGCGCTGGCGCACAACCTGCTTGGTCAGGGAGCGGAAGGCTGCAGAAAGCTCCTTCTCGCGGCCCTCGAACTGGCCCGCGAGCGAGCCAAGGACTTCGTCCTTGAGTTCGTCGGAGGCGTTGTCGCGGTCCTGCTTGTCGGCGATCTGGAAGACCGCGGCAAGCTTCTCGGCGGCTTCAGCTTCAACAGCCGCATAGACATCGTCCTGGTAGTCCAGGAAGACCGGGAACTCAACCGTGGGCTTCGCGGCGCGGGCGGCCAGGTCTGCCTGGGCCTCGCACAGCGCCTTGATGAACGGCTTGGCGGCTTCGAGACCCTCGGAAACAACTTCTTCCGTGGGAGCGGTGGCGCCCTGTTCCTTGATGAGGTTCCAGGAGTTGTCCGTGGCTTCGGCTTCAACCATCATGATGGCGACGTCGTCGCCGGCGATCCGGCCGGCAACAACCATGTTGAAGACGGCGTTCTCAAGCTGGGAGTGCTTCGGGAAAGCAACCCATTCGGTGCCCTGTTCGTCGGCGATGAGGGCAACGCGGACGCCACCGATCGGGCCGGAGAACGGGAGCCCCGAGAGCTGGGTGGACATGGACGAGGCGTTGATGGCCACGACGTCGTAGAGCTCGTCCGGGTTGATCGCCAGGACGGTGACGACGATCTGGACCTCGTTGCGCAAGCCCTTGACGAAAGCGGGGCGCAGGGGGCGGTCCATGAGGCGGCAAGCCAGGATGGCTTCGGTGGACGGGCGGCCTTCACGGCGGAAGAACGAGCCCGGGATGCGGCCGGCAGCGTACATGCGCTCTTCGACGTCCACGGTCAGCGGGAAGAAGTCGAAGCCTTCACGCGGGGACTTGCCTGCGGTGGTTGCGGACAGTAGGGCGGTGTCTTCGTCGATGTAGACCATCGCAGCGCCGGCTGCCTGCTTGGCAAGGCGGCCGGTTTCGAAGCGGATAACACGCTTGCCGAAGCGGCCGTTGTCGATGATGGCTTCTGAGAACTGGATTTCGGGACCCTCCATTGAGAGTCACCTCCGTTTCTTGTTTAGCGGAAGTCCTCCCGCATCGACCCAGGCCAGCGTCTTTTCCTGGCCTGTACGACACCCGGTCATCGATCGAGACCCACGGGCTGTGCCTTCATCACAGAAGGTTGCTCCCGGGGATCACTACCGAGGACCGCGAATGCGCGATGCGGTTGAACTCCTGATAAGTGTTGGATTTAGTTATGGAGAAAAGGCGGCCCGGTCCGCGGAGGATCGGGCCGCCCGAAGTCAAACTAGCGGCGCAGGCCGAGGCGCTCGATGAGCGCACGGTAGCGGGCAATGTCAGTCTTCTTGAGGTAGCCCAGCATGCGCTTGCGACGACCAACCATGGCCAGCAGACCGCGCTGGGTGTGGAAGTCGTGCTTGTGCTCCTTCATGTGCTCAGTCAGATCTTTGATCCGCTGAGTCAGGACAGCAATCTGGACCTCCGGCGAGCCAGTGTCGCCCTTGGACGTTGCGTATGCCTCGATGATGGACTGCTTAACAGCGGCTTCAAGTGCCACGTGAACTCCTAGAGTTGTGCCGTGCGTCCCGATTCAGCGCCTCGCTGCCGGGTTGTGATGTGCCGATGACCGCACACAAAACAGGTCCAGCCGCCACGGACTGCAGCCGGATCCATCCCCCAGTTTACCGGCAGCCCGGCAAACTTGTCGAAAGCTGCCGTGTGACCCTCCTCAAAGACTCCTCAAAGACGGGTTTGCGGTTACTGCCCGATCTCGGTCCGGACGGCGAACAGCTCCGGGAAGAACGTCAGGTCAAGTGCCTTCTTCAGGAAGGAGGCACCGCTCGAACCTCCGGTTCCCGTCTTCATGCCAATGGTCCGCTGAACAGTGCGCAAATGCCTGAAACGCCACAGCTGGAAGTTGTCCTCAAGGTCCACCAGTTCCTCGCAGGCCTCGTAGGCCGCCCAGTTGTCTGCGGCATGTTCATAGATGTGTTTGAAGAGGGGCAAAAGCTCAGGGGCGAACTCGTGGGCCTGGGTGACATCCCTATCCAGGACGGACGCCGGAACGTCGTAGCCGTGGCGGTGAAGGTAGGCCAGGAACTCGTCGTAAATGCTCGGCGCGTGCAGGATTTCCTCCAGCATGGCCTTGGATTCTGGGTCCGATTCGAACACCGGCAACATCTTGGCGTTCTTGTTGCCCAGAATGAATTCGACCGCACGGTACTGGCTCGATTGGAAGCCGGAGGCATTGCCCAGGAAACCGCGGAACTGGGAGTACTCGGTAGGGGTGAGGGTGGCGAGCACCGACCATTGTTCAGTGAGGGTCTTCTGGATGTGCTTGACCCTTGCGATGCCCTTGAGCGCTGAGCCAAGATCATCCTGGCGCAGCCACGTAGCCGCACTGCGGAGCTCGTGGAGGACCAGCTTCAGCCACAGCTCGGTGGTCTGGTGCTGGATGATGAACAAGAGTTCGTCATGGTGCTCTGGCTGGCTGACAGGTTGCTGGGCGCTGAGCAGCAAGGGAAGCTGCAGGTAGGAGCCGTAGCTCATGCGTGAGCTGAAATCCTTGACGATGCCTTCGTCGAGTGGCCGGGTGTTCTTCTCAACGCTCACGATACGGCCCTATTTATCCAGCAAAAGATCGTGGGCCTGGATGACGTCGAGCCGCATCTGATCAACAAGTGCCTCTGGTCCGCGGTAGGCCACCATCCCCCGCAGCCGCGCCGTGAATTCCACCACGACGGTCTGGCCATAGAGGTCGAAGTCCTCCACGGCCTCTTCCGGGCGGTCGATGACGTGGGCTTCCACCTGGCAGCTCACGCCGTCGAAGGTGGGGTTGGAACCCACGGAAATCGCTGCGGGCCAGCGGGTTCCGGCCTGGTCCACCAGCCAACCGGCGTAGATTCCATCCGCGGGCACGTAGCCGGTGGCACCGTGGTCAAGGTTGGCCGTGGGAAAGCCGAGCGCGCGTCCGCGCGCAGCGCCGTGAACCACTTCGCCCCGCATCCGGTGCGGGCGGCCGAGGACGGCAGCAGCGGTCTCGACGTCGCCCTCTGCGAGTGCCTCGCGCACCCAGGTGGAGGAGCAGCGGCGGTCCGTGCCGCCGTCGTCGTGAACTGGAAAGCCCTCCGCGCCGAACTCGTTGACGACGTTAACGCCGAATCCGAGCTCCTTTCCGAGGGCCTGCATGGTGCCGACGTCACCGGAGTTGCCTGCCCCGAACCGGAGATCATGGCCCACCACGACATGCGCTGCGTGAAGCCCGTCCAGCAGAACGGTGCCAACGAATTCCTCGGGCGTCATTCCCGCCAGTGCGAGGTTGTATTTCATGACGAGGACAGCGTCCACGCCCGCGTCGGCGAGGGCATCGAGCTTGTCCTGCAGTCCCATGATGAGCTCCGGCGCGGAGTCGGGCCGGTGGACCAGGGCCGGGTGCGGATCGAAAGTCACGACGACGGACCGCGCACCGTGCTGCTCTGCAGTGCGCAGAAGCTGCGTCAGCACCTGCTGGTGTCCGCGATGGACGCCGTCAAAGTTCCCGATGGTAACGACGCTTGGACCGAAATCCTCGGGGACTTCGGTGGGATCGTTCCAGATGTGGACCATCAACCTCGCCTTTTTTGCTGCTGGTATTCACTGTGCCGGCGGCCTGGTCCGGCGCCGGAATTCTCTAAGGTTACCTGCTGTCCAGGGCACGGCTGCCCGGGAACAGGGGGCTCGCCGTTGCTACTGCGGGAGCCGTGCCGGGCGTCTGCGGTAAAGCCAGAGCAAGCCCAGGACCGGGAGGATCAACGGCACAAAGCCGTATCCGCGTCCGAACAAGGACCACACGGTGTCGTGCGGGAAAGCAATCGGATCGAAGAGGCTCATGGCACCGACTACGATCACGCCGAGCATTTCCACGAGGACGGCCGCCAAGGACACCTTGAACCAGGTGCGGCCCGGCTTGGCGAGGGAAACCGTGGCTACGACGTACACCACGGCCGCGAAGGCCGAGAGGATGTGGGCCAAGGGGGCATCCGGGAACTTGGTCAGGATCTGGTAACCGGCGCGGGCCGTGGCCGAGATCGCGAAAACCGCGTAGACAGCGATCAGCAGCCTCCCGGGACCGGTGTTGCGGGTGTCCCGGTTCTTCTTGTGAGGGGTCTCGACAGTCACTTCGTGTGCTTCTTCCAATGTCAGTACCAGATCTGGTTCATGCGGGCCGCCATGACCAATGCGGTGACGCCCACGGCGCCCATGACGAAATTGCTCCAACGGGTCCGTTCCAGGATGGACCAATACACGGCCACGACCGGAAGCATGAGCGCGGTGATGATGTAACCCCAGAACTCCCAGGGTTCCCCCGCGATCTTTTCACCCATCGCCACCCGGATGATCGATCCCACGAGATAGACCAGCAGGACGAGTTCGACGGCGGCGACGGACAGAATCGTGACGTCGTTCGGTGCCTTTTTCGCCAGGCCCGCCACGACGCAGATGATCGTGGACAGCAGGCCGACTACCAACACCGCGTAGAAGTATCCGTCCATGGTTACTGGGCCTGCTTTTCGTTGTTCTGCTTTTCGTTGTCCGGTGCGAACACCAGCACAGGCTTGGCGAAACTCCCGGCGTCGGCCAGCAATGCCACCAGTTCTCCCGACGGGGAGAACGCGGCAGCGGGGTTCTCAGCGGTGGCAGCCTCCGCCGTGCCCGCAGTTAGCCCGGCGGCGATCCTCCGTCCAAAGGAAATTTCGGTGGTTTCGTCGTCGCTCAGCTCGCGGTTGGGCATGAGCGCGCGGGCAGCGGCAGACATTTCGAGCACTTCCAGGTCCTCGGCAAGCTGTTCGAGCGTGCGTGCCTGCTCCAGGGAGTACGGTCCCACTTGGGTGCGGCGGAGCGCGGTGAGGTGGCCGCCGACGCCGAGGGCCTGGCCAAGGTCACGCGCCAGCGCGCGGATGTATGTGCCGGAAGAGCACTCAACGGTGACATCGACGTCCACTACCCTGCCGTCGTCGATCCTGCGGATGGCATGGATCTCGAAACGGTGGATGGTCACGGGCCGGGCGGCGAGCTTGACCTCTTCGCCTGAACGGACACGAGCGTAGGAGCGCTCGCCGTTGACCTTGATGGCGCTGACGCTGCTGGGAACCTGCTGGATATCCCCGGTCAGCTGGGCGACGCCGGAACGGATGGCTTCCTCTGTGACTCCGGCGGCAGTGCGGCTTTCGGTGATGTCGCCTTCGGCATCGTCCGTGATGGTGGATTCGCCAAGCCGGATGGTGGCGGAGTACGTCTTGGAGGTGCCCACGATGTACGTCAATAGCCGGGTGGCCTTGTTGATCCCCAGCACCAGAACACCGGTGGCCATGGGGTCCAGGGTCCCTGCATGGCCCACTTTCCGGGTACCGGCCAGTCGCCGCATCCGCCCAACCACATCGTGGCTGGTCCATCCCTGCGGCTTGTCAACGATTACCAGTCCAGAAAGCACGCCTCCCAGTATATCCGCGCCAGAACATGCATCCTGCTGAGCAGTGTCCCGGTGCGGTACGGCTCCGCGGCTAAGATGGCTCCCATGCCACAGCTCGCCACACACATCCGCGAAGTGCCCGTGAACCAGATCCGCGAGATCACCGAGGCCGCGTGGGGAACCCCTGGGGCGATCATTCTCAGCATCGGCGAGCCCGGCTTTGCGCTGCCTCGGCACATCTTGGATGCCGGCATTGCGTGCTTGGACAGGGACGAGACCAACTACACCCCCAATGCTGGAATCCCGGCCCTGCGGGAAGCCTTTGCCGAACGCTTCCGTGCCCACAACAAAGTGGACGTCGGGGCAGAACGTGTGTACGTCGTGGACGGTGCCCAGCAGGGACTGCATTTCGCCATGAGCCTGCTCCTCTCCCCCGGCGACGAGATTTTGATTCCGAATCCTGGCTATCCCACCTTTGCCATGACCAGCCACTTGCTGCACGCCGTCCCGGTGCGGTATCCGCTCTACCCAGAGCATGAGTTCCAACCCCGCATCGAGGACATTGAGGCGCTGATCACGCCCCGCACCAAAGTTTTGGTCCTGAATTCGCCGTCGAATCCCTTGGGGGCGGTGATCGGCGATGAAGTCACCCGCCAACTCGTGGAACTAGCGGTCAAGCAGGATCTGTGGATCATTTCAGATGAATGCTACGAGGCCTTCACTTTCGAGGTTCCGCACACAAGCCCTGCCCGCTTCGACAGCCCTGTTCCCGGCGAAGCGCGGGTCTTCACCTCCCTGACCTTGTCCAAAACCTACGGACTGACGGGACTGCGGATCGGTGCGCTCATCTGTCCGCCGGGCCTGGAGCGGACGATGAACAACGTGATGGAGGCGATCGTTTCCTGCGTGGCCTCGCCTTCGCAGTACGCCGCTGTCGCGGCTTTGACAGGACCGCAGGACTACGTGGATGCCGCGCGGGAGCACTACCGCTCCAACCGGGACGCCGCTTCGGCAGTGCTCGCGGAGAAGAGCATCCCCTACTTGGGCGCCCAAGGAGCGTTCTATTTATGGGCGGACGTCTCTCATGTGAGCGGCGGCGACGTGCGTGCCTGGGTGCGCCGGTTCCTCGCCGATTCCGGGGTGGCCGTGGCGCCGGGTACCGCGTTCGGTTCCATCGGCGAGGGCTGGATCAGGATCGCGCTGTGCGGCGATCACCAGCAGCTGCTCGACGGCGTCGGGCGGCTCCCAGCGCGGTCTTGAGACCCGGCAGCCTCCTGTTGGTGAAGTTTGGCTCAGTATTTGGTCCGCTTCTTGTGGCCGCGCCACGCATCGAAAGGAGCCTCCGACGCCGGAACTTCCGTGTGTTGAACGGGCAGCAGTTCCGGGCGGATGCCGTTGAAATACTCGTAGAACACTGCGTCGTCAAAGCCTGCCGCGGCGGCCCCATGCCGGTCGGCGGCAAAGTAGACCCGGCTTACCCTGCCCCATAGGGCGGCCGAGAGGCACAAAGGGCACGGTTCGCAGCTTGAGTAAAGCACGGAGCCGCTGAGATCGAAGCTCCCCAGTTCCGACGCCGCCCTCCGGATCGCAACCACTTCGGCATGTGCTGTGGGGTCGTTGTCACGGGTGACGCGGTTGACGCCGTCATGGAGCCGTCCGTCCGGGGTGACCACGACGGCGCCGAAAGGACCGCCGCCGTCGGCCACGTTTTGGACCGCGAGCCGCAGGGCGTGTTCAAGGTAGTTCTCGGGACTCTGAACTGCATCGTGCGCCGCCATGCTCCGATCTTAGCCACCGCCCGCCGCTTTGACGCGACTTTTCACGGTTAAACAAACAGGACCGGATCACTAGTCGCTGGGACTGCCGGATCCGGCCCTGCTGAGTAAGCCGGTGGACTACTTGCCGCCGTCTTCGTCGATCTCTTCATCGGCGCGAAGGTCGATGTCTTCTTCGTCAAAATCGTCTTCGTCGATGTCCGCATCCTGCGGGGCGTCGCTCTTGTACGGATCTGGATCGCCCGCGTGCTTGGCGCCGGCCGCCAGCGCGGCCACCTCGGCGTCGCGTTCCTTGGCGGTGCGCAGCAGCTCCTCAAGGTTCGAGGCGTTGACCGGGATGAGGTCGGCGACGAACTCCAAGGTAGGAGTCAGGCGTACGGTAATGTTGCGGCCTACTTCCTGGCGCAGGACACCCTTGGCCTTCTCCAACGCCCTGGCCGCATCAGCATGGGCGTTGTCGTCACCGAAGACGGTGTAATACACGGTGGCGTGCTGAAGATCATTGGTGACGCGGGCGTCGGTAATGGTGATGCCCTCAACCCGAGGATCCTTGATCCGCCGGCCCAGTGCCTCAGCAACAACAACCTTAATCCGCTGCGCCAACTTGGCAGCGCGTGCCGGATCAGCCATTTCTACTCCTAAAATTTGCGTACGACGGCGCCTTGGCAACTTGCGTACTTAAGTTCGGTATGGTGCGACTCGCCGAGAAAGCTTCGAAGCAGACCGCGAGCTTCCCGCTGAGGCCCGTAGAGCCGATATGGGGGCCCGGGAGTGGCATCGGGCCTGCCGGAGCTGGGTGGCTGACGTCGCAAGACGTCAGCCACCCAGCGAAGGGGCGGGGCCCCCATGTCGGCGGAACGGGCCGGGGCCGCCAGGAAACCCGACGACCCCGCCCAAAACGGACACCTTAGGCGCGCGGCTTTTCGCGCATCTCGAAGGTCTCGATGATGTCACCTTCGTTGATGTCGTTGTACGAGCCAAGACCGATACCACACTCGAAGTCCGTGCGGACCTCAGTGGCATCGTCCTTGAAGCGCTTGAGCGTCTCAACGGTGAGGTTGTCGCCGATGACCTTGCCATCGCGGCTGACGCGTGCCTTCGTGTTACGGCGGATGATGCCCGAGCGGACGATGGAACCGGCGATGTTTCCGAACTTGGAAGAACGGAAGACTTCGCGGACCTCGGCGGTACCGAGCTGGACTTCTTCGTACTCCGGCTTGAGCATGCCCTTGAGGGCCAGCTCGATGTCATCGATTGCCGAGTAGATGACGGAGTAGAAGCGCATGTCCACGCCTTCACGATCGGCAAGGTCAGCCACGCGCTCGGCGGGCTTGACGTTGAAGCCGATGATGATGGCGTTGTCCACCGTTGCGAGGTTGACGTCGTTCTGCGTGATGGCACCCACACCGCGGTGGATGACGCGCAGCTGAACGTCGTCGTCGCCGACGTCGATCTTGAGCAAGGCGTCTTCGAGGGCTTCGACGGCACCGGAAACGTCACCCTTGAGGATGAGGTTGAGGGTGTCGATCTTGCCTTCGGCAACAGCCTTGTCGAAGTCCTCCAGGCTGATGCGCTTGCGGCGCTTGGCCAGTGCCGCGTTGCGGTCGGCTGCTTCACGCTTTTCGGCGATCTGGCGGGCCGTACGCTCGTCGGAGGTCACCAGGAAGGTGTCACCTGCACGCGGTACGTTGGACAGACCCAGGACCTGGACCGGACGGGACGGGAGCGCGATGTCGAGGGCGTTGCCATCTTCATCGAACATGGCACGGACGCGGCCGTGGGCCGTACCGGCCACGATCGTGTCGCCGACGGCCAGGGTACCGGACTGGACCAGGACGGTGGCCACGGAACCGCGGCCCTTGTCCAGGTTCGCTTCGATGGCAATGCCTCGAGCGTCCTTGTCCGGGTTGGCGCGCAGGTCCAGGGCGGCGTCTGCGGTCAACAGGACCGCGTCGATCAGTTCATCGATGTTGATGTTCTGGCGGGCAGAAACTTCAACGAACATGGTGTCGCCACCGTATTCTTCGGGAACCAGGCCGTACTCGGTGAGCTGGCCCTTGACCTTGTCCGGGTTCGCACCGTCCTTGTCGATCTTGTTGACCGCGACGACGATCGGCACGTTGGCCGCCTGGGCGTGGTTGAGTGCTTCCACCGTCTGCGGCATGACGCCGTCGTCGGCTGCGACAACCAGGATGGCGATGTCGGTGACCTTGGCACCACGAGCACGCATGGCGGTGAACGCCTCGTGGCCGGGGGTGTCGATGAAGGTGATGTCCCGCGGAGTGCCTTCGTGCATGTGGCTGATCTGGTAGGCACCGATGTGCTGCGTGATGCCGCCGTGTTCGCCGGCAACCACGTTGGTCTTCCGGATGGCATCGAGTAGCCGGGTCTTACCGTGGTCAACGTGACCCATGACGGTGACAACCGGGGGACGCGGTTCGAGGACGTCGTCGCCTTCGGCTTCCAGCTCGGCATCGAGATCGATGTCGAAGGAGTCGAGGAGCTCGCGCTCTTCGTCTTCCGGAGAGACAACCTGGACCTTGTAGCCGAGTTCAGCGCCGAGCAGGCCGAAGGTGTCTTCGTCCAGCGACTGTGTAGCCGTTGCCATTTCACCAAGGTGGAAGAGCACGGTCACCAGTGCTGCGGGGTTCGCCTCGATCTTGTCGGCGAAGTCCGTGATGGACGAGCCACGACGGAGCCGGACCACGGTGTTGCCGTCGCCGCGGGGTACGGATACGCCACCCAGCGACGGAGCACTCATCTGCTCCAGTTCCTGACGCTTCGCACGCTTCGACTTGCGCTGCTTGCCGCGTCCTGCGCCACCCTTGCCGAAGGCACCTTGGGTGCCGCCGCGTCCGCGGCCGCCCTTGCCGAAGCCACCGCCGGCGGGAGCTCCGCCACCGGTGCCTGCGCCAGGAGCGCCACCCGGACGGCCGGGGCCGCCACCACCGGGGCGGCCTGCGCCACCCGGACGGCCTGCGCCACCGGGAGCGGGACGCTCGGTGCGGTTGGGCATCATGCCCGGAGTAGGACGGTTTCCTGCGGGGCCACCGGCGGGACGCGGAGCGCCCGGACGGGGAGCACCGGGACGCGGGGCGCCCGGACGCGGGCCGCCGGAACCGGCTGCGGGACGGGGACCGCCTGCGCCGGCCGCGGGACGCGGACCACCGGGACGTTCGCCTTCAGAGCGGCCGCCACCGGAACGGGGCATGCCCTGCGAGGTTGCAAACGGGTTGTTGCCCGGACGGGGAGGACGCTCGCCGTCGCCACGTCCGCGGGGCATGCCCTGCGAGGTCGCGAACGGGTTGTTGCCCGGACGGGGGCCGCCTGGACGCGGAGCCTGGCTGCCCGGACGTGCCGGGGCAGGGGCTTCGGCCTTAGGTGCCGGGCGGGCACCCGGCTTGGCGGAAAACGGACTTGCGGTAGCTGCCGGAGCCGCTGGCGCTGCCGGGGCGGGGGTTTCAGCCTTGGGGGCAGGAACCGGAGCCTTGGGCGCTGCGGGGCCCGGAGCCGGGCGGGATGGTGCGGGTGCAGCAGGGGCCGCAACGGGGGCTGCTGCCGGGGCAGCGGCCTTTGCAGCGCCGGCGCCCGGGTAGGCGTCGCGAAGCTTCTTCACGACGGGAGCCTCAATTGTTGAAGAGGCGGAGCGAACGAATTCGCCCAATTCCTGCAGTTTTGTCACTGCATCTTTGGAAGTAATACCGAGCTCTTTGGCGAGCTCATGTACGCGGACCTTGGCCACATTTCTCCTGTCTCGGTCCGCACCGAGCCAGGCACGAACCGTCTACTTCTTACTGCGGGCCCCTGCCACGAATGCGGCGGAAAGGCCCTGTGCAGAGCGCAACAAAGTTGTCATCGTTGCGCACTCATCGCTGGGAACTCATCGGGTTTCCATCAGTTTTCTGACCCGCTTTCAGGTTTGGACGGTTTTCCTGCTTTCACGCGGGTGTCCGCAGGGGGCATGACTGCCGCCAAGTAGCGTTCGACGGCGGTGGCTTCGCTTGCGCCCGCGAGGGCCCTTGCGAAAGCACGCCGTTTGGTTGCCAGCGTCAGGCATGTGTTGCTGGGGTGCAGCCACGCACCCCGGCCAGCCATCCGGCGTCGTTCATCCACCAGGACGACGGGTGACCCGCCGCCTTCGGCGACGAGCCGGATCAACTCACTCCGGCTGCCTTGTTTCCGGCATCCGATGCAGGTACGCACAGGCTGGCGCCTGGTGTGAAGCAGTTCAGCCACTGGGTGTATCAACCTGCCTCAGTGTCTTTCCTGCCTTTGCGGTTCTGCTTTCCCTGGCTTGCCCCGCCTTGTTGAGATTGTTGCCTCACAAGTCACGAGCACGCCAAAGCGCACGGACACCGGACGTAGGCCCGGTTCCATCCAGTCTAAGCCCCCGGAGGCCCGGCCACCGAATCCACATGGTGCGAGGATCCGGGGCCAGGCATCCCCGGCTAGCTTTAGTTGCCCTTGGCCGGAGCGGCGTCGGAGATGATGTCGATGCGCCAGCCGGTCAGCTTGGCTGCAAGCCGGGCGTTCTGGCCTTCTTTGCCAATGGCGAGGGACAGTTGATAGTCAGGAACCACCACCCGCGCGGATCGTGTGGCCTCATCGGTGATAGTGACCGAATTCACGCGCGACGGCGAAAGCGAGTTGGCGATGAACGTCGCCGGATCTTCGCTGAAGTCGACGATGTCGATCTTTTCGTCGTTGAGTTCGGTCATGACGGCGCGCACGCGCGAACCCATTTCACCAATGCAAGCGCCCTTGGCGTTGATGCCGGGGGTGTTCGCTTTGACAGCCATCTTGGTCCGGTGCCCGGCCTCGCGTGCCAGCGCCACGATCTCGACCGAGCGGTCAGCGATTTCCGGAACTTCCAGTTCGAAAAGTTTGCGGACGAGGCCCGGGTGTGAACGTGACAGCGTGATGGAAGGTCCCTTGGCGCCGCGGTGGACATCCACCACAAAAGCACGCAGGCGGTTGCCGTGGGTGTACTTCTCCCCCGGCACCTGTTCGGGCGGCGGCAGCAAGGCTTCCACGGAACCGAGGTTCACCTGGATCATGTGCGGGTTGTTGCCCTGCTGGATCAGGCCGGCGACGAGCTCGCCCTCACGGCCCTTGAATTCGCCCAGGACATTGTCGTCCTCAACGTCGCGCAACCGCTGCAGGATGATTTGCCGCGCAGTGCTCGCTGCGATGCGCCCGAACCCCGCGGGGGTGTCCTCGAACTCGCCGACGGCTTCGCCGTCGTCGTCGATTTCCGTAGCCCAAATGGTCACGTGGCCACTCTTGCGGTCCAGCTCTGCGCGGGCCTTCTCGAAAGCGCCCGGCGTCTTGTGATAGGCCACCAAGAGCGCCTGCTCGATGGTGGGGATCAGGAGGTCCAGCGGGATTTCACGCTCACGCTCCAGGAGTCTCAGCGCACTCATGTCAATATCCATTAGGCCTCCTCGGAAGGTCCGTTGTACTCGTCTTCCAGCCCGGCCTCGTGGAGGTGGCTGAACTCTATCTCGACTTTTCCTTGGCGGATCCTGTCGAAAGGAATCTTCACGGGGTCACCCTGTTTGGGTTTCATCCCCTTCTTGACCTCTTGCTCTGGAACCAGCGTGACGCCGTCGTCGTCAACGGACTGGATCCGGCCCGTCACGTTGTCGCCCTGGATCACATTGACCTTAGCCATGCGCCCGCGGGCGCGATGCCAGTGGCGGGGCTCCGTGAGCGGCCGTCCGACGCCGGGCGAGGAGACCTCGAGGTCGTAGGGGCGGGCGTCCGTTTTGGGATCGTTGTCCAGAATGTCCGAAAGTGCTCTGGAGACGTCCGCGATGACGTCCAGGCTGACGCCACCGGTCTCTTCCTGGGGTAGGTCGATGACCACATGGACTACCCGGTGCGAACCGGCAACCTGGATGGCAACATCCTCAAGATAGAGCCGGCTTGCCAGGACGGCGGGCTCCAAAAGGGCCCTCAGCCTGCTCTCCTCCGGGTTGCGGACCTCGTGTTGTGGTGGATGCGTCGGATCCATTCCAGCCTGGTCTGTTGAAGTCGTGGCTTCCGAATGACTCACTGGCCAGCCGCCTCCCGATAGATGATGTTGTGACTACTAGCTTAACGACATTTGCGGCGCCTTGGTGCACGGTGTGGTGTGGGCGCTGGAATTTGCGGCGTCGAGCGTCGTCTTCCCAGCCCGCAAACGTCCCGGCACCAACGGCGCGGGACGCAAGTTGCCCGTGGGCGTGACACCATGGTCTGTTGTGAACCACGAGACTGCTGAAAAACCACGAATCCACGGTTGGACGAGAGCCGTTCTTCTGGCTTTGCTGGCAGTCCTTATTGTCGGAGTCGGAGCCGTGCTGGTCCCCCGCGACGCCGGAAAGCCGCAAGCGGTGCCGTTTTCCGAAACCGCCCGTTCCGAAGCCTTCTCCGCGACCGAGTCGCTTCTGGGCAGCGCATCCCTGTTGGAGGGCACGACGCCGGGTGGCGCCGCGGCGAGCGAAGCGTCCCGTGGCAGTGGACTGGCGGATTCCGTGACGTTGCTGACACGTCAGGCGCAGGCGCTTCTGCCGCCCTCCGGACCGGCAGCGTCTCCAGGCACCCCGTCCCCAGCCCCTGGCTCCTCAAGCCCCAGTCCTACGCAGGACCGCCCAAACCGGACCGCTTTCGTCTCCGCACTCTCCGCGAGCGCTTCCCGTCGCTTAGCGGACGCCGCGAAGGCCGACGGCGGCATGGCACGGCTGCTTGCCGCCGTCGGGACCTCCCAACTGCTCGAGTCATCGAGGCTGGCCACAATCTGGGGTCTGCCGGTACCGGCAACCCAGGCCGAGGCGACCACCGCCCCTATCCCGCCCCCGAGCTGCCCGGCCCTGCCCGGAACGTCAGCAACAGCCGCACCGACCCCCGGGACTGCATCCGCCCGGGCTGATCTTCCCGCAGCCATCGCCGCCGTCGTGAGCTCCGAACAGGAGGCGATCTATGCGTACCAAGTGGCCCTGACCAAGCTGGACGCGAAGGCATCCACGACTGCGGCCACGTGGCTGGACCGTCATCAGGAACTGCTCCGCGGAGCGGAAGCCCAAGGCAGGCTGCACTGCGCCGCTACCCCACCGAGGGAAGCTGGCTACCGCCTGCCGGCTAGCTTCGCCGCCAAACCCGGGGTAGCGCTGGGAAGCATGGAGGCCAGCACACTGACCGCCTATGCCGACCTTGTGGCGTTGTCAGAGGCTGAGACGCGGCAATGGGCCATCGACGGGCTGGTCGACGCGGCCAAGCGCAGTCAAGCTTGGGGAACTCCCGTTGGACCTTTCGCCGGACTTTCGATTGATAGCGCCGCCCTGCCTCCGCTCCCGTCGAGCACCCCGGCTCCATAGGAAAGCCTTTCTTTGCTGGCGGCTGAGGCCTCCAAGTGCTTGGCTTGTTCCATGGCTTCCACTGAAACTGCAGCCCTGCACGAAAACGAACCACATGCCAATGATCTTGCCCACCGCCTCAACTGGCTCCGGGCAGGCGTCCTTGGCGCCAACGATGGAATTGTCTCCGTTGCCGCCATCGTGGTGGGCGTCGCTGGAGCAACAACCAGCACCGGTGCCATCCTCGCGGCCGGCGCGGCGGGACTCGTCGGTGGCGCAGTTTCCATGGCGCTGGGCGAGTACGTGTCCGTCAGCAGCCAAAGCGACAGCCAAAAGGCCCTCATCGAGAAGGAACGCCGGGAGTTGGCCGAGCAGCCTGAGGAAGAGCTTGCCGAACTCACTGCGATCTACCAGGCCAAGGGCCTGCGGCCTGAAACCGCTCGGAAAGTGGCCTTGGAATTGACGGAGCACGATGCCCTTGCCGCTCACCTATCCGCCGAATTGAACATCGACGAAGACGACATCGTCAGTCCATGGCATGCGGCCTTCGCCTCCGCGGTTGCCTTCACCCTAGGCGCGGTACTGCCCATGCTCGCAATCTTGCTCCCGCCCCCGGGGCTGCGTGTCCCGCTGACCTTCATTTCCGTGCTGCTCGCGCTGGCGATCACCGGAGCCATAGGAGCGTGGATCGGCGGCAGCTCGAAGACCCGCGCCGCCGTGCGCGTCGTCATCGGCGGAGCCCTTGCGCTTGCCGCGACGTTCTTCATCGGAAGCCTCCTGGGCTCCACCGGAGTGGTCTGAACCACACCCGGACCGGCTTGGGTAGGCTGACAGTGATGACTACCTTCGTTTCGATCCCTGGCGACCTCCAGGCACGCTACTCCCGCACAGCGGAGGGGCGGGCGTGGCTCTCAGGGCTGCCCGGACTGATCAATGCCAGCTTGGAACGCTGGCAGCTGTCCGTTGACCTGGAACCCGGCGTGGAACCGTGGAATGGCCACGGCGGCATCGTCATTCCGGTCTTCTACAACGGCGCCCGTTCGGTGCTCAAGATTGCGTTTCCGCACGAGGAGGCCCTTGTTGAACGGCATGCGCTGGCCCTGTGGGGAGGCACCGGAGCCGTGAGGCTGCTCGACGCCGATGCCGCCTCTTGCGCGATGCTCCTGGAGCGGCTCGACGCTGTCAGCTGGCTACAGAGCGCTCCGATGGAGGAGGCCCGCGACGTCTGGGGATCGCTCGTGAAGGAACTCAGCATCGAACCGGACGAGCGGCCCGAATGGAAAGAGTTTGAGCACATAGCGGCCCGCGCCGAGCGCTGGAGCGATGAGTTGCCTGCCGACTGGGAGCAACTTGGCCAGCCTTTTCCCCGCTGGCTCCTTGAAGCCGCGTTGGAGGTGTGCCAGACCCGGGGCGCCGTTGGACGCCGCGGGGGCAGGGACGTCCTAGTGCATTGCGATCTGCACTTCATGAACATCCTCCCGCATCTTAACGGCCAGCAGCCCATGGGGAGCCGCGGATACGTGGCCATCGATCCGCAGCCGATGATCGGGGAGGCAGAATTCGCCGTCGCCCCGATCCTGTGGAACCGTATCCGCGATCTCTCCAGAACGGCTCCCGAACTCGCGCTCCTTGAACGTTGCGCAGATTTCAGCAGCGCGGCTGGCTTGGACGGCGAGGCAGCACGGGAATGGAGCGTGGTCCGCGAGGTCGAGAACGCCCTCTGGTACGCAGGCAAGCCAAAGCATGAAGGCGATCTAGCACGCTCCTTGTGGGTGGCCAGCACGCTCGCGGGTCGGCCCCTGGACGGCCTCCCGGCGGCGCACGATCTGCCCGAACCGGGGCAGGCTGCATCCGAGTAGGGTCCGGCGGCAAGGCCACTTGGCTCAGGCCGTGGCCTCCAGCGCATCCCTGATCGCTTGCACGGCAATATCGAGGTCGGCCGAATCCGTGGACCAGTTCGTCACCGAAACACGCAGGATATCCCTGCCTTGCCATCGTGAACCCGACATCCAGACCCTCCCGTCGGCCATGATGTAGTCCGTGACGGCCCGCGTCCGCTCGTCGGAACCGAAGGCCAGGGACAACTGGGTGAACACCACGTCGTTGAGCACTTCCACGCCCGGCACTTCCGCAAGCCGCCGGGCCAATTCCGCAGCACACTCCGCACGTCCCGCGACAAGCTGCCGCACGCCGTCGCCACCCAAGGACCGCAGGGCCGCCCACACAGGCACTCCCCTGGCCCGGCGGGACAGCTCGGGGACTTTTTCCATGGGGTCGCCGGGACCATGATCATCTTGCATGAGGTATTCGGCGTGCATGCCGATGGCCGATCGAAGGGCTTCAACGTCGCGCACCACAACGATTCCGGCGTCGTAAGGCACGTTGAGGGTCTTATGGGCATCGGTTCCCCACGAATCAGCCGACTCAACCCCCTCGACCAGTTGCCGTAGTCCCGGTACAGCTGCTGCCCACAGGCCGAAGGCGCCGTCAACGTGGACCCACGCGCCGTGATTCTTGGCTGCCGAAATCGTCTCAGGGAAAGAATCGAAGGCTCCCGAGTGGAGGTTCCCGGCTTGGAGGCACACAATGGTCGGTCCTCGTCCGGGGTCGGCCTCCAGCGCGTTCCGCAGATCGGCGGGGTCGATCCGTCCCTGGTGGTCCGCCCGGACAACTTCAGGAGTCCCCAGCCCCAAGAATCGCAAAGCCATGTCCAGGCTCTCGTGCCGCTCGGCTCCGACGAGGACGCGCAGTTTCGGCGCCCCTTGGAGTCCCCCTATGTTGACGTCCCAGCCGGCGTTGGACAACTGGCGCCACCGGGCCGCCGCAAGTGCCGTGAAATTCGCCATGCTGGCGCCAGTGGCGAATCCGACGTCGGACCCTTCAGGGAGGCCGAGCAGCTCGAGCAGCCATTGCCCTGCGGCCTCTTCGATCCCTGCGGTGGCGGGTGTGGCGAAACGCAGGCCGGTGTTCTGGTCCCAGGCTGAAACCATCCAGTCCGCGGCCATGCCAGCCGGCACTGTACCGCCGATAACCCAACCGAAGAAGCGCCCCGATTGCATGGCCATCAGCCCGGGCTCGGCGTGCTCGGCGAGGAAATCGATCACCGCCGCGGGGTCCAGTCCGCTGGCTGGAAGCGGGCCCCCGAAGACCGCCGTGACGTCATCCGCTGTGGTGCTTGGCCCTACATGCCGCCCAGGCAAGGCTCTCAGCCACTCCCGGGTATGCTCCCATGCACGTTCGAGAGCCCGCTCATAGTCGCTGGAATCGACCCACATGAGTGCATGCTACGCCCGCGGCTTCCCGCGGGCCATCGCCGGCGGGAACCAGCACGGCTACTGGGCGAAGTAGTCGTGCCAGACGTCGATGCCGAGCTTGATGATCAACGCGCCAACCACGATCAGGAACACCACGCGCACAAAGCCACTGCCCTGCTTCACGGCCGTCCGGGCGCCGAGATACCCGCCAGCCATATTGGACAGCCCAAGAACCGCGCCGACGCCCCACAGCAGGGATCCGTGCGGCAGGAAGAACAAGAGCGCCCCGGCGTTGGTGGCCATGTTGACGATCTTCGCCTTGGCGCTGGCCTCGAGGAAGGCATAGCCCATGGCGGTGACGAGGGCAATCACCAGGAACGAGCCTGTTCCGGGACCTATCAGACCGTCGTAAAACCCGATCACGGCACCGATGGCGCAGGCAACAACATAGTGCCGGTGTCCGTCATGGCGCAGCGCCGTCAGTTCTCCGGCGTTGGGTCGCAGGGCCGTGAAGAGCGCGACGGCGATGAGGGCCACCACGATGATGGGTTTGAAGACACTGGCGGGAAGATTGGCCGCCAAGACGGCGCCGCCGAAGCTGCCCGCGAGGGCAATCACCGCCATGGGTATGGCCGTCTTGAGGTCAGGGCCAACCCGGCGGTAATAGGTGACGGCACTGGTTGTTGTCCCGAAAATGGAGCCCATTTTGTTGGTGGCCAGCGCCTGGACCGGAGTAATCCCCGGAACCAGGAGCAAGACGGGAAGCTGGATCAGTCCCCCGCCGCCCACCACTGCGTCTACCCAGCCGGCTGCGAATCCAGCCACCACGATCATGATGAGTGTGGTGAGCTGGACCGACTCGAAGCCGGAGATCACTTCTGGCGTACGGTGTTGACCACGTAGTCGGCAGCCTTTTCGACTGCCACGTTTTCGGCCTCACCAGTGCGACGGTCCTTGATCTCGACAACACCGTCCACCAAGCCACGGCCGACCGCCACGATGGTGGGGACGCCCACGAGCTCGGCGTCACCGAACTTCACGCCCGGGGAAACTTTGGGGCGGTCGTCGTAAATCACGTCGAGGCCTGCAGCCTCGAGTTCGGCGGAGAGCTTTTCAGCCGCCGCGAAAATTTCCTCACCGCGCCCGACGGCGACCACGTGGACGTCCGCGGGGGCGACGGAGCGCGGCCAGATCAAGCCACGGTCATCATTGTTGGCCTCCGCCAAGGCGGCCACGGCGCGGGTCACGCCGACACCGTACGAGCCCATGGTGACCACAACCTGTTTGCCGTTCTGGTCCAGGACCTTCAGGTCCAGGGCTTCGGCATACTTACGGCCGAGCTGGAAAATGTGCCCCATTTCGATGCCGCGCGCAGTCTCCAGGGGGCCGGAGCCATCCGGGGCTTCGTCACCGGCGCGGACTTCAGTGCATTCAATAACCCCGTCCCAAGCGAAGTCGCGGCCGGCCACGAGGCCGAAGACGTGCTTGCCGTCTTCGTTCGCTCCGGTGACCCAGCTGGTGCCGGAAACAACCCGCGGATCAACCAGGAAGAGCAGCTTGGACGTGCCTTCGAGTCCCAGTACGGCTTCTCCGAGGGCCAGCCCGGGGCCGATGTAGCCCTTGACGAGCTCCGGGATCTTCTTGAGGTCTTCCTCGTTGGCCGCTTCCAGTCCGATCTCCCCCGCGATGGGCAGGAAGGAACCGATGTTGGCTTCGACGCGCTTGAGGTCCACGGCCCGGTCGCCGGGAACGCCGATGACCACAATCTGGCGCTCGCCCGTGGGCAGCGTGACGGCGAGGACCACGTTCTTGAGGGTGTCCTCGGCCGTCCAGGCGCCGCCGTCGGAATCGCTGCGGGGCGCGAGCTGGTTGGCTGCTGCCACGAGGGTTTCGATGGTGGGCGTGTCCGGAGTGTCCAGGACGCGTGCGGCAGGAGCGTTGCTGAAGTCGATCTCGGCCGGAACCACCGTAGTCACCGCTTCGACGTTGGCCGCATAGCCGCCTGCCGAACGCACGAAAGTGTCCTCGCCGATCTCGGTGGGGTGCAGGAATTCCTCGCTCTTGGATCCGCCCATGGCGCCCGCAGTGGCGGCAACGGGGATGACCTCGAGCCCAAGGCGCTCGAAGATTTTCAGGTACGCGGCGCGGTGGGCTGCGTAGCTCGCATCCAGGCCGGCGTCGTCGACGTCGAAGGAGTAGGAGTCCTTCATGATGAATTCACGGCCCCGGAGGAGGCCGGCCCGGGGGCGTGCTTCGTCGCGGTACTTGTTCTGGATCTGGTACAGGCTCAACGGCAGGTCCTTGTACGAGGAGTACAGGTCCTTGACGAGGAGGGTGAACATTTCCTCGTGGGTGGGGGCAAGAAGGTAATCGGCACCCTTGCGGTCGTGGAGGCGGAACAGCCCCTCGCCGTATTCGGTCCAGCGGTTGGTGGCCTCGTAGGGTTCGCGGGGCAGCAGAGCCGGGAAATGGACTTCCTGGGCGCCGATGGCGGCCATTTCCTCGCGGATGATCTGTTCGACCTTGCGCAGAACGCTCAATCCCAAAGGCAGCCACGTGTAGATGCCCGGTGCTGCGCGGCGAATGTAGCCGGCACGGACCAGGAGTTTATGGCTGGCGACTTCGGCGTCGACGGGATCTTCACGCAGGGTGCGCAGGAACAGCTGGGAGAGGCGAAGGACCACGGGTCAGAATCCGTTTCTATGGCAAGAGCTGGCAAAAACTACTGCGTACTAATCTACCGGCTTACAGCCGGACCACTCGCCGGGCCCCTTCGTGAGTGCAGACCCGGCCCTTCCCTCATTGCACAACCCCAAACGCAGATGAGCCACGCCATGGTCGGCGGAAGCCCCTGGCCGCTGGGCGGCTGGTCATCCTGCCATGGCGTGGCTCAGCGGCCGGTCGGCCGCGGGCGCTGTCCTGGAGGCTTAGTCAGCCTTGCCTTCCAGGGCAACCAGAACGCCCGCGACTGCGAAGAACTTGTTGCTACCGAGTTCACGAATGGTCTTGATTCCCAGGGCTTCCTGCAATTTCTCAGCGGTTGCATCGGTGACACCCGCAAGCGCCGCCGGAGATGCGTCCAGAATCTCCTTAAGCGACTTGTCTTCAAATGCCTTGTCGAGTGCCTTCGAAAGATCCACGCTTACAGCCATTTGTTTGTGTTTCCTCTCTGAAACCATCCGCGCCCCAACGACACGGCTGGTTCCGAACCTATGTGATACCGGCCGCAATTTTCAAGGCTTTGGACTAATCAATATTTGTTGACCCCGACCGGTGCCGGGTCTACCTTTTATTCATCACCTGATGAATAAATTATTCCCGGAGGCGACGATGTCCCACAGCGCATCAGGAAGCAACACCCCGGGCATGCGCCCTGCGGTCAAAGCGGAGGGCCTACATGTCACCCGCAACCACAAGAGGATCCTGCGTGGCCTGGACTTCGCCATCGAGCCAGGCCGTATCACGGGCCTCCTCGGCCCCTCCGGGAGCGGCAAGACAACCCTCATGCGCGGCATCGTCGGGGTACAACGACTCACCGCCGGCACCATAGAGGTGCTGGGCCGACCAGCCGGCACACCATCGTTGCGGCACGACGTCGGATACGTCACCCAGGCGCCGAGCGTCTACACGGACCTCAGCGTCGAAGCGAACGTCAGATATCTCGGAGCCATGCACGGCGCCACGGCGGCGGACACCGCGGAGGCGATTGCCGCCGTCGGGCTCGAAACATTGGCGAGGCAAAAGACGGCAGATTTGTCCGGCGGTGAATTCAGCCGGGTCTCGCTGGCATGCGCGCTCGTCTCACATCCGCAGCTGCTGATCCTCGACGAACCGACAGTGGGCCTGGATCCAGTACTTCGTGCCGAATTATGGGAACGGTTCGCTGTCATGGCGGAATCGGGAACCACCCTCCTGGTCTCCAGTCATGTCATGGAAGAGGCCTCCCACTGTTCCTCGCTGCTCCTGCTCCGCGACGGACTTCTGCTCGCGCAGCTCAGTCCGGCCGAACTCAGCAAGCGGGGACACAGCAACGACCTGGAACAGGCCTTCCTGCACATCATCCGCGAAACGGACACTGCTGCGCACCGTCGGAGCGCCAATGAAAGCCAGGTGGCGTCATGAACCCACGGATGATGTTTGCCACCACCAGAAGGGTCTTGGAGCAGCTGCGGCACGACCACCGAAGCGTCGCGCTGATCATGGTTGTTCCCGCGCTGTTGCTCACGGCCGTGTACTTCCTTTACGAGAACGAGACCTTGCCACCCGGATTCCCCCGGACCTTTGACCGCGTGGGTCTCATGATGCTGGCCATCTTCCCGTTTGTCGTGATGTTCCTGGTCACGTCGATCACGATGTTGCGGGAAAGGACCTCGGGGACTTTGGAGAGGCTGCTGACGACGCCCATCCACAAAGCCGATCTGCTGTTCGGCTACGCGTTGGCGTTCTCGATCATGGCCGCACTGCAGTCCTTGGTAGCCACGGCTGTGGCCTATTGGATCTTCAATCTGGATATCAAGGGCGGTCCGGGTTACGTGGTGTTGATTGCCGTCATCAACGCGGTGCTGGGAGTCGCGCTGGGCCTGCTGTGCTCGGCCTTCGCCCGGACCGAATTCCAAGCGGTGCAATTCATGCCGGTAGTGGTGGTGCCTCAGATCCTGCTGTGCGGGCTCTTCGTCGCACGGGAACACATGAACGAAGTCCTCGAGAGCATCTCCAACGTTCTGCCACTGACGTTTTCGGTAGACGCCCTCCAACAGATCGCCGGCAACGCCGAAGCCACGCAGGCAATGTGGCAAGACGCCGGCGTCATGGCGGCGATCGTGGTGGGAGTTTTGGTCCTGGCCTCGTTCACCCTCCGACGGCGGACCGCATGAGCAGCGCCTTGCCTCCCCTGCGGCGGGGACGCCGGAGCGGCGGCAGTGACTCGCGCGAACTGATCCTGGCGACTGCGCGCCGGCTCTTCGCCGAGCATGGATTCGACGGCACCAGCCTGCGACAAGTGGCCCGCGAAGCCGAGGTGGATCCGGCCATGGTCCACCACTTTTTCAAGGGCAAGGACGAGCTCTTCGCCCAGAGCGTCGAGCTACCGGCGGATCCTGCGGAGGTGCTTGCCGGCGTCGAATCGATGGATCCGGCGAAGCGCTCGGAAGCGATCGTCCGTGCTGTGTTGCGCTTGTGGGAAAGCCCTGCGCAACACGGACTCGTGGCCTTCGTCAGGGGAACCATCGGGTCCAAGGCCAAGACCGCGTTGCTGCGGGAGATGGTGGCCAGGACCATTCTCTCCAGGATCACCTCCGGACTTCCCGGCTCACCCGAGGAAGCGAGGATGCGCGGAAACCTTGTTGCCACGCAAATGGTGGGGCTCATGCTGATGCGCTACGTGGTCCGGCTCGAACCACTCGCGTCGGCTTCCCAGGACGAGGTGGTCCGGCTCGTGGCCCCGAACGTCCAGCACTACCTCACGGGCGAACTCGCCCTCCCCAAGTAGCTCGCATTTGTTGTCGTTATGAGGCGTCAAAACGACAACTACTGCGGGTCAGTTGGGTCGGGCACTACAGAACCGGTCAGTACAGGACCGTGGCGAAGGTTCCGAGGCGTTGGAAACCGACCCGCTCGTACGTGGCGCGCGCCCTGGTGTTGTATTCGTTGACGTACAGGCTGGTGATCGGCGCGAACTGCTGGGCGAGGACAACCACTCCCGCCATGTACCCGGCGCTGAGTCCTTGGCCACGGAACTCGGGGTTCATCCAGACGCCCTGGACCTGGGTTGCCTGCTCCGTGACGGCACCGAGTTCGGCCTTGAACTTCACGGTTCCTGCGTCGATGTGCACCAAGGAGTGGCCTTGCCGGATCAGCCCGGCAACACGGCGGCTGTAGAAGTCTTCGCTCCCCAAGAAAGGCGAATAGCCCACTTCCTCTTCGAACATGGCGGCACATGCGGGCAGGATCCGGTCAAAGTCCGCGATGTCTCCGAAGCCGAGCTGCGGATTGGCTTCGACAGCAGGTGGCCCCGATATTGCCAGAAGCGGCTGGTCGGCGCGAACCTCGTGGGGGAAATGACCCAGTTGCTCCAGCCGGGAGTGAAGTGCCAGCACGGACTCCGCGGGCCCGAAGATCGAGGCATAGCGACGGCCCGCCCGGTGTGCAGCCGAGGCCACCCGGGCAGCCAATTCCGGGTCCAGCTGCACCGGAACCAAATTGGCACCGGCCCAGCAGGCACCCACCAGCGTATCGCCGTCGAACACTCCAAAGACGCTCGCGCCGCCGGAGGTGGGGGCGGCGCTCCCCGACGAGTCAAGGTGCGCCAAAATGAAGACGTTTGCTACAGCGTCTTCCATCGCGAGCGCGCGAAGGGACTGGGTGTCGGCCGCGCCGAGCACCCGGACGGTGATACCGTCCAGTCCGGTTCCGTCTTTACTACGAGACGCTAACCACGGGGCTACCCTTGACAGCACCTTCGCCATCGGCCTCCCCCATCTCTTCAGCGATACGCATGGCCTCTTCGATCAGTGTCTCAACAATCTGGCTCTCGGGAACAGTCTTGATGACTTCACCCTTCACGAAGATCTGCCCCTTGCCGTTTCCGGAAGCAACGCCCAGATCGGCCTCGCGAGCCTCACCCGGGCCGTTCACTACGCAACCCATGACGGCGACGCGCAAGGGAATCTCCATTCCTTCAAGTCCGGCGGTCACTTGCTCGGCGAGCGTGTAGACGTCCACCTGGGCGCGTCCGCACGAAGGGCAGGAGACGATTTCCAACTTGCGCGGGCGCAGGTTGAGGGACTGCAGGATCTGATTGCCTACCTTGATTTCCTCAACCGGCGGCGCGGAGAGAGACACGCGGATGGTGTCACCGATACCCCGGGACAGAAGTGCTCCGAAGGCCGTTGCGGACTTGATGGTGCCTTGGAACGCGGGGCCGGCCTCGGTCACGCCAAGGTGCAGGGGCCAGTCGCCTTTTTCGGCAAGCATCTCGTAGGCCGCCACCATGATCACGGGGTCGTTGTGCTTGACCGAAATCTTGAAATCGTGGAAGCCGTGTTCTTCGAACAACGAGGCTTCCCACACGGCCGATTCCACGAGGGCTTCCGGCGTGGCCTTGCCGTACTTCTTCAGGATGCCGGGCTCCAGGGATCCCGCGTTGACGCCGATCCGGATGGACGTGCCGTGGTCCTTGGCGGCCTTCGCGATTTCCTTCACTTGGTCATCGAACTTGCGGATGTTGCCCGGATTGACGCGGACCGCGGCGCAGCCTGCCTCGATCGCGGCGAAGACGTACTTCGGCTGGAAGTGGATGTCCGCGATCACCGGGATCTGCGACTTCCGGGCGATGATCGGAAGCGCCTCGGCGTCGTCCGCGGAAGGGCAGGCGACACGCACGATGTCGCAGCCGGACGCGGTCAGCTCCGCGATCTGCTGCAGCGTCGCGTTGATGTCCGTGGTGGGTGTGGTGGTCATCGATTGCACGCTGATGGGCGAATCCGAGCCGACGCCCACCGAACCTACCTTGATCTGGCGGGTCTTGCGGCGGGGCGCGAGAACGGGGGGCGGGGCTGATGGCATTCCCAGGCTGACCGAGGTCACGTGGACTCCTTGGGTTGAAATGGGTGGATCGCAGGGCTGGGTTCCGGGCCCCGGCCGGTCATGCTGCTAGGAAGCGTGGGCTGAGAGCACTCCGATAATGGGGTTCCACTCCGACGTCCGGATGCCTGCAATCCCTTGTACGGCGGCGAACGGGTCCTCCTTCAACGTAGCGTTCAGCTCGGACTCGTCGGCGGCTTTGAGCAGGAGCAGCGCACCCGCACCGTCCGTGTAGGGGCCACTCGCCAGCAGGGTCCCCTGCTCGGCGAGACCGGCGAGCCAGGCGCGGTGGGCGGGGCGGTTCGCGTCGCGAACCTCGGCGGACTCGGCGTCGTACACGTACTCAACAGCGAAAACAGTCATATGGATAGCCTATCCCCCCAGCACAGGGGCCAGCCCATTCCGGACGTCCTCCGCAGCCTCATGCATCTGCCGGATCAGACAGATCAGCCAAAGATATTGACGGGCTTGACGATGTCCGCGTAGATCAGCAGCGCCCCCATGGCCATGAGCAGGCTGGCCACGACGTACGTCAGCGGCAGGAGCTTGGCGATGTCGAAAGCGCCGGGATCCGGCTTGCCGCGTAGCTTGGCGATTCGACGCCGGACCCCTTCGTAGAGAGCGCCAGCCACATGTCCGCCGTCGAGCGGCAAAAGCGGAATCAAGTTGAAGATGGCGAGGGCGAAGTTCAGTCCCGCGAGGAGCCCCACGAGCGCGCCGATGCGCGATTGCAGCGGAACCTCCTCCATGGCGGCGACTTCACCGGCCACCCGGCCGACGCCCACCACGCTGATCGGCCCGTTGGGATCGCGCGGCTCGGAGCTGAAAGCTGCCTGCGCCACGCCGACTACCCTGGCGGGCAGGTTGAGGATGACTCCGGCGATTTGCTTGATGTTCTCGCCGGCCATCGGAAGAACGGTCGACGCCGGTTGGGGCACCATGGCGGTCTGGGCACCAATCCCGAGGAACCCGACTTCCTCGTACAGCGGTTTGCCGTCCGCGCCTTTGGCCTGCTGGCCGTTGTCTCCAATGACGGGGCGCGCGGAAAGCACCGGAGTTACTTCCGTGGTGACGCTCTTGCCGCCGCGGTCCACGGTGATTTGGACAGCTTTGCCTGCCGATGCCCGGATCCAACTACTCATTTCAGCCCAGCTGGTCACCGGCTTGCCATCGAAGCTTGTGACGACGTCGTTGGGCTGGAGCTTGGCGATTGCGGCCGGGGTCAGCTGGCAGTCCGGCGAATTGGGGTCGACGGTTTCACCCGCTTTCACTTGGCACTTGGAGACATTGGCAATGGTGGTGGTGGCGGTGGACACGCCGAAGCCCATGAGCAACACCGCGGTGAGCACTAGGCCGATCAGCAGGTTCATCGCGGGGCCGCCCAGCATGATGATGATCTTTTTCCAGACCGGCAGCTTGTAGAAGACCCTGTTCTCGTCACCCGGACCCACGTCTTCATGGGCCGCGGACCGAGCCTCGGTGGCGAGGGTCTGGAACATACCGGTGCTGGACGGCCGCACACTGCCGTCTTCTTTATTGGGCGGGTACATGCCGATCATGGCAACGTACCCGCCAAGCGGAATGGCCTTGAAACCGTATTCGGTCTCGCCCTTCCGTGTGGACCATATAGTAGGGCCGAACCCGATCATGTACTTCGTGACGCGCACTTTGAACAGCTTGGCGGGCACAAGATGCCCCACCTCGTGCAGCGCGATGGAGACGGCCACGCCGATTGCGACGAAGACGACGCCGAGAATGAACAGGATGACGGGATTCATGCCTTAAGTACTGCTTCCTAAAGGGTGCTGTTGGCTAAACGATCGTGGGTGCGCGTGCGTGCCCACCTCTCAGCATCCAACACCGAGTCCACCGTCAGCTCCAAGGATCCTGAATGTTCGCTGAGGACGGACTCCACGGTGTCCACAATGTCGGTGAACCGGATCCTGCCGGCGTGGAAGGCCTCCACCGCTTCCTCGTTCGCCGCGTTGAAGACGGCTGGAAAGGTACTTCCCTGCCTCGCTGCGTCCTTGGCCAGCTCCACCGCAGGGAAGGCTACGGAGTCAAGGGGCTCGAACGTCCAGCTGGTGGCCTGGGTCCAGTCGCAGGCCTTGGCGGCGCGGGGCACGCGATCCGGCCACCCCAGTCCGAGGGCAATGGGGAGCCGCATGTCCGGCGGGGAGGCTTGGGCGATGATGGAGCCGTCCACGAACTCCACCATGGAATGCACCACGGATTGCGGGTGCACCACGACGTCGATCCTGTCCAGAGGGACGTCGAAGAGCAAGTGCGCTTCGATGACCTCCAGGCCTTTGTTGACCAGGCTGGCTGAGTTGGTGGTGACCATCAGTCCCATATCCCAGGTGGGGTGGGCAAGCGCCTCCGCAGGGGTGACGTCGCGGAGTTGCTCGCGGCTGCGGCCCCGGAACGGACCGCCGGAAGCGGTCAGGATGAGTTTTTCGACCTCGTTCTCGGCCCCTGCTCGGAGACATTGGGCGATGGCCGAGTGCTCGGAATCCACTGGCACGATCTGGTCAACGGCTGCCGCGGCCTTCACCAACGCACCGCCCACGATCAGGGATTCTTTGTTTGCCAAGGCCAAGGTTGCGCCGGACTTGAGCGCGGCCAGCGTGGGCGCCAGCCCGATGGATCCCGTAATGCCGTTAAGCACGACATCCGCTTCTATCGCGGCAATCTTGGTGGAGGCGTCCGGCCCCGTGATGATCGCCGGATCATAGTTCCTGAGTCCGGCGGCGGAAGCTGCAGCGCCGATGAGTCCCTGGAGTTCGCGTGCGTCGCCGTAGGCGATGCCGACGGCCTTGGCCTTGGTGTGGACCGCCTGCTGCGCGATGAGTTCCAGGTTGCCGCCACCGGCGCTCAGTGCCACGACCTCGAACAGGTGGGGAGCGGCGTCGACGACGTCAATCGCCTGTGTGCCGATGGAACCAGTGGACCCGAGGAGGATGATCTTGCGCGGCTGCATTGCTTAAGTATCCCGCACCCCAGGCGTAGCGTTGGTGTGTGGACTGGGTCTCGTGGTTCGAGGCGCCGGACTATGAATTCGCCCGGCAGGTGCTCCAGCGTGGCACGGCCGCGCTCTACTTCATCGCGTTCCTGTCCAGCCTCAACCAGTTCCCAGCACTCCTCGGTGAACACGGGCTTCTCCCTGTCCCGAGGTACGTGGACGGTCACAGGATCTTGCGCAGGCCTAGCCTTTTCCGGTGGAAATATTCGGACTCCTTGCTCCGCGCAGTGTGCGCCGCGGGGCTCGCCGTTTCCCTGGCGCTCGTGGGCGGGCTGCCGCAGCTGGGACCGCCGTGGCTTCCCCTGTCCGCGTTCCTGGCTTTGTGGCTGCTCTACATGTCGATCGTCAACGTCGGCCAGACCTTCTACGGCTTCGGCTGGGAGATGCTGCTGTTGGAAATGGGTTTCACTGTTGGCTTCCTTGGTTCGGACCAGACGCCTCCGCCTAAGACCATCCTCGTGCTACTCGTGTGGCTGTTGTTCAGGCTCGAGTTCGGCGCGGGCATGATCAAGATCCATGGCGGAAGCGAATGGCGTGATTTAACCGCCCTGTACTACCACCACGAGACGCAGCCCATGCCCGGGCCCCTGAGCCGCCAGGCGCATCTCCTGCCTAAGCCACTTCACCGCATGGAAGTGCTCGGCAACCACTTCGCCCAGCTGGTGGTGCCGTTCTTCCTGTTCGCCCCGCAGCCACTGGCCACCATTGCCGCCGGAATTGTCGTTTTCACGCAACTCTGGCTTGTGGGGAGCGGTAACTTCGCGTGGCTTAACTGGTCCGCGATCGTGCTTGCCTTCGCCGCGGTGAGTGACCCGGTGGCCCATGCTGTGCTGCCCTTCATACCGCAACAGCGGTACCCGGCCACGGCGGTTCCGCAGACCCCGGCGTGGTGGCGCGCCGTCGTACTCGCGGTGACGGTGCTCCTCGTGGTGCTCAGCTATTGGCCCATCCGCAACCTGCTCTCGCGGGAGCAGCTCATGAACGCGAGCTTCAACCGATGGCAGTTGGTCAACACCTACGGGGCGTTCGGTACGGTGACGCGGCACCGGGTGGAAATCGTGGTGGAAGGCACGCAAGCGGACGTTCCAGTCGATGAAGCCGACTGGCGCGAATATGGCTTCAAGGGCAAGCCGGGCGACGTCCGCCGCCTCCCCCGCCAGTGGGCGCCGTACCACCTGCGCCTCGACTGGTTGATGTGGTTCCTTCCCTTGCGCACGGTGCACGAGGAATGGTTCTACGCGTTCTTGGGCAAGTTGCTCGACGCCGACCAGCCCACCTTGCGCTTGTTGCGCCAGGACCCGTTCGACGGCGCACGGCCGAGTTGGGTGCGTGCCCGCAGTTTCCTCTACCGTTTCGCCACGAGGTCCGAGTTCCGTGAGACGGGCCAGCGCTGGATCCGGATGGAGCTCTACGAGGTCATTGCCCCTTTGGGCCATCCGCCTTCCCGGAGGCGCGGACGCTAGATCCGGCCGGACTGAACCTTCAGGAGAGCCGGGCCCTGCGCAGCGTGGATTCGGCGTGTTTCAGGATGGGCCCGTCCACCATTTTGCCCTTGTGCTGGAACACACCGGTTCCAGCCGCAGCGGCGGCATCAAGCAGTTCCCGGGCCCCTGCGACGGCCTCCGGCGAGGGTGCATAGGCTTCGCGGACAACTGCGACCTGGCTCGGGTGGATGCAGGCCTTGGCACCGAATCCGCTGGCCACTGCGTCGGCGGACTCCACGGCCAGTCCGGGAAGATCGGGAATGTCGACGTAGACCGAGTCGATGGCTTCCTTGCCGGCAGCTTTGGCAGCCAGCAGCACCGTAGAGCGCGAGTGCGTCGCGACGGCCCTGTAGCCGCCGTCGTCCCTGCGGCTGGAGGTGCCGCCCATGGAGGCGATCAGGTCCTCGGCACCCCACATGAGCGCGACGACGTTGGGGGTCTGGGCGATCTCGGCCGCGTTGATGATCCCTTTGGCCGTCTCGCACAAGGCGATGACGTGATAGCCCTCGAGTGCTTTCAACTGTTCGGCGGTCTCGGCCTTGGCCAACATCACCGTGCGGTACGGCGTGTGCGCGAGGCAGTGCAAGTCCTTCTCGAAGTCCGGGGTGCCCGCCGGATTGACCCGCACAATCGTGCGGCTCGGGTCGAGTTCGGCGGTCTCGCCACCCGAGCCAAGCTGGGCGAGGATGGCGCCCCGGGCCCGCTTCTTGTCTGCGGGCGCGACGGCGTCCTCGAGGTCTACGATGACCGCGTCGGAACGCTCGGCGGCCTTTTGGAACCGTTCCGGGCGGTCGGCGGGGCAGAAAAGCAAAGCGGGGCCCATGGTGAAGGTCATGTATTGATTGTCCCCTGTTGCGCCTCCAGATGCGCGGTCCGGGTCCACATGAGGCAAGCCCTCGTGGCCAGGGCCACAACCGCGCCGTCCTGGTTCCTACCCGTGTGCAGCATGGTCACCACGCCCTGCCCGGGACGCGACGACGACTCCCGTTTCCCGGTGACGACGGTCTCCGTGTAGAGGGTGTCGCCGTGGTAGAGCGGGTGCGGGAAAGAGACGTCCGTGAGGCCTAGCTGGGCGATGATGGTGCCCTGGGTCAGCTGAGTTACGGACTGTCCCACCATGGTGGACACGGTGAACATCGAGTTCATGAGCCTTTGCCCGAAGGGTTGCGTGGCGCTCCAGGCCGCGTCCAGGTGAAGTGCCTGGGTGTTCATGGTCAGTGTGGTGAATAGGACGTTGTCCGTTTCCGTGACGGTCCGGCCCGGCCGGTGCGCGTAGACGACGTCTTCCTCGAGCTCATCGAAGTAGAGCCCGCGCTGCTGGATAATTCGGGGTTCAGTGACGCGCTGTTCGGGATCTGTGGTCATACGGTCAGTTCCTGGTCCTCTTCGAAAAGTTCGACGCCGGTCGCCGCCGCAACGTCCTCTGCGGAGACATTCGGTGCCAACTCACGCAGGACCAGCCTCGATTCCCCTCCGTCGGAGACGACGTCGATCACGGCGAGGTCCGTGATGATTCTGTCCACGCAGCCTTTCCCCGTGACGGGCAACGAGCATTCCTTGACGATCTTCGGCTTGCCGTTGCGGTCCACGTGCTCCATCATCACGATCACCCGTTTGGCGCCGAAGACCAGATCCATGGCGCCGCCCATGCCCTTGACCATCTTTCCCGGGATCATCCAATTGGCAAGGTCCCCGTTGGCCGCGACCTCCATGGCTCCCAGCACCGCCACATCCACGTGGCCGCCGCGGATCATGCCGAACGATGTTGCCGAGTCGAAGAACGCGGCGCCCGCGTTGACGGTGACCGTTTCCTTGCCGGCGTTGATGAGATCGGGGTCAACAGCGTCCTCGGCCGGATAGGGGCCAACGCCCAGGATGCCGTTTTCGGAATGCAGGATCACTTCGACGCCGACCGGGATGTAGTTGGGAATCAGGGTGGGCATGCCGATCCCCAGGTTGACGTATTGCCCGTTGCTGAGCTCACGGGCCACGCGGGCGGCCAGCTCGTTCCGCGTCCAGCCTTTGCCCTCGTGATGGTCGGCGTCGGCGCGGCGGTACTCGTGCCTGACCGCCTCGGGACGCGGCGGCACATCCTGGGTGATGTTCGATTCCATGGCTACGCTCCTGCCTGCTCGGTAGTGCCCGCAGCTTCGGTGGGACGGGTAGTGGAAGCCGGGGTCAACGCGACGGTCCGCTTTTCGATGCGCTTCTCTGTGTCCGGTGCAAGCACGACGCGCTGGACGAAGATGCCCGGAGTGTGGATGTTTTGCGGATCGAGCTCGCCTGGCTCTACGAGCTCTTCCACCTCGGCGATGGTGATCCTGGCCGCCATGGCACACAACGGGTTGAAATTCATGGCAGTCGCGTGGAAAACGAGGTTCCCATGACGGTCGCCCTTCCAAGCATGGACCAGTCCAAAATCGGGTGTCAGGGATTCCTCCAGGACATAGTCTGCGCCGTTGAAGGTACGCACTTCCTTCGGTGAGGATGCGATCGCAACGTTGCCGTCGGCGTCGTACTTTTGCGGAAGCCCGCCCTCCGAGACCTGGGTCCCGACGCCGGCCGCGGTGAAGAACGCGGGGATGCCGGCGCCGCCGGCGCGCAGTTTCTCGGCCAGGGTGCCTTGCGGGGTGAGAACGACCTCAAGCTCGCCGGCCAGGTACTGCCGCGCGAACTCCTTGTTCTCGCCAACATAGGAACTGATGGTCCGGCGGATGCGTCCGTCCCTGAGCAGGATGCCCAGACCCCAGTCGTCCACTCCGCAGTTGTTGCTGACAGTTTCAAGGTCCTTGGTGCCTTGATCGTGGAGCGCGTCGATCAGCGCCACGGGGATTCCGCACAAGCCGAACCCTCCGACGGCGAGCGAGGCACCATCGTGGATGTCCTTCACCGCTTCCGCGGCGCTGGCAACAACTTTGTCAATCATCGTTTACCTTCCCTGACGGTTAAAGGCCCAGCTCGCGGGCGATGAGCATCAACTGGACCTCAGTGGTACCTTCCCCGACTTCCAGGATCTTGGAGTCGCGGTAGTGGCGTGCCACCGTGAATTCGTTGATGAAGCCATAGCCACCGAACACCTGGGTGGCGTCCCGTGCGTTGTCCATGGCTGCCTCGCCTGCGACCATCTTAGCGATGGCCGCTTCGGTCTTGAACGGCTTGCCGGCCAGCATCCTCGCGGCAGCATCGTAGTAGGCCAGGCGCGCTGTGTGGGCCCGTGCATGCATGCGGGCGATCTTGAACTGGATGGCCTGGTACTTGCCGATGTTCTGTCCGAAGGCCACGCGTTCCTTGGCGTATTTAACGGACAAGTCGACGCAACCCTGGGCTGCGCCGGTGGCGAGCGCGGCGATGGCGATGCGGCCTTCGTCCAGGATGGACAGGAAGTTGGCGTAGCCCCGTCCCCGGACACCGAGCAGGTTCTCTTCGGGTACCCGGACGTTGTTCAGTGTGAGCGGGTGGGTATCGGAGGCGTTCCAGCCCACCTTGTTGTACGCCTTTTCCGCAGTGAAACCTGGCGTGTCGGTGGGAACCAGGATGGTGGAGATTTCCTTCTTGATGCTCCGGTCCTTGCGTTCGTGCTGTCCGGTGACGGCGGTGACAGTGACGAGCCGGGTGATGTCGGTCCCGGAGTTGGTGATGAATTCCTTGTTGCCGTTGATGACCCAGCGGCCGTCCTCGAGGTGCGCGTTCGTTTTGGTGCCGCCGGCGTCCGAGCCGGCTTCCGGCTCGGTCAGGCCGAAACCTGCGAGCGCTTCGGCTGAGGTCAGCTGGGGCAGCCAATGTTCCTTTTGCGCCTGGGTGCCGAAGCGGTACACCGGCATGGCGCCCAGCGAGACGCCCGCTTCGAGGGTGATCGCGACGGACTGGTCCACCCTGCCCAATTGTTCCAGCGCGAGGGCGAGCGCGAAGTAGTCCCCGCCCATGCCGCCGAACTCTTCAGGGAAGGGAAGGCCGAAAAGGCCCATCTCGCCCATCTGCTTGACTACCTCGTAGGGGAAGCTGTGTTCCTCGTCGTGCTTGGTGGACACAGGGGCAACTACCTCGTCGGCGAATTCCCGGACGGAGTCGCTGAGGTCCTGGTATTCCTCAGTGAGTTCAAAACTTGCCATGGCTAGACTTCCTCGTCTTTCTGGTCTTGTGTCGTTCCGCCCGTTGTGGCTTCAGGGGTGGATTCTTGGGTGGGTTCTGCCGCCACATGGATGGTGGCGAGGACTTGGTCAGCTTTGACGAGGTCCCCGGTCTTACTGGCGAGGTGCACTGTGCCGGACACCGAGGCGGCCAGCTGGTGTTCCATCTTCATTGCCTCCACGGCAAGGAGAACGTCGCCCGCTTCCACATGGTCGCCGTTGTGCACCGAAACGGAGACGACTGTTCCCGGCATGGGAGAACGGACTTCGGGATCCGCGGCGCCTTCTTCGCGCTGAATGCCCGCGAGGATGCGTTGGAGCCGGGATTCGCGGTCCAGAATGTCCAGCCGGCAGGACCAGCCGTCGCCGCCGAGCCAAAGTTCGTGTGTCCCACGCCCCGGAGATGGCGAGCCGTGCGCGAAATGGTGCTCAACGCCGTCGACCACCAGCGCCGCATGCCCTGCGGATCCGGGCCGCATTTCGGCAGCGTGCACGACGCCGTTATCGACACGCGCCGTGAAGCCAGTCCCGTTCACGGTCAGCCCCACGGTGGCCAGGCCGCCGTCGGGACGTCCGATGGTGGTCTTCCACGGCGCGGGCGCGCCAACGCGCCAGCCATCGGCGGTGTTCCAAGGGACTGCCGCCCCTACCGGAACCAGTTCTGAGTGGTTCAGCATCGCTGTGGCGATCAACTCGACGTCGGTCACTTGACGGAACGTCAGCCCGGGCAACTTGCGCTCGATCAGGCCGGTGTCGAGGCGGCCCGCGCGGACGTCGTCGTCGTTGATCAGGAGCCGCAGGTACTCAACGTTCGTGTGCACACCCAGCAGCGTATAGTCCCCCAGAGCGTGGTCAAGGGTGTCCAGCGCCGCTTTGCGGTCAGGGCCCCAGGCAATGACCTTTGCGAGCATGGGATCGTAGTCGCCGGTGACGGACAGCCCCGGAAGCATGGCGGAGTCGATGCGGACATGCGGATCGTTGCTTGCCCGTTCCCGGAGCGTCAGAATCTCGCCGATGGATGGCATGAAACCGCGTTCGGGCACCTCTGCGTAGACGCGCGCCTCTACCGCGTGGCCGTCAAGCACGACGTCGGACTGCGCCACCGTGAGAACCTCACCTGCCGCGATGCGCACTTGCCATTCGACGAGGTCGACACCGGTGACCATTTCCGTGACAGGGTGCTCCACCTGGAGACGCGTGTTCATCTCCATGAAGAAGAAGTGTTCCGGGTCCTGGTCCGAGACGAGGAACTCGACCGTGCCCGCACCGCTGTACTTGACGCTCCGGGCAGCCTGGCAAGCGGCCTCACCGATCCGAGCCCTGACCTCTGCCCCATTCGCGAGGGACTCCAGCAAGGGGGACGGTGCTTCCTCGATGACTTTCTGGTGGCGACGCTGCAGCGAACATTCGCGCTCGCCGAGATGAATCACGTTGCCGTGGTTGTCGGCGAGGACCTGGACCTCGATGTGCCGGGGCGACTGGATGAGCCGTTCCAGGAACAAGGTGTCATCGCCGAAGGCGCTCGCCGCAACGCGGCGAGCCGTCAGCAAGGTGGCCGCCATATCCTCGAGCCGCTCCACGATGTGCATGCCTTTGCCGCCGCCCCCGGCAGAAGGCTTGATGAGCAAGGGGAAGCCGACGCCGGGCGCCGCTTCGATCAGTGCCTCGTCGCTCAGGCCGGGTTCGGCGATGCCTGGTACGCACGGGACGCCGTAGGACATCACGTGGTTCTTGGAACGGATCTTGTCGCCCATGATCTCGATGGCGTCAATGCCGGGGCCGATGAACGCGATGCCAGCCGCGTCCAAGGCCTTGGCAAATTCCACATTTTCGGCCAGGAAGCCGTAGCCAGGATGGACGGCCTGGGCGCCGCTTTGCAGGCAAGCCTCGATGATCGCGTCTATCCGCAGGTAACTGTCCGCCGCAGCGGCTGTGCCGATCCGGACGGCAGCGTCTGCTTCGCGCACGTGCCGGGCCCCGGCGTCGGCGTCTGAATAGACCGCCACCGAGCGGATGCCCGTGGCTTTGAGGGTGCGGATGACGCGGCAGGCGATCTCGCCCCGGTTGGCGACAAGGACGGTGTCGAAAGGTGTGATCGTCATGGGGTCACATCCTGAAGAGGCCGAAGGAGGTTTCCGGCAAGGGTTGGCGGGAGACGGTGTCCAGGGCCATGCCCAGGACGCGCCGGGTGTCGGCGGGGTCGATGATGCCGTCGTCCCAGAGCCGGGCGGTGGAGTAGTAGGGGCTGCCTTGGTCCTCGTACTGCCGCTTGATGGGGGCCTTGAAAGCTTCCTCGTCTTCAGCCGACCATTCCTCGCCGCGGGCCTCGTACTGGTCCCGTTTGACGGTGGCCAGCACGCTGGAGGCCTGGTTCCCGCCCATGACCGAGATCCGGGATGCCGGCCACATCCACAGGAACCGCGGCGAGTAGGCCCGGCCGCACATCGAATAGTTGCCGGCGCCGAAGGATCCACCGATCACCACGGTCAACTTGGGCACCCGGGCCGTGGCGACCGCGGTGACCATCTTGGCGCCGTTCTTGGCGATACCGCCGTGCTCGTAGTCCTTGCCAACCATGAAGCCCGAGAGGTTCTGCAGGAAGACCAGAGGGATGCCGCGCTGGTCGCACAGTTCGATGAAGTGCGCCCCCTTGAGCGCCGACTCGCTGAACAGCACCCCGTTGTTGGTCACGATTCCCACGGGGTGGCCATGCAGCTTCGCGAACCCCGTCACCAGGGTGGCGCCGTAGTTCTTCTTGAACTCATGAAACCTGGAGCCGTCCACCAGACGGGCGATGACTTCGCGAACGTCGTACTGCGCATTGACGTCTGTGGGAACGGCGCCATAAATCTCGCCTGGGTCCACCACCGGCTCGACGGCGGTGTCCACGTCCCATGCGGGGGCCGCCGGCTTGGGGAGGGTGGAGACGATGTCGCGGACGATTTGCAGCGCATGCTCATCGTTTTCGGCCAGGTGGTCCGTCACACCCGAAATCCTTGAGTGGACGTCCCCGCCGCCGAGTTCCTCGGCCGTGACAATTTCACCGATGGCGGCCTTCACAAGGGGCGGACCGCCGAGGAAGATGGTGCCCTGGTTGCGGACGATGACCGTTTCGTCGCTCATCGCGGGAACGTAGGCGCCCCCGGCCGTGCAGGACCCCATCACCGAGGCAATCTGCGGGATCTTGGCCGCGGACATGCGCGCTTGGTTGAAGAAGATCCGGCCGAAGTGCTCCTTGTCCGGGAACACCTCGTCCTGCTTGGGCAGGAACGCTCCCCCGGAATCCACCAGGTAGACGCAGGGCAGTTTGTTCTCCAGGGCTATTTCCTGGGCTCGGAGGTGTTTCTTCACCGTCATCGGGTAGTACGTCCCGCCCTTGACCGTGGCGTCGTTGGACACCACCATCACCTGGCGGCCGTGGACCAAACCGATCCCCGCAATCACCCCGGCGCCGGGCGAATCGTCGTTATACATCCCGTTGGCCGCCAACGGAGCGATCTCCAGGAACGGGCTGCCCTCGTCCAGCAAGTAGTTGATGCGCTCCCGCGGCAACAGCTTCCCCCGGGAGATGTGCCGCTCACGCGACTTCTCCGGTCCGCCGAGGGCAGCCACGGCAAGGCGCTTCTTCAGCTCGTGCACCAGGGACAGCTGCGCTTCCGCGTTGGCCGCGAACTGATCGCTGCTGGTGTCCAGCTGGCTGACGAGTGTCTCCATCGACTGTGTCCCATCCCGGCCAATGGCCATTTCAGTTAGTACCGCATAACTGGAATTTAGGTTAGTCTCTATTAACTGTGCTGTCCATCACCTCGGAACTGGGCTCACCCCCGGCACCGACCGCGCATTGGACGCTTGCAAAAGGAGGAATTGTGGTCACCTTCCAGCGGAGCTCCGAGCAGGACGGCCAGGCACTGACCCAGAGAAGCCAGGCCAAGGAAACGCGGCGCAAGGCTCTCCTGGCCGCCGCAGCCGGGCTGTTCGCCGCCGACGGTTTCAACCGCGTGTCCCTCGAGGACTTGGGAGCCGCAGCAGGCGTCAGCGGACCTGCCGTGTACCGGCATTTCCCCGGAAAACAGGCCGTCCTTGCCGAACTGTTGCTGAGCGTGAGCCGCAACCTGCTCGACGGCGGCCGCACCGTGGCGTCCGAAGCCCCCGATGCCGAAGCCGCGTTGCGTGGACTGGTGGAATTCCATGTGGACTTCGCCCTCAGCAATCCCGATGTCATCCGCGTCCAGGACCGCGACTTCAGCAACCTCAACGACGCCGACCAAGCCGAAGTGCGCGCCCTCCAGCGCAACTACGTGGAACTGTGGGTGAGCGTCCTCGGCGAACTGCATCCGGACACCGATCCTACGGAGCTACGGGTCCGAGCCCACGCAGCCTTTGGCCTGATCAACTCGACCCCCCACTCGGTCCGGCACCACGGCCGACGCATGGCGGTCAAAAGCGCCCGGCCCATCCTCGAACGCATGGCACTCGCCGCTCTGACCGTGCGCTAAGTGCGACAAGCCAGCTCGCCAGTTCGACGGTTCCCTGCGCAGCAGATGTCTGCGCCCTCCCGGCCAACGCCCGCTCACTTTTGGGGCGCTCCACAAACCCCCTGAACGCCCGGGCCGCGCCGTTGTGCGTGAGCGAGCGTCGCTCCGAAACACGACATACGTGAGCGAGCGTCGCTCCGAAACACGACATACGTGAGCGGGCGTCGTCGAAAAGCTCGACTAGATCATGGTCATGACTGTTGCAGGGTCGGACAGGATCGTGCCTAGGTCGGCCAGGAATCTCGAGCCTTGTTCACCGTCCACCAGCCGGTGGTCGAAGGACAAGCTCAGAGACATCACTTGGCGCACCGCGAGTTCGTCATTGTGCACCCAAGGGGCTTTGCGCACCGATCCCAGCGCGACTATAGCAGCCTCGCCCGGGTTCAAGATGGGGGTTCCGGCGTCGATCCCGAAGACTCCGATGTTCGTGATCGAGATAGTTCCACCCGACAAGTCTGACGGGGAGGTCTTGCCGGAACGCGCCGTGTCCGTGAGCTCCGACAAGGCCGCGGACAGTTCCAGCAGCGTCATCTTGTCCGCGTCTTTGATGTTGGGAACTGTTAGCCCCCGCGGCGTGGCTGCCGCGATGCCCAGGTTCACGTAGTTGAACTGCACGATCTCCTGTGCACCTTCGTCCCAACGGGAGTTCAGCGTCGGGTTCCTGCGCAGGGCAATCAGCACCGCCTTGGCCGCGATGGTCAAGGGCGTGAGCTTGTACCCGGCAAACTCGCGACTGGCCTTGAGCCGCGCCAGCAGTTCCATGGTAGGCGTGACGTCAATGGTCAGGAACTCCGTCACGTGCGGCGCCGTAAAAGCACTTTGCACCATGGCAGCGGCCGTGAACTTGCGGACGCCCTTGATAGGGGTGCGGGTCTCGCGTTCAGCGGAAACCCCGGCGGCGGGCCCTGAGGCCGGGGCGACCTCAGGAGCGGAGACCTGAACCTGTGACCCGGCCGCGAAGTCCTGGACATCCGAACGGGTGATGAGCCCCGCCGGCCCAGTTCCCTTGATCAGTTCAAGGTCAATTCCCAGGTCCCTCGCCAACTTGCGGACCGGAGGGGTGGATCGCGGACGCTCTTGTTCCGCCGTCGGCTCGTTTGGAGCAGCGGTCGGCGCGGTCGGTGCGGGGACAGGAGCCGACTGTCCGCCTGCCGGGGCGGGCCCGCCTTCGGTGATGCCCCCGCCAATAGCTCGCTGGCGACGGGCAGGCCGTCCCGACTTTTCGACGACGGCTCCGTAGCCCACAAGGTTCGGCTCGCGTTTCGCCGGGGAGCCAACCGGGCTCCCTGTGCCGACGGGCTCACTTGACGTGCGCGCATCGGAGCCGGCGACTCCGGCAGTGGCTGCGCTGGGGGCGGTTCCGTTCGGCGGCGGGGCTGCGACGTCGTCGACTTCGAAGGAAACGATCGGCTTGCCGACCTCCACAACGGAACCGGCTTGTTCATGCAAGGCAGCCACGGTTCCTGCGAAGGGCGAGGGAAGCTCAACCACGGCCTTGGCCGTTTCCACCTCGGCAATGACTTGGTTCAGGGTCACGGTGTCCCCCACCGCAACCTTCCAGCTGAGAATTTCCGACTCGGTGAGTCCTTCGCCGAGGTCCGGAAGCCTGAATTCCTTGATCATCGTGGCGCTCATCCTTCCAGGCCGCTCAGGGAGTTGCCGCGGCCGAGTGCCCGGTCCACACCGTCAAGGATCCTGTCCAGATCCGGCAAATGGTGCATTTCAAGCTTTGAGTACGGGTATGGGATGTCGAAGCCCGTGATCCGGACTGGTGCCGATTCAAGATAGTTGAAGCAGCGCTCGGTGATGCTCGCGGCGATTTCCGCGCCGAGCCCGCCGGACTGCGCAGCCTCATGCGTGATGACCAGCCGGCCGGTCTTGCGGACGGATGCCTCCACTGCCGGGAAGTCGATCGGGGCCAGCGAGCGCAGGTCGATGACCTCCACAGAGATTCCTTCATCGGAGGCAGCCATGGCCGCGTCACTGGCGGTCTTCACGAGCGGGCCGTACGTCACCAAGGTGACGTCGCTGCCGGAGGAGACCACCTTGGCCTTTTCCATGGACAGCGCCGTGGAAAGGTCTGCGGTCTCATCCACGTCGCCCTTGTCGTGGTAGCGGCGCTTGGGCTCGAAATACAGCACCGGATCGTCCGAGGCGATGGCCTGCTGGATCATGGTGTAGGCATCTTGCGGGTTGGAGACGCTAATAACGCGCAGTCCGGAGGTGTGGGTGAAGTAGGCCTCCGGGGATTCGGAGTGGTGTTCCGGTGAACCGATCCCGCCGCCAAACGGAACGCGGATGGTGATGGGCATCTTGACGCGGCCTTGCGTCCGGTAGTGCATCTTGGCTACCTGGCTGACAATCTGGTCGAACGCCGGGTAGATGAAGCCGTCGAATTGGATTTCGCACACGGGACGGTAGCCGCGGTAGGCCAGGCCGACGGCGGTGCCGATGATGGCAGATTCCGCCAAAGGGGTGTCGACCACCCGGTGCTTGCCGAAGTCTTTCTGGAGGCCGTCGGTCACCCGGAAGACGCCGCCGAGCGCCCCGATGTCTTCACCCATCAGGATGACTTTGGGATCGCTTTCGAGGGACTTGCGCAGGCCGGCGTTGATGGCGCGGGCGAATGTCAGCTTGCTCATCAGAGTGCACCTTCCTGGGTGGATCCGCTGAAGCTTTCCAGATAGCGGGAGTAGTGGTCCTTCTGGCGTTCAATCCAGGAGTTGGGCGTGCTGTACACGTGGTTGAAAAGGTCCAACGGCGCGGGGTCGGGCATGTTGATCACGCCTGCCCTCAGGTTCCCGGCCACCTCGTCCGCTTTAGCCTGGGTCTTGGCTTCCACTTCGTCCGTCAGCAGGCCCTTGGTGCGAAGCAGCGCCTTGAGGCGTGCAATCGGGTCCTTGGCCGCCCAGTCCTCAAGCTCATTGGCGTCGCGGTAGCGGGTGGGATCATCCGCCGTCGTGTGCGGGCCCATGCGATAGGTCACCGCCTCGATGAACGTGGGTCCCCCGCCCTTGCGTGCCCTGTCCAGCGCAATGCGGGTGACCGCCAAAACCGCCAGGACGTCGTTCCCGTCGACGCGCATGCTGGGGATGCCAAATCCCGAGGCGCGGTCGGCGATCTGGATGTGGGACTGAATCCGCACGGGCTCGGAGATGGCCCAATGGTTGTTCTGGCAAATAAAGACCACAGGCGCCTGGAAGCTCGCGGCAAAGACCATTGCCTCGTTGACGTCGCCCTCGCTGGTGGCGCCATCACCGAAGAACGCAACCGCAACCGAGTCGGCGCCGTCGTCCTGGATGCCCATGGCGTAACCGGTTGCGTGCAGCGATTGGGAACCGATCATGATCTGCTGGGTGGCAATGTTGTAGCGGTACGGGTCCCAGCCGAAGGATGCATTGCCGCGCCAGGCACGGACCATGTCGGTTGGCTCCACACCGCGGCAATAGGCCACGCCGTTGTCCCGGTAGCTGGGGAAGACGAAGTCATCGTCCCTGAGCGCCCTGCCTGAACCGATCTGCGATGCTTCCTGGCCCAGCAGTGGCGGCCACAAGGCCAACTCCCCCTGACGCTGCAAAGCGGTGGCCTCGGCGTCGATACGGCGGATAACGGTCATGTCCTCATACAGCGAGCACAGCTGCTCGTCCGTGACATCGCTGACCCAGAGATCGAACTCCGGGTGGCTGATGCGTTCCCCCTGGGGGGAAATAAGTTGGACCAGGTTCCCGCCGGTCCGACGAGGATTTTCTGCACTGATTCCGGGATTCGGAGCCTTGTTGGCATCCTGGCTGGCTTCGTCCGTCAACACAGTTGATCGCACCTTTCAGCTCGTGCTCGCGGGCCGGGGAAGGACTTGTGATCCAGCCGCTGGCCAGCATCCGGGCGTCGTCGCCTGGATTAATTGTGACCCTACTCACAATGCTCATTGGGTACAACCACCATCGAAAATTCTGTGCATTCTGCCCTGTCCGGCCCACTCTCACCGTGCTAACGTTGCGCATTATGCAAGCTTTAGATGGCACCGACACTCGACTGCTTTCGGCCATGGCAAAGGACCCACGCGGGACGGTGGTGGCTTTGGCGCAGAAGCTGGGACTATCGCGGAATACGGTCCAGGCACGGATGGCCCAGCTGGAGAAGAAGCATGCATTCCTTTCCTTCGAACGGCGGATCAACCCTGCCGCCCTCGGCTATCCCCTCATGGCGTTCATCTCCGTGCATGTGCAACAGCAGAAGCTCGGACAGCTCGCCCTGGATCTCGCCGAAATCCCGGAAATCCTCGAGGGATATGGGCTCACCGGATCGGCTGACCTGTTGCTGCGGGTTGTAGCGCTCGACGCCGAGGACCTGTTCCGGATCAACGGCAAGATCCTGGCGTGCGACGGCGTGGAAAGAACCGATACCGCGATGTCCATGGGTGAATTGATTCCTTTCCGGGTGCAGCCATTGTTGAATCGGACTACCAAGACGGTGCTACGCACCAACTGAGCCCGGCAGCGGGCGCGAACGAAGCCCTCGGATTGCCTTGCTCCCCGCCGCAATGTGCGATTTGATGCAGGTGGACGCCTTGGGGGCCGGCTGGCGGCTTCCGTCCGGTTGGCGGCGCTGGGCCTGGTCGCCGGGAAGGGAACCACCATGAGCACCCCGCACGTTCCGCCGCAGCCGAACAATGACCCCCACGCCGTCCCGCCGACGCCGGGAACCGAGGCTCCCCCATATGGCGCACCGTCTCCCTACGCCCCACCGGGCTACGGCACCCCCTCCCCGTACGCCCCGCCAGGGCAGTACGCCGTCCCGGGACAATATCCCGGCGCTGGACAATATCCCGGCGCTGGACAATTTCCCGGCGCTGGACAAGGCCCTGGACCATACGGCCTGCCGTATCCGCCGCCCGCCAAAAACCGAAAGCTCCTTTGGATCATTCTCGGAGTGGTGGGCGCGGTTCTAGTGCTGATTGTCGTGGGGGTTATTGTGCTGGTGAATGTGGTGGGAAGCGCCACCAACAAGGCCACGGCTGTCTCAGACGATTTCACGCGGCTGATCGTGAGTGGCCAAAGCGCGCAGGCCTACGACCAGTACATGCACCCATCCCTCACCAAAAGCTTGCCTAAGGCGGAATTCGTTGCCGACGTAGCTGGCCTTCGACTGGATAACAGCTGCAAGCCCCATTACGACTCCGTGATGGTGAATTCAGTCAATGGCTCCAGCACGGCCAACGTCGCGGGAACCCTGCAATGCCAGGGTAAGAACTTCGAATTCAGGTACAGCTTCGTGGGCAACGACCTGAAGATGAACGCCATCCGCCTCCAGCCCCAAGGCTAGTGCGGAAAAATTCTCCACCATCCACCCATCCATGAAGCCACGCGGTCCGAATATCTGGTTGAGAGCCCCGTCCGGGGTTTCGAACACAGGCCGGATGCAAACCCGGCCATACCGGAAGGTTTGGACCATGCGCACTTCGCCCAACCGCCTGATTGCCACCATCTTTGGCGCCGTCTACCTGCTCGTGGGTGTCGTTGGTTTCTTCGTCACCTCAGGGATTGGATTCTTCGCTACCGAGGGTGCCAACCTGATCATCTTTGCGGTAAATCCCTTGCACAACATCATTCACCTTGCCATCGGTGGAGCACTGCTCTACGCGGGCATGAACAGCACCGTGCTGTCCAAGACCGTCAACACCACGGTCGGCGGCGTCTATTTGCTGGTCGGCATCCTCGGCCTGTTCCTCGTGGGTTCCGCGCTGAATATCATTGCCCTTAACGGCGCGGACAACGTCCTGCACCTTGCCAGCGCGGTGGTGCTTCTCGGCGTCGGCCTCTCCCAGGACAAGGTTCCGGCCAGCGCCGCCAAGGCCCACGCCTAAAGACCTCGAAACCGGGAAGGAGCCGTCGGTGTCAACCCAAGCAGCGACGTCCGTGGGAGCAACGACAGGCGCATCCATCACCCTGTTTTCGTGTTTCGCGGGAATGGGGGCCGGCCTCGTGGAGCTTTCCATCGCATCAAGCTACATTTCGAGCCGGGGACCCCTCATGTGGGCGGGCGGTATCTTCGCGGCTTGGGGCCTGGCCCTGCTCGCGGGCTCGATTGCGAGCCTGCAGCGCGGACGGCTCCGGTTCCGCAGGGCGACAACCGTCGGACTTATCGCAGCCGTGCTGGTCCACGTAGCCGTGCTAGTGGCCGGAATGGCCCAAAGATTGCTCGACGGCGGTCACCTGGCGGCACTTTTCCTTGTCCTCATGGCATTGGGATCATCTACGTGGCTCGCGCGCAGGTACCGCGACGACGGCGGCGGAACGGCTGCGGTTCCCCCACGGACCGGTGCGCTTGTGGCGGCAGCCTTTGCCGCCGCCGTCGTGGTCGCAGCAGTGACGACGCCGGGGCTGGCCGCCTCGGTGGCCGGGCAGCATGCCGTCCCGCACGGAGGGCATTCCGTGCCGAGCGGGCACAACCACTGACGCTCCCAATTCACCAGCAGGATTCCTTCCTGCACCAATGAATGCCCGGATGCTCGCTCACCTTTGGGTGAAAAATACGGATCCCTCCTGCAGATCTTCTTCTGCAGGAGGGATCCCCCATTTGGCCTTATTTGTGAGCGAGCGTTGGTTCGGCAGGAACGCCTAGTGATTCACCGCTTTCTCGGCTCCTATGCCAGTCAGGGAACGGACTTCCATCTCTGCCTGCTTCGCCGTGTCTTCGCGCCTCTTGTCCAGCACGGTACCGAGCCAGCCAAGCAGGAAGGCGAGCGGAATGGACACGATTCCGGGGTTGCTCAACGGGAAGATCGCGAAGTTGGCGCCCGGGATCATGGATGTCTTGGCACCGGAAACCACGGGCGACAACGCGATCAGGATGATGGCCGCTGCGAGGCCACCGTACATGCTCCACGTGGCTCCCTGCGTGGTGAACTTCTTCCAGAACAGGGAGTAGACGATGGTCGGCAGATTGGCCGATGCCGCTACCGCAAAGGCGAGCGCCACGAGGAAGGCGACATTCTGCCCATTGGCAAAGATGCCACCGAGGATCGCAAGGACCCCGATGACCACCACCGTCCGGCGTGCCACTTTGACCTCGGTCCCCGCATCGGCCTTGCCCTTGGAAATCACGTTCGCATAGATGTCGTGGGCGAACGACGCAGCTGCCGTGATGGTCAAGCCGGCCACCACCGCAAGGATCGTGGCGAACGCGACGGCGGAAATGAAGCCCAGCAGCAACGGTCCGCCGAGGTGGAACGCGAGGAGCGGCGCAGCGGAATTGACGCCGCCCGGAGCGGACTTGATGGTGTCCGCGCCAACGAGTGCCGCGGCCCCGTAGCCGAGGACCAGGGTGAACAGGTAGAACAAACCGATCAGCCAGATGGACCAGACCACCGATTTGCGGGCTTCCTTGGCGGTAGGCACGGTGTAGAAGCGCATGAGGACGTGCGGCAGGGCGGCCGTGCCCAAGACCAATGCCAGGCCGAGGGACATGAAGTCCAGCTTGGAGGTTTCAGTCTTGCCGTACTGCAGGCCGGGGTTCAGAACGTTGGGGTTCTTGGCGGAATCTGCTGCAGCACCCAACAGGTTCGACAGGTTGAAACCGTAGATGGAAAGCACCCAGAGCGTCATGACGGCTGCCCCGCAAATGAGCAGGACGGCTTTGATGATCTGCACCCAGGTGGTGCCCTTCATACCACCGATCAGCACGTACACGATCATCAGGGCGCCGACGACGACGATCACCAGGGCTTGTCCGCCCCAGTCGCTGATGCCCAAGAGCAAGGAAATCAGGCTTCCTGCGCCAGCCATCTGTGCCAGCAGGTAGAAGAAGCAGACAGCCAGGGTGGACAGGGCCGCGGCGATCCGCACCGGGCGCTGGCGCAGCCGGAAGGAAAGCACATCGGCCATGGTGAACTTGCCCGTGTTGCGCAGCAGCTCGGCCACCAGCAGCAACGCCACGAGCCAGGCCACCAGGAATCCGATGGAGTACAGGAAGCCGTCATAGCCATTGACGGCGATGGCTCCGGTAATTCCCAGGAACGACGCCGCGGAGAGGTAGTCGCCGGCGATCGCGGTCCCGTTCTGGGAGCCGGTGAACGAGCGTCCAGCGGCGTAGTAGTCCGCAGCCGTCTTGTTGTTCCGGCTGGCCCGGAAAACGATCACCATGGTGACCAGGACAAACAGGGCAAAAATGCCCATGTTCAAGAGTGTGGTGTCCTTAAGTGCGGCAACATTGACCATCGGGACCATGGCGCTCATTGTGCCGCCCCTCTCACAGCGCTGCCCTTGTCGAATTCATGTCCCTCGATCTCGTTCCGGATTTCTGCGGCGACCGGGTCCAGCCTCCGGTTGGAGTAGTGAACGTACCAGCCCGTAATTCCGAAAGTTGAGACGAACTGCAGCAGGCCCAAGACCAGGCCGACGTTGATGTTGCCCCACAGCTTGGTGGACATGAAGCCCACCGCGTAGTCAGCCAGCAGGACGTAAGCGAAGTACCAAAGCAGGAATGCGATGGCCATTGGAAAGACAAAACTGCGGTGGCGCTTGCGTAGCTCCTGAAACTGCGCCGTTTGCTGGACTTCCTGGAAATCCACGGACGCCGCTGCGTCCGGTGTCTGGGCCTCGTTACCCATGGCTTCCTCCTGGTTGTGAATGTCTACATCGACCACACACTCCTAGCCAATGTGACTGGAATCACTATTCACCGGGCGGCTGCACCACTTCCAGATCCATAGGCACAGGTATCGCCCAGCGGACACGTTGCTGCGCCGAACGGCGCCGCTGGCGGCGACTGAATCGGCACAGCGCTCGACGGCGGGAAAGCCAGGGCGGCAGCGCCGTCGCGGGCGGATTCGCTACTCTTGCTCCATGCCGGATTCCCCGCTCGTCACCGCCGCCGCGATCGCCGTCATCGTGCTCGCCGTGGCGGTCGCCGTCGGGGTGGGCCTCAAAGTCATCCGTTCCTTCCGTGAGCTGGGCACGGACGCCGAGAGGGCCACCTACCAAACCCTCCACGCGGCGTCGCGCGCTGGGCAGCACCTGCGCACGGGTCTCCAGTCCGCCGGAGCCGCCAAGGCGAGCAAGCAATTGCGCTCCCTGCTCGGCTGCGACGCCCTTGCCATCACGGACACTGAATCAGTCCTTGCCTGGGACGGCGCAGCGGAAGAACTGAAAGCCGCGTTGATGGGGCTCGCCGCGGGAGTGCTCTCCGATGGACGTACGGTGGTCGTATCCGCATCGCGCGAGCTGAACGCCGTGATTGCGCCGATCCGGGCCGGGAACCGCGTGGTGGGAGCCGTTGCCGCCTTCGCTCCGCAAACCGGTGCAGGGCTGGTCCGGGCTACCGGCGAACTCGCGGACTGGGTGGCCGTACAAGTGGAACTGGCCGAGCTGGATGCTTCCCGTACCTTGCTCATGGAGGCCGAAGTCCGGGCCTTGCGCGCGCAGATCAGCCCCCACTTTATCTACAACTCACTTAACGCGATCGCATCGTTCATCAACACCGATCCCGCCAGGGCCCGGGAGCTGGTGGTGGAGTTCGCCGACTTCACCCGGTACTCCTTTCGGCGCCATGGCGATTTCACCACCTTGGCCGAGGAACTTCGGAGCATCGACCGCTACCTGCTGTTGGAGAAGGCGCGTTTCGGGGATCGGGTGCAGGTGAGCCTCAGGATCGCACCGGAAGTGCTGAGCACGGTGATTCCGTTCCTGAGCCTTCAGCCCCTTGTGGAAAACGCCGTGCGCCACGGGCTTGAAGCGAAGGAAGGACCGGGGCACATCACCATCTGCGCCAATGATTCCGGGGCCTTCGCCGAAGTCACCATCGAAGACGACGGAGTGGGGATCGATCCGGAACACCTGCGCACCGTGCTGGCCGGCCACGCCGATGGCGAGCATGTTGGATTACGAAACGTCGATTCCCGTCTCCGGCAGGTTTATGGCGACGAACACGGCTTGGTCATCGAGACCGCGCCGGGAGAAGGCACCTTGATCACCATGCGCGTGCCCAAGTCCCAGCCGAGCCATGATGCCTGACGCTAATCTATAACCATGATCAACGTACTCGTCGCCGACGACGAGCTCCCCGCCGTTGAAGAACTCGCTTTCCTGCTCAGGAAAGACGAGCGCATCGGTACCATCCACCGCGCAGCCTCGGGCGCCGAAGCCCTCCGCGCCCTCGAAACCGAATCCGTGGACGCCGTCTTCCTGGACATCCATATGCCAGCGCTTTCCGGCCTGGACATCGCCCGCGCCATCGCGCACAGCGGGCACCCACCCGCCGTCGTCTTCGTCACTGCCGACGAAGACTGCGCTCTTGAGGCGTTCGAACTGGCCGCCGTCGACTATCTGCTGAAGCCGGTGCGGGCGGAGCGCCTGGCCCGGTCCATCAGCCGCATCAGCGAACTCATCAAGGACGGAAGCAAGGTCCCGGAGATGATCACGGTTGACCAGGGAGGGACCACCCGGATGATCCGGCGCGACGACGTCAGCTATGTCCAGGCCCAGGGAGACTACGCCCGCTTGCACACCGCAGAGGCGAGCTACTTGATCCGTGTGCCGTTGAGCGACCTCGAACAGCAATGGGCAGAAGCCGGATTCATTCGCATCCATCGCTCCTACCTGATGTCCCTCAACCACGTGGGGCACATGAAACTGGCCGCGGCGCGCCCCAGCGTCACGGTGGCCGGGGCCGAATTGCCGATCAGCCGCAGGCATCTTCCATCCGTGCGGGACAAACTCGAAGCCACTCGGATCCGGCCACAAGCATGACCCGGGTCAGGGTCACGGCCCCGCGGCAAGCGGCCAGGGTAGCGCCGACGCGTCCATACCGCTCGCGCGAAGCTGCGGAGGACTCCGACGTCGGGCAGGTCTTCGTCAGGTCCCTGATCCGTTCCCAGTTGCGCCTCGCAGTGGTGGTGGCTTCAGGTTTCCTGCTGGTGCTGGCGGCCTACGGTTTCATGGTGGCGCTGGTCCCGGACCTCGCGCGAATGCGGATCCTCGACATCCCCGTCAGTTGGATCATCCTCGGAGTAGCGCTCTACCCGGTCATCGGGCTGAGTGCGTGGCTGTACAACCGGTCAGCGGCAAGGAACGAAGCCCGCTACCGCGACCTTGTGGAGGAGAAGTGAATCCTGCCGTCGGCCTCGCGGCCTTTGTGGGCGTGGCATTCGCGACGGCGGCGATCGGCTTCTACGGCCTGCGCATTTCGCGCACCACGGGCGACTTTTACGTGGCATCGCGCACTGTCAGGCCTTGGTGGAACGCTTCGGCGATCGGCGGTGAATACCTGTCCGCAGCGAGCTTCCTTGGCGTCGCGGGGTTGATCCTGTTAACCGGAACAGACGCCCTCTGGTTCCCGGTAGGCTACACCGCCGGCTACCTCATGCTGCTGCTGTTCGTCGCCGCTCCTTTGCGCCGATCAGGCGCCTACACGATCCCGGATTTCACGGAAGCCAGGCTCGAGTCCAAAGCCGTCCGCCGCGTCACGAGCCTCGTGGTGGTGGCCGTCGGATGGCTCTACATTGTGCCGCAACTGCACGGCGCCGGCCTCACCATCCGGATCAGCACGGGTTTGCCGTCCTGGGTTGGCTCGATCGCCGTCATCGTGGTGGTGTGCCTGACCGTGGTGGCCGGCGGCATGCGCTCCATCACTTTCGTGCAAGCCTTTCAGTACTGGCTCAAATTGACCGCTTTGGCCGTCCCGGTCGTGTTCCTGTTGATGCACCAGTCCGACGTCGGCACCCCGGCCCTGGCGGAGGCCTCCAGCAATCCCACGGGCCTTCCTGCGGCAGGGCTGTACCAGACCGTTTCTCTTCTGGTGGCGCTGCTCTTCGGAACGCTTGGACTCCCCCACGTCCTGGTCCGCTTCTATACGAACCCGGACGGCCAATCGGCCCGCCGCACAACCCTCATTGTCTTGGGGCTGCTGTCAGTTTTCTATATGTCCCCGACGGCGTGCGGCCTGTTGGGCAGGGTCTTCGCACCGGAGCTTGCCCGCAACGGACAACCGGACGCCTTGGTCCTGCTGCTGCCCGGAAAGCTGCTGGGCGGCGTGGCCGGCGATCTGCTCTCGGCATTGGTGGTGGCCGGAGCGTTTGCAGCGTTCCTCTCGACGACGTCAGGACTGGTGGTCTCGCTGGCCGGCGTCATCAGCCAGGACCTTCTGGGTGGAAGCGTGCGTGGATTCCGGGTCGCGGCACTCCTCGCCGCCGTCGTGCCCTTGGCTTTTGCGTTCACCGCGGATTCGACGGCCCTCGCTGGCAGCGTGGGGCTGGTCTTCGCCTTTACGGCCTCCACCATCTGTCCCGTCCTGCTGTTAGGCATTTGGTGGCGTGGCCTGAGCGACGCCGGCGCGATTGCCGGCATGCTGACCGGGGCGGTCCTCTGTGGGGGTGCGCTGGCGGCGGGCACGTTCATGGGTTCGTCTGTTGCGCCGGCATGGCTTGCGCAGCCTGCGGCTTGGACCGTGCCGGCCGCATTTGGTGTGATGGTGTTGGTCTCGCGGGCTACGAAACACCGGGTTCCCGGGACCGTGACCCGGCTGATGACACGGCTTCACGTCCCGGAACGGCCCGTGGCCACGGAACGCCAGCGCCGCTGAAGGATCCCGACATTCATCGAAGGACGCCACAGCCTGTCCGGGCCTGCTGGTCGAGGCCAACTAGTCTGAGTCCAGCTAGTCGGGGCCAGTTAGTCGATGGCCGCCATGAGTTCGACCACCCTGTCCAGGAACGCATCCACTTGGGCTTCTTCGTAGCCGTCGTGCCCTTTGGCCTCGGAGAAGGCTGCTCGGCGGACGTTGTCGACGCTCAGCGGTTTGTCATTCTCCAGGTAGCCGATCAAGGAAACGCACAGGGCATCGACCTCGGCAATGTTGTAGCTGCGCGCACGCTTCTTCTCCGGCCGGCGGAAACGTTCGCCATCAGGCCGGTGCAAGCGGCCCCGCAACACTCCGGAGAGTTTTCCGATCTTGAGCAGCCAGGCTTCCTCGCCTTCGGCCGCTATCAGCTCGTCACGTTCCCGACGGGCGAAGGCATCTTCCAGGCGATCCAGGGCGGCATCCACGGCAGCGGCGTCGTAGCCGCCTTTGACGGGATCGAAAGAAACAGCACGGACATCGTTGCTGCCGATTTTCTCCGATCCTTCTGCCCGGTTTTCAAACGACAGCCGGGCACGCTGGAAGAACTGGTCTACTTGCTTGGCGTTGTAGCCGTACTTGCTACGCTCCACTCGCTCAAATGCTGCGGGGATCTGGCGACGAATGTCCACTGCCACTGCTTTCCTTCTGGGTGGTTGTCAGGCGCCGCTCAACAGCGCGAAAAGAATAAATGCTGCCGGAGCCGCGAAGACGATCGAGTCGAGGCGGTCCATGACCCCGCCATGCCCGGGCAGGATGCTGCTCATGTCCTTGACGCCGAGTTCCCGTTTGACCATGGATTCCGCGAGGTCACCAGCGGTAGCCGCAGCCACCATGCCGACAGCTAGCACCACGCCGACCCACCAGGGCCTTCCGAGGACGAAAACGCTGGCGAGTATCCCGATGACCATGGCTCCTGCCACCGAGCCTCCGAAGCCTTCCCAGGACTTTTTGGGGCTGATCTTGGGAGCCATCGGGTGCTTGCCGAACAATGCGCCCACGAGGTACCCAAAGGTGTCGTTGGACACCACCAGCAACAGCATGACCGCAATCTGCCAGGCACCTGCCGGTACTTGTCCACCGGGCCAGGGACCCGCCGTCGTCGCACCCCCGCTGGCGTGGAGCGGCAAGATGGCAAAGCTGATCAGAAAGGGCACCCAAGCGAGGGTGAAAATTCCGGCAAAGACGCTACGGGGAGCTCCAGCGGCGCTTTCGAGGGAACGCCAGAGCAGGACGGCCGTGCCGCTGAGCGCCATGGCGAAGAGCAGGCTCTCAGAGCCGCCGAAATAGGCCGCCAACGGCATTGCCACGGTGCCGGTCATCACGGGGATAATCGGCATCCGGGTCCCCTGGCCTTCGAGCGCGCGGAAAATCTCCCACACACCGAGAACCGCGAATGCGGTGGTGAGGAGGACGAACCCCAGCGGCAGGAACAGCAGGCCGCCGAGAACGGCAAAGAGCATGGCAAGCCCGACGCCGATGGCGGCCGGAAGATTCCTTCCCGCCTTGGGCGTCGGGTTGCCCCGTTGGCGCCTGGCGCGTGTGGGAATTCCCTGCGCGGGCGCCGGCTCAGCCTCGCTCATCAGACCTCGAGCAGCTCGGCTTCCTTGCGCTTGAGGAGCTCGTCGATGCCGTCGACGTGGGCCTTCGTGATGGCGTCGAGTTCCTTTTCGCCCCGGGCGCCTTCGTCTTCGCCGGCTTCGCCATCCTTGACGAGCTTGTCCAAGGAGTCCTTGGCCTTGCGTCGGATGCTTCGGATGGTGACCTTCGCGTCCTCACCCTTGCCCTTGACGATCTTGACGTATTCCTTGCGGCGTTCCTGGGTGAGCTCAGGGATGGTGATCCGGATGACGTTGCCGTCGTTGGACGGGTTCGCGCCTACCTCGGAGTCGCTCAAAGCCCGTTCGATGTCGCGCATCGCGGTCTTGTCGTAGGGGGTGATCAGGATGGTCCTGGCGTCCGGAATAGCGAAAGAAGCCAGCTGCTGCAGCGGCGTGGGAGTGCCGTAGTATTCCACGATCACCTTGTTGTAGAGCCCGGGGTTGGCACGACCAGTACGGATCGTCGCGAAATCCTCTTTGGCTACCTCGACCGCCTTGTCCATCTTTTCGCCGGCTTCGAGCAAGGTTTCCTCGATCATGGTTTCTCCTCAGAAATAGTCGCGCCCCGTTCCACGGGCCGCGATGCACAGTAAATTTCCGCCCCTGCGGGCGGAAGAGTCCTAGAAATATCCTAGCCCTTGCTAGGGAGTGACCAGGGTGCCCAGTTTTTCGCCGAGGATGGCCCGGGTGACGTTCCCTTCGCCTTCCATACCGAAGACCACCATGGACAAATCGTTGTCCTTGCACATGGTCATGGCGGTCTGGTCCATGACGCGGATGTCACGCCGCAGGGCGTCGTCATAGCTGAGCTTTTCCAGCTTCTCAGCGGTGGGATCCTTCTTGGGATCCGCGGTGTAAACGCCATCCACACCGCTCTTCGCCATGAGGACCACGTCGGCATGAACTTCGAGCGCACGCTGGGCGGCAACAGTGTCAGTAGAGAAATACGGAAGTCCGGCGCCCGCACCGAAGATGACCACGCGGCCCTTCTCCATGTGGCGGATGGCGCGGCGGGGAATGTAGGCCTCGGCCACCTGGCCCATGGTGATGGCGCTCTGGACGCGGGTCTCGACACCCGCTTGCTCCAGGAAGTCCTGAAGGGCCAGGCAGTTCATCACGGTGCCTAGCATTCCCATGTAATCGGCACGGGAACGGTCCATGCCGCTCTGGGACAGCTCGGCGCCGCGGAAGAAGTTGCCGCCGCCCACGACAATTGCCACCTCGACTTCGGAAACAGCTGCGGCAATCTGCTTGGCGATGGCGCGGACGGTTTCCGGGTCTACACCGAGCTTTCCGCCGCCGATGACCTCACCGGACAGCTTCAGCAACACTCGGCGGCGGGTCTTTCCGGGCTGGATTGCAGTGTTCTCGGTTTCCATGGTGCCTTCCCGTTTGTGGACTCTGGCTAGATTATCTTGCTGGGGGCCGGGCAGAAAGCTACCGAATGTAGATGCACTCGGTGCGGGCCCGCCATTGCATGCAAAAGGGGCGGCCACCGCAGTGACCACCCCTTTTGAAGTCTTACTAGTTTCCTACGCGGAAACGAGCGACTGCGGTTGCCTTGACGCCGGCCTCTTCGAGGACCTGGGCAACGGTCTTCTTGGAGTCCTTGGCGAATGCCTGGTCCAGGAGAACCTCACCCTTGTAGAAGCCCGTCACGCGGCCTTCCACGATCTTGGTGAGAGCAGCTTCCGGCTTGCCTTCAGCCTTGGCGGTCTCTTCCGCGATGCGGCGCTCGGACTCGACCAGTTCGGCCGGGACGTCTTCGCGGCTCAGGTAGTTCGGAGCCATGGCTGCAACGTGGACGGCAACGTCGTGAGCCGCGGTAGCGGCGGCGTCGCCCTCGCCCTCAACGGCGAACAGGACGCCGACCTGAGCCGGGAGGTCCTTGGAGGTCTTGTGCAGGTAAGCGTCAACGGTGCCGCCTTCAATGCGGGCGATGCGGCGAACGACGACCTTCTCGCCGAGGACTGCGCCCTCTTCGACGACAACCTCCGAAAGGGGCTTGCCGTCGACGTCGATGGCCAGCAGGGTCTCGAGGTCGGCAGCGCCGGACTCGACAGCGACGGCCAGGACCTTGTCGGCCAGCTGGATGAACTTGTCAGCCTTGGCGACGAAGTCGGTCTCGCAGTTGACCTCGATCATCACGCCAACGCCGTCGGTGACCTTGGCTGCAACCAGGCCTTCCGCGGTGGAACGGCCTTCACGCTTGGTAGCGCCCTTGAGGCCCTTGATGCGGATGATCTCGATGGCCTTCTCGGCGTCGCCGTTGGCCTCGTCAAGAGCCTTCTTGACGTCCATCATGCCGGCGCCCGTGCGCTCGCGCAGGGCCTTGATGTCAGCAGCAGTGTAGTTCGCCATGTGAACCCCTCTGTCTAGAAATTTATGTGTTTACGGACTGACAGGACGGCAGCCCACCTGGTGGGCCACCATCCTGTCAGTAGCTCCCCGCACTGATTTCCGGTGCAGGAAAGGTCCGGATTTACTTGTCTGCTTCGGCTTCGCCGGCAGCAGCTTCGGTGGCTTCGGCGGCCGGGGCTTCCGTAGCTTCCGCAGCCTGAGCTTCGGCCTTGCTGCCTTCGAGGAGCTCGCGCTCCCACTCAGCCAGGGGCTCTTCCGGAGCCTCAGCTGCACCGGTGGCGCGCTGGTTGCGGGCGATGAGGCCCTCAGCAACAGCGTCGGCAACCACGCGGGTCAGCAGGTTTACGGAGCGGATGGCGTCATCGTTGCCCGGAATCGGGAAATCAACTTCGTCGGGGTCACAGTTGGTGTCCAGGATGGCAACAACCGGGATGTTCAGCTTCTTGGCTTCGTCAACAGCAAGGTGTTCCTTCTTCGTGTCAACAACCCACAGAACGGAAGGAGCCTTGGTCAGGTTGCGGATACCACCCAGGTTGGTTTCCAGCTTGGTGAGCTCACGCTTGAGGAGCAAGAGCTCCTTCTTGGTGTAACCGGAGCCGGCAACGTCCTCGAAGTTGATCTCTTCGAGTTCCTTCATGCGCTGGATGCGCTTGGCAACGGTCTGGAAGTTGGTGAGCATACCGCCCAACCAACGCTGGTTGACGTACGGCTGGCCAACGCGGGTAGCCTGCTCAGCAATTGCTTCCTGGGCCTGCTTCTTGGTGCCGACGAACAGGACCGTGCCGCCGTGGGCGACAGTAGCCTTGACGAACTCGAAAGCGCGGTCGATGTAGGACAGCGACTGCTGAAGGTCAATGATGTAGATGCCGTTGCGCTCCGTGAAGATGAAGCGCTTCATCTTCGGGTTCCAACGACGGGTCTGGTGTCCAAAGTGGACGCCGCTGTCAAGCAGCTGGCGCATAGTTACGACGGGCATGCCGACGCTCCTTCCGGCAGGTCATTCATGAGAGAGCCACACGGGCCGCTCTTACCCTGCCAATAGTTGACGGTTATTTAGCCGGGCCCGAACGGGCCTTGGCTCCTGGCATCCATTGCACTTCTCATCCGGCCAATGACTCTCCGGACCGCAAGAGCACAATCCTCCGCAGCATTGAATCCGTACGGATTCGCAGTTGGAGGGTTGGATACGCGTAGTCAGCCTGGAGCCCCCGCGCAACTGAATGAGACGCGCTTCTAAACAAGCTTGAGGGCACAGCAAACTGCTCCACCTAGTGTACTACAGCGCCCCCAGACTCTTGACCGCAATCGCGCTGACTCCAGGCTCCGCGCGCCTGCGCTTTTTCGCAGGTTTTCCACATAGTGGATCTTGCGGCTTTCCGGACTCCCCAGGCTGACGAAGGCTTATTCCATGAGAACGGCAAATCTTCTGGCCTACCTACTCTTGGTGCTCGCTTTGGGTGCAACGCCTGCCGCTGCCGCTCCGGGAGCCGGTGCAGCCACCGCCAGCCCCCGCGCGGACTGGGCGTGGCCGCTCTCCCCCAAGCCCGCCGTCCTGCGTACTTTCGATCCTCCGGACAAACCCTGGCTGAGCGGACACCGCGGCGTCGATTTGCAAGCGGCCGACGGCGCCTCGGTCGCCGCTCCCTCGAACGGCACCGTGAGCTTCGTAGGTGTTGTGGTGGACAGGCCCGTGATCGTGATCGACCACGCCGGAGGGCTCCGCAGCAGCTTTGAACCCGTGAGCAGCGAACTCAAGGAGGGCGCCGCTGTCATAAGGGGTCAGACAATCGGCGTGGTCAAGGCCGGTCATTGCTCCGCTTCGCCTTGCCTCCACTGGGGTGTGCGGCGCGGGGAAGACTACGTCAACCCGCTTGCCTTCGTTACCGATATGCGCCCGTCCGTGTTGCTGCCACTGGAGTTGCCGCTAGACCGGCGCACGGCGTCCAAGACCGTGAACCGGACGGAGGATCACCTTTCCCTCATGGACCGTGACGCCGCTCGCGGGCGGTTAAACGATGGCGGAAATCCCGGTGATGGCCCGCCCTGTGACGAGGGTGTTGATTTCGTGGGTGCCTTCGTAGGAGTAGATTGCCTCGGCGTCGGCGAAGATCTTGGCCATCTCAAAGTCCGTGACAATGCCGTTGCCGCCCAGAATGCCGCGGCCCAGGGCAACGCTTTCGCGCATGCGAGACGTGGTGAAGGCTTTCGCCAACGCGGATTGCTCATCCTTGGCCACTCCGGCGTCCTCGAGCTGCGCGAGCCGAACCATCATGCCCATGGAGCTGACCGTATTGCCCAGGATCTGCACCAGTTGTTGCTGCACCAATTGGAACGAGGCCAAGGGCCTCCCGAACTGAAAACGCTCCACCGCGTAGCGGCGGGCGACGTCGAATGCTGCAAGCTGCTGCCCCACGGCTTGCCAGGCGACCGACAACCGTGTCACTTTGAGGACCTTGTTGGTGCCCCGGAAGCTGTTGGCATTGGCCAGTTTGAAGAAGTCGGGGACTACCACGTTCTCGAGGGTGATATCGGCGTTCTGGACGGTCCTCAGCGAGATCTTGTTTTCGATCTTGGTGGCGCTGAATCCCGGGAGACGCGTGTCCACCATGAAACCTTTGACCTGGTTGTCGGCGAGGTCGCGGGCGAAAATCACTACCCAGTCGGAGAACGTGGCGTTGCCGATCCAGCGCTTGGCTCCGTTGAGGATCCAGTTGTCGCCGTCGCGGCGGGCGGTGGTCCTGGTGCCGCCCGCGACGTCCGAACCACCCAAGGGCTCGGTGAGTCCAAAGGCTCCGATTTTCTTGAGGGAGTAAACGTCCGGCAGCCACGCATCTTGTTGCTCTTGGGACGCCAGAGCCTCGATCGAACCAGTGAACAAGCCGTCGTGGACGCCCATGAACGTCGCAATGGACGCATCGGCGCGGGTTGCCTCTGCGTGGACGAGGCCGGCGAAAACATTGGAATAGCCTTGCCGCCTTACCGGGCTGACCAAGTCGATCTCAGCCAGCTTCGGGATCAGCTCCATGGGGAACTCCCCACGGTTCCAGCAATCGACGGCAATCGGCTTGACCTCACGGGAAAGGAAAGCCCGAATCTCGGCCAGCCGGTCCTGCTCCTTGGCCGTGAGTAACTGCTCAAAGCCGTAGAAGTCGCCGTCGGCGTACGGGAGGTTCTCGAGGTCGATTGCTGCCTTGGACATGGCGCTCCTTTTGCATAAGTTACTGGTGAGTAACTTATCGCAGTTGCGCATCTGCATCAAGGTGCCGGCATATATGGCTCGGCGAACTCAGCCAACCAGGGCGTTGCCCAAGACGAATGAGTGATACAGCACGAGCATTGAGGTGGGTTAGCTGGAAAGGCCGGTGCAGGGCTGGCGGTACCGGCTCGGGAGCTCGGCGGCGTCCTCGGGGAGGTCAGCGGGGGCGTGTGCCTGGCCGTTCTTCCACCAGTAGTGAGCGTGCCTGGTGATCTCGTCCCACTGCCTGGCCTCCGTCCTGTAGTACGCACAGGTCACCTCGCCGTCGCGGTAGCTGGCGACGCCGAACAGCTTGCCGGTGCCGACCGCGGCGCGGGTGGCTGCAACGATGACAAAGGGCCACTGGCCCAGGTTCCACCCATCGGCCCCCCAGTTTGGGATGGCGGCCCATCCGTGTTCCCTGATCAGATCCATCCAGCCATATCCGTCGTCCAGGTGATAATCGCCCAGGACCACGGCGGCAGGGATTACCTCACCAGTGTCCTTGGTGGTGACGGGCCCGATCCTGACAGAATTCATGGTTGTGTGTCCAAAACTCCGGCAGCTATTTTGCTGCCCGTGGGCGCGGTGAAAAAGGACATTGGACCCTCCATGGATTCGGCCTGTCGACGTTCCAGACAACAAGGCCGCCCCCGCAGCCCACACACTCGTAATCGACGCACCACCCGGAAAAGTCACGGGCCGGGGATCGTTTCTCGAAATTTTTTCCGATCCACCCTGAAACATCCGCCATCCCGCAGGAGGTTCCCAAACGGCCTTCGCCGCCTGAGGTCTTGAGACTTCCCAAACTGGACGTCGCCAGCTGGGGATCTTCCTCTCGGGAAGAAGTCAGCGCTTTGGATTGGCGGGGGGGGCGCCGGCCCGGACGGCCGCGGTGAAGTCGTTGTCGGGACGGAAGCCACCTTCTGTAGACGAGCGACGTGGTTGTTGCCACGCGTAGTCAGCCAATCGCCTGCTTCTGGGCGGCTGACCGCTGTCGCCGTCTCGCGCGGGTCGTGGCGACGAGCAAGAGGCTCGACTTCGCTGCGATCGACACGACAAGGAGCGTAACGGCGGCGAGCACTCCAAGTGTGACGGCCTGCCAGGCAGGCGGTTGGAGCAGGCGCAGCCATGTGATGGCCAGCGCGGCGACACTCGCCACGGGGAAGGTAAACGACCAGAATCCGAGCGAGAACGGCAGTGCGCGGTAGCGCCGCAACAACGTCGCCTGGATCAGCACCATCAACACCGTCATCGCTGTCAACCCCTCGAACAGGTGATCGGGTCGACCTCCGGAGATCGTCAGCCACGCTGCCGACGCGACAGCCGGCGGAGCGATCATGATCGCAAGTGTCGGGACGAGTGCTGCAGGCAAGGTTGGACGGAGCGCGAGCCGGAGGAAGAAGAACACCGAGATCACCAGCCAGAAGAAGATCCCGACCGCGAAACTTCCTACAGCAAGCCAGTCAAGCCCCGCCTCTGCCGCGGCGAAAGCACCAACTAGACCGGCTGCACTGATGGGCAGGAAGTAGCCACCATGAACGGATTCGAGTGGCAATTGCCCGCGCATCCAGAAGCCCAGAATCCATGCGGCGAACGCGGCTGCGGCGGCCATGGAGGTCAACGTCACCACGGTTCCGGCAAGTGGAATAGTGCGGTGGAGGCTCGCTCCGATCAGCATCGCGGCAATGGGAAGCAATGCTGCAAGGGGGCCCTGGGCGTAGTGCGTGAGCTGATGAGAGAGCCGTTGGCTGGTGCGCGTGCCGCGATGCACGTGCACAGCAAGGGTCCAGATCCAGGCGATCGCAGCGACCAGCCAGAACGCTTGCCCGAGCCAGAACGGTGCGCCGAGCGCGGAAACCGCTACGGACCAGACTTGGGCGAGGCCGGCCAGGCCCAACGGGATGGCGAGCGTGTTCAACGGGACGCGCATGCGTGCTGGCGTTGGAGCGGCGACGTGCGTCGCGTGTACTTGAGCTGACAAGGGAATGCCTTCCTGGCAGGGGTAGCGGGATGTCGACGATTGGTCACCGGCAGTTTTTGACCTTGAAGTACAATATCACGCAAGTTACGCTTTTCCCATGGGCAGACCGATGCAGTTTGAGACAGACACGGCCGTCGACAGGGCGATGGACCTGTTCTGGCGTCAGGGATACGCCGGGACGACGCCGCAGGAGTTGGCCAGCGAGCTGGGGATCGGCAAAGGCAGTCTCTACAACACCTTTGAGAGCAAGCACGCGCTGTTCATGCGTGCCCTTCGGCGCTACAGCGAGGTACGGATCGAGTACCTCGCCGACATGTTCTCCGCGCCCGGGCCGATCGGGCCACGCCTCAAACGGGCGATGACTGTCCTCGCCGGGGTCGGCGAGCACCGGCGGGGGTGCGTCATGGTCAACGCTGCCGCGGAGCTCGGCACCGCCGACGACGACGTGAACCGCATTGCGGAGGATCTCTTCACACGGATCGAAACGGAGTTTCGGCAAGCAATCGCGCAGGGACAAGAGTCTGGAGAATTCAGTATGGACCGGGCGGCCGACACCGCCGCTAGCCAACTACTTGCCTCCGTGATCGGGCTTAGCGTACTCGTCAAGGCAGGCGGGCCGTCGGAGAGGTTCCAAGCCGTCATCGACGGCATCGTCGATGGATTATGACGTCAAAGGAATCCACAAGATGCGGCGGGCGCGCCGGTTGTTGAACCCGCCGGCTACCTCAAAACGTAAAAAAGAAAGAGCCCCTGAGCTGCGTTTCCGCAGCACAGGGGCTCTTTTCGGGTAGGGCTACTCGGACTTGAACCGAGGACCTTAGGATTATGAGTCCCGCGCTCTAACCAGCTGAGCTATAGCCCCGCAAAGTGCCTGGTGGAGGGTTCCTGGGGAAGCCCTCCGGGCCAAAACACTCTAGCAATAATAGTCATCTCCAACGCCGAGGCGCACACCAGGCCCTAAACCACCCAGAGTAGCGCTGAAGTTCCCCGGCTTTGGTCTTGATCGAACGTCGGAAACCTCATGAACCCGTGAGTGCGGTCGGTACGGTCTCCCAAAGGTGGGGAATTCACTTCGGTCCCCTGAGCCTTCGGTCCCGCTAAGCCACAGCAGGCACCCGGCGCAACTAGACGACCTTGTCCTCGTAGGCCGCGCCGCGGTACAGGTCTTCAAAGGTCTGAAGCGTGCCCTCGATGCTGTGGGGCTCCACCATGGCGCGGCTCGCCTTGCCCATGGCTTCGAGTTCACCGGCCGGTAAACGAAACAGTTCAGTGATCCGGGCTGCCAGCTCGTTGCTGTCGCCCGGGGTAAACAGGTGCCCGTTCTCCCCTTCGCGCACCAGATGCGGCAGCGCCATCGCGTTGGCGAGAAGAACCGGCGTCGACGCCGACATCGCCTCGAGCGTCACGAGGGACTGCAGTTCGGCCGTCCCGGGCATGCAGAACAAGTCGGCGCGAATGTACGCCTTCCTCAGGTCCTCATCACTCGCAAGGCCCAGGAACCTGACCCGCTCCCCCAGGCCCAGGCGCTTGGCTTGTGCCTCCAATGCGACCCGGACCTCGCCGCCGCCGACGATTTCAAGGTGCACCTTGAGATCGGCCGGCGTCTTGGAGACGGCGTCGATCAGCACGTCCACGTGCTTTTCTTCGGCAAGGCGGCCGACGAAGAGGACGGTGGGGTTGGCATGCGGCTCAATCTCTTCGCCCGGCTGCAGTTCATAAGCAGCGGCGTCAATACCGTTGGACAGAGGCAGGACCTTGCGGAGGAAGGCGTGCTGGTGCATGGCCTTCGCCGCCAGCGGAGTGGGCGTGGTGACGACGTCGGCCATGCCCATGACCTTACCCATGTCCTTCCACGAGACGCGCCCGATGATGTCCTTGAACCACTGCGGGAACGGCAAGAACGGGTTCAGGTTTTCGGGCATGAAGTGGTTAGTGGCCACGATCCGGATCCCGCGCTTCTTGGCCTCGTAGAGAACGTGTTCGCCGATCATGTAGTGGCTTTGGATGTGCACGACGTCCGGCTTGACCCTATCGAAGAGCAGCGCGATGTCCTTCTTGATTTCCCACGGGTAGGAGATCCGAAAGTACTCGTGCGTGAAGACACCGTGGGACTTCAATCGGTGCACCGTGGCTTCGTCCGCGAATTCGGTGAAGCTCTTGCCGTTGTCCGCCCGGCAGGCCAGCACGTGGACGTCGTGCCCCCGCGCCTTCATGCCTTTGGCAAGCCGGTACCCGAACTGAGCAGCACCGTTGACTTGCGGCCGGTATGTGTCTGCCGCAATCAGGATGGTGAGAGGTTTGTTGGTTTCGGGAATGGTCACGTGGAGAACTCCTGATGGTCACGGTGCGAACATCGCAAGGCGTATGGCCCTACGACGTCTTCGCCGGCTGCCTGCCGCGGGTGTGCGGGGCACGGTTTGTTGAGCGTTGCCCTAGGCCTTCCGGCTCGCTGCCGCCTTCGCGTCACGTTTCCGTTTGGTGACCTCGGGATGGTGCCGGCTCAGGGCAATAACCCCCACGATAGCAAGGGAAGCGGCCACAGCCATGGCGATTGCGAGCACGGCGTGGACATCGGGACGAAGCTCACCCAAAATAGCGATCCCAATGGCGATCCCGACAATGGGGTCGATCACAGTGAGCCCTGCGATCACCAGATCCGGCGGGCCGCCGGAGTAGGCGCTCTGCACGAACCAGGAACCGAGCCCGCCGGCCGCGGCGATGGCCACCACCGTGTACCACTGCACATTCAGCAGAAAATGCCCGTTGGGATCCAGAAGGTGCCGGCCAATAATGCGCGTCAGCACGGCGACGAATCCAAACAAGACACCTGCGCCCAGGATGTACACGAAAGCGCTCATGCGGTGCCGGAACATGATAGCCAAAGTTCCAAAGAGCCCGACGGCGAGAGCCAGTAGGAGCACGATGGTTATTTCGTCCTCGCCGCTAACGTGGTGGTTCTCCTGGGTGGCGTTGACCGCCAACAGGACGAACAGGGCAGAACCCGTCACACAAGCCGAGATTGCCACCACGGTGCCGCGATTGATGCTGAGGCCTTGGTCCTTGGCGTTGACCACCGTGGTGATCACCAAAGCGATGGCACCGATGGGCTGAACCACGGTCAGGGGAGCCGACACCAAGGCGATGGCGTTCATGCCCATGCCCAAGGCAAGCAACAGCAGGCCCAACATCCAACGTGGATTCCTGAGAAGTCTCAAAAATCCTTGGGAACTCAAGGCGAGTCCACCGGTATCGGCTTTGACCGCGCTGCCCTGGCGCTGGGCACCAATGGCAAGGCAGAAGGCGCCAAGCACCGCAAGAAGAACTGCAAACCAGACCATCAGCTACGACCGCCGTCGTTGGCTTTGAGCTCTTTGCCCTTGCGGAGGATCGCCCAGAAATAGTTGTAGGCAGCCACCCAATGGCCCACGAGGCCCAAACCGAGGCAGACCCAAGCAGTGACGAAGTAGACACCTGTGAAGGGAATCGCGAGCTTGGAAAGGACCAGAAGCGGAGTGCCAAGGAGCAGGAACGCGGTCCGGACTTTGCCGATCCGGCTCACCGGGAGGTCGGGGTGGCTGTGGAAATAGAACAAGGAGGCGGTGCCGAGGACGACGTCAGGCACGACCAGTGCGGCGAGATACCACCAGTCAACGACGCCGGCGATCACCAAAGTGACAGCGACGGTGATGAGTGCCAGGCGGTCTGCCACGGGATCCAGGATGCGGCCCAGTTTGGACGCTTGGTTGAAGCGTCGCGCGACGTAGCCATCTACCCAGTCCGTGCCACCCATGATGGCAAGAACCAGGACGGCGAACCCGTATTCCTTCCGCCACAGCACCAGCCACACAAACAGCGGAACGCCCATGAAACGCAGGACTGTCAGGAAATTGGGGACGGTGAAGATGAGATCGTGGTCGATCTGCGGCTGGCCCGGGCGGGCGCCTGCACCGATGAACTTCACCTGTCCCCCTTTCCGTAGTCCGCGGCTGGTGTGGTTGCTTACCGTCCCTATTACTTCTTGAACAGCTTCCGTAGTCCCACTGCAGCCACCGTGGCGGACGCGGCAAAGAGAAGCAGCTCCTTCCAGCGGGCGGCGAGCCGCTCCGGCAGCCCTGCCGGAACTTTCTCACCGAGATCTGCGAGTTTGTCGGCCGCAAACTGGCGTCCGTCGTCGAGCTTTTGCCCTGCAGCGTCCAGGAGGGCCTTTCCTTGGGTCTTGACATCGAGCTCGACGCCGAGCTGATCACGAACGTCCGCGAGGTGTTCGCGGCGCTGCTCCAGACGGCGGAGCAGTTCGGCCTCGCTCGGGGCGGGCGGTTGCTCGGCCTTGTGTGCCTCTGCCTTGGCGGCTTTTTCGGCCTTGGCCTGCTCGGCCGCAGCGGCTTTCGCTGCTTCCGCAGCCTTATAGGCCTCCGACGAGGGGTCCAGGACGCTTGCGTCGAACGACGTCCCCTCCGTGATGATGCCAAGATCGTGCTTGATCCCGCGGATGGTCTTCTCAGGTACAAGCGGCATAGCCCTCTTGAACGAGAGGAATCCAATGAGGGCTCCCACAAGAATGATCAGCAGGAACGCTGCAGCGACGACGAGCGCGGCGAGCCACGCTGGCATGACAGTGGCCAGGCCTAGGATCGCGGCCACCACCAGAGCGATGACGAGCAAAGAGAGGAAGATCAGCGCGACGCCAACGAATGCCCCCGCAACACCCAGATGCTTGCCTTTGCCCTTGAGCTCAAGCTTAGCCATGTTGATTTCGTCATTGAGCTGCCGCGGCGCAAGCCGAGCCGCAAGTTTGAGGGTGTTCGGCAATGCCGAAATGCCCGGGCGTTGGCCAGCCCGGCCGCTGTGACGTCCACTCATTGGTTCCGCCTCACTGCTTCCTACTTGCTCCTACCCGGCACTGGCGCGGAAGCGAAACAACCGCCCACGCGCACCTGTCCACAAAACTACCATTCAGCTTCAGCCTCAACTTCCGGGACAGTCCTGCGGCGCGCCTTTGCCATCCCTGATAAATATGATCTTGTCGCACATAAGATTGACAATCGTGAACACTCCCCCTGTACCGGGCGATTCCCTCAGCCGACGCGAAAAACTCCTCTACATCCTGCTACTTGGCGCCTTGACCGCCCTGGGTCCGTTTACGGTGGACCTCTATCTGCCGGCGTTCCCCGCATTGGAGCATCATTTCGACGTCTCGGCCGCCGCGATCCAACTCACGTTGACCGGTACAACGGTGGGCTTCGCCATCGGGCAATTGGTGGTGGGCCCGTTCAGCGACAAATTCGGACGCCGCATGCCCTTGATCCTTGCGACGGCCCTGCACATCGGTTCCTCCCTCGGCGCCGCATTGTCCACGGACATCAGTACACTCGCCTTGTTCCGCGTCCTCATGGGCGTCGGCGCGGCAGGGGGTGGCGTGGTGGCCATGGCCATGGTCCGGGATCTTTTCGCAGGCTATGCCATGGTGCGGATGTTCTCCCGGATGTCACTGGTCAATGGCCTCGCGCCGATCCTGGCTCCGATCATTGGTTCACAACTGCTGTTGGTAATGCCCTGGCCCGGGATCTTCTATTTCCTGGCGAGCTACGGAATCCTGGTGATCATCGCCGCAGTGTTCCTCATCCGGGAAACCTATCCTGCCGAGCTTCGCCGGCAGACGACATCGACGGCGGGTCAGCGTTACAAGGCCGTTTTCGCGGACCGGATTTTCGTGGGGATGCTGCTCGTTGGCGGATTCAACTTCGGCGGACTGTTTGCGTATCTCTCCGCATCGACATTCCTGTTCCAACAGGTGTACAACTTCTCTCCGCAGGAATACGGACTGCTGTTCGGCGTCAACTCCCTTGGCATCGTCGCCGGCGTCCAGATCAGCTCGAGGGTCATCAAACGGGTTGCACCCCAATGGATCATGGCCTTTGCCACGGCCTGGATGCTCCTGATGGCCGCGTTGATCGTGGTGTTCGATCTCCTGCACTTCGGCCTGTGGGGCGTCATGGTCCCACTGTGGTTCTACATCCTGGCCACCGGGTTCATGTTCCCCTGCGTACAGGTCATTGCCCTCGCCAACCACGGTGCGCAGGCCGGAACAGCGGCCTCCTTGCTGGGTGCCTCGAACTTCCTGATGGCCGGCATCATTCCGCCGGTGGTTGGCTGGCTGGGCGTCGGCTCCGCCATTCCCATGGGCGCCGTACAGGCGGTGTGTCTCGCGTGCGCCGTGGCAGCCCTCTGGCTCGTTGTGCGGCCTCGCGCTGTCCCCTCCATCCACTAATACGCAAATCCATCCACCGATGAGCGGGGACCGGACGTGTCGTGCGGGCAAGTAGGCTCAACCCATGACTCGCAAACCACACCGCAACGGCCGCGGCCTTTTCCTCGGGGCGATGCTCGGCGCCGTCGTCGGCTTCTTGCTGGGCCGCGGGGCCGGAAACGCCGTGTTCGGAGCCCTGGTGGGCGCCGTCGTCGGCTCTGCGATTCTTTATCGGATCAATCCCGGGCCCTGGAAGCGGGACTAAGCGGGCCGTCCGATGGGTCGAGGCCTGTTGCAGGGCATGGCCCGGCGATAAAGTTGAGATGTGCCCCGTTGGCAGGAACTGCAACCTATTCCAGCCCCATGGCAGCGCAGGGATGACGGCATCCTGCCGCTGTGGTGGGATCGCCTGTGCACGGTGACGAGCCCCCAGTCCGCGGCCCTCTATGCGGCCGGACTTTTCACCGAGGACCGCCGCCGCCCGATTGCCCAATGGTTCAATCCAACAAACGGCGCGGCCTTGCTCGTGGCTCCGGAAACCTCGCCCGAATGGCCCGTCCAACGCTTCGGAATCTTCTATGCACCCCCTGGCGGCGGATTCACGCGTGTTCACTCCGCTGCCCACGAATGGCACCCGCGGGAACCGAGGACGCCCCCCACCGAGGACGAGGCTTTCCGGGACGCCGTGGCCGAGGCGGCGAGATTCCTGCAAGTGGAGATGGATTTCGTCTGAATGTTGAGCAAAATCTGACAAATCGAAGCAAAAAAGTAGGCCCCGCACCAGTAAAACCGGTGCGGGGCCTTCGCGCTCCTCCGACTGGACTTGAACCAGTAACCCTTCGATTAACAGTCGAATGCTCTGCCAATTGAGCTACGGAGGAATGAGGCGGTTATGACTTTAGCAAAGGTTTTGCCGCAAGTGAAATCGACCCAGGATCACGTGCGGACGCCTGCGTGATACCCCTCCCGGGTATAGCGAATGCCGCGAAGCTGACGCCCCTCCAGAGGTAGGATGGTCCGGCTCCTACGAAGGGAAGGAAACATGTCGAAGAAGTGGTCCCCTGGGGACAACGTGAAGGAAGTTGCCGAGGACGTCTTTTTCGTCGAAGGCCCCGCAGTCAACTGGACCATCCTCAGGCGGAACAGGGAATTCACCCTCATTGACACGGGCTATCCCGGGAACTGGCCATTACTCCAATCCAGCATCAATTTCCTGGGGCTGTCTGTGGAAAATGCCGCGGCGGTTCTCCTGACGCATGGCCACTCCGATCACATCGGCAATGCCGCGAGAATTTCCGCAATGGGCATCCCGGTGTTTGCACACCAAGCGGAATTGCCTAATGTCCGCCGGGAGATCCTCGAACAAATCAGCGTCAAGGATCTCGGCTTCCGCGTCCTCCGCCCCAGAGTGGGCGCGTGGGCGGTACATGCCGTCCGATCCGGGGGCTTGACCGACGTCGCGGTCCCGAAGGTCGCGGCAATGACCCAGGGTACTTTGGACGCGCTCCCCGGACGTCCCCAAATCATTGCCACTGGCGGCCACACCAGCGGGCACGTATCCTTCTTGGTTCCATCGGCGAGGGCCATCGTTACAGGGGATGCACTGATCACAGGCCATGCCATCAGCCCTGCCTCCGGGCCGCAGATGCTGCCCGCAGTCTTCCACCACCGCCCCGCAGAGACCTGGGCAAGCTTGGAGGTCCTCAGGCAGTTGGGCGCCGAGACCATCCTGCCGGGCCACGGCCCGATCGTGACTCCACCCCAAGGGATTATCGAACTCGTCTCAGACGGCACCTACTCCCCTTTCGGCTAAGGCGTCGGCCTTCCAGTACCCGTATTCGAGCCCGAGTGAAGAGAGCCGGGGCCGGCCCAAAACAGGTACCGCCCACTCTTAACCCGTGCCGTGCCTAGCCCATAGGCTCCGGACCTGGGGTTACTGACCCGGTCTGTTCAGCCAAAGGGGAAGCCGATGCGGCTCCTGACCATATCGTTCCGGCAGTCAACGGTGTCGCTCCGACGGCAGGGGCGCACTACGGCTTGGCGCAAGAAGGTGCTTGGCATTGGCAGCCCATGGTTCCGCTGGGCCACGGCTGCGTCCGTCCTGATGTTGTTCGGGTACTCGATGGTCTACATCGGAGCCCCTGCGCAGGCGGCACTGCCGAAGACAATCATCAGCCTGACGTTCGATGACGGCAATGACGATCAACTCGCGGCAGAACAGGTACTGAAGTCCCATGGATTGCACGGGACATTCTTCATTACGACCAGTTGGATCGATAATCCGTCGTGGCTCACCCGAGCCAATCTGAACAGCATCGCTGCGGACGGGAACGAGATCGGTGGCCACACCATCACCCACCCGGACCTCACCACCTTGTCCACTTCGGCAGCCACTAACGAGGTTTGCGGCGGACGGACCACCCTTGCCAGCTGGGGGTTCAATGCCACCGACTTTGCCTATCCGTTCGCGGCGGAAAACTCCTCTGTAGAGCAAATCGTCAAGAATTGCGGTTTTGCCAGTGCGCGCAATCTGGGTGACATCCGCTCGCCCGCGAGTTGCTCGGGTTGCCCTTTCGCAGAGACCCTTCCCCCGGCCAATCCTTACAACACAGCGGCGCCGGATGAAGTCGACAGCACTTGGACGCTGCAGAACCTTGAGGACCTGGTCACCAACGCCGAGCCGGGCGGCGGATGGGTCCAATTCACCTTCCACCATATTGCCGTCGGGACAGACCCCACCCTGACCATCAGCCCCTCGCTCTTCAGCACCTTCATCACATGGCTCGCGGCGAGAACGGCCAACGGGACAACGTCCGTACAAACGGTTGCCCAGGCCCTGGGGAATACGCCAAACCAGCCACCGACGGCCGCCTTTACATCTTCGACGTCAGGTTTGACGGCGACGTTTGACGGTTCAGCTTCGACCGATCCGAACGGCACAGTAGCCTCCTACAGCTGGGACTTCGGCGACGGGTCCCCCGCGGGAACCGGCGTGAAGCCTTCGCACACTTACGCCGCGGCGGGAACGTACCAGGTGAAGCTGACGGTGACGGATAGCGGCGGGCTGACAGGGACGGTCACGCACTCGGTAACTGTCGCGGCCGCGGCGACGGCGCCTGCGGCACCAGGTGGGGTGACTGCGACGGCGGGGAATGCTTCCGCTGTGGTGTCGTGGACGGCTCCGGCTAATGGTGGTTCTCCGATTACCTCGTATGCGGTGACGCCGCATGCGGGCGCCACGGCTTTGGCCCCGGTGACGGTTTCAGGGAACCCGCCCGCGACGACGGCGACCGTGACCGGGTTGAGCAACGGCACGGCCTACACGTTCACGGTGACGGCGACGAACGCCGTCGGGACGTCCCCGGCGTCTGCGGCCTCGGCGCCCGTCACCCCGGCGGCGCCGACCGCGCCTGCGGCACCGAGTGGGGTGACCGCGACGGCGGGCAACGCTTCCGCCGTGGTGTCGTGGACGGCGCCGGCCAACGGCGGTTCGCCGATTAGTTCGTATGCGGTGACGCCTTCTTCCGGCGGCACGGCTTTGGCTCCGGTGACGGTGTCCGGGAACCCGCCCTCGACCACGGCGACCGTCACCGGGTTGAGCAACGGCACGGCCTACACGTTCACGGTAACGGCGACGAACGCCGTCGGGACGTCCCCGGCGTCTGCCGCGTCCGCGCCCGTCACCCCGGCCGCGCCGGTTCCCGGCGTCACCAACGGCGGCTTCGAGTCCGGGCTCACGTCCTGGACCGCCGGCGGCGTCAGGGCACCCGCGGCCTCCACCACCGCGCACACCGGCACCGGCTCGGCACTCCTGGGCCTGGCCTCCGGAACGGAGCCTTTGGGTGACAGCAGCCTGTCCCAGACCATCACCGTGCCCGCGGCCGGGACGTCCACCCTGTCCTTCTGGTACCAGCCCCACACCGCGGACGACACCTGCACCGGCACCACGTGCCGCTACGACTGGATGGAAGCACAGGTCCGCTCCACCACCGGCACCACGCTGGCGAGCCTCTTCAAGCTCAGCAGCAACTCCGGGACCTGGACCCAGCTCAGCGCGAACCTGACCGCCTATGACGGGCAGAGCATCGTGCTTTGGTTCAACGTCCACCTCGACGGGTCCAGCCCGGCGGACGACACCTGGATGTACCTCGACGACGTCACCCTGACCAACAGCCAGACAACGCCGACGGCACCCGCGGCCCCCACCGGGGTCACCGCGGCCGCGGGCAACGCCTCCGCGACCGTGTCCTGGACCGCCCCGGCCAACGGCGGCTCCCCGATCACCTCCTACGCCGTGACCCCGCACGCCGGCACCACCACCCTGGCCCCGGTCACCGTCACCGGGAACCCGCCCGCGACCAGCACCACCGTGTCAGGGTTGAGCAACGGCACCGCCTACACCTTCACCGTCACCGCCACCAACGCTGTGGGAACCTCCCCGGCGTCGGCGGCCTCGGCGCCGGTCACCCCGACCGCGACGGCGACGGCGCCCGCGGCCCCCACCGGGGTCACCGCGACGGCGGGCAACGCCTCCGCGACCGTGTCCTGGACCGCCCCGGCCAACGGCGGCTCCCCGATCACCTCCTACGCCGTGACCCCGCACGCCGGCACCACCACCCTGGCCCCGGTCACCGTCACCGGGACACCCCCGGCCACCAGCACCACCGTCACCGGGCTGAGCAACGGCACGGCCTACACCTTCACCGTCACCGCCACCAACGCGATCGGCACCTCCCCGGCGTCGGCGGCCTCGGCGCCGGTCACCCCCACCGCGGCCACCACCTCGACCATCGCCAACGGGGGCTTCGAGTCCGGGCTGAGCTCCTGGACCACCGGCGGCGTCAGGGCACCCGTGGCCTCCGCCACCGCGCACACCGGCACCGGCTCCGCGCTGCTGGGCCTGGCCTCCGGAACGGAGCCCCTCGGTGACAGCAGCCTGGCCCAGACCATCACCGTCCCCGCCACCGGGACCTCCACCCTGTCCTTCTGGTACCAGCCCCACAGCGCCGAAGACCCCTGCACCGGCAACGCCTGCCCGTACGACTGGATGGAAGCACAAGTCCGCACCACCGGCGGCACGGTCCTGGGCAGCCTGCTCAAACTCTGCAACAACAACGGCACCTGGACCCAGTTCAGCGCCGACCTCTCCGCCTACAAAGGCCAGACCATCACCCTCTGGTTCAACGTCCACCTCGACGGCTCCAGCCCCGCGGACGACACCTGGATGTACCTCGACGACGTCACCCTCACCAACGGGTGACTGAATCAGATGCCAAAAATCCCCGCCCTCATCAGAGGACGGGGATTTTTGACGTAGCGCTCCTCCGCCGGGACTTGAACCAGCGCCTACCCCCGGATGCGATTCAGGCGCGCCCTGGACTCTGTCGGCTTTTGCACGTTTTCTCATTTTGGGTACACAAAATTGCATTTGATGATTACCCGTCAGTAACATCATGAAGCGGGGGATGTGATGCGAATCACCACAAGGGAACATCTCAATGATTGGAATTGCTCTATGACAGCGCAAAAACGGTCCGCACTGCTGGCGACAGTGGTGCTTGTACTCTCACTCTTCGCGGGAGCGGGAGCCGCCTCAGCCGACACCACCGATGTCTCACCTCCGGGAGCCAACGACTGGGCCTGCACGCCGAGCTCGGCGCACCCCTACCCCGTGGTGCTGGTGCCGGGAACTTTTGAAAACATGGCCAAGAACTGGAGCACTCTCTCCCCCGTCTTGAAGTCGCAGGGCTACTGCGTGTTCGCGCTCAACTACGGGGAGGTCAATGGAGTCTATGCCTCGGGTCCTATTGCTGATTCGGCCCGCGAACTGGCACCGTTCGTTGACGCCGTTCTCGCGGCCACGGGCGCGCGGCAGGTGGACCTTGTGGGCCACAGCCAGGGCGGGATGATGCCGCGCTACTACATGGGGTTCCTTGGCGGCGCCAAGAAGGTCCACCACTTGGTCGGAATCTCCCCGTCGAACCACGGGACTCAGGGACTGATCGTCCCGCCGCCGGACTCCACACCCTCGGAAATGCAGCTCTTCAGCCCGTTCTGCCAGGCATGTATGGACCAACAGGCGGGTTCGGCCTTCCTCACGAAACTAAATTCCATCGGGGACACCGTCCACGGCCCGCTCTACACCGTCATTTCCACAACACACGACGAGGTGGTGACACCGTACCAAAGCCAGTCCCTGGCGGGCAGCTCAGCCCAGTTGACCAACATCATCATCCAAGACACCTGCCCGTTGGACCTGATCGAGCACGACCAGACCCCCAACGATCCGGTGGTGCACCAATGGGTGATGAACACCCTGAGCCAGCAGGACAGACCGGCGGACCCGACATTCCGGCCCGTGTGCCTTTAGGCCTCGCGGCCTTCAGGCGTCGCGGCCTCTAGGCGAGATGGTTCGAGGCCTCGCGGGATCGTTGGAGCCGCGGGGCCACGGGGCCAATACACGGCCTCTCGCCGCCACTCGCGATCGTAACGACCCGTCCCCCGACGTTCTCGACGCCAAAAATCCCCGCCCTCTACTGAGGACGGGGATTTTTGAGTAGCGCTCCTCGGACTGGGCTTGAACCAGTAACTCTTCGATTATTGGTCCGGAATGGTCCGTTCTTGCGCTCTGGCCTACGCCTCATTTCAGCTGTCGCGCCTTGTGATCCGTTCCCAAGACATGTTTGGCCATGCACTGGCATCGTTGACGTCGGCCTCGTTGTGATCTGGAACATCTTCGCTCACCCCATCCGATCTATCGCAACGCTCCTCAAGGTTGCGCTTGGGGCCGGTGGTCGTTTACCTGCTCGCCGGGCTTCTGGCTGGTTACGGCATGAATATCTTCATCGGGGTCGCCATGCTGGCAGCGGCCTCCACCATCAGCATCCTGCAGTCACGTAGATCCAGCTAGACCAAATGAGGACCGGGTTCGTGTCTCCCAATGAACCCGCGTCCCGTTCGGTCCTGCATCCAGAACTCACCTGCCCAGCCTTGGCCCGCGGCGATCCCGTCCGTGATCTCCTGGATGGTCGCTGCCTGGCCCGGTACGTCCGGGCCGGCGATGATCCCAAGCTCGGTGATTTTCCGACCGAGGACCTCTGTGGACCGGAACCCGTAAAGCCGCTCGGAGGCTTGGTTCCAATAGCTCACTTGCCAGATGCCATCGAGTCCGATAACCGACTGCTGGATTTCCTCCAGCAGTCGCGACTGCATCACCAGATCATCCTGCTTTACAACAGGCATTGCCCCCCGTTCCAGCCAACATCCGGAGCCCCCAGGAAGTACCTGAAGGTCGTGAGCGTCAACTTACAGCCGACTGAGCAGCTTCGCGTTCATTTGCCGAGACTTGGGCGATAGCGCGGCGGGCTCTACGGACAAAGCGGACCATGCGCCACGAACCATAGAGGGCCGCTAGGACGAGGAGCAGTCCGGTGACGATGAGTGGCCACGGGGCATAGTTGACGCTGGTCTCGGCATGGCCGGTGCCGGCTTCGGAGGTGATGGTGGTCCGGGCAGTACCTGACTGGACAAGTGGTGCCTTTGCCGTGCGGGCGTGAAGGTCAAGGGTGGATCCCGGCAGCATGCTTTCCGGGGTATCAAATGTGAGTTGGGCATTGGCCCCAAGCCAGTTGCTGACCTCGAGCGCGGCGGACGGGTGCAGGATGGTGTTGCCCGTGTTCTTCAGGGGCAAAGTGAATGTGAGCGCGTCCCCGCTCTGCTGCCAACTCATATCGCCGTGCTGAAGGGAGCTGACGGCGGTGCCGGCGACGTTGAGATAGATGCGCACGCCCTGGCGCTGGATGACGTCCAAGCGAACGGCAGTGTCTCCGTTGACGTTGGTGGTTTGGCCCTGGACTGGAGGACTTTGGATGATCAGCCCGCCGGCATAGTCGCCCGGCGGAGTCCCGGCCGGCACGCTGATGCGGAAATTGACTTTTAGTTCCGCATTCCCCGCGACTGTGATCTGGTCCTCGTCCAAGTGGATCCAGCCGCCGACGCCGGGGCGCGGATCGTCCTGGTTGGCCAGGGCGAACGCCCCCTGTGGGGTACTGGTGCCGTCTACCGGATAGTTCAGCAGTGTCGTCGGGGACTGCGTGTGGTTGGTTACTATCGCGGTGGCGTCCAGGGCTGCCCCCGGGTACAGGGAGAAGTGGAAGAAATCTGATTCGTTCGCGGGCCGGATTCCCAGGGCCCCGTCGTCGACCGCCACTGCCGGTCCGGTGCTGGCGAGCAGGCCAAGGGCCAGCGCCGCCGTCATCAGGGCTGTGCGCAGAGGCCCGCGCAGCCGTGGACGCTGTAATGGGTAAGTCACGGGGAAGTCCTTGGTAGGGCGATCGGATTGCCGGGTTTCGTGATGGGAACCCGGCGGAGCCGGGAGGTTCCACGGTCCATCCCGGATGGACGTGCAGCCCGTCGACCGCCACACTTCAGGGCAGACCGATCGGCGGGCCGCACGGTGTTCAGGCTGTCAGGAAATGGTGTAGGTGAGGGTCGAGACGTAGGGCAGCAGTGCAGTGGACCCGACCGCGCCGAAATAATTTGACCGGAACGCATTGGCGGGGACGGCAAGGCTGTACGTGGGCGTCAGCGCGTAGGTTCCTTTGTTAGTACCTAACGACGATACGAGGGCCTGGGCCGACCCGGACATTGCCAGGGCAGGTGCGCTGATGGTGGCAGCTGAGTCGGTGCCGGTGCCGGCAGTGACCGTCCCCGGGGTGATGGTCAGTTTGCCGACGGGAATGGTCCGGGCTGTTGTTTCAACGGTCCCGGCAGCGCTGGTGGGGACAGTGGCGCTGACTGAAAGCGACCAGGCCTCTCCGGTGCCACGGGTGTCGGAAATGCTCCAAGGTGCAGACGAGGTGCCGGTGGCGGTCTGGTCAGTACCGTCCAGCAGTACGCCGGTCAAGTTGGCCCCTGACGTGGTAGAGGCCAGGGCCCCACCGGAAATGGTCGAGTTCACGGTGTCTGCCGTCGCTGCTGGGAGTGCGGCGGTGAGCAGGATTCCGGCGGCGGCAAGGATGCCTGCGGCCTTGCGGATTTTGCGCATGGGATTTCTCCAGATGTTGGTGGGCGCGCCAAGAACGCGTGCCACAGATTGGCACAACGGATTATTTGAGACCGCAAAACCGTGACCGGCCAATGATCGAATTGATTGGTGTGGATCCGAGAGCGGGTTGTACAACCCGCAGCTTCCCGCATCCGGCCTGCCGATAGGCACTGGATTCTTGCGTGAGAGCAATAAGGAATCCGTTCTGTAGCCCCCGCCATGAACGAACGCCACCAACGATGTGGTGTGTATTCGTGACTGTACGCGTCAGGAGGTTGATATGCCATACGACGACGCGTACCGCACAGCATCCCGTCATGAGCAGACACTTATTGTCCAAGAAAATGCCCCATGCTGGACACGAAAAATCCCCGCCAGCACGCGGCGCGGCCAGTGTTCCGTCCAGCTCCGCTGACGAACGGACTGGATCATGAGCTATGTAGTGACGCTGGCAGCCAAGTGATCAGGCAAGACGTGGGCGGCTACTTTCGACGATGCAGCCGAAATGCTTGGTTGGACCGAGGCGCACCCTGACCTCGTCGATTCCTGGGTGCCGATCGTGCCCTTCGACGAGGCCATCAAGCATCTCGATGCGGAGGCCAATCGCGTCGCCTCGGAACGCCTCGAGGAGGCCAGCCGAGCCGTCCAGCATCGAGGAGCTGCCTGCCTGATCGAACTGCCAACAAGCGGCCCCAGGTCGCGCAATTCACCGGGCCGCGTCTCCAGTGAATGCCTCGTCGGCGACACCGCGCAGCTCTGCCGTATGGAGCTCGGGGAGTGGGCTGAGACATATCGCACGCGCTTCGTTGGCAGACACACCCAGCATTCGCAGGAGCGCCTCGGCCGCCCGATCCGTCGTCTCGGCATCGTCGCGGTCCGGTTCGGCATGCAAGAGCTGTCCGAGGAAGGTTGCCGCGCCGACGGCGCACACCACGGCGACGTCGACGTCTGTCATGGTGAACCGACCGGACTCGATGCCGGCCTGGATGTCGCGCCGGACGCGCGGTGCCAGCCCTGTCTGCGCGCCGAGGAGGTCGAATGCGCTGTGCAGGATCACCTTGCTGAGCTGAGGTTCACGGCGGTGGAAGCGGCCGGTCAAACGGAAGCTTGTCGCAAAAGCGACGGCGGGGTCGTCGACGTCGGAGGTGAGTTCGTCGAGGACCGCGCCGAGGAGGTCCAAGACGTGCTCGACCGCTGCCTCGAACAGCTGGTCTTTCGACTCAAAGTGGTTGTAAAAGGAGCCGAGCCCGACGTCCGCAGCTTGGGTGATCTCCAGCACCGGCATGTTGGTCTGTCCTTGAGCAAGGAAGGACTGTGCTGCGCGGATCAACGCGGCACGAGTCTGCGCCTTCCGTCGATGCGACCGGCTGGGTTCAGAGGCCGGGGCTGGGGCTGGGGTCATCGTTGCCTCCTTGAAGTCATTCGGTCACAGAAGCTTAGCAGCGCTCCGTCAGATATGAAGAAATCTTCAACTGCCCTTGACTGACGATATCGTCATAACCGATGATTTAGTCAGAAAGAGAGGCAATCCATGAACGACCACCACGACCACCACGGCACCCACAGCGGCCTCCACAGTGAGCAGGGGGCGCTGCGAGGCGAGCACCCCGGACGGGCGACGAACCCGATCATCAAGGTGCACGACATCGCCTGGCTCGAGTTCCAGAAGCAAGACCTGGCCGCTGCAGAGACCTTCGCGCACGCCTTCGGATTCGCCACAAGCCTGCGCACCCGTGACGAGCTGCACCTCCGAGGCACCGACACCGGAGCGCCGTGCGTGATCGTACGGCGCGGACCGAGATCGCAATACCTGGGTGCCGCGTTCACTGCGACCGAGGCCTCCGACGTCCTCCGCCTGGCTGACGCGACAGGCGCGACCTCGAAGAAGCTACCGGAGACGATCGGCGGCATAGGAGTCGATCTCGTGGATCCGAGTGGCGCTTCCATTCGCGTCGTCGCGGACACGCACAAGCTCCCTCCCCTGCCGACCCAGACGCCCCTCACCTTCAACGCGGGCCACGAGGTGGCGCGGGCCAACCAGACCCAGCGGCCGCTGCGTCAGCCAGCGATCGTCCAGCGCCTCGGTCACCTCGTGCTGCAGAGCACAAAGTACCGTGAAACGCTCGACTGGTACCTGCAGCGCCTTGGCCTGATTGTCAGTGACTTCCTTTACTACCCGGGGCAGCGGGAGCGGGGTCCGACAATGAGCTTCATCCGCTGCGACCGGGGTTCGACACCGACCGACCATCACACGATCGCGATGACGCTGGGCCCGACGAATCGCTACGTGCACTCGGCGTACCAGGTCGCCGACATCGATGCCCTGGCCGCGGGCGGTGAGCTTTTGCGCGACCTTGGGTACCACCGCTCGTGGGGAATCGGCCGCCACATCCAAGGCAGTCAAATCTTCGACTACTGGCGCGACCCCAACGGCTTCCTGGTCGAGCACTTCACCGATGGGGACATGTTTGACTGCACCCTCGAACCCGGTTGGGCACAAATGACCGCCTCCGGTCTCGCCCAGTGGGGCCCTCCGGCCACCAAAGACTTCCTCGGTATGACCCCTGGCCGGGAGTCGCTGCGTGAGCTGGCCTCGATGGTGTCCGCGCTCCGCGACGACAACGAGTTCGATTTCACGCGCCTGCGCGGCCTGATGAAGGTAGCCACCTCATGACCATCTCCATCCTGCGAACCGCTGACGACTGGTGGGTCCACACCCCCTCCGGAGCCGCCCGTATCGCCACCCCAGCAACCACCACGGGCGAGCTGCTCGCCGATCGTGCGGCCATCCAAGCCGCGATCGGCGGCAGCGAGACCGTGCCGGTGGAAAACCTCGACCTCATCTCGCCGATCACAGTGCCGTGCCGTGTGGTGGCCCAGATGACGAACTTTGCCTCGCACGTGAGGGACGCCGGCATGGATCCCAGAAAGATTCCATTGACATTCTTCCGCAAGTCCTCGGGCTCGGTCAGCGGGCCCTATGACGACGTCGTCCGGCCCGGGCACGTGCATTTCCTCGACTACGAGGCCGAGATTGGCCTCGTGATGGGCCGTGAGACCCCGGTCGGCGCTGAGATCAATGATGAGACGATCGCCCACTACGTCGCAGGGCTCGTGATCACCAACGACGTCTCGGCCCGCGACCTGCAACTCCCGAAGACTCAGTTCTACGAGTCCAAGTCCTACCCGAGCTTCACCCCCACCGGACCGACGCTCGTACTCTTCGACGATGAGGACTGGAAGCGCTTTGGTGAGCTGCGGTTGCGGCTTTGGGTAAACGGCGAGATCCGCCAGGACATGACGGTGGCCGACATGATCTACCTCCCGGTGGAGGCGCTGCGGGCACTCACCCGCTTCCAGCACCTCTCCCCTGGTGACCTGGTCCTGACGGGCACGCCTGTCGGCACCGCACTGAGCGCACCACCCAAACCAGTGGAGCTGATCGCCAATTTGCTACCTCCGGCCGCCAAGTGGCGCCTGTTCTTCAAGGCACAGGGCCGCAATCCCAAGTACCTCAAGAGCGGTGACGTCATAGAGATCGCCATCAGCACCGACGACGGGAAGATCGACCTGGGGCGCCAAGGCACGATGGTGAGGGAGGCCCGGTGAACGGCACGCCTCTCTGGCCCCGGTACTCAAGTCCGGACGACGTCGTCGAGATCGAGAAGACGCCCCTCTTCGAACGCGGTCTTCCGGCGTCGACGTACGAGCTGCTGTCCAGGGCCGCCCAGCTATGGCCGGATCGCACGGCGGCGGCGATACTTCGGGACGCTGGGCGCTGGCAGGAACCGGTCAAGCTGACGTTCTCCGAGCTTCTCCGCGACGTGAACAGGATAGCGAACCTGCTGGCAGAAATCGGAGTTGGCCGCCAAGACACCGTTGCCTTGCTCTCGCCTAACTGCCAAGAGCTCATCGCCGCGATCCTGGCCTCCCAGGCTGCCGGGATCGCTGTCCCAATCAATCCCGGCTTGTCCGAGGATCACGTTGCGGAATTGCTCCAGCGCTCGGGTGCGCGTGTGCTGGTGGCCGCGGGGCCCGATCTCGATCCGGTGGTCACCGAGGCCGCGTTCAGTCTTGCGAAGAAGGGCCTGGTGGACCGTGTGCTCCTTTTGTCACCAACCGGGCAGGCACCAACCGCACAGGCATCAACCGGCCCGGCCGGGACCGTGGGATACGCAACCGTGGACTATCTGATGCGGCTAGCGGCGGACGCGTCGCCCGAGCAGTTCCACGGTGATCAGCCCGGACCAGGCGATCTGGCGGCGATCTTCCACACCGGCGGCACCACCGGCACCCCGAAGCTGGCGGCACACACCCAGGCCAACGAGATCGCCGACGCTTGGATGCTCGCAGCCAACGAGCTCGACGACGAGGACGCCGTGTACTTCGCCGCCCTGCCGCTGTTCCACGTCAACGCCCTCGTGGTGACCGTCCTCGCTCCCCTTTTCAAGGGCCAATCGGTCGTGTGGTCCGGACCGCTGGGCTATCGCGAGCCTGCTCTCTACAAGGTCTTCTGGAAGCTCGTCGAGCACCACCGGCTTACCGCGATGAGCGCCGTTCCTACCGTCTATGCCACACTCGCCGCGTCTCCGGTGAATGCCGACATCAGCAGCCTGCGCCACGCCATGGTCGGAGCCAGTCCCCTGCCCGCGGCCGTGCGTGCCGGCTTCGAGACAGCCACCGGCGTCGCCCTCATCGAAGGGTACGGCCTGACTGAAGCGACGTGCGTGAGCGTACGGAGCTTCCCAGACGCCGCCAAGGGCTCGCTCGGCTTTCGACTTCCCTACCAAGAGATCAAGGCGGTGCACGTCGACGACGCCGGACACTGGCATGATCTCGGACCAGGCACAAGAGGCCTGCTGGTGATCAACGGCCCCGCGGTCTTCCCCGGCTACGTCATCGGCAATGGCCCCGACGGCCCCTTGCTCGACGGCCTCGGCAAACTGCGGGACGGCTGGCTCGACACGGGCGATCTCGGACAGGTCGATGCGGACGGCTTCGTCCAGCTCACCGGTCGCGCCAAGGACCTGATCATCCGAGGCGGCCACAACATCGACCCCGCAATCATCGAGAGCGTTCTCCTCACCCACCCGGACGTGACCGGCGCGGCGGCGGTCGGCAGACCTGACCGGCATGCAGGGGAGGTACCGGTCGCCTACGTCACATTGGCCGTGGGTGCGACAACCAGGACCGAGGACCTGATTCGATGGGCGGAGGACCGGGCCGGGGAACGGGCGTCCACGCCGAAGTCCGTCACGATCGTCGACCAGCTTCCTGTCACTGCGGTCGGCAAACCATACAAGCTCGCGCTCCGGGCGGACGCCACAAGGGTAGCGCTGAGCGAGGCCTTGCGGGAGATGGCCGCTGTCCACGCCGTGGAAGCCGATATCGAGGACGGCGCGATAGTCGTCACAGTGAGTGCTGACGAGGCATCGCATACGAACGTCACGCGCGCCCTCGACGAGTACGGCGTCCGCTGGCGGGTCACGCACTGGCCGGCACCAAAGGCGGATCGATGATCACCGACAACCATGGCGCAATTCCTGTGGTCGTGATCGGCGCTGGTCCTTCCGGGTTGGCTGTCGCCACCCTACTCGGCCTGTATGGCATCGAGTGCCTCGTCCTAGACCGTTGGGAAGGCGTCTATCCGCTACCGCGAGCGGTACATCTTGACGACGAGGTCTATCGCATCCTCAACCGCCTAGGCGTGGCGACGCAATTCGCCGGGCTCAGCCGACCTGCACGCGGGCTACGTCTGCTCACACCCGGCCACCAGGTGATCGCGGAGTTCCAGCGATCGACCGATAGCGGCGCCCACGGCTACCCTCAGGAGAACATGTTCGACCAGCCGGACCTTGAGCAGCTCATGCGCGACAATCTCGGGATGATACCTTCGGTGACCCTGCGCGGCAATGTCGAGGTGCTCAGTGTGGCCCAGGGCAACGCGGCAGTCAGGGTGGACTTCACGGATCGTGTCACGGGGGCACGCGAGTCGGTCCGTGCCAGCCACGTCCTCGGCTGCGACGGCGCCAACAGCGTGGTGAGGGAGGCCATCGGCGCGGAGATGGGGGACCTGGGCTTCGAACAGCGATGGCTGGTTATCGACATCGACACCGCGGCGCCACTGAATCAGTGGGAAGGCGTCCACCAGCTGTGCGACTCCCACCGCGCCGGTACCTACATGCGCGTCGGAGAGGTCCGCTACCGCTGGGAGTTCCGACTGCTGCCCGACGAGACTGCCGCCGACTTCGCGACGATGGATGCTCTCCATCCACTGATCCGGCCGTGGACCGGGGACGTACCGGCGGACGATCTGCACGTGCTCCGGGTGGCCGACTACACCTTCCACGCCCAGATAGCCAGCAAGTGGCGCGACCGCCGCGTCTTCCTCCTCGGCGACGCCGCTCACCTCAGTCCTCCCTTCATCGGTCAAGGCATGGGGGCTGGACTCCGGGATGCGATGAACCTGGCCTGGAAGCTCGCCGGTGTTCTTGCCGGTGACCTCCCCGCGAGCGCGCTGGCCAGCTACCAGACCGAGCGCAAGCAGCACGCGAGAAGAACCATCACCCGCGCAAAGCTGCTCGGCCTCACCATGACCGCGGGCGGTCGCTTCGGCACCGCCCTGCGGAGGTTCCTCGGACCGGGCCTACACTTCGTGACAGGACTCGCCGCCCGATCCTGGACGGCGCTACCCGCTGGCTCTCGCACTCGACTCTCGGCAGTCGCCCGCACCTCCGCCGTCGGACGTCTCTGCCCCAACGCCCCGACGTCGGTTAGCCCGGACGCCAAGCGATTCGACGACGTCGCCGGAGACGGATTCGCGCTGTTAGCTCTCATAATCACGCCCGAGGAGCGCGAACGCATCCTTCACAGGGGCGCGGCACCGGTCGTCCCCGACCCCGGATCTGAGCTCCATCAGTGGCTTGTCCGTCATCGAGCCGCTGCTGCGATTGTCCGCCCGGATCGCACCGTGATGTTCACCTCGGACTCCGTCTCCGGGAGCCTCACCCGCCTGCCGTCGTTCCTCTCGGCAACCGCGCACGCCGAACGAACAAAGCGATGAACCAAAAATCCCCGCCCTCTACTGAGGACGGGGATTTTTGAGTAGCGCTCCTCCGACTGGACTTGAACCAGTAACCCTTCGATTAACAGTCGAATGCTCTGCCAATTGAGCTACGGAGGAATGAAGCGTGTATTAGCCTAACAAAGGCCCGGCGGGAAACGAAATCGGCGCTGTTGAAGCCCTTAGCTATCCATGCGGAGGGCGCGGCGCTGCATTTCCAGCTCCATGAGTTCCCGGTTGAGGCGTTGGAACTCCTCCGGCTGGGCCGAGGCATCCAGTCGCTGCAATTGGCCCATCTTGTCCGCCTTGACCCTGGTGATCTGCAGTTCGAACAGCCTGGCCAGGATGTCGCGGCAATACCGCTGAAGCGCTTCGGGAGTGCTGGCCGGCAGCGGAACCACAGCAAGTTCGGAAACCAAACCTTGGAGCGGTTCCGGAACCTCCTGGCGAATCCCTTCCACCCAGGCCACCGGGTCCCCCGCGTGGGCCAGTCCGGCGGCCCGGACAGCCGTGTGTACCGCGGAGTAGGCCGGAGTGACGAAATGGCATGCCTCAAAACGTTCCCATGCTCCACCGCTAAGCGCAGCTTCGCCTCCCAGGACAGCAGGGTTCTGGATGACCACCTCGAGGGCCTGCCGCTCCATGGCGGCGATGGGATCCCGGGGATCCGGGCGCATGAAGGCGATGGGAGCGTCCGACGGCGGTGCTGCCGCCGGCTGGCCGGCGTGGGTCGCCGTTGCTCCGTGTCCCGTCGCCGGTGCTCCCGCAGCCCCCGCCACTGGTTCACCGGAAGCAACGCGCTTGGCAGCCAGGCCTACTGCCCGGCTGACTTCCTCGATGGGCATGCCAAGCCAGCCTGCCAACTCCCGGACATAGGCCGGGCGGATGCCGGAATCACGGATCTGCGCAACCACAGGGGCCGACTCACGCAGCGCCGCCACGCGGCCTTCCACTGTGTCCAGGTTGTGGCGTTTGAGGGAGGCCCGGATGGCGAATTCGAAGAGGGGCCGGCGGGTACCGATCAAGTCCCTGACGGCCGCATCCCCCTTGAGTTGGCGCAAATCGCAAGGGTCGGCCCCGGTGGGCTCCACAGCCACGTATGTCTGCGCGACGAACCGCTGATCCTCCTCAAAGGCGCGCAATGCCGCTTTCTGCCCAGCGGCGTCGCCGTCGAAAGTGAAGATGACCTCTCCCCCGGTGCCGTCGTCGGACAGCAAGCGGCGGGCGATCTTGATGTGGTCAGTACCGAAAGCGGTACCGCACGTGGCCACGGCGGTACCGACTCCAGCCAGGTGGCAGGCCATGACGTCCGTGTACCCCTCCACCACCACCAGCTGCCGGTCCTTGGCGATGTTCCGTTTGGCGAGGTCGATGCCGTAGAGGACCTGGGACTTCTTGTAGAGCACGGTCTCCGGAGTGTTCAAGTATTTCGGGCCTTGGTCGTCCTCGTAGAGCTTGCGGGCGCCGAAGCCGATGGTGTCTCCGGCGATGTCCCGGATGGGCCAGATGAGCCGGCCACGGAAGCGGTCGTAGATGCCCCTGTTGCCTTCGGAAAACATCCCGGTCAGCTTCAATTCGGCATCCGTGAACCCGCGTCCGCGCAGGTGTTTCAGGAGCGAGTCCCAACCCTGCGGCGCGTACCCGACGCCGAACTGCTCGGCTGCGGTCCGATCGAAACCGCGGCCGTGGAGGAAGTTGCGGCCCTCGGCGGCACCTGCCGTGAGCAGTTGGGCGCGGAAGAACTCGTCGGCGACCTTGTGGGCATCCAGCAGCCGTTGGCGCTTGCCGACCTCTTCGCGGTTGGGACCGGTTCCGCCGTCTTCGTAGCGCAGCTCGTAGCCGATCCTGGCTGCGAGCTTTTCCACGGCTTCGTGGAAGGAGCTGTGGTCCATTTTCTGGACGAACGAGATGGCATCGCCGTCCTCACCACAGCCGAAGCAGTGGTACCGGCCAACTTGGGGGCGGACGGTGAACGACGGCGAGCGCTCGTCGTGGAAGGGACACAGGCCCTTGAAGGTGCCAAGGCCCGCACCTTTGAGGGTGACGTAGCCGTCCACTACTTCCTTGATATCGGTGCGCTGGCGTACTTCGTCGATATCTTCACGTTTTATTAGGCCAGCCACGAATCAATATTAGTTGATGTCAGATCAACAAATTCGGGCGGTCCAGCCTCACGCCTACCAGAGCGACGGCAGGCTGCCCACCAGACGTTCGTACATCGCCAGCGCCGAAGCGTCCGTCAGCGACGCCACCTGGTCGATGACGACGCGAAGCCGGGCGCCGTCGTCGGGGGCGTCCCGCCAGTCTGCGGCGAACATCGGTTCCAGATGCCGGTCTCCGCTCGCATTGAGCACGCCAACCAGGGCGTGCAGGACTTCGCGCTGACGCTCATAGACGGGTTGCCGATGGTCGGTGGAAATCACAAATGTCGTGGCGAGGCCCTTCATGGCCGCGATCTCAGTGACGGTTTCCTCCGGAACCATGAGTTCCGCGCCGTACCGGGTCAGGTGGTCCGGGCCGAAGTGCGCCCGCGTCGTCTCCAGGGCGCTTTGGCAAAAGCGGCCGATCAACTGGCTGGTCATGTCCTTCAGCGCTGCCATCGCCTTGCGGCTGCCATCTGCCTCACGGACCCAGACGCTGGTGGCTTCGAGTCGGGCCAAAGCGGCATCGATCTCAGCGGGATCGTTGTGGGGCAGGTACCACTGCTTGGTGTACCCCACCACCCGTGCCCGGTGGTCCGGATTGTCCAGCCACTTCAGCTGGAAATGGCCGGCAACGATGGCGTCCTCAACGTCGTGTACGGAGTACGAGATATCGTCGGCCAGGTCCATGACCTGGGCCTCGATGCAGGAGCGGTTGCCCGGCGCGCCGTCACGAAGCCAGGCAAACACGGGCAGGTCGTCTTCATAGGCTCCGAACTTGCTGCTCCGCTGTCCGTGGATGACGGGGGCGTCGACGGCGGACCACGGGTATTTGGAGGCCGCGTCAAGGCTGGCGCGGGTCAGGTTCAGCCCGGCGGGCTGGCCGTCGGCGGTGAGGACCTTGGGTTCAAGCCGCGTGAGCAGGCGCAGGGTCTGGGCGTTGCCTTCGAAGCCACCGATTCCGTGGGCTACCTCGTTGAGGGCCGATTCCCCGTTGTGGCCGAAGGGCGGGTGGCCCAAATCGTGGCTCAAGCACGCCGTGTCCACAACATCGGGATCGCAACCGAGCGCACGGCCCAACTCGCGGCCCACCTGGGCGACTTCGAGGCTGTGCGTCAGGCGGGTGCGCACGAAATCATCGGTATCCGGGGCAACCACTTGGGTCTTCGCCCCGAGCCGGCGGAGGGCGGAAGAATGCAGCACCCTTGCCCGGTCCCTCTCGAAGTCCGAACGGTAGGTATTCTTCCGAGGCTCCTGCACCCAGCGTGCTGAGTCGGCCTCCACATAGCCTGGAATGCCCGTTGCGTTTTCGGCTGTGCGTGCCGCAGACATCGCTTCAGTTCCCATGGGTATCCGCCTCCTCCGCTTGCCGTGCGCCGGTGTCGATACAACCAGTGCCTATGCAGCCAGTTTTCCACGACTCCGGCCGTGCGCGTGCACGCGTCGACCGAAGCCGCGCTTTAGCCGCCCGAAACGTCCAATTCGGCCGCCGCGATGTCGCGGGTCTGGTCCGCGTCCATCTGCCGGCTGAGCAGCCAGTCCTTGGGCAAGGCTGGCCTCTTCGGCGAACCTGCGCGTCCGCGCGGGCCTTCGGAGTCGATGCCCGGGTAGGGCAAGTCCATGTCCAGTTGGTCCAGCAGCTCGCGCAGGACCTCGAGGGTTGGCACGGTGGCCAGTTTGGCGCGCAGTTCCCCGCCCACCACGTAGCCCTTGAAGTACCAGGCCATGTGCTTGCGGATCTCGCGCAGCGCCTTGTACTCGTCATTGCCAAAGGTTTCGATCATGAGCTCGGCGTGACGGTAGACGCCGTCGGCAACCTCCCGCAGGCCTGGGCGGTGGCGCTGATCGCTGCCTTCAAAGGCGGCCTGGAGGTCACCGAAGAGCCACGGGCGGCCTTGGCAGCCGCGGCCCACCACGACGCCGTCGATCCCTGTTTCGCGCACCATGCGCACTGCGTCTTCGGCGGACCAGATATCGCCGTTGCCCAGCACGGGAATGTCCGGAAGGGCCTCACGCAGGCGTGCGATGGCGGACCAGTCGGCCTGACCGGAGTAGAACTGCGCGGCAGTGCGTCCGTGGAGCGCGACGGCGGCAACGCCGGAATCGCGGGCGATGCGGCCGGCGTCGAGGTACGTGAGGTGGTCCTCGTCAATGCCCTTGCGCATCTTGATGGTCAGCGGGATATCGCCCTTGGAGGCTTCCTTGACCGCGGTCTGGACGATGGAGGTGAAGAGGTCGATCTTCCAGGGAAGGGCGGATCCGCCGCCGCGCCGTGTGACTTTGGGGACGGGGCAGCCGAAGTTGAGGTCGATGTGGTCCRCCCGGTCTTCTTCGACGAGCATGCGAACGGCCTGGCCCACGGTGACAGGGTCCACTCCGTACAACTGCACGGACCGGACCTTTTCGTCGTCATCGTGGGAAATGATGCGCAACGATTCCGGGGTGCGCTCCACCAGGGCCCGGGAGGTCACCATCTCTGCGACGTACAGGCCGCCGCCGTATTCACGGCACAGCCTGCGGAACGCCGAGTTGGTGATCCCGGCCATCGGCGCAAGGATCACGGGGGTGTCCACGGTGATCCGGCCAAGCTGCAACGGGGGCAGCTCGAGCTTGGGCGAAGGGGGCGTTGCTACTACAGTCACCCGTCCATTGTCTCAAAGCGGGGCAAATCGACGTCGCGCACAGAACTCAGAGCAGCCAGCCGTTGTCCTCGGCGATCCGCACGGCCTCGGCACGGGTCCGCCCGCCGGTCTTGGCCATCGTGGCGGAGAGGTAGTTCCGGACGGTCCCTTCAGAGAGCATCGCTGACTTCGCGATATCGGCGACCGTTCCGCCGTCGGACGCCGCCTTGAGCACCTCCGCCTCGCGTTCGGTCAGTGGGCTGTCCCCGGCGGTCAATGATTCCGCGGCGAGCACGGGGTCCACCACCCTGAGGCCCTGGTGGACCCGGCGCACCGCTTCGGCCAATTGCCGCGCCGGCGTGTCCTTGACGACGAATCCGGAGGCACCGGCCTGCATGGCGCGCTTGAGGTAGCCCGGCCGTCCGAAGGTGGTCACCATGAGGACCCGGCACGACGGCGCCGCCCGCCGCACAGCCGCTGCCGCGCTGATCCCGTCCAGGCCGGGCATCTCGACGTCGAGCATTGCCACATCGGCGGAGTGCTCGACGACGGCGGCCGCCACCCCTGTCCCGTCGCCCAATTCAGCGACCACCTCGATGTCCGACTCCAGCCCCAGCAAAGCCGCCAGCGCCCCGCGCACCAGTGCCTGGTCGTCTGCGATCACCAATCGGATACTCATACTTCAACCGCCAATCTGAACCCTCCCAGGTCACTCGGCCCAATACTGACTGTTCCCCCGGCGGCACCTACGCGTTCGTGGATCCCGGCCAGTCCGTTCCCGGAGCGGCCCCCGGGAGCCGGGCCGACGCCGTCGTCCTCCACCAAAACGCTCGACGCCGTCAACCGGACTCGGCAGCGTGCGGCGCCGGAGTGCCGCACCACATTGGTGATGCCTTCGCGCAGTACCCAACCGAAGAGTTCCCTGTGCCTCGCCGGAACTTGTTCCACGGTGCCTGGCAATTCGGCGTCGATCCCTGCCGACTCCAGGGCGGTCCGAGCGACCGCGAGTTCGGCGAGGACGTTGACGCCCCGGTACCCGGCCACTGTGGCGCGGACGTCGGCGAGCGCACCGCGGGCCAGGTCCTGGACCGCGGAAATCTCGGCAGCCGCCCGGTCCCGGGCAGGGTGGTCGCCGGGGACGGTGTCCAGCATCCGGCCGGCCAACTCGGCCTTCACGGCGATCACCGTCAGGGAGTGTCCCAGGATGTCGTGCATGTCCCGGGCCACGCGGCTGCGCTCAGCGGCCACGGCTGCGTCGGCGAGCTCAGTCTGCGCTTCCCGGAGCCGTGCGGTCTGCCGGATCAGCCGCGCGAAGGCGGACATCATGAGGCCGAGGGACAAGATGATCCCGGCCTGGAGCAAGGCCTGCTCCCCGTTGCCCGTCACCAGCTGCGTAGTGAAGGAGGCGAGGGACAACGTGACGATGAGGAAGAAGTCCGCGCGGGCCGGAAGGGACGTCATGGCGATGGCGCAGGCGAGGAACGTCCAAGTCCACAAGGCTTCCCTTCCGAGGAGGAAGACGATCGCCCCGTTCAGCGCCAGCATGATGCAGACGGACACGAGGCCCGCCCGGACGCCCAGGCGCCAACTGATCTGCGGCAGGAAGGCGTAGGCAGCGAAGAACGCGATCAGGGATGCCGAAGCCACCGCTTTCCAGGCCAGCGGTTCGTCCACGGACCACACGAGGTTCCACGTAGGCCAGGCCCAGAGGAGGATGGAGAGTCCCGCACCGATGAACCAGCCTCGTGGCCCGGGACCGCGGAACATGGTGCCGCTGAACACGTTTCCGGTGAACACGTCCCTGAAGGAGGTTCCGCCTGCGTTGCTCGTCATGGTGCTTACCCTAGCGGCCGGTTCAGACACGTTTCGTGTCGCGGCGGAACGCCATCGCGGCCCCGGCCACGAAGATCGCGAGCCAGGTGAGCACGTTGACGATCCACGCCCAATCGAACTCGCCGGTGATGGGACTCCGGGCCAATTGCCCGATCCCGTATGCGGGCGTGAACTTGGCGATGTTCCCGAAGGTCTCCCCCATGATTTCGATCGGCATGAACAGCCCACCGAGCATGGCAAGGATCGCCAGAGCCGGGCCGAGGATCTGCATGACGTTCTGGCTCGGCATGAGGTATCCAACGAACAAGCCGAGGGCCGCGAAGACCAGGGAACCCAGCCAAGCCACCAACCCCGCTGTCAGCCAGGTCTGGGCATCCATGGTGACACCGGCTAGGGCACCGATGACGAACTGTGCCACCACGGCCACGAGGGACAGCGTCAGCGCGGCCAAGGCTTTCACCGCGATGTACGCACCGGGCAGGAGGGGCGTGAGGCGAAGCTGGCGGCTCCAGCCCTGGGCACGTTCCACTGCCACTTGGCTGCCAGCGCCCGTCGCAGCGGTCATGGCCGCGTAGACCGTCAGGCTGATGAGGATGTACTGGCCGTAGCTGTGTCCGTTGGGCAGGAGCTTGTCCTTGTTGGACAGGCCGAAAATGAAGAAGAAAACGGCTGGCATGAACACCGTGAAGATGATGGTCCGGCGGTTCCGGAGCATCCGCTTGATCTCGATCCACAAGAACGTACGGTTGACCCCGCCTGCGGATGGCTTCCTGTCCTGGATCGCGGTTGCCGTGCTCATACGAGGTCTCCTTCAAAAGTGATGTTTGCGGATTCCGGCACGGCATCGTCTCCGGTGAGGGCGACGAAGGCCTCCTCAAGGTTGTTGGCCGCCACCTCGACGTCGTGGGCGCCCGTGTTGTTGAGCAGGTAACGCACGACGGCGTCCGAGTCGCCCGTGCGGACGGTGAGGCGACCGCCGTCGTACTCAATGCTCTCCGCCGGCGGCATCCCGGCCAGCAGCCCGCGCTCTGTTGCCGGAAGCGAAGCCTTGACGGTACGGCCCGAGGCAAGGTTCTTGATCTGGGCGGCGGTGCCGTCCGCAACGATGCTGCCTTGCCGGACCAGGACAATCCTGTCCGCATAGGCGTCGGCTTCTTCGAGATAATGGGTGGCGAAGATGACGGTCCGTCCGCGCTGGGCGTCGGTCCTGATGGCGGTCCAGAAGTCGCGTCGTCCCGCGACGTCCATGCCAGTGGTGGGCTCGTCCAGGATGAGCAACCCGGGATCGGAGACAAGAGCCATGGCGAAGCGCAGGCGCTGCTGCTGGCCGCCGGAGCACTTCTCCACCTTGCGGTCGGCGATCTCCAGGATGCCCGCCCGGGCGAGGACTTCGTCCACGGGGCGGGAGGAATCGAACATGGCTGCGTTGAGCTGCACGGTTTCGCGGACGCTGATGTCCCGCAATAGGCCGCCGGTCTGCATCACGGCTGCCACCTGACCGCGGGCGATGGCTCCCCTGGGAGTGTGGCCGAAGATGGAAACGCGTCCCTGATCCGGGGCGCTCAATCCGAGGATCATGTCGATGGTGGTGGTCTTGCCCGCCCCGTTGGGACCGAGGAACGCCACCACTTCCCCCGGCTGCACGGTGAGATCCAGGCCGCGGACGGCGCGGACCTTCCCGAAGCTCTTGTGCAGTCCGACGGCGTGGACGGCCGGCACACTCGTTGTTGTCATGACGCTCCTTGGATGATGGTTTGCTCCGTTACCCATCCAAGCCTGGGGCCGTGGACTGTGCCCGGGGCGTGTGTCACCAATGAGGGATGACAAATGTCATGCGGCGCTAGCGGCGCTCGGCTTCCCGTCGTGCGCGCCTCGTCATCACGACGGCGGCAAGCTCGCCCGTGTCGAAGGATTCGAACGCGTCCGCGGCCTCTGCGGTTTCAAGCTCACGGACGTTGCGGTCGTAATCCCCAGCCCCGGCGGCCACGAGCCGGCGGGGACCGGTCGCCTTGACCACCAGCACCGCGATCAACGTGGTCACGGGAATGGCCAACACGAGGCCGATAGAGCCCACCAGCGTACGAATGACTTCCTCGGACAACTCTGCACTGGTGAGGGCATCAACCAGCGGGCGGTCATAGAGCATGACGATGATCAAGATGGGAAGCGCGGCGCCAGCGTAGGCAAAGGCGATGGTGTAGACCGTGGAGGCGATATGGTCACGGCCAATCCTCATGGCGGACGTGAACAGCGTGCGGGCGCTCGTCTCCGGCGCGAGTTCGTAGAGCTCCCACACGGCCGAGGATTGGGTGATGGTGACGTCGTTCAGGACGCCCAGTCCGGAGATGATGAGACCGCACAAGATGATCCCGGAAATGGAGATCTTGTCCGACATGTTCACCAGCGCGGCGGCGTCGTGGCTGCCGACTCCGGTCAGGTTGGCGGCGTCCGTGGCCCATGCTGCCAACAACGCCGTGATGCTGAGGCCGAAGATGGTGCCCAACAACGCGGTGGATGTCCTGGCCGAAAAGCCGTGGGCGAAGTAGAGCACCCCCATCATGATTGCGGTGGAACCAACCAACGCCACGAGCAGTGGCGGCTTGCCCTCCACCAATCCCGGCAACATGAAGCTGACCAGCACCACGTAGGCTCCCGCCAAGCCAAGCAGCGCCCTGAAGCCCCGCCAGCGGGCCACCGCAATGACCACCACCGCGTACAGGATGGCCAAAAGAGCCATGGGAACGTTCCGCACGAAATCCAGGAAAACGTACGACGGCGAGCCGTTGCCTGCCGCTGCGCCTTGAACACCGGAGAGGTTCAAGTAGCGGATGCTGTCCCCCACCTTGACGCCGTGCGACTTCGCGACGTCCGGGTTGATCACCACCTTGACGGGACTGCCGCCTTTGTCCGGCTGGGTGGACGCGAAAGTGCACTGGGAACCTTGCTGTTGCGCACCATTGCTTTGGTCCGTCCCCGGGGCTTGAGCACCTTGGGCTTGGGTCCCTTGGGTGCAGCTCTCCTGCGTGACGGCTTGGATCTTGCCGGTATCAAACGTCACACCCGGTGCAGCCTGGTAGGGGCTAGCGAGGGATATGCCCGCCTTGCTCCCTGACGGCCACATGACGAGCATTGCAACGATCGTGAGCACGGCAAGCGGAGCCAGGACAGCCACCAGGAGCCAGTTGGCCCGCTTACGCGCCGCGAGCGCCTGCGGGCTTGGCTCGAAATGCTCTGTGTGTCCGTGTGAATGGCCGTGACCCATTAGCTGCAAAACCTCATGCCTACAACCCTACGTGGGGCAGCGTGGCATCGCCCATACGCGGAGCGGCGTGAGGGGTGCCTGCCGGGTGGCGGCTTCGTGACGGGGTGTTCAGGCGGGTTTGATGTTCTGGTTCACGTGGAAGAGGTTTCCGGGATCGTACTTGCTCTTGATGGCTTGAAGTCGCTCGTAGTTGACTCCGTAGTTCTCGGCAATACGGTTCTGGTCTTCCGCATCCATGAAGTTGATGTAGCCGCTCGCAGCAGAATGCGGACGGAGCGCCTCTGCGTAGTTGCGGGCCCACGCAATGTTGGCTTCGTTGTCCGCAGGGTCCGGCCATTGTGCCGCGATGACGGGCGCGAACTTCATGCCGCGGTTCGCGAAAGCTGTGTCTTCAGCTCCGACGCGGGCCACCGCGCCGTCGATCGGATAGACGTGGACCGAGGTGTTGACACTCGTGACCGTTGAACCGAACTCTGAATGCGCATCGATGACGCCATCGTTCAGTTCACTGATGAAGTTGGCCTTCCAATACCCTTGCAGGCCCTTCGGATTGAGTCCGTCAAACGCTACGTTGAGTGCCGGATAGGGCATCGGAGTGACGACTGATCCGGCCACGGGTGCGACGTCGAGGAACGGTTGCCACCGCGACTCGCCTTCGGCCATGTCCCCCGTCCACATCCCGACCACGACGCAAACAGGCTTGCCGTGCCATTCCTCGGGAAGGAACGGGACCGGCGGACCCTGATGGAAGCCGAGGAACGCCCCGAATTCTTCAGGGGCAGAGTCGATGTAATCCCGGTAGAACTTGGCGACAGTCTCGGTGTGCTCTGCTCCGTAGATGACAATGCCCACGTGGACCATGTCCACCGGATGCAGCTTGTATTCCAGCGACGTCACCACGCCGAAGTTGCCTCCGCCTCCCCGCAACGCCCAGAAGAGGTCCTCGTTGTGGGTTTCACTGGCAGTGAGGAATTTACCGTCGGCCGTCACCACGTCAGCCGAGATCAAGTTGTCGCAGCTCAAGCCGTGTTTGCGGGCCAGATAGCCGATGCCGCCGCCCAAGGTCAGTCCGGCGATACCGGTGGACCCGACAATTCCGCCGGTTGTGGCCAGTCCGAAAGCGTGGGTCGCGTGGTTGAAATCTGCCCAGGTTGTTCCTGCCTCGGCACGGGCTGTGCCCGCTTCGGGGTCAACGCGGACACCGGTGCGGTTGACGAAATCTATGACCAGGGCATCGTCCCAGGTCCCGAAGCCCGGGGCGCTGTGGCCGCCTCCCCGGATCGCCAAAGGCAAGGAGTTGCCCCGGGCGAAGTTCACGCTCGCGATGACATCCGACACCTGTGCCACACGGACGATGCCGGCTGGGCGCTTGTCGATCATTCCGTTAAAGACAGCGCGGGCAGAATCGTAGTCGGGATCATTTGGAGTGACGAGTTGCCCGCGGAGTTGTTCCCGCAGTCCGTCGAGCGCTGTTCCATTCATGGGTGTTGCCGCCGATTCTCTTCGTGAGACCGGATTCGTTCCACCCGCCGCTTTCCCGCCAGACCAAACGACCGGAGCTTACGTCGTTATGCCTACACCCAGACCGCGACGTCGTCAAGGGTTCACCCAACTGGCTCGCATTAGTTGTCGTTATGAGGGCTCAAAACGACAACTAATGCGAGTCAGTTGGGCCGGGCCTCGAGGAAAGGCTACTCGCTGACCACCAGGGTGTCCGCGCCACGGAGCTTCGCCTTGCCCGACTCCAGCAGCGGATCGACGACGGCGCGCACAGCCGTCATGGAATCATCCACTTCAAGGAGCACCGGGTGCTGGTACGCAATGAGCGCCAGCAGGTCACGGACTGCCTCGCGGGCCTCGTCATCCTGCAAACGGGGTTCGTGTCCCAGGAATACTTCCGAGGCTTCGTCCGAGCTGCCCTGGGCATAGCTGATGGCGAAGGCCCGCAACTTGCCCTTGCGGGTGGCCGGAACGCCCGAACCAAAAGCACTGGCCTTTGGAGCACGCAGAACGAGTGCACCGTGCGCCCCCGTTAGCTCGTCAAGGAACAGCCGCTGCACCGTGGGGATACCCAGTTCGCCCGGGCTGTCCCAGTGGTGCACGGCAGCGTAGTACCGTCCGACGACGTCGCTGAGTTCCACGGAGCCTGTGGCGAGGTCTTCAACCTGCTCGGAAGCGGCCTCCTCGGAACCGTCGCCAAACACCGGGAGCCGCAGCGGCTCGGGTTCCACCACTACAAGCTGTGAGCGCTGGATCGGCGCGAGCCCCGCCCACTCGGCGAAGGCGGCACCGGAGGTGCCGGGCTCTACCTTGCTGCGCAGTTTGGTGACCCCCGACGGCGACTGTTCGGCTTCGCGTCGCAGCATGGTCAGGAGCGTGGCACCTATCCCGCTCCGGCGATGATCCTTGGCAACCTCGATGTATGCCCAGAGACGTTCCGGGTGCAAGGAAGCCTCGTGGACCACCCCGGCGGCCACGGGGATGCCGATGCCGTCAACCACGTCTTCCGCCACGATGCACCGGCGCCAAGGCTGGCCTTGGCCGCTGTTGCTCGATGGCGCCAGTGCTGCCCGGAACTGCTGGGCCGGCAGGGTCTCGGGCCCACCCCACATTTCCAACAGCGCGAGGTCGTCGCCATCACGCCATTCGCGGTACTCGATGGACACGCCTAGGCGCCAATCAGTCGCGCGGCCAGGTAGGCCTCAACCTTGTCGAGGGAAACGCGTTCCTGGCTCATGGTGTCGCGCTCACGGATCGTGACCGCTTGGTCGTCGAGGGTGTCGAAGTCCACGGTGATGCAGAACGGAGTACCGATCTCGTCCTGGCGGCGGTAGCGGCGGCCAATGGCGCCGGCGTCGTCGAAGTCGATGTTCCAGTTCTTGCGCAGCTGGGCGCCCAAGTCCTTCGCCTTCGGGGACAGGTCCTCGTTGCGGCTCAGCGGAAGCACGGCTGCCTTGACCGGTGCCAGGCGGGGGTCAAGCTTCAGGACAGTGCGGACGTCGACGCCGCCCTTGGCGTTGGGTGCCTCATCCTCGGTGTAGGCGTCGATCAGGAACGCCATGAAGGAACGGGTCAGGCCAGCCGCGGGCTCAATGACGTACGGGGTGTAACGCTCGTTGGTGGCCTGGTTGAAGTAGCTGAGGTCCGTGCCCGAGGCCTTCGCGTGCGTGGACAGGTCGAAGTCGGTGCGGTTGGCGATGCCCTCGAGCTCGCCCCACTCGGAGCCCTGGAAACCGAAACGGTACTCGATGTCCGTGGTGCCTTTGGAGTAGTGGCTGAGCTTGTCCAGCGGGTGCTCGAAGAAACGCAGGTTTTCCGGCCGGATGCCGAGGCCGGTGTACCAGGACATGCGTTCCTTCATCCAGTACTGGTGCCATTCCTCGTCCGTGCCGGGCTCGACGAAGAATTCCATTTCCATCTGCTCGAACTCGCGGGTGCGGAAGATGAAGTTGCCCGGTGTGATCTCGTTGCGGAAGGACTTGCCGATCTGGCCGATGCCGAACGGTGGCTTCTTGCGGGACGTGGTGAGCACGTTGCTGAAATTCACGAAGATGCCCTGCGCGGTTTCCGGGCGCAGGTAGTGCAGGCCTTCTTCACTGGCCACCGGGCCGAGGAAGGTCTTGAGGAGGCCGGAGAATTCCTGCGGTTCGGTCCATTCGCCGCGGGTGCCGCAGTTGGCGCAGGCAATGTCCTTGAGGCCGTTTTCGGCGGGACGGCCCTTCTTTTCCTCGTACTCTTCCAGGAGGTGGTCGGCACGGTAGCGCTTGTGGCAGGAAAGGCACTCGACCAAGGGGTCCGAGAACACCTCGACGTGTCCTGACGCTTCCCATACCTGGCGCGGCAGGATCACGGAGGAGTCCAGGCCCACCACGTCCTCGCGACCGCGGACAACGCTCTGCCACCACTGGCGCTTGATGTTTTCCTTGAGTTCGGCACCGAGGGGGCCATAGTCCCACGCAGAGCGGGAGCCACCATAGATTTCACCGGCCTGAAACACGAAGCCCCTCCGCTTGGAGAGGGAAATGACCTGGTCGAGGACGGATTTTGCTGCCATGGGTACTCCAATGTTCTACAGGGCCGCTGGGTGCGGTCCGTGGTTATGCTCTACGGGAACAGTCGTTAAGGGGAAACGCTGTTTTTGGGGAAGTGCTGCGCAGGAAGCTGCGTGTCCTAGCCTACCGGCCTTTCGCCGCGGTCCTGCCCCCATAACGGCGGGAAGCGAGCGCGCCTTTCGGCCAAGGCAGGGTCGCCACGATGATGGCGGACAGCGTCAGCAAGGTGCCAAGGATCGTCGGCAACGCCACCACCGTTCCGAGTGCCGGGAAGACCAGGTCCAGCGCGAGCGATCCGAGCAACTGGCCGGCGATCATCCCCAGTCCCGTCACCAGGACGCCCAGGCTGCGGACAAGCAGGGCGGCCRGGCCGATGAAGATGCAGCCCATCGGACCGCCCAGGTAGTACCACCATTCGGCGGGCAGCGCGTGGCCGGGACCGGCCAACAGCAGTTTGATGAGCCAGACGATCCATAGGATGACCGTGCCGGCCACGAAATTCACCAGCGTCGCGGCGACAGGGCTGCCGTAGTGCACCGTGGCGGTGCCGTTCATGGCTTGCTGGAAACTCATGAGGCAGCCCGCCACCACCGGCAGCAGGATGGGGAGAAGCAAGGATCCGACGTCGGCGGCCGCCCCAAGGCGCGGCGAGACGGCCCAGATGACGGCGGCAATCGTCAGGACGCTGCCAAGGACCCGGACTCCCGTGATCGAACGCTTGCCGCCGGGTCCGATGCCAAGCCGGTCCACGAGGAGCCCACTGAGGGTCTGGCCTGTCACCGCGGCCACGGTGAACAAGGCCACGCCAAGCAGGCCGACGGTGAACGATTGGGCAAAGACGAATAGCGCGCCGATCCCGCCGGCCAGGACGTAGAACCGGGGAAAGCTACGCTCCTTGAGGGCGGGCAGGATCCTTCGCAAGGCAGCGCGGCCTTTCGGGAGCGCCAGTCCGATCGCGGCGATCACTACCAGCCCGGTGGTGAAGCTCACGACGGCGGCCGCGATGCCGTCGTCGAGCGTTGCCCCTAGCGCGCCGTTGATCCGGCCCTGGAGGGGAATCACGAGTCCGGTTGCCACGGCAAGCAGCAGGCCGGTGAGCAAAGGAAGGGAAGTCCGGGAGGTTGTACTGGCCATGGGGCGGGACTGTTGCGGCACTTTCACCACCCTACTTCAGGCATCATTGCTTGTATGAACAACCCGGAAATTCAAGAAATCCCCATCCGTGACGACATGATCCGCCTTGGCCAGCTCCTGAAGCTCGCCAACCTGGTGGAGGACGGTGTGGAGGCCACCGAGCTCATCAAGAACGGGTTGGTCAAAGTCAACGGCGAGATCGACGAACGACGCGGCCGCCAGCTCCATGCCGGCGATACCGTGACCGTCAACGGACAAACCGTGCGGATCGCGAAGGATTCCTAGCAACGCGGGGTCACTTACGGCCCATTACATGCCTCTGAATGGGCCGTAAGTGACCCCGCGTTGCTTTATACGGAGGCGAGGACCTTGTGCTCCAGGAATTCACCCACGTGGCCGATTTCCTGCTGGTTGATGCCGTGCCACATGCCCGTGTAGAGCACCTTGGTGAGGTCCGTGTGCTTTCGCACCCACCCCATGGTGTATTCGATCTTGTCAGGGGTAATGACGGGATCCTGCTGGTCCCGTCCCCAGAAGAGCGGCACGGAACCGTCCAGTTCGGCGTCGCGGAACGCGGGGTCGCCATCGGCGTCGACGGCGAAGCCTGAAAGTCCGACGACGGCGGCAAAGTCCGCCGGCCGCTGCCGGAGCAGCGAGGTGGCCATGGCCATCCCCATCGAGAACCCGAGGAGCGTCACCGAGCTGTGGTTGGACTTGAGCGAATCCAGCCAGGAAAACACATACTCGGCCGCGGTCTTGACGGCGTCGAGCGAGTAGTCGATGGACGCCGTCAGCGGGAACCACGTGAAGCCCGGACCCGTGGCGATCGGGGCTCGGAGCGAAGCGACGACGAACTCCTGGGGCAGCAGGCTTGCGAGGCTAAAAAGGTCTTGCTCGTTGGATCCGTAACCGTGCAACAGGACCAGCAACGGCTTTCCAGCCCGTTCCTCCTCTTCGTGGGACCACAAAACGACCGGGGGAGGAAAAGCAGGGGCAGGAAAGGCGGAAGCTTGACTCATGGGACTATTCTTACAGTTACCCATGAGTAACAAGCTACGGGCGCGTAGCGTTGCAGCAAAAGGCAGGATATGGACGTGAGTGACACTGATTCCACGGTGGAGCGAGGCGCGGATGAGCGGATTCATCCGTGGACCCGCTACGTGGCCTTGGGTGATTCGTTTACCGAGGGCATCGGCGACCCCGAGCCCAACAGGCCCGGGGGACATCGCGGCTGGGCCGACCGGGTGGCCGAGGAACTGAGCCGGGGCCACAGCGATTTCGCCTACGCCAACTTGGCGATCCGGGGGCGCCTGCTCCAGCAGATCGTGGACGAACAACTTGGCCCGTGCATGGACCTTAAGCCGGACCTTGTCAGCATCTCCGCAGGCGGCAACGACCTCATCCGTCCCGGCGGCGACCCAGATGCCCTGGCCGAGAAACTCGATGCCACCGTACAGACCCTAAGTTCCGGAGGCGCCACCGTGGTTCTCTTCAACGGACCCGACACCGTCTCGTCAGTCCTTGGGCGGATCCGCGGCAAGGTTGCCATCTACAACGAAAACCTGCGAACTGTAGCCGCCCGCCACGATGCTGTGGTGGCGGATATGTGGTCGCTGCGGCAACTTTCCAACCCGCAGATGTGGGATGAAGACCGCCTGCATTTCTCGCCGCTCGGCCATCACACGATCGCCACCATGGTCCTTGATTCCCTCAATGTTCCACACAGTCTCGAGCCGCTCCTTCCCAAGCCACTGCCCCAGCGCAGTTGGCGCGAAGCACGCTCCGGAGACCTCGTATGGGCGCGGGAGTATTTTGTGCCGTGGGTCGTCCGCCGGATCCGGCACCAGTCCTCCGGCGACGGAATCTTGCCAAAACGCCCGACGCCGGGGCCCGTCTTCGGACCGGCCGACACCGTTTTGCCTCGGAGCTGACGGAAGATCTCGACGCTTGTCACAGGGGCGGGGCTAAGCTGGAGAAAGACCTAGGAGGCCTCCACCGTGAACAATTTGATCTTCTGGATCATCGTCTGCTCTTGGCTGATTCCCATGGGGATCCGCATGTACAACCGCTCCCGCCAGCGCAGGCTCCGGGACTTCCCTCCGCAGAACTACCCTTACGGATACCCTGCACAACCTCCGGTGATCATCCCGGCTGAGCCGCAGCCTCCGGTGGCGACGCCCGCGCCGCAGGCCGCTCCGCCGTCGTCGGCTACTCCCCTGCCGAACACCGCGCCCCACGGCTACCGGGCCCGGAAACTGGCCGAACTTGACCAGCAGTACAGCGACGGGAAAATTGCCATGGAGGACTATATGAAGCTCCGCCAGGAGATCATGAACGGCTGATTCAGCCGAAGAACGCCCAGCGTCAGCCGAAGAAAGCCTCGCGCAGCTGCGGGCCGAGCTGGCCGATTTCAGTGAGGAACCCGTCGTGCCCGATGGGTGCCTCGATCACGTGTACTGAGACCTCGCCGGGCAAGGCCTTGGCCAGTTCGTGGGATTGCTCAGGGAAGTAGAGCCGGTCCGAGTCCACCGCGGCAACAAAGAACTTGGCGGTGGCCACGGAAAGCGCATCCGCCAAGGCACCCCGGCCGCGGGTGATGTCGTGGCTCATGAGCGCCTCGGTAATGGCGATGTAGCTGTTGGCGTCGAAGCGCTGGACCAGCTTGCTTCCCTGGTGGTCGAGGTAGCTCTCCACCTGGTAGCGGCCCCGGTCCCCCAACGCGGCAGCCTGAAGTGGTGCCTCGGCGCCTTGGGCGTTCCGGCCGAAGCGGAAGTCCAGTTCATCCGCCGAACGATAGGTGATGTGGGCGATCCGACGGGCCAGGGCCAACCCCGCCTCGGGCGCGGCCTGGCCATAGTAGTCACCACCGTTGAAGTCTGCGTCCTGCCGGATGGCGAGCGTCTGGGCCTGGGCGAACGCGATCTGTTCGGCTGTGCTGTACGCCCCGATGGAAATCACGGCACATCGCTTGACGCGGTCCGGATAGCTAACGGCCCATTCGAGTGCGCGGGCACCGCCCATGGATCCGCCTACGACGGTGTGCCAGCTATGGATTCCCAGGGCGTCCGCCAAGCGGGCTTCCGCCGTGGTGCTGTCCCGCAGCGTCACCAGCGGAAAACGGGAACCCCACGGCTTGCCATCGGGCGAGCACGACGACGGACCGGTGCTGCCGTAGCAGCCTCCCACGATGTTGACGGAGACCACGAAGTAGCGGTCCGTATCAATGGTTGCGCCGGGTCCAACGAGTTGCTCCCACCAGCCTTCTTCGTCGCTCTCGCCGCGGGCAACGTGCGTGCTGCCGGTCAGGGYATGTTCCACCAGCACGGCGTTGGAAGCATCGGCGTTGAGCCGCCCCCAAGTCTCGTACGCGAGGACGACGTCGGGGAGAAAACCTCCGGCTTCCAGTTCGAGTCCGCCCACGGAAACATACTTGAGCGTTCCGTCTTGGGTCCCGGAAAGGGGTATGGCTGTTGCAGCAATTGTCATTCGTTGACACCTCACATCGCGCTTGCCCGCCGCCAACAAAGCGAAGGGCCAGGTCTTCACCCGGGGCACCCCACCGCGAAAGGAGGGTTGCCGGCCAGCAAGCCGGGGCTGTCGCTGGCACTCATGACCTATACGAAGAGTCTAGGAAAACCGGACCCCTTCTGACGAAGATTATGACATCTATGTGACACTTCGCCGCGTTTTGTTCATGCAAAAGACGTTGATGGGGCCGGCCGGCGAAGATTCATTCTGCATCGCCAGCCGGCATCCGTCGGTCATTGGGGGCTGCCTAAGCGCCCTTGGCTGCCCGGAAGCCCGCCTCGAGGTCCGCAAGGATGTCGTCAACGTGCTCGATCCCGACGGACAGCCGCACCAGGCCCGGGGTAACTCCTGCCACGGCCTGCTGTTCAGTCGTCAGCTGGCTGTGGGTGGTGGACGCAGGATGGATCACCAAGGAACGGACGTCGCCGATGTTTGCCACGTGGGAATGAAGCTCCAGGGCGTCCACGAAACGCTTGCCGGATTCGATCCCTCCGCGGATGCTGAAGGACACAACAGCTCCAGTGCCCCTGGGCCCGTACTTCCGGCCGCGTTCGAACCACGGGCTGGAAGGCAGGCCTGCGTAGGCGACGGATTCGACGTCGTCGCGCTCTTCGAGCCATTGCGCCACTTTGGTGGCGTTCTCCACATGGCGTTCCACCCGCAGGCTGAGGGTTTCGATTCCTTGGGCAATCAGGAAGGCGTTGAACGGGGAAACAGCCGAGCCGAGGTCGCGCAAGAGCTGGACCCGGGCCTTGAGGATGTAGGAGAGGTTGGCGCCCAGGGCGCCGTCCTTGCCGAGGTCGCGGGCATAGACCAGGCCGTTGTAGCTGGGGTCCGGGGTGTTGAAGTTGGGGAAGCGCTCAGGATCCTTGCCGAAATCGAAGTTGCCGGAGTCCACGATGACGCCGGCAATGGCGGCTCCGTGCCCACCCAGGTACTTGGTGGCCGAATGCACCACGATGTCCGCACCCCACTCGATAGGCCGGATGAGGTAAGGCGTGGCCAGGGTGTTGTCCACGATGAGCGGCACTCCGGCCTGGTGCGCGGTTCGGGAGACGCCCTCGATATCCAGCACGTCTTGACGGGGGTTGGAGACCACTTCAGCGAAGAACAGCTTGGTGTTTGGCTGGACCGCGTCCCGCCACTGGTCAAGATTGTCCGGATCCTCGACGAAGGTCACCGAGATACCGAATTTCTTCAGCGTGTGGGCCATTAGGTTGTAGGTGCCGCCGTAGAGGCTCGGGCTGGCGACGACGTGGTCGCCAGCCTCGGCGACGTTGAGGATGGCGAACGTCTCCGCGGCCTGGCCGGAACTCAACAGGAGTGCCGCCAAACCGCCCTCGAGGCTCGCTATGCGCTGTTCCACGGCATCCTGCGTAGGGTTGCCAATCCGCGTGTAGATGGGCGCCAACTCGGCCAGCGCGAAGCGGTTGGCCGCGCTTTCAGCGCTGGGAAAGACGAACGAGGTGGTCTGGTAAATGGGGAGCGCCCTGGCCCCGGTGGCGGCGTCCGGTTCCTGGCCGGCGTGGATCTGGCGCGTTTCGAATGACCATCCTTGGGACATGCGGACTCCTGGTTGCTCGGGGCTCTCGGCCGTGATTCAGCCTGCGGGCCTGCTGTTGCCGGCCTGGTTGCCGCCAGTCTAGGGAGGCCATTGCGGGCTCCGGAAGCTTTGTGACGAACGCAGTAGTTTTCGGTCCTGGCGCGTCCCGAAGTGACCCTGAGCTGCCTTTTCGATACATCCCACCTTGGTTAGGCTTGACTTAGCTGAGAGCTCCATCACAAAGTGCCAAGATGAAGCCATGCGCATGGATCACGTCTCTTACGCTTGTGAACGAGATGGCCTACTGGCCACCACCGAGCGGATTTCCGCAGCATTGGGAGTGGACGCAGTCCGGGGCGGAGTGCACCCGCGCTTCGGTACCCGGAACATGATCATCCCCCTTGCTGACCACAAATACCTGGAAGTTGTCGAGGTCCTTGACCACCCGGCATCTGACAAGGCACCTTTTGGACAAGCCGTCCGTGCACGCTCCGCTGCAGGAGGTGGCTGGATGGGTTGGTGCGTCGCTGTTGACGACCTGAGCCCATTCGAACAACGACTCGGACGCGCGGCTGTCCCCGGTAACCGCAAGTTTCCGGACGGCCGCGAACTCGTCTGGTCGCAAATCGGCATCCTGGGACTCATCGCCGATCCCCAGGTCCCGTACTTGCTCCGTTGGGAGGGCGACCCCTCGCTTCATCCGTCCCTCGTCTACCCAAGTGACGTCAAGATGTCCAGCCTCACCATTGCCGGCTCGGCGGAACGCGTCACCGAGTGGCTGGGAGAACCCGTAGAAAAGCCCCTTGAGGACGTCGCAGTCCAATGGATGGCTCCGCACGGAACGCCGGGAATCATGTCGGTAACGTTCGAAACCGCCAACGGAGCCGTCACCATCTGACGGCCCATCGGGCCAGGACGGCCCGGAAACTTCGGCCGCCATATGCGGGTGCCAATGACGTCACCCCGCGATGGCGGCCGAATCCTTTTAAACTCAACTTAACGCACAACGCGGCGGGCTTGTGGCATCCGGCAGCATGCGTCTAAGTTGGGCCCACGCTGGCAGGGTTCCCTGCCCGAGCTTGCGAGGGAAGGGGGCCTGCGGGGAGGAACGAGCGAGCATGCAGAGGATGGCTCACTCCCGTCGCTGCACCCCCTATCCCAGTCCGATTGCCTTGCCGAAGACGCTGAAGCCGACGAACGCCACGATGTCCAGGAGTGCATGCGCCACCACGAGCGGCATGACCCGTTTGGTCCGGGTGTAAATCCAGCCGAACACCAGACCCATGACCGCATTGCCGATGAAGGGTCCGAAGCCTTGGTACAGATGGTAGCTGCCGCGAAGGAGCGCACTGAGCCCGATCGCCAGCGGAGTGCTCCATCCGAACTTCCCGAAACGGTCCAGAAGGTAGCCAACCACGATGACTTCTTCGACGACGGCGTGCCGGACAGCGGACAGGACAAGCACAGGCACCGTCCACCAGTAGGAGTCCAGGCCGCTGGGGATGATCGCCGTCGTGATTCCCAGGGCGCGACCGGCCGCGTAGAGGCCCAGTGACGGGATTCCGATCAGCGCAGCGAGACCCAGTCCCTGGAGCGCGTCGCGGCCTGGCCGGGCGAAGTTGAAGCCCAGCCGGGTGAATCCTGAGGGACTCTCCGCCGTTTGGCGGTGGATCGACAGGAAGTAGAACACCAGCACCACGGGGACCAGTGCGAACGCAATATCGAGCAGCTGGTATGTGAGATCGAAGTACTCACGGGTGTTCTGGGAACGATTGAGGGTAGACGTTGCCTGGGACAGGGGCGCCCGAGTCATCTTGTCCAACAACTGCACCACGGAGTACACGGCCGATTGGCCCAAGGACAGGCCGAGGACAATCAGCACTTCGGCGCGCAGCCGGCGCGTTGAGGCAAGGAGCATGCTCCTATCTTGCCTGCATTTGGCTGATGTTTTCCCGGGAGTTCATTCTCCGAGGGTCGCCTGCGCGGCACCGGTGGCAGCGGACCCTATGCTTGGTGGGATGAGCGCGCCAGCACGAATCTTCATGATCCGGCACGGCCAGTCCGCCGCCAACGCCGACACTTCCATCTACAACCGTGTCCCCGACTACCGCATCCCCTTGACGGAGCTCGGGATCGAGCAGGCGCAGGCCGCAGGTGGGGAACTGCGCAAGAAGCTCGACGGCGAGCCCGTGTGCGTCTACGTCTCGCCGTACCTTCGGGCATACCAAACCCTTGAGGCACTCAATCTGGGCAACCTCACGGAGAGGGTGATCGAGGAACCCCGGCTGCGTGAACAGGACTGGGCAAACTTCCAGATCGCCGGAGATATCGGGGACCAAAAGGAGCTTCGCAACCTCTACGGCCATTTCTTCTACCGGTTCCGCGAAGGAGAATCCGGTTCCGATGTTTACGACCGCATTTCGTCCTTCATGGAAACCTTGTACCGGCATTGGGAAAAACCCGATTACGCGCCCAACACCCTGCTGGTGACCCACGGCCTCACCATGCGTCTTTTCTGCATGCGGTGGTTCCATTGGTCGGTGGAGTATTTCGAGTCCCTCAACAACCCGGGCAACGCGGAGCTACGGACACTTGTCCGCAACGATCAGGACAAGTACGATCTCGACACGCCGTTCAGCCAGTGGGTGCAGCGCAGCACCGACGAAACCGTGTTGAACGCTCCCCCGGTGGTCTTCTAACGGGCAGGCTCCGAGCTAAGCGTCCTTGGCCACGATCACTTCAGTGCCGCTCGCTTCGAACGCGGCCTTGTCTTCTGCCGTGATCCCGGAATCGGTGATGAGCCGGCGGAAATCGTACCCGGCCATCGCCGCGAACGCGCGTTTGCCGATCTTCGTGGAATCGGCCAGGACATAGGAATCCGTCGCACGGCGTGCCATGACGGTATTCACCATGGCCTCGCCCTCGTCCGTGATGGTGGGGCCGATCTTCGGATCAACTCCGTTGACGCCTATGAAGGCGATATCCAGGGCAACCTTCTGCATGATGACATCCGTATAGGGCCCTACAAGTTCATACGAACGCGGGTTCAGGATGCCACCGGTGACCATGATCTTGATGTTGGGGCGCACGGCAAGCTGGGCCGCGATATTGATGGCGTTGGTGACCACGGTCAGCATGGGCCGGTTGGAGGGTGCGTTGAGGTCTTCGCGGGTGGACAGGACCTGGGCCAGGGCCGTATTGGTGGTCCCACCGCTGAGTCCGATCACGGCCCCGGGCACGATGAGTTCGGAAGCGGCCAGGGCAATCTGCTGCTTCGCCTCCGCGTGATCATCCCTGTTGTAACGCCCTGGGAGCTCGTAGGCAACTGATCCCGTGGTTGCACCGCCGCGGGTACGGCTCAGGAGCCTTTGCTTGGCGAGGCTGTCGAGATCACGGCGCGCCGTGGCTGGTGAGACGCCCAGGCGGGTCACGATATCCTCGACCTCAACATGCCCTGACTCGGCGAGGAGATCAAGGATGGCTGTCAGTCGATCGTTGCGGGTCATCACGAACCTTCCGGAAATTGAGGCTAATTCACTTTCGCGAACAGCGTCAGCAAACGTGCGGTTTCCAACACGAGCGCATCCCGTCCGGCCTTGATGTACTTGCGGGAGTCCACCACGGAGGGGTTGGCATCCAGGTACTCACGGACGGCGCGGGTGAAGAACCCGTTCAAGTGTGTGGATACGTTGATCTTAGTCATACCGGCCCGGATTGCCGCCACCAGCGTCTCATCTGCTACGCCCGAGGAACCGTGAAGGACCAGCGGTAGCTGGACGGCCTGCTTCAGCCGGGTGATCAGCGCCAAGTCCAGGGTGGCGCTCCGTTCTGTCATGGCGTGCGAGGAACCGACCGCGACGGCGAGGGCATCAACCCCGGTCGCGTCCACAAAGGAGCGGGCCTCGGCAGGATCCGTTCGGACTCCAGGAGCATGGGCGCCGTCCTTGCCCCCGACCTTTCCGAGCTCGGCCTCAACGTAGACACCGTGTTCCTTGGCGTACTGGGCGACCCGGCGCGTGACTTCAACATTCCAGTCGTAAGGCAAATGCGCGCCGTCGTACATCACGGAACCGAAACCAAGGTCAACGGCTTGCAGGGCAAGCTCCTCGGATTCGGCGTGGTCCAAGTGCAGGGCCACGGGAACAGAAGCGTCCCGGGCGATGGACATTGCGCCCCGGGCAATCGGTACGAGTCCACCGTGGAAGCGGGCGCAGTTCTCCGAGATTTGCAGGATCAACGGGACTCCCGCCGCTTCCGCTCCGGCCACCAGGCCCTCTGCGGTTTCGAGGTGGATGACGTTGAAGGCGCCTTGGCCAATGCCATTGGACGCGGCATTGTCCATGAGTTCCCGTGTGCTGACGAGGGTCACAGGGTCTCCTTCCAGCTAAGAATGAGTTGATTTTCGAGGTCCGCGTAGAGCGGCGAGATCTCGCCGGCGGCGGGCATGAGCACCGCAGCGGCGGACCATGCCGTGGCCCTGCTCAGGATCGTGGGAATGTCGGAGACTCCGCTCGCGAGCGCGACGGCGGCCGCCGCCACCCCGGCGTCGCCGGCTCCGGTGGGGTTGCCGCTGAGTGGCTCCGGGAGCCGTGCGCTCCAATAGCCACCCGGGGCCGCATGGTGGAACGCAAGCATGCCGTCGGCGCCGGCACTGACCAGTACCGTTTTGGCACCCAAAGCGATCAATTGCCGTGCGGCAGCCTCCAGGCTGCTCTCCCCGGTTGCTTCGAGGAGTTCGTGGTTGTTGGGCTTGAGCAGATCCGCCCCGGCCCGAGCGGCGGCGATGATCCCGGGACCGGAGGTATCGACGACGGCGGGGATCCCGGCGTCGTGCGCGAGACGCACCAGTGCAGGGTAGAAGTCCGCCGGCGCTCCCGGCGCCAGGCTGCCGGATCCGACAAGCACTCCCGCGCCTTGACCGTCGAGGGCCTCGACGACGGCGGCGGCCAGCGCCTGCCATTCGGCCGGCTGGAGGGGATTCCCCTGTTCATTGAAGATTGAGGTTTCGCCGCCCACCGTGTCCACGAGGGCGATGCTGCGCCGGGTCTCCGCGGCAACCGGAATCAGGCGATGCGGTATTCCGCTACTCCGGAGTTCTGCGGCGAATTCCGCACCGGCCGTGCCGCCCGAGGGCGCGAGAGCCAGCACGGGGTGGCCCAGCTGGTGAGCCACCCGGGCAACGTTGAGGCCTTTTCCGCCTGCGCGGCTCAGGGGTGCGGCCACGCGATGGCTTGCGCCGGGCGTAATCCCGGCAACGTGGTAGCTGAGGTCGATTGCCGGATTGGGCGTGACCGTGATGACCCGCTTCATGGCCTCGTCCCCGTGCCGGAGGCGGCGTTCGCCGCAGGGAGCAAGGCCCGTGCCCTCATCGCAGCGCCCAGCAAGCCGGCGTCCTGGCCAAGTTCGGCGCGCATGATGATCGGCCGGCGTTGGAAGTCGAGCAGCTCGTCAAGGCGTGAGCGCAGCGGCTCCAGGAGTCCCTCCCCCGCTTCGGCAAGACCGCCGCCCACCACCACGGCTTCAGTGCCGATGATGCTGACGCACTGACTGAGGCTGAAGGCGAGGGCATCCACGGCGTCAGCCCAGATCCGCGCCGCGAGCGCGTCGCCTGCCGCGGCCTTCTCCAGGACTTCACGGGCGCCGGCGCGCGGAGTTCCGGCCTTGTCGCTGTAGCGCCGGGCGATCGCTCCGGCGGAACCGACGGCCTCGAGGATCGTGTGGCCGGGACCGTCGGGGTCCGGAACAAGGGCGTGGCCCAGTTCCCCCGCGAAGCCGCCTGCGCGCACCGGGTACCCGTCGGAAATGACAGCGGCAGCGATCCCGGTGCCGACCACCATCACCACGACGTTTCGAAAATCGCGGGCCGCTCCGAAGCGGAATTCGGCCTCGGCGGCCGTGCTGACATCATGGCCGAACGACACGGGGAGTCCGAGGCGCTGCGTGGCCTTTTCCCCGAAGGGAAAGTTGCGCCACCCCAGGTTCGCCGAGTAGATACCCACTCCGGTATCGGAGTCCACGATTCCGGGAACAACAATGCAGGCTGCTTTCGGCGGGTGGCCGGGGAATTCAGCGGCGAACTCAGCAGCCAGCGCGGCAATGGCGTCCAGGATCGCGTCGCCGGGCCGCAAGGGATCACGTGGCGTTGCGACGCGGCGCAAGCCCAGGACATTCCCGGCCGCGTCGACAAGACCTGCCTTCAGGTCCGTTCCGCCGACGTCGAAGGCCAGGACTGCGGACTCAGCGGCTCCGAGAACCATGGGAAGACCTAGGCCGTGGCGTTCAGGACGACAGAGCGCGTGAGGTTGCGCGGCAAATCCGGGTTGAGGCCGCGCATGCGCGCCCGCTCCAAGGTGACTTTGTGGACGCGTGCCAGCTCCGCGAGAGGGTGCTTGCCGGTGTTGACGTACAGGGCGCCGGTCCGGGCCATATCGGCATCCAATCCCTCGGGCTGCGCGCCGAAGAGCCACGTGACCCGGCCAGGGGCAGCAATGGAAATGGGGCCGTGCCGGTATTCCATCGCCGGATATGATTCAGTCCAGCCCTGCACTGCTTCGCGCATCTTGAGCCCGGCTTCGTGGGCCAGGCCGACAGTCCAGCCGGTGCCGAGGAAAGTGAACTGTTCGGCGTCGAGCAACTCCTGGGAAACAGGCTCCGTCACCGCGGTGCGGGCGTGCTCGATGGCGGTGCCGAGTTCGATGCCCAGGCTCGTGAGGAGATACACCAGTGCTGTGGTGGCGAAGCGGGTCTGGACCACCGACTTCTCGTCGGCGTACGGGAGTCCGATCACGGCGTCGGCCAAGGCAATGATAGGTGAATTCACGTCGCCGATCACCGCAACAGTGCGGACCTTTCCGCGCAAGGCTTCCAGAAGCTCAAGTACCTCCGTGGTGGTGCCGGAGCGGGTGATGGCGATGACGGCGTCGTACTGGCGCCCGGTGCTGTTGTGGTTAAGGAAAGCTTCCGACGCCGCGAAAGCGTCGGTGACGCCCTTGCCCGCGGCTTCGCGGGCCGCGGCATAGCTTTGCGCCATGAACCATGAGGTACCGCAACCGACGACGGCGATCCGCTCGCCATCAGCAGGCAGCAGATGCTCCCCCTTGGATTGCTCGATGGCCCGCCGCCAGACCTCGGGCTGCGAAACAAGCTCTTCTTCCATGAAGGCCCCGAGGGTGTTGTTACTCATCGCACTTACCATTCCTGTCCGCGCTTGTTCGACGCACTCTTCAACGCTCAACGATTTGACGTTTTATGATCCATATAAACACTAAACGATCATTTTCAATCGCACAAGGATCGTGGGGGGTCTGGGCGCGTCCGGCAAAAGGAACACAAACGAAAGCAGGGCCCCTCCATATGGAAAGGCCCTGCTTGGTGTTGCAGAGATAGCTTTAGACCGCGCGGACTCCGGCCCGCCACACCCCCGAGGTCAACGGGATACCGGGCCGGTACGCCAGGTGCGTGGCCGACGGCGCCTTGAGCATGTGAAGGTCTGCACGGTGCCCGACGGCGATCGAACCCACCGCCCGCTCGCCGTCGACGTCGTTCCCCGACTCCCGTCCCAAAGCGAGCGCGCCGCCGTACGTTGCCGCCCGGACGGCCTCGTGGACGCTCAGGTGCATCTGCAACACCGCGGTAGTGACACAGAAGGCCATCGAACTCGTGTACGAGGTGCCGGGATTGCAGTTCGCGGCCAAGGCGATCTGGACGCCGGCATCGATCAGCGTGCGGCCCGGGGCGAGCGGCTGGCGGGTAGAGAGATCGCAAGCAGGCAAGCAGGTGGCCACCGTGCCGCGCTGGCCGGTTCCTGAGGAGGCGTCCCAGCCGCTCCATGTCCCCGCGAGCGCCTGGATATCGGCCTCGGAAAGGTAGTTGACGTGATCAACGCTGGCCGCACCGAACTCCACGGCCAACTGGACACCGGGTCCTTCACCAAGCTGGTTTCCGTGGACACGCAGCCCCAGGCCCGCGTCGCGGCTGGCCGACAGGACGCGGCGAGACTGCTCTTCGGTGAAGGCACCGCGCTCGCAGAAAACATCGGCCCAGCGAACGTAAGGGCGGACGGCGTCGAGCATTGGGCCACAGACGAGGTCCGTGTATTCCTCGGCATCGACGCCGGCCGGGACCAGGTGCGCGCCCAAGTAGGTGACTTCGTCCACGGTAGCCGCGGCGATGCGGGCACTCCGGGCCTCGTTCTCGAGGTCCAGTCCGTAGCCGGTCTTGCTCTCCAGGTAGGTGGTGCCCTGGGAGACGGCTTCGGCTACGCGTCCGGCGGCGAGGCGGATCAGTTCCTCATCGCTTGCAGCGCGCGTGGCGCCGGTGGTGACGGCGATGCCACCGGCGCTGTAACTTTGGCCGGCCATCCTTGCCTCGAACTCGGCGGTGCGGTCCCCCGCGAAAATCAGGTGCGAATGCGAATCCACCCAGCCCGGAAGCACGGCGCGGCCCTCGGCATCCACGCGCCCGTCCGCCGCGGGAGCCTCGGACGCAGGGCCGATCCAGGAGATACGCTCACCCTCGATCACCACGGCGGCGTCCTTGAGGACGCGATGGTCCACGTCCTGGGTCATCAATTCGCCGATGTTGCTGATCAGTGTGCTCGTCTGTCCGCTCATGAACCTATTGTTCAACGGCGGATGGACCAACGGGTGGCGGCGAGCTCCCTAGGTGTCCGGGATACCGGACCGACGTCGGATACGGAGCCTAGGATCTCGGCGGCCGCGAGCTCAGCAATCGCGGAGGAGGTCTGGAAACCATAGCCGCCTTGGCCCGCGAGCCAGAAGAAGCCGGGAGCCTCGGCGTCGAAACCCATCACCGGGACGCCGTCGGCAGCTTCCGTGCGCAACCCCGTCCAAGCCTTGGCCACGGAGTGGATGCCCATTGACGTCAGCGAGTTCAGCCGGACCACGAGCGCTTCCACATCTCCGGGCCGCGGCCGCGCGTCTTCCGGGCCGCTCGGCACCGTCTCCGACGGCGAAATGAGCACTTGTTCACCCTCGCGCCGGAAGTAGTAGGAGTCATCCGCGGCGCACACCATGGGGGTACCGGGCGGAAGGGGGCGTTCGACGTCGACGATCGCCGCCGTGCGGCGGAACGGCTGCAAGCCCAGCTTCTCCACCCCGCTGAGCACCGCGAGTTCGTCCGCCCAGGCACCCGCCGCATTGACGACGACGGCGGACTGGAAGCCTTCCAGCCCGGCCCCCAGTTGCCAGCCGGAGCCGAGGCGTTGGGCCGAATGGACCCGTGCTCCGGTGATGATGTCCACTCCCCCGGCCTCAGCGCGTTGTCGGTGATCTTCCAACAGCACGGGCGCGTTGCAGGCGAATGATCCCGTATCGAGGCCAGCGGCGGTGAAAGATCCGGGATTCAGTGCCGGGCACAGTTCAAGGGCCTCTGCATGTGTGATGGGATGCATGTGCCCGCTGGCCTCTGCCGTGACCGTCGCTTCGTCGCCCACCAACATGAAGGACCGCGGTTCCAGAACCGGTACCGGCAACTCGGCGTCGCGGGCCGCCATCAGTTCCAGTGTCCTGATAGTGAGTTCCTGCACGACGGCGGGTCCGTAACTCGGGATCAACTGCCGGGCTGAGCGGGAGGACGTGTGGTAGGCCAGTGTTTGTTCGGCCTCGACCAAGGCTACCGAACATTGGCCGGCGAGCGCCGAGGCCAGGGACAATCCGGCGATGCCGCCGCCGACAATTACCACATCATAATTTGCAGCCATCCCTCCATCCTGTCAGCGCGGAGGCCTATATGCGAGGGGACCGGTCGCGAGGAGACCTGGTGCGAGGGGGCCGGTTACGGCCTCCAGCGGCGCCTATTCCATGGCGGACGGCTTGATCCCGCTATACGGAGTCCACCAAGTCAGTGGCGCCGTGACTGTGAAGCGGCGTCCGGAGATCGAATCGGCGGGTATACGCACGAAGTGGTCCTTCCGACCCGCCTCCCAGGGAAAGAGCGGCAAGGAGAACGAGTTGACCACGTCGTCGATTTGCTTGACGGGCGCTGCTTTGCCATGGAGTACGACGCTCCACGCGACTCCGGTGTTCGAGTCGACGCCGTCCACCTCCATGGCCACCGGGAATTCGCCCAAGGCCGCCGTGAGCTTTGTGCCCGCACGGGTTCTGAAGACAACCGTCCCCTGGTCCACGGCGTAATTGATGGGGAAAATGTCGGGGTGGTCCCCGAGCCACACTGCCAGCCTGCCGACGGACACGCCCCTCAAGAGATCCCAGCATTGCTGGGAATCCAAAACCTCGGTTGCAGGTTGTGCTGCATCATTGTCCATGCTGCAGATACTAGGCCTCTGATCCTTCCCGGGACAGGGCTTAAGCGAAGGGGTTCAGCGAAGGTACCGGAGCTGCCCGAAATGACGGATGTAGTCATCCAGGAGCGCTTCCGCCACCCTGACCGAGTCCACGAGGGGGTGCATGGCCATCGCCTTGTAAGCGGAACGCCGGGAACCCGTGAGCGCGGCGTCGATCGTGGCGCGTTCCACGGCTTTGGCGTTGATCACCGGTCCTCGCGCGTAGTCCGGCAACGCCTTGGCCGGGAGCATGCGGACTCCACCCGCATCCACAAGGCAGGGTGCCTCGATGACGGCGTCGGCGTCGAGCTCAGCCAGGGTTCCCCTATTAGGGACGTTCAGGATCAGGCGGGCCGTTTCCCCCTGGCTGATGGCCCGCATGATGGCCAAAGCAACGGTCTCGTAGCCGCCCGAGACCAGGTCCTCGGCGTCGCGTTCGAAGGTACCGGCCGCGTCCCTGTTGCTTTGCATGTACGTCTCTTCGCGATCGAGCTTGGTCTTTTCCCAGAGCCGGAGGGCAGGCTTCGAGAACGGATCCCCGAGGGTGGACTCCGCACCGCCGTCGTATCCTTCTCCTAGCCCGCTGTAGAAGGACGATTGCTGCCTCGCCAAGTAGGCGCCGCGCGTGGTTTCAGCGCGCCGATCGGCGTCGAGCGCTTCCCGCGTGAAGTAGTAGTAATGCAGGTACTCATTGGGAACCGCGCCCAGTGCCTGGATCCACGAAGCGCCGAACAGCCGGCCTTCTTCAAAGGACTCGACGGCATTCGCGTCGGCCAGGACGCGCGGCAGAACGTCCTCGCCGTCAACCACCAGCCCACGCAACCAACCCAGGTGGTTCAGTCCGATGTAGTCGATCTCCACGGACCCATCGCGAAACGCCGCCGCGCCTCGGTGGATTCCGGCCGCGGCCAGGGCGCGTCTCGCCAGCCCGACCGGCGAATCGCAGATCCCCACCACCTTCCGGCCAAGGACTCCTGTCATGACCTCGGTGATGACACCCGCCGGATTGGTGAAGTTGATGAACCAAGCGCCCGGAGCGTGCTTCTTGACCGCCTCGGCAATGTCCAGGACCACGGGGATGGTCCGCAACGCATAGGAAATCCCTCCTGCGCCCACGGTCTCCTGGCCTATGACCCCGTGATCAAGGGCAATCCGTTCATCGGCTGCACGCCCCTCCAAACCGCCCACCCGGATGGCGGAGAAGATGAAGTCGGTACCCGGCAACGCCTCAGACAGCTCCGTGAAAAGCCGCACGGAAGGCGCATCGGGCACCCCTTCGGCCATGTCGGCGAGGACTCTGTCCACGACGTCGAGCCTCGCGGAATCGGCATCGAACAGCCTGAGCTCGGTGACGCGCCCGGGTTCATGGTCCGCCAGCAACGCTGAATAGACCAGGGGAACCCGGAATCCCCCGCCGCCCAGGATGGTGAGGATCATGGGAACTCAGAGCCCCGCGGCTTCGCGGCTCTTCACGAACGCCTCGACACACGCCTCGACGTCCTCGGCGCTGTGTGCTGCGGAGAGCTGCACACGGATCCGAGCGGCGCCCTTGGGCACCACGGGGTAGCTGAATGCCGTGACGAAGACTCCATGGTGGAGCATCTCGTCGGCGACCTTCGCGGCAACCACCGCGTCGCCGAACATCACCGGGATGATGGCGTGTTCGCCATCGAGCAGTTCGAAGCCCTCTTCGCTCATGCGGCGGCGGAACAGGGCAGCGTTCTCGAAGAGCTTGGAGCGGAGTTCGCCGGAACCCTGGACCAGTTCGATGGCCTTGATGGTGGCTGCAACGATGGCCGGGGCCAAAGAGTTGGAGAACAGGTACGGGCGGGCCTTCTGGCGCAGCATGGCGATGATTTCGGCGCGCCCGGAGACGTACCCACCGGAGGCGCCTCCGAGGGCCTTGCCGAACGTGCCGGTGTAGATATCGACCCTTTCGGAAACACCCGCGTGTTCCGGGGTTCCTGCGCCCGTGGCTCCCATGAAGCCGACGGCGTGGGAATCGTCCACCATGACCAGCGCGTCGTGCTTTTCCGCGAGATCGCAGATGGCCTCGAGCGGAGCGAGGTAGCCGTCCATGGAGAAGACGCCATCCGTGACGATGATCTTGCGGCGGGAACCCGCGGCCTCTACGAGCTTTGTCTCGAGATCGTCCATGTCCTGGTTGGCGTAGCGGAAGCGCTTGGCCTTGCTGAGGCGGATGCCGTCGATGATGGAGGCGTGGTTTAGGGAATCCGAGATGATGGCATCCTCGGGCCCGAACAAGGACTCGAAGACTCCGCCGTTGGCGTCGAAGCAGCTCGAGAACAGGATGGTGTCTTCAGTTCCGAGGAACTGTGAGACCCGGGCTTCGAGTTCGAGGTGCAGGTCCTGGGTGCCGCAGATGAAGCGGACGGATGCCATGCCGAAGCCGCGCGCGTCCATGGCGGCCTTGGCGGCGGCGATGATGTCCGAGTGGTCTGCCAGGCCCAGGTAGTTGTTGGCGCAGAAGTTCAAGACGGTGTTGGCGGGCTGGCCGAGCTGCCCGGCGGAGATGTGGCTGGCCTGCGGCGAATCAATGTGGCGTTCGGTCTTGAAGAGTCCTGCGGTTCGGATCTCTTCCAGTTCGCCCTGCAGCTGGTCTTTGATGCTTGAGTACATTGGTGGCTCCTGGTACTGGGAGTAGGGTGCTGGTTTGGCGGACTTTACGGCGACTAGATTTCGGTCCAGTCGAGGACTACCTTGCCGCCGGTGCCGGCGCGGGCGATCTCGAAGCCCTTTTCCCAGTCGGTAGCGGACAGTTTGTCCGTGACGACCGCGGAAATGTTGCGGTGGAGTGTGGGATTGGAGGACAGCATGGCGCTCATGGCGTACCAGGTCTCGTACATCTCGCGGCCGTAGATGCCCTTGAGGGTCAGCATATGGGTAACCACTTTGCCCCAGTCAATATCGATGGACTGGCTAGGCAGGCCAAGCATGGCAATGCGTCCGCCGTGGTTCATGTTGTCGATCATCTCAGGCAGCGCCGTGGGATGTCCGGACATTTCCAAGCCGATGTCGAACCCTTCGAGCATGCCGAGCTCGCGCTGGGCGTCCTTGACGCGCATCTTCGAAACATCGACGGCGAGGTCAACGCCCATCTTCCGGGCCAGCTCGAGCCTGGGGGCCGACACGTCCGTAATGGCGATCTTGCGGGCACCGGCGTGGCGCGCGACGGCGATTGCCATGAGCCCGATGGGTCCCGCACCTGTAATGAGCACATCCTCACCGACAAGGGGGAAGCTCAGGGCCGTATGAACGGCGTTGCCGAAGGGGTCGAAGATGGCACCGAGCTCGGGAGTGACGGAGGGATCGTGGTGGACCCAGACGTTGGTCTCCGGGATGACGACGTACTCGGCGAAGGCGCCATCGCGCTGCACGCCGACGGACACCGTGTGGATGCACATCTGACGGCGGCCGGCGCGGCAATTGCGGCAAATGCCGCACACCACGTGGCCTTCACCGGAGACGCGGTCACCGACTTTGACGTCGCGAACGTCCTCGCCCACCGCCACCACTTCACCATAGAACTCGTGGCCAGCAATCAACGGAGCCTCGATGATGCCCTGTGCCCAGGCGTCCCAGGACTGGATGTGCAGGTCCGTCCCGCAAATACCGGTGGTCATGACCCGGATCTTCACGTCGCTGGGATCGGCCTCCGGTTCGGGACGTTCGACGAGTTCAAAACCCGCGTGTGGACCGGACTTGTAGAGAGCCTTCATGGGTCTTCCTAACTCAGGGGATGGGCCGTTTGTGTGCCGTTTCACTTCATTGAAGCGCCACTAACGGTTTAGCACAACTAGGTTTTTCTCAATCAACGATTTAGCATTTACTAAATGGAAGTACACCAGCTCCAGATGCTCAGGGAACTAGGAGATCTTGGCAGTGTCAAGGCCGTAGCGGAGACACTCATGGTCACGCCGTCTGCCGTCTCCCAGCAACTCGCGCTCCTGCAGAAATCCGTCGACGTGCCACTGACGCGCAAGGAAGGCCGTGCTTTGGTGCTCACGGATGCGGGCCGGGTCCTCGCCGACGCCGGAGCCGCCGTCGTGAGCGCCATGGCTGACGCCCGCGCGGCCATTGGCGCGTTCCACGACTCCCCAGGTTCCACCGTGACCGTGAGCGCCTTCCACAGTGCGGGCCAAGCGCTGTTCGCGCCGCTTGTGGCCTTGCTGGCCAAAGCCCGTGGCGGCGCGAGTCTTGAACGCGGCGTCCCCCGCTTGAAGCTCGCCGACGAGGACGTAGCGCAAGAAGATTTTCCCGGACTCGCGGCGCGGTACGACCTCGTGCTCGCGCATCGAATGGAACACAGCCCCGGATGGCCCACCGACAAGGTGGCCGTGATCCCGCTCGCCGACGAACCGCTCGACGTCGCGCTGCCCGCCGGGCACCCGCTCGCGGAACGCCGCGAACTCAGGCCGGCCGACGTCGTCGGGCAGCCTTGGGTGACCAGCCGCGCCGGCTACTCCCCCGCGGACGTGCTGGCCGCCGTCGTCGCCGTCAGCGGACGTCCCGCGGAAGTCCTCCACCGCATCAACGACTACTCCACGGTGGCCTCGCTCGTGGCGGCAGGTGGAGCAATCGGATTGCTCCCGCGGTTCACTGCCCAACGCGTTTTGGATGCTGGGGTGGTACTGCGTCCGCTGGCGGGGGTGAATTCGGTGCGCAAGATCGACATCTTGGCCAGGCCGGAAACCCTGAAACGGAAATCGGTCATGACGGTCTGCGAAGCACTGCAGACCGTCATGACCGAACTAGCGGGCGCAGCCTGACGCTGCACCGCCGCATCCAACTGGCAAGCTACTTGGGGACCAAGGCAGGCTGGCCGGCTTCGAAATACTCCACGAGGTCTTGCGGCAGGGCCGGAACTTCGCGGGCGGAACCATCACCGCGCAGGGACTCCGTGGCCAGAACGCCGGCCGCAACCGCCTGGCGGGCTGCGATCGGGTTGGTCTGGGTCTGCCCGCCCTCGGCAGCGAAGCGGAGGAACTCCGCGATCAGGCGTGGATCGGCGCCCCCATGGCCGCCTTCGCCATCCTGGATCTCGATCACGTCATCCGGCTCAGCGAAACCGCTGGTCCGCGTGGTCCAGACCTTGATCAGCTCCCCGGGACCGTCGCCGAAGTTCTCGATCCTGCCCTTCGTTCCGATGACGGTGTAGTTCCGCCAGTAATCCGGCGTGAAGTGGCACTGCTGATAGGAGGCCAGCACACCGTTGTCCAGGACCATGTTCATCATGGAGATGTCCTCGACGTCGATGGTCTCGGCGAGGTCCTGCTGCTCGGTGGGCGGCCAGTTGTCAATCGAAAACCACTCGCCCATGCGCTTGCCGCTGTTGTCGCTGCGCTTGGTCACCGAGCCGTAGACGGCCAAATCCCCGACGGCGGAGACGCGCCGGGTGTACCCGTTGGCGAGCCAGTGGATGACGTCGATGTCGTGCGCCCCCTTCTGCAGCAAGAGCGACGTGACGTTCTCGCGCTCGGAGTGCCAGTCCTTGAAGTAGTAGTCTCCCCCGTGGCCCACGAAATGCCGGCACCAAACGGCCTTGACCTCGCCGATCCTGCCTTCTTCAATGAGCTGGCGCATCTGGACTACCACGGGCATGTGCCGCATGTTGTGGCCGACATAGAGCCTGGTGCCGGTTTGGTAGGCGGTCCGCAGGATCAGGTCTGCAGCCTCGATGGTAACGTCAAGGGGCTTCTCGCAAAACGTCGGGATTCCTGCCTTGAGGGTGCGGACCGCGACGGCGGCGTGCTGGTTGTCCGGGGTGAGGACCAGAACGGCGTCGATACCGCTGTTCAGGAGCTCCTCAAGGTCGGCCGTCACGCGGGCCGTGGGGATGCGCTCGGATGCATCCGAGCGGCCACGTTCGCTCGTGTCGCACACGATGGTGACTTCCGAGCCTTGGCCGGGCTTGTGCGCGTGGCGCCACAGCCCCGCGCGCAGGCCGAAACCCACCAAGCCAATCTTCATGTCAACCGTTTCCATTTGCTTGTGAATCCTTCTGTTGGTTCTCAAAAAAGTCGTGTTGCGGCGGTGCGATGCGGTGCCGATTCCCGCACGAACAGGTGCCAGGGGAAGTCCATGACCGCGGGACCGGCACCCGCGCCGCCGCGAGGAGCACCGCCGTCGACGGCTCGCTTCAGGAGGAGGTGGGCAATCCGGTCGAAGAAGTCCACCGGACCCACGGTGCTCAGCGACGGCGACATCCGCTCGCCCTCAATGGTGTTGCCGACACCGATGATGTCCACGTCCCGGCCGACCGTCAGACCGAGGCGCTGTGCGGCGTTGACGGCACTGACGGCGGCAAAGTCTGTCACCGCGTAGATCGCCGTGGGCCTGTCCTTCAGGCTGAGCAGGCGCATGGTAGCGGCATAGGCCCCGAGCGTGGTGCCGTCGAAGGTTCCCACGAAGTCCTCGTTCAAAGGGATCCCGGCCTCTTCCAGCGCCGAGGTGTAGGCGTGGTACCGCGGGCCGCCCAAGGGCCGCCCGCTGCCTGCGGGCACCAAACACGCCACCTCGCGGTGGCCGTTCAAAAGATGCTCCACCGCAAGCTTGCAACCCGGACCGGCAACGGAACGAATGACGTCGAAACCGGCAGGCTCGAGAATCTCGTCGAATACCACCAAGGTGGTGCCACGCCCGGCGAGTTCCTCGAGGGCGCCCCGGTCCGGTTCGCGGACGGCGTCCACGAACACCGCGTCGGCATTCTGGCTTTGCAGGACCCGGGCCCAGTCCGCGTCGCCGAGGATCATGGGGGTGATGCCCAGGGGGGCGGCGGCACGCTGTACGGCTTCGATCACGGACAAGGACCACGGATCGGAGAGCATGGTCAGGGACAGGATGACCGTGTTGGTCCGTCCAGTGCGGATAGCCCTGGCGGCTTGGTTGGGGCGATAGCCGAGCCGTTCGGCGGCGGACTTCACCTTCTCCGCCGTCGAATCGGACACGCCCGGCCCGCCCTCCCCGCGGCGTCCGGACATCACATAGGACACCGTGGCCGTGGAGACCCCTGCTTCTGCCGCAACCATGCGGATCGTGGGGCGCACTCCGGCGCCCGTGGCCTTGACCATGTCTCCCCCTATCGGCGGTGGCGGCAATGATGCCGCCACCGCTGGCGATCATTTTCTAGAAGTCTGGCCCCGTCAGGCGCCGAAGACCGGGACGTCGGACGGCAATGCCGCCTGGTACTCGTCACGGATCTTGTCTCCGCCGTCGGACTTCCAGCGCTTCAGCGCGTCCTTCAATTCGTCCATCTTGGCGCGTCCGGTGATGATGTCCACCACCTTGTCCCGGAACGGCGCCTGGATTTTCGCCCCGACCTTGGAGTTGGTGTCCGAGTAGGTGCCGTTGGTCGGATTCCGCCACGCCAGATCCAGGAGCTTCTGTTCCTGCTGGATGATGTATTTGGTGTCCTCATCGAAGCCTGGGTTGAAGACGACGTTTTCCGGGCTGGACATGATGTTCAAAGCCGACGCGAGTCCGGGGATGTTGGTATTTCCTGATTCGGTCATCTGCGGGCTGCCCTTCTGGTCCAGGGTGTAGTCCTTGCCGAGCTCGCCGTAGTTCTTCTGCATGTACTCGACCGTGCCGAACGGTGCGGACAAGTAGTTGATGAGGGACAGCAGTTCCCGGATCTTGCTTTCGTCGGCCTTCTTGAACGGCGTGAATCCGACCGTGCCGTAGCCCATGTCATACGTAGGCTTGGCCTTTCCGTCCGCGCTGAACGGCACCAGGATGTCGAACTGCGCCGTTTCGCTCAAGGCCCGGTACTGGCGCATGCCGTGCGGACCAACGATGACCTGCGCGCCAACGGTGCCGTTGACTACGCGGTTGCGGATGTCCGTAGCCTTCGTGTCCGGGTAGAAGACGCCCGCGGCAAACATCTTCGCCGTGAATTCGACGCCGGCCGCGTAGGCATCCGTTTCGTACAGGTGCTTCAGGGTCCGGTCCTTGCCCACCGCCCATCCGTTCGGGGCGCCGAACCACTCAGTGACCATGTGCAGGGCATTGATGTACGCCGGTTCCAAGGCGTAGCGTTGTTCGCCCGGACGCGTGATTTCCTTGGCTTTCGCGAGGAACTCCTCGGCATTGCTGGCGCTGAACCCGCCCACTTTGTCCCACGTTGCGTGGTTGCCAAGGTAGACCTGGCCGAAAGGAGTGCTCGGAATCGGAGCGCCCCAGATCTTGCCGTTCACGACGGCGGTCTTCCAGGAGTCCGGCTTGAGCGCCGCGAGGTTGGGGTACTCAAGGACCGCGTCCCCTGAAAGGTACTTGGTGAGGTCCTGGAACTTGGCTTCGAGCATGGGACCGACATTGGGGATGCCCTGGTTCGGCGGAACCCACATCATGTCCGGGAGGTCGTTGCTGGCCAGGACGGTGGCGAACTTGGCAGGGTATCCGTCACCGATGTCCTCGGCGATCTGCAGCTCCAGGTCTCCGCCGAGCTTGGCGTTGAGGCGTTGCCAGAAGGCGTTGTCCTTCATCCCCGGGCTCATCGTGTCGAAGGTCTCCGTGAGGCCGGTGACCTTGCCCTTGAGCGGGACGGAGGTGACGGATTGCACCGGTGTGGGGAGCTTGAAATACGCGGACTGCAAGCCCTTGGCGTTGCCGGGGAGGTCCGGGGTCAGGCCGGTGAATTCCTTGTAGGTCGGCAGTTTGACGGAAGCAGAGGCAGCGGCGCCCCCGTTTCCGGCTCCGCCGGTTCCTCCGCCACACGCGGCGAGCCCAACGGTAGCGACGGTCAACCCGGCGAGGCCGAGGAACCCGCGCCTGCTGACGCCGGAAGTGCCTGGGATGGTACTGGTCATGGCAGAACCCTTTCTGAGGTGGTGTGGGTGGTGCGTTTCGTTGCGTGAAAAGTGCGGGGATTCTTGCTTAGGCCGGCGTTAGCCCTTGACTGCGCCGGTAATGACGCCCTTGGCGAAGTGCTTCTGCAGGAATGGGTAGACCATGAGGATGGGGACCAGGGCCACTACCACTACGGCCATCTGGATGGATTGCGGCGGCGGCGCGGTGGTGATTCCCAGCTGGTCGGCGGCGCCGCTGCCCTGCACGACGAAGTTCCGCAGAAGCAGCTGGATGGGCCATTTGCTGTGATCGTTGATGTAGAGCAGGGCGTTGAAGAATGAGTTCCAGAAACCCACCGCGTAGAACAGCCCGACGACGGCGATCACGGCCTTGGAGAGCGGCATCACGATGCGCCACAGGATTTGCCAGTCGGTGGCGCCGTCGATCCGTGCGCTCTCGATCAGTTCACCGGGGATGTTCATGAAGAAGGACCTCATGACCACGAAGTTGAAAGCCCCGAAGATGCCGGGCAGGATCAGGGACCACAAGGAATCCAAGAGGTTCAGTTGGCGGATCATCAGGAACGACGGGATGAGACCGGGGGCAAAGAGCAGGGTGAACAGCACTCCGAGGATCACCGGACGGCCAAACAGCACCGTACGGCTGGTGGCATAGGCCATGGTGATGGTGACGAAGAGGGCCAAGACCGTGCCGATGGCGGTGACAAACAAGGACACCCCGAGGGACTGGATGACCATGGGGCCTTTGAAGATGGTGATGTAGGCGTCCAGCGTTGGCCGTTCGGGCCAGAGGACAAATCCACCTGCCCGCATGAGCTGATCGTTGTCCGCCAGGGAGGTGGACACGACCAACAGGATGGGCGTCAGGATGGAGACGCTGAAGACAATCAGGACCAGCGCCTTGATGGTTTGGTAGAGAGGCGACGGCCGCTCTTTCCAGACGGGCCGTTTGGGGTTGTAACTCAGTTCCTTGACCTTGCGGACGACCTTGCGGGTGGCCTTGCGGGAGGCAGGGGTCTTTCTGGCGGGCAGTGTGGTTGCCATGGTGTTCTCCTTGTGCGAATTCCGGACGGGGTGAGGCGGCCCGGCGGGCATGCCGGCAGGGCCGGGCGGGCTGGCCCGGGCTAGCCGACCTTCTTCGCAAAAATTCCGTCTTCGCCGAAGCGATGGGCAAGTTTGTTGGCGGCATAGATCAGCAGTGCGCTGACCACTCCCTTGGCGAGGCCGGCGGCGGCACCGGTACTCCATCCGCCGCCGATGACGCCGGTGTAGTACGTGAAGGTGTCCAGGACTTCCGCTGCTCCGGCCCCGACTGCGTCGCGTTGGAGAATGAACTGCTCGAAGCCCACCGAGAGGATGTCGCCGATACGGAGGATGAGCAGGAGGACGATGACAGGACGGAGCCCGGGGAGCGTGATGTGCCACATGCGACGCCAACGGCCTGCCCCGTCGGCCGCTGCTGCCTCGTACAGCGATGCATCGATGCTGGCGAGTGCAGCGAGGAAGATGATCATGGCCCAACCGGCGTCCTTCCAGATCATCTGGGCAACCACGAGGACAGGGAAGGACTCAGGATTGGTCATGAACGGCACGGCCTCCATACCGAACTGCCGCAAGGTGTTGTTCACAAACCCCGCTCCGCCAAGCATTTGCTGGAAGAAAGCGATGACCAGCACCCAGGACAGGAAGTGCGGCAGGTAGGCGATGCTCTGGAACACCTTCCGTACCCGGGCGCTCACCAGTGAATCCACGATCAATGCCAACACCAGCGGCACCGGGAAGAGGAAGACCAGTTGCCAGGCGGCCAGGTACAGGGTGTTCCAGAACGCGTGGACGAAGTCCGGGTTGCCGAACAGGTCCACGAAGTTCTGCCAACCTACCCACAGGCTGTCGCCGATGCCGAGATAGGGCTGGTAGTCCTGGAACGCGATCACGTTGCCCAGGATGGGAACGTAAAAGAACAACAGCAGGAACGCGATGCCCGGGAGCATCATCAGGAGCATCTGCTTGTCGCGTCGCAGCCGGGACTTAAACGATTGCGCGGTAGGAACGGGAGCCTTGCTCCGCCTCAGCCTGCCTCGGCTCAGCCGCTTCCCTTCGGCATGGGCCGGGACGCGGTCTGCCTCCGGCAGCGCCGGGGCTTCTTCCGTCGTCGAGTTCATGCGTTCTCCTCGTGTTTTCGTGGCGCGTGGTCGGTTCACTGGAACCGGGGCAACGTTTCGGATGGCCATGTGATGCCTGCCACGTTCGTTAACCGTTTAACAAACCATAAGTGACGCCTGTCTCCTTTTGCAAGATCATGATTGAAACTTGATTGGAAGATCCGATTTCATCACCGGGCGCGAGGCATTGCGGCCCCTCGCGCTACACCTGCGCCGCCCGAGAGCCTGGGGTCTACGCGGCGCGCCCTTGACGAAGCGATCAAATCTGACAATAGTTGACGGAAATCAGCTAACTTAAATCAGATTCTTGCGTATACGACCAAGTAGCGTGCGCTAGAGAACCAGGAGCAAGCCATCGCCACGGGCCAACCGAACGTCATCCTGATTTGCGTCGACGAATGGCGGGGCGACTGTCTCTCCGCCGCCGGACACCCCTACGTGGAAACACCCCACCTGGACGAACTGGCCCGCCAAGGAGTTCGTTTCTCGAAGGGCTATTCCGCCACGCCCACTTGTGTTCCTGCCCGAGTTGCCCTCTTCACCGGACAATCCCAAGAACGCCATGGACGGGTCGGATACAACGATGGCGTCCCGTTCGAGGTTGCGCACCCCGTGACCATCCAGGGCGAGTTCAAGAAGGCCGGCTACCACACGCAGGCCATCGGCAAGATGCACGTGTACCCCGAGCGCTCAAGGATTGGCTTCGACGACGTCATCCTCCACGACGGCTACCTGCACCACGCCCGTACGAACTTCAAGCAGGACTTCGGATTCTTTGACGACTATGTTCCATGGCTTCGCCGCCAGCCTGGTCAGACCCCTGATGCGGAATATTTCGACCACGGCGTCAACTGCAATTCCGTGGTGGCCCGGCCCTGGGACAAGCCCGAGCAACTGCACCCGAGCCATTGGATCGGCACCCAAGCCGTGGAATGGATGTACCGGAGGGACCCCACCAAACCCTTCTTCCTCTACCTGTCCTTCCACCGGCCGCACCCGCCCTACGATCCTCCGCGATGGGCCTTCGAACAGTACCTGGACATCCCGGAGTACCAGCCGGTCGAGGGAAATTGGGAGCACCACTGGGACGAATTCCGGAAGGACGGAGACTATCAGGCAGCCTTCGGCGAGCTCCCGAACCGCACCGTCCACCGCGCCAGGGCAGGCTACTACGGACTCATGGCGCAAATCGATCTCCAAATCAACCGCATCAAGGAATCGCTGGTGGACTTCGGTCTCTACGACGACACGATCATTGCCTTCACCAGCGACCACGGCGAGATGATGGGCGATCACCATATGTTCCGGAAGGCGGTGCCCTACGAAGGTTCCGCGCGGGTTCCCTTCATCATCGCGGACGCGGCGTCCCGGAACTCGGCTCGCGCCGTCGTCGTGGACCATGTGGTGGAGCTGCGCGACATCATGCCCACCCTCTTGGACCTCGCAGGGGTGGATATTCCCGATTCAGTGGACGGCACGTCACTCGCCCCATATCTGCGGGACCCGCACCTGAGCGGCGAACCCGCCGGACCCGTGCGGGAATTCCTCCACGGCGAGCACGTCTACTTCGGGCAAAACCTGCACTGGCTCACCGACGGCAAGATGAAATACATCTGGGGCTCGGGCAAGGGCGTGGAGGAACTCTTCGATCTCGACGCCGACCCGCACGAGTGCCTCAACCTCGCCGGCCAGCCCGAGTCGGATCAGGTGTTGCAGCTTTGGCGCGCACGTATGGTGGAGACCCTCAAGGGCCGCGAGGAAGGCTTCGTGCGCGACGGCGAACTGGTGCCCGGGGCGCCTGTCACCACGATGCTCCGGCACGTGCGAGACCGGCTCGCCGCGGCCCCCTCCTAGACACTGCCCCCATAGCCCAGCCGCCGTCCGCCGCCATTGGGCGCAACCGGCAGGGTACCTGAAATGATGCGGTTGGCGGTTACTGTAGTGCCACTCTTCGTACCGGAGATTGCCACCGTGTCGCCTGCTTTCAGGTCAGTGGCCTTGATGGTTTGAAGCGATGGACGACGCCCTTGCGTGCCCGTTCCGGCTGCAGGGTACTTAACGATGGTAGTTGACGACGTGATCGCGTAACTCTGCGTGAAGCCGTCATCGCTCTTCACGGAAATGTTCGAAGCGCTGACCGACTGCACGGTGCCGCGCTGCGTCACCATGGTCGTGAACGTGCCGTCTTTGTTCTTGACAGTGAACTCACCGTGGATCCCCGGGCCTGCGAAGCCCCGTGGAAGTACCGGAAAATGCTTGGCGTTGCCGGGTGACGGGGTGGCGGGCGCCGTTGTTCCGGGCGACGCTGTGCTCGTAGGCGCCGCGCCCACGTACGAAGGGATGATCTGGCCGGCAGCCCAGACTGCGGCCACACCACCGCCGCTCAGGACGACGGCGATACCGCCGGCGATGAGGGCCTTGCGAAGCCCCGGAGTCATGGTGGACATGGCCGAATCCTCTCTCCGCTCCTCCCCGAGCCGGTAAGGGGCGGGCAGCAAAGAACTGATGACTCCATGATGAGCCCTGAAGCTGTGTTCCTGCTGTGGATCCAGACACAACTAGGTCGCAGTTGTTGTCGTTTTGACGGCTCATAACGACATTAACTGCGACCTAGTTGGGTTGGGAGGCGGTGGGGAATCAGCCCTCGACGCCGAGCTTCTCCAGGATCAGCTCCTTGACGCGGCCGGCATCGGCCTGCCCCCGGGTGGCCTTCATGACTCCGCCGACGATCGCACCGATGGCCTGAAGCTTACCGCTGCGGATCTTCTCCGCGACGTCGGGCTGGGCCGCCAGTGCGGCGTCGATCGCTTCCAGCAGCGGGCCGTCGTCGGACACGACCGCGAGGCCGCGCTTCTCGACGATCTCGGCCGGGGTGCCCTCGCCGGCGAGGACGCCGTCGAGCACCTGGGAAGCCATCTTGTTGTTGATCTTGCCGCCCTCGACGAGCTTGTTGAGCTCCACGATGGTTTCCGGCGTGACGCCGAGTTCCGAGGGATCGACGTCGGCCGTCTTGGCGCGTCCGACGATCTCGCCCATCCACCACTTACGTGCCACAGAGGCGCTGGCACCGGCGGCGATGGTCTCCTCGATGGAGTCCATGACGCCGGCGTTCACGACGTCGCGGAACTCAAGGTCCGAATAGCCCCAGTCGGCCTGGAGCCGCTTGCGGCGGGCTGCGGGCGGCTCGGGCAGCGTGGCGCGGAGTTCTTCAACCCACTCACGGGACGCGAGGACCGGAACGAGGTCCGGCTCCGGGAAGTAGCGGTAGTCGTCCGCGTCGGACTTTGCCCGGCCCGACGTCGTCGTGCGCGTGTCCTCATGCCAGTGGCGCGTTTCCTGGATGACCGGCTCACCGGAGTCCAGAACGGCGGCGTGGCGCTGGATTTCGTAACGGACGGCGTGCTCGACGGCGCGCAGCGAGTTCACGTTCTTCGTCTCCGAACGGATGCCGAAGCGTTCGCGGCCGTGCGGGCGCAGCGAGACGTTGGCATCGCAACGGACGTTGCCGCGTTCCATCTTGGCGTCGGAAACGCCGAGGTTTTTGACGATCTCGCGGACAGCGGCAACGTAGGCCTTGGCGAGTTCAGGGGCGCGGCTACCGGCGCCTTCGATCGGCTTGGTGACGATTTCCACGAGCGGAACACCGGACCGGTTGTAGTCCACCAGCGAGTAGTCGGCACCCTGGATGCGGCCCGTGGCGCCACCCATGTGGGTCAGCTTGCCGGCGTCTTCCTCCATGTGTGCACGCTCGATCTCGACGCGGAACACCGTACCGTCCGATAGCTCGATGTCCAGGTAGCCGTCGTACGCGATGGGCTCGTCATATTGGGACGTCTGGAAGTTCTTCGGGGTGTCCGGGTAGAAGTAGTTCTTCCGGGCGAAGCGGCAGGACTCGGCGATCTTGCAGTTCAGGGCAAGGCCGATCTTGATGGAGGATTCCACTGCCGTCTTGTTCACCACGGGCAGGACGCCGGGCATGCCAAGGTCCACCTCGTTGACGTTGGTGTTCGGCTCGTCCCCGAAGACGTTCGGGGCGGAGGAGAACATCTTGGTCTTGGTGTTGAGCTCCACGTGGACCTCGAAGCCAAGGACGGGATCGTACTTCTCCATGGCCTCTTCGAAGCTGAGGATGGCGTCGGTAGACATCAGTTGGAACCTCCGGCGATGGTGGAGCTGGAACCGAGAACGGGCGCACGGTCCAGCAAGGGGCCGCCCCACTTCTCTTCGAGCAAGGATTCAAGGACGGCACCCACGCGGTATAGGCGGGCGTCCTCGCGGGCAGGCGCCAGCAGCTGGATGCCTACGGGCAGGCCGTCTTCGTCAGCCAGGCCGCCCGGGAGGGACAAACCGGGAATCCCCGCCATGTTCGCCGGGATGGTGGCGACGTCGTTGAGGTACATTGCCAGCGGATCGTCCAGCTTCTCCCCCAGCTTGAAGGCAGTGGTGGGAGCCGTGGGCGAAATCAGGACGTCTGCCTGGGCGAACGCGGCGTCGAAGTCACGCTGGATGAGCGTGCGGACCTTCTGGGCCGAGCCGTAGTAGGCGTCGTAGTAGCCGGCGCTCAGGGCGTACGTGCCCAGGATGATGCGGCGCTTGACCTCGTCGCCGAAGCCTGCGGCGCGGGTAGCGGCCATGACTCGTTCGATTGTCATGGGGCCGTCCTTGGGCAGGACACGCAAGCCGTAGCGGACGCCGTCGAACTTGGCTAGGTTGCTGGAGACCTCGGACGGCATGATCAGGTAGTAGGCGCCCAGCGCGTACTTGAAGTTGGGGCAGGACACCTCGACGATTTCCGCGCCCGCCTCCTTGAGAAGCTCAAGGGACTCGTTGAAACGGTTCTCGACGCCGGCCTGGTAGCCCTCGCCGTGGAGTTCCTTGATGATGCCGATCTTCATGCCGGTGACATTGCCCGTCTTGGCTGCGGCAACAAGGGTGTCGAAGGGGTCCGTCAGCGAGGTGGAGTCGAAGGGATCGTGCCCGCCGATGACTTCCTGCAGGAGGGCCGAGTCCAGCACGGTCCGCGATACTGGGCCGATCTGGTCCAGCGAAGACGCCATGGCGATGGCGCCGTAGCGGGAAACAGCACCGTAGGTGGGCTTCATGCCAACTGTGCCGGTGACGGCGCCGGGCTGGCGGATGGATCCACCGGTGTCCGTGCCGAGCGCCAGGGGAGCTTCGAAAGCGGCGACGGCGGCCGCGGAGCCACCGCCCGAGCCACCGGGAATGCGGTCCAGGTCCCACGGGTTGCGGGTGGGGCCGTACGCCGAGTGTTCCGTGGAAGAACCCATGGCGAATTCGTCCAGGTTGGTCTTGCCCAGGATGGGCATCTTCGCCGCTCGCAGCTTCTTGATGACGGTCGCGTCGTAGGGGCTGTGCCAGCCCTCGAGGATCTTGGAACCGGCCGTGGTTGGCTGGCCGATCGTCACGATGAGGTCCTTGACGGCGATGGGTACGCCCGCGAGCTCGTGCAACGCCTCGGCTTCGGCACCACCAGCGGCGCGGATCGCGTCCACCTCGGCGGCGACGGCGAGCGCCTCTTCAGCGTTGACATGCAAAAACGCATTGACTTGCCCGTCGACGTCTGCAATGCGGTCCAGGTACGCCTGGGTAACCTCGACGGACGTGACCTCGCGCGCGGCCAGCTTGGCGGCCAGCTGCGCTGCTGACAAGCGGATGAGTTCGGAGTTGTTCAATTCAGTCATTCGCTTAGTCCTCATCCAGGATTGCCGGAACCTTGAAGCGGCCCTCGAAGGAATCAGGAGCCCCGGACAAAGCCTGCTCGGCCGTGAACGTGTGGCCCACGACGTCCTCGCGGAACACGTTGTTCAACGGAATCGGGTGGGACGTAGCCGGGACATCGTCCCCGGCGGCTTCGCTGACGGACTTCACCGAGTCCACGATGACGGCAAGCTCGCCGGCCATCCTGTCCAGCTCTTCGGCACTCATTTCAATGTGAGCCAGACGCGCAAGATGCGCGACGTCGTCACGGTTGATCGCAGCCATGGATCTCCCCTGCAAAGTTCAAATGGTTTTCCGGACTAGTCTACGTTGGTTGGACAACGAACAACGCGGGGTCACTTACGGCCCATCCGGAGATCCGGAATGGGCTGTAAGTGACCCCGCGTTGCCTGGTGCGGGTGGTTGGTTTGTTACCCGATGCCGATGGCTCCTGTCAGCATGCCTACTGCCAGCATGACGATGGAGATGACCGCTGTGCGCCACAGGACCTTTTTGTGGTGGTCGCCGAGTTCTACCTTGGCCAGGGAGACGAGGAGCAGGATCGCGGGGACCAGGGGGCTCTGCAGGTGGAAGGGCTGGCCGGTGATCGAGGCCCGGGCCATTTCTGCGCCGCTGATGCCGTAGTGCGCGGCGGTTTCGCTCAGGACCGGGAGGACACCGAAGTAGAAGGCGTCGTTGCTCATGAAGAACGTCATCGGGATGCTGAGCAGGCCGGTAATCACGCCCATGAAGGGACCCATCTCGGCGGGGATGATGTGGACCAGCCACGCGGACATTTCCTTGACCATGCCGGTGCCGTTGAGGACGCCCGTGAGGACGGCTGCGGCCATGACCATGCTGACCACGGCCACGATGGACGGCGCGTGGGCCACCAGCTGCGCGCCTTGTTCCTTGACCTTGGGGAAGTTCACCAACAGGGCGATAGCGGAGCCCACCATGAAGACGTAGGGCAGCGGCACCAGGTTGGCCACCAGCATGACCATCACTGCGACGGTCAGGCCGAGGTTGAACCAGAAGAGCTTGGGGCGCAGGGTCTTGCGGTTGGGATCGAGTGCGGTGTCGGCCAAACCGGTGTCGGCAAGGTCCACCAAGGTTTCGGTGCGTTCCAGGACGCCGACGCCGGCGCCTCCGCCGGTGCCAGGCTTAGCTGCAGTGGGGGTGAAGCCGGTACCACGCGATGACCCGGTGCCGGTACCGCCGCGGCGCGTGCCGCCGTCGAACACGTCCCCGGCGTCGGCGACATCGCCCCAGATCTCGGGAGCGGTGGCGCGGAGGCGGTTACGTTCCTGCAGGCCCAAGAGCCAGGAGAAGACAAAGACGACCACCAGGCCCGCGATGAGGGACGGGACCATCGGAACAAACACGTCGTTGACGTCGATCTTGAGGGCGGTGGCCGCGCGGGCCGTGGGGCCACCCCAAGGCAGGATGTTCATGGTGCCGTTGGCCAGGCCGGCCACACAGGTCAGGACCACGGGGCTCATCTTCAAACGGAGGTAGATAGGCAGCATCGCCGCGGTGGTGAGGATGAAGGTGGTGGAGCCGTCGCCGTCGAGCGAAACAGCGGCAGCCAGAATGGCGGTACCCAGGACCACTTTGGCGGGGTCGTTGCCCAGCTTGCGGAGAATGAACTTTACCAGCGGGTCGAATAGCCCGACGTCGATCATGAGTCCGAAATACACGATCGCGAACATCAAAAGGGCGGCCGTGGACGTCATGGACTTCATCGAATCCATCACCATGCTTCCGATGCCGAGGCCGGCACCGGCAAACAAGCCAAAAATGGTGGGAACGATGATTAGCGCCAGAACGGGCGTCAACTTCTTTGTCATGATCAGGACCATGAACACCGCAATCATTGCGAATCCAAGCAATACCAGCACAGCCGGCTCCTTACTACAGTGAACGGCATCACGTCGATGTGATGCGCGATACAGAACATATAGTGGCGACGCTCACAGCAAGGCGTTTGTGGGATTTGATGGACATACTGCTGATTGAGAGCATTTTGCTCATTGTGCTCAATGCTTCAATGGAGAGGTAGACGTAGAAATACAGCGCCGCTGCTGCCCCGCTCCAGCCGGCCAATCCCAGCCGGAAGGAGGCAAGATGCCCAGGCTTGCCCTGCGGTTCTCAACGCAGACCCTGCTCCTGCAGCTCGGCGTCGTCCTCTTGGTGGTGCTGCTTAGCGGCACCGTCCATGCGTGGCTCGTCTACGGGCGGATCGGCGCGGAGGCGGAAAACCAGGCGCTGACCTTGGCGCGCACCGTGGCCTCGGACCCCGTGATTCGATCCCAGGTCCAAGCCATCAGCAAGGAGCCGGGAACCCCGCCTCCTGCGGTGCTCGCGGCCGGACCCATCCAGGCCGCTGCCGAGGCTGCCAGGGGCCGCACCGGCGCTTTGTTCGTGGTGGTCACGGACGAGACCGGCCTGCGGCTGGCGCACCCGGACCAAGCCCGGCTTGGCGAACGGGTCAGCACGGACCCCTCGGATGCCCTGTCCGGAAAGGAAATCACCACCCGGAACACCGGGACCCTGGGACCATCCGCGGGCGCCAAGGTCCCGGTCTTCGCGCCGGATTCCGCCGCGGCTCCCGGTTCCGCGGCGACCGTGGTGGGCGAAGTCAGTGTGGGCTATTCCATGGAGTCGCTCGGCCAAAGCCTTGCCGAGGACATCGTCCCCATTGCGCTCACGGCCGCGGGCTCCCTGGTTGCCGGCGTCCTAGCGTCATTCCTCCTGCGCCGCAGATTGCAACGCCTGACGCTGGGCCTCGAACCCGAAGAAATCAGCACCCTTGTACATGACCAGATAGCCGTGCTTCAAGGCGTGGACGACGGCGTGATCGGCGTTTCCGCCGATGGGCGCATCACGGTCTTCAACGCTGCGGCAAGGCGCCTGCTGGGCATGCCGGAAGAATCTGGAACTCCCGGTTCGCCCGCCATGGCTGGCGCCACCGATGGACATGTCCTCACGGGAACCAGCTGGGAAAGGGCCGCCGTCCCGGCCCAACTGAAGGCACTCACTCAGCCGTCGGCGCACGACGCCGAAGCTGTGGAAATCGTCGCCGCCGGGCGGGTCCTCGTAGCCAATGCCCGCAAGGCGCTGCACCGCAAGGAGGATCTCGGCTGGGTGGTCATGCTCAGGGACCGCACCGAACTGCAGCAGCTGACGCGCCAGCTCGACGCCGTCGGCACCATGTCTGCCGCGCTGCGGGCCCAGCGCCACGAGTTCGCGAACCAGCTCCACACGATTGCCGGCTTCATGAGCATCGGCCAACACGGCCAGGCCAAGGACTACCTCGCCAGGATCTCCGCCACCGGCCCGCTGAAGTTTCCTGTGCAGCAGGCCGAGCTCCTGCAGGATCCCTATCTGCAGGCGTTCGTCGGCGCGAAAGGCGTGGAGGCGGATGAGCGAGGCGTGACCTTGCGTATCGGTCCCGAAACCCTGGTGCGGGGTCATGTCACCGAGCCGCAGGACGTCACCACGGTCCTTGGCAACCTGATCGACAACGCCGTCAGCGCCGCCGTCGCCGGCTCTTCGACGCAACGCTGGGTGGAGCTTGAGCTGCTTGACCAACCGGGGCCCGACGGTGGCACGCTGCACATCGTCGTCGCGGACTCCGGCGACGGTCTCGGCGAGGTCGAGCCCGAGAGGGTGTTCGTGGAAGGATTCACGACGGCGGAGCCAGCCGAAGGCGGAATCGCCAGGTCAGGCGGGCAGGGACTGGGGCTCGCGTTGGTGCGGCAGCTCGCGCGGCGTCGCGGAGGCGATGTGCGCGTCCTGGAGCCCGGCTCCCCCGGCGGTCCAGGCGCCGTCTTCATGGCAACCATGCCCGGGGTCACCGGCGCGCCGAGCGATGCCCCGCTGACCGAACATCCCACAGCAACTGAACCGAAGGAAGGACACCAATGAGCGAAGACTTCAGGGTGTTGATAGTGGATGACGACTTCCACGTCGCCAAGCTCCATGCAGCCTACGTGGATTCCGTGGCCGGCTTCCTGGCCTTGGCTCCGGTGGGATCCACGGCTCAGGCGCTGCAGACCGTGCACAGTCTCCGGCCGGACCTCGTGTTGCTGGATGTGTATCTGCCGGACGGCTCGGGCCTGGATCTCCTAGGGCAACTCGATGTGGATGCCATGATGCTGACCGCGGCCTCCGATGCCGTGTCCATCAGGACAGCCCTGCGCCGCGGAGCCTTGGCCTATCTCCTGAAACCGTTCACCGCCGAATTACTGTCGCAGCAGCTGCGTTCCTATGCCCGCTACCGGCGGATCCTCGGTCAACAGCATGCTGTGGACCAGGAGACCATCGAGCGGGCCAAACGGGCACTCATCGCCGGTGACGTGGCGCCATCGGGCAAGCCTCGTTCGGCAACCGAAGCGTCCGTGCTTGACTCCTTGGCACCGGGGGAACAATACTCCGCGGCGGAAGTGGCGGAACGGGTGGGTGTCTCACGCGCCACGGCGCAACGGTACCTGTCCTCGCTTGCCGACGACGGCGCCGTCGAGATCCAATTGCGTTACGGCACCACGGGCCGCCCGGAACACCGCTACGGCGTCCCCGCGCGAACTGGCAGCAGATGACCGTTCCAGCCGGTTTTGAGGGCATCCGCCGCCAGTTCGTGTTTACCGTTGATGGCTTTTAGGCGCTCTTCTGGGCTACCAGCTCGATCTCGACGAGCATTTCCGGGTCGAGGAACGGCAGGACGTGGACCAGGGAGAGGGTGGGGCGGATCTCGCCGAAGACCTCGCCATGCGCGCGGCCGGCGTCTTCCCACTTGCTGATGTCCGTTAGGTACAGCTTGGACTGCACGACGTCCTCGTAGGAGAACCCGGCGTCGGCCAGGACCGCTTCGAGCTTTTCGAGAATGTATTTGGTCTGCGAGTAGAAGTCGTCGCCCACAATGCCATCAGGCCCGGACGCCGCCGTGGCCGAAATGAAGAGTGTGTTGTCCACTTGGACCGCACGAGAGTATCCAAGGGTCTGTTCCCAGACCGAACCCGTGCCGAATGTCTTGCGCATGCCGCGCCTTTCTCAGTTTTCCGCACCCGGCACGATGGCCGGGAGTTTACGAGGAAACTTTATGGCTGACGGACATCCTGCCGGTAAACGAACAGCTTTATGTCGGTCCCCGGGACGAACCAATCGCGTTCGGGCTCGCGCTCGAACCCGGTCTTGGCATAGAGCGCGTTGGCGCTTTCCCACGTGGCGCCCGTGGTGAGGGAAACAGCGTTGATGCCCTCCATGGACCGGGCCTGGTCAACTACTGCCTGCACGAGTGCCCGTCCCGCTCCGGAGCGCTGCACTTCGGGGTCAACCACCAGGGTGCGCATTTCGAGCTCGTCCGGGAATCCGATGTCCGAAAAGTCGCCGCCTGCCTTGGCCGAGGTGACAGATCCGATGACTCGGCCGTCGCGCTCGGCGACGAAAACGTCGGCGTGCCGAGCACGGCCTGCCACATCGCGGAGCTTCTGCAGATACGGGTGGTCCGGGCTGCCGTAGTAGCCGGCGGTCACGTAGGAGGCCATCGTGATGCGGGCTACGGCGTCGTAGTCTTCGGGCAGGGCGGGACGGACGGAAATCTGCGAATGCACTGATCCATGGTAGTCGCGTCCGCAGTGCCGGGCGTACCAAAGCGCCGTTTCCGTGACCGAACTATCACCGGGGGCGTCAGTCTCGGTGGCGGCGCCGCGTCCGCCCGCCCGCAACGCTCCTGCAGATACACACCCCAATCCCCCAACGCTCGCTCAGATAGAAGTGCTCGCCCCCTGATACATGTGAAGGAGCGTTGAGGGAATAGCCCATATAAGTGAGCGAGCATCGCGGTCTGCTCCCGAACGTTGCTTCCCGTGGCGCCAGATTGAGTCCGGTTTCCGGCTGTGAAGCCCGGTTTCCTGCTGTTGCGGGAAGGTTTCGCAGTGCTGGCGCGGGACAGGTGTCACGTGGTTGATTGGCGGCCAGGCCACAACGAAAGGAACCCACATGAGCCCCCAGCAACGCACACTCCACCTGAACGCATTCCTCATGAGCACCGGCCATCATGAGGCGTCCTGGCGCTTGCCTGAAAGCAACCCGCGCGCCAGCACCGACATCCGGCATTACCAAAACCTTGCGCGGATCGCCGAGCGCGGCACGTTTGACTCTATCTTCTTCGCCGACTCCCCCGTGATCTTCGGCGATGTCGGACGCCGGCCCGCGGGCAAACTCGAACCGACGGTGCTGCTCACCGCAATTGCGGCTGCCACCGAAAAGATCGGCCTCATCGCCACCGCGTCGACCACCTACAACGATCCCTTCAACTTGGCCAGGCGCTTCGCCTCGGTGGACTTCGTCAGTGGCGGGAGGGCAGGTTGGAACGTGGTGACTACAGCCGGACCGGAAGCCGCACGGAACTTCGGCATCGACGATCAGCCCGCCCATGCGACCCGCTATGAACGCGCAGCCGAGTTCCTGGAGGTGGCCGCCAAGCTCTGGGACAGTTGGGAGGACGACGCCGTGCTTGCGGACAAGGAAGGCGGCATCTGGGCAGACTCAGCCAAGGTCCGGCCCATCGACCACGTCGGCAAGCACTTCCGGGTCCGCGGACCACTCAATGTGCCACGCTCTCCCCAAGGCCATCCCCTGATTGTCCAAGCGGGCTCCTCCGAGAACGGCAAAAGCCTAGCCGCCCGCTACGCCGAGGCAGTGTTCACTGCCCAGCAAACCTTGGAGGGCGCCCAAGCGTTCTACACCGATCTGAAGACCCGCACCATCGGGCTGGGCCGGACGGCCGAGAGCATCAAGATCCTGCCAGGGATTGTCCCCGTGATCGGCTCAACCCAGGACGAAGCGCTGCGCCTTGAGCGTGAACTGGATGAGCTCATCCGGCCAGAATACGCGAGGGCGGAGCTAGCCAAGACCCTCCGGGTGAAGCCCGAGGATCTGCCTCTGGATCGCCAGCTTCCAGCCGATCTTCCGGACGAGGACTCGATCGAAGGCGCCAAGAGCCGCTACACGCTCATTGTGGAGCTTGCCCGACGGGAGAAGCTCACGGTACGCCAACTGATCGGCCGGCTGGGAGGCGGCCGGGGACATCTGACTTTCGCGGGCACCCCGGAGCAAGTGGCCGACGCGATCCAACTGTGGTTCGAAAACGGCGCAGCCGATGGCTTCAATATCATGCCCGCCGTGTTGCCCTCAGGGCTCGAAGCCTTCGTTGACCAAGTGGTGCCGGTGTTGCGCAAGCGGGGTCTGTTCCGCAGGGAGTACGCCGGCAACACGCTGAGGGAACATTACGGCTTGGAGCGCCCTGCGAATCGCCTCTCCGCCGACGAGTCCCTCGTCCGAGCGGACGCTTGATGGCGGTCGGGCCTCCCGAGCGAGCGTCCCGTCAAAGGCCAACACAAGTGAGCGAGCGTCCCGCCAAAGGCCAACACAAGTGAGCGAGCGTCCCGCCAAAGACCAACACAAGTGAGCGAGCGTCCCGCCAAAGGCCAACATACGTGAGCGAGCGTCCCGCCAAAGACCAACACAAGTGAGCGAGCGTCCCGCCAAAGACCAACATACGTGGGCGAGCGTCGCAGGGTTAGAGCGGGAACTTGCCTGAGAGTTCCAGGGTTCCTGCGCAGGTCCAGGCTTCCAGGCGGTCTGCGTCAGTGGGGCCGCCGTCCAGCGGGCTGATCAACCGCGGGCGGCGGACCCAGCAACCGGCTTCTTCGGCAATCAGGGCACCCGCAGCGTAGTCGTGTTCGTTGAGCCCGCGCTCTCCGAAGGCATCGTGAGTTCCATCGGCCACGAGGCAGAGATCGAGCGCGGCAGAGCCCAAGCGACGAAGATCAGCGAAGCCTTCCATGAGGGTCCCGAGCCCGGCGAACTGCTCGGCCCTCGTGGCAGGATCGTAACTGAACCCGGAGGCCACGATCAGCCCGGTCCGGCCCAACAACGGCCCGCTCAACTGGGTACGCTGGCCTTTTTCTTCAAGCCAAGCCCCGTGCCCACGAGCGGCCGAGTAGACGCGTCCCAAGGCGGGGGCATTGACTACCCCGGCCAGCCACACGCCGTCGGCATCTGCAACGGCCACGGACGTGGCGTAGTAGACAATGTTCCGGATGAAGTTCGTGGTGCCGTCCAGCGGGTCGATGGACCACCGATAGCCGCTGGGCTGCTCCGGCCGGGTGGTGCCATGCTCTTCGCCCGTGATGGTGTCGTGCGGGCGGGCCGCGGTAATGGCTTCCCGCACTGCGTTCTCCGCGGCGACGTCGAAGGCAGTCACCCAGTCGCCGGCGTCGCCTTTGTTCACGACGCCGAGATCTCCCGCCGCGTTGCCGCTTGCCGGCCGGCGGGCAAGAACCCCAGCTCCGGCCTCAGCGGCTGCGCGGGCAACGGCGAGAAGATCCAAGACATCAGCCGTCATTCGGAAGCTTCCAATTCGGCCACAGCGACGGCTGCGTCTTCATCTTGTGCAGCACCGTCGGCCGGTTCAAGCACGCCATCGAGCAACGCTCTGAAACCATCCTCGTCCAGCACGCGGATGCCGAGCTGTTCAGCTTTGTCCAGCTTTGACCCGGCGTTTTCACCCGCAACCACGTAGCTGGTGTTCTTGGAAACCGAACCGGCGGCCTTACCGCCCCTGATGATGATGGCTTCCTTGGCCTCGTCGCGGCTCAGGGTGGGCAAGGATCCCGTCACCACAATGGTGAGGCCTTCCAGGTTTCGCTGTATGCCGGCGTCACGGTCGTCAACCATGCGGACACCGGCTGCCGCCCAGCTATCCACGATTTCCTGGTGCCAGTCCACGGCAAACCATTCCTTGAGTGCTACCGCAATGGTCGGCCCCACTCCGTCAACGTTGGCCAACTCCTCTTCAGAGGCGGCCCGGATGGCTTCCATGCTCCCAAAGGCCGTGGCCAGCGCCCGCGACGCGGTGGGGCCAACGTGCCGGATGGACAAGGCAACCAAAACGCGCCAGAGGGGTTGTGTCTTGGCTTTCTCGAGTTCCTTGAACAGTTTCTCCGTGGTGGCCGTAGGTCTTGAAGGGGTCTTCGCGGTGGCCTTGGAATAGAAATACGGCACCAGATCGAACGTTCCCGTGCCTACCCCCTTGGAGCGCTTCTCGCGGCGGATCCGGACCTCGGCGAGGTCCTCAGGCTTGAGGCTGAACAAAGCTGCCTCATTGCGCAGGGGCGGTGTTTCCGGCTCCGCGGGCTGGGTGAGAGCGATGGCAGCTTCCCAGCCCAAAGCCTCGATGTCGAAGGCGCCGCGGCTCGCGACATGGAAGACACGCTCACGCAACTGGGATGGACAGGACTTCGCGTTGGGACAGCGGATATCGACGTCGCCTTCCTTCGCCGGAGCCAGCGGCGTGTGGCAGGACGGGCATTCCGTCGGCATCACGAACTCGCGCACCGGAGGATCCTGCTGATCGCGCAGCGCAAGGACCGGCCCGACGATCTCAGGAATAACATCGCCCGCCTTGCGCAGCACCACGATGTCGCCGATCATGACGCCCTTGGCCTTGACCACATCCTGGTTGTGCAGCGTGGCCATTTCGACGGTGGAGCCGGCGACCTTGACCGGTACCATCACCCCATACGGCGTCACGCGGCCGGTGCGGCCAACGTTGACCTGGATGTCCAGCAGCTTGGTGTGGACTTCCTCCGGCGGGTATTTATAGGCGACGGCCCAACGAGGCACGCGCGAGGTGTACCCGAGGGCACGCTGGGTGGCGAAGTCGTCAATCTTGACCACGATGCCGTCGATCTCGTGGAGGAGGTCGTGCCGGTGTTCGCCGAAGTGCTTGATGAAGTCCAAGACTTCTTCGAAGGAGTCCAAGACCTTCAGGTACGGGCTGACCGGCAGGCCCCATTCCTCCAGCAGCTTGTACGTTTCGGACTGGCTGCTGGAATCGAGGCCTTCGCGGGCGCCGATGCCGTGAACGAACATCCGCAACGGACGTTTGGCCGTTTCCGCCGGGTCCTTCTGCCGCAAGGAGCCGGCCGCGGCATTGCGGGGGTTGGCCAGCGGCGCCTTGCCGGCCTCGATCAGGGCCTCGTTGAATTCAGCAAAAGCTTTGGACGGAATAAAGACTTCGCCCCGGATTTCCACCTCGGACGGAAAGCCACTTCCGCTGAGCTGGCGCGGGATCTCCTTGATGGTGAGCACGTTGTGGGTGATGTCCTCGCCCGTGGTGCCGTCCCCGCGCGTGGCGGCCCGAACCAGTTTGCCATCGCGGTAGAGCAGGTTCACTGCCAAGCCGTCGATCTTCAGCTCAGTCAGCCATGCAATGCGGGTAGCCGCCGTGCCCAGCTTCTCGACCGAAGCCTCGGCCTTGCGGACCCACGCTTCGAGCTCGTCCAGCGAGAACACATCCTCCAAGCTGTACATCCGCTGAAGATGCTCGACGGCCGCGAACGCGGCCGACACTTCGCCGCCCACTTCCTGCGTGGGGGAATCGTTGGAGACGAGCTCGGGATGCAGGGCCTCGAGTTCCTCAAGGCGGCGGTACAGGGAGTCGAACTCGGCATCCGAGACCGTTGGCGCATCTTCCTGGTAGTACGCATAACGGTACTTGCGGACCAGGTCTGCCAGGTTTTCGTACTCTTCCCGCACGGATTCGGCCGGAACTGCGGTTTCGCTCTCTGCTGTGCTCACGTACCTATCTTGCCGTAAATCACCGACAATTTAGGGCCGTTCCAAGACAAGGAACTGTCAGTGCGAGAACCGGTTCCGGCTCCACAAAGCGAAGGCTATGCCGCCCGCCGCCACCAAAAGCACACCGCCCATGATGGCAATCACGCCGAACATGTCCGACCCCGGCCCTTTGGCGCCGCTCACCGCAGCCGCCTGGGTGGCCTTGAGCCCGTCCTGGATAGGAGTATCCCAATTGGACGACGCCGACGGCGAGGCGCTGCTCGCCGTCGGGCTTGCCGAGGCGGTTGCGGAGCTTGAGGCTGCAGGAGCGTCCGACGGCGTCACGCTGGGTTCCGGTGCCACGGTGACCTCGACCGTGGGGACCGGCGCCGGGGCGGGAGCCGCGGGGGCGGGTTGAACCGGGACGACGGGTGCCGGTGGGGCCGGCTTGCTAGGCGCTGGCGTCGACTTGGCGGGCGCAGGAGTTGCGCTCGGTGGGGCTACGGGCTGTTGTCCGCACGTTTCCTGCGTGGGCAGGCAAACGGTCTCGGCGTGGGCCGAAAGCAAAGGGAAAGCGCACATCACCATGGCCATGGCAATGCCCGCGAGGGCCACGGAGAACGGGCGTCGCACGGCGGCGCGGGTCGCGCCGCCAGAGCGCGCGGAGGAGCGTTGGGTCATGTTTACCTCTGCAGGACGGCACAGGCCGCCCGGAGTTGGGGTGGTATTGACCGGAATCTTCCTACAAAGTCCGGGCGTGTCGCAAATCCCGTTCCCTAAAACCCTTGCCGGCCCGCCCGCGGCTCACGGTTGCCGGGCGGTTACCCCCTGTTCTCAGGAGGCATGGCAATCTGCACTTTCCTGACCTTTCCGCGGCCAACAACGTAGCCCCGTCCCGGGATGAATTCAGGACTGACCCTGCCTAGCGATGTGTTGAGCAGGCTATCGCCTTCGACGTCGCCCGGGTTGAGCAGAAGGCCCCGGCGCCCGGACTTGAACGGCTGGGCAAGGGACCACGCCTGCGACCAGGTGGAGGTCTCCGACTCACCGACGACCCACTGATCGGCCTTGATGGAAGCGGTCACCACATTGTTGATGGACGGCTCCGCTAGCGAATCCGTGAAATCGGTCAGGCCTTCGATGAAGATGGCCATGGTCCCCGGGTTCCTGGTGGAATGCTCCACCAAATCCATCGCGGCTTCCTCGACGGCATCCAGCCCCACCAAGGAGCGGTTCCAGATCTTCAGCGAAGCCACCGCGGAGCGCCGCGCGCCGATGTACACGAGTTCCGTCCCGGGATTGGAGCGGCGCAAGGCGTAGGCCATGCTGACGAGCGCCACTGTGCGCCCGGAACCGGGAGGTCCGGCCAGGAGAAGCGGGCCCTTGGCTGAAATCGTGGCCGGATCCAGGGTTTCGTCGTCGATTCCGACAACGGGCAGATCCACCGTGCCGGAAGGGAGGATGTCCAGATCCACAAGCTCGGGCAGCGTTTGGATCCGGGGTGCGGGTTCCACTCCCTGACGCTGCATTGCCTGGGCCAATTTGCTGACTTCGCGGGCTTGCAGGGCGAGGTTGGAGTTTCCGCCGAGCACGGCAAGCTGCACTTCAAGGTTTCCCAGAATTCCGCGGCCAGGGGGCGACGCCGGATTCAGCACGTCCCTGGGAGCGTCCAGCGAGAGGTAGTCGTCTTCGGATGTCAGGCGGAGGACCAGTCGCCGCTGAATGGAGGCGAGGAGGGACGCCGGTACCGAGTTGGGCCTGTCACCGCTGACAACCAAGTGGATTCCGAGGGGACGGCCGTCGGTGGCCAGTTGCAGGAAGATATCCCACAGCGCAGACAAACGGCTGTATTCGTAAGCTTCCCGGAACGCCGACATGCCATCGACCAGGATGAAGACGCGCTTCTCTTCCGGACGCTTCGCCAGCTCGCGGTACTCCACGATCGTGGATGCACGGACCTCCGCGAAGCGGGCCGCCCGATCCTCGGCCAGGTCCCGCAACCAGCGCAGAAGCCGCCCGACGCGTTCGACGTCGTCGCCGTTGATGATCTCACCGACATGCGGCAAACCGTCGAGCATCTTCAGTCCCGAGGAACCGCAATCGATGCCGTAGACGTGAACGGGGCCACCTCGCGGTGTCACCGCGGCGGCAATCGCGATGCCGCGCAGTGCGGCCGACTTGCCGGAGCCGCCGGTTCCGTAAACGGCCATGTTGCCGTCCTTGTCCGGCTCGTAGAACACGGTGGGCTGGTCTTGGTGCGCGGGGTCGTCGGCGACGCCGAGCAACAGCCGGGCGTCCGAACGCGGGTTGGGCAGCTTGGAGAAATCGTAGGTTGTTGCCAGCTCGTTGAGCCACGGCTTGCGCGGGGGCCGGATGCCGAGGGTATCGGCCGCGCGGATGATGTTGGTGGTCATTCGCGAGATGTCGTTGGGCCCCGCCGGTTCCTCTTTGGTGCCGCCCAGCGGCGCAGGAGCCTCCCAGCTCGGGCCGGAACCGAAGGCCATTTCGACGATGTCGATGCGTGGACGTTGGGGCTTCTCGGTGGTCCAGCCGCCTGCGTAACCGGTCTGGAAGCCCTGGATCCGGCCGGGACCTGTCTTCGCAGCGCCACGGCCGGGAATGGAGGGGTCGAAGTACGCGGCCGTGGGGACGCCGAGGATATCCGTAGCGTCGTCCTCGTCAGCCATTCGCAATGCCACCCGAAGGTTGGTGTTGGCGCGCAGGCTGTCCTTGATGACACCCGCGGGCCGCTGCGTGGCCAGGATCAGGTGCAGGCCGAGGGACCGGCCACGCGCGGCAACGTCCACCACTCCGTCCACGAACTCGGGGACTTCGGTGGCCAGGGCAGCGAACTCGTCCACAATGATGATCAAGTAGGGCGGGGCTTCGGGATCGGCCTCGCGCTGAAGGGCCAGGAGGTCCTTTGCCTTCTTTCGGTTCAGCAGGTGCTCGCGGTAGTGGAGCTCGGCACGCAAGGACGTCAGGGCCCGCCGTACCAGGTGCTGCGAAAGGTCAGTCACCAAGCCAACGGTGTGTGGCAACTGGAGGCAATCGGCGAAAGCGGCTCCGCCTTTGTAGTCCACAAACAGGAAATTGACCCTGTCCGGGCTGTAGGCGGCGGCCATGCCCATGACCCAGGACTGCAGGAATTCGGACTTGCCGGCGCCGGTAGTGCCACCAACGAGGGCGTGCGGACCTTCGTTCTTGAGGTCCAGGTAGAACGGTTCCACGCCTTTGGAACCCACTAGCGCCCGCAGGCTGCCGTTGTCCTTGCGGTTAGGCACGGCCGAGGCGTGCACGGAGTTGTTCTCCCGCCAACGATCGGCCACGGCAAGGGGGTTGTCGAGGAAATCCTTGCCGATGAGCGTCGCATAGGAGACGGCGCGCGGGAGGTCGGAATCGTCGTCGACGGGCTTTCCCACATCCACCAGTGGCGACATCATTCGGGCCAGCTGGGCGGCGAGTCCTGCGTCGAGGCTTTCACAACTCACAGGGTAGTTATGCCGTCCGAGCCGGACCTGGGCAGTGGTGGTGCCGTGGTCGCCGTCGACCGCCATGAAATCGCGGCACGCCGCGGGCAAGGACTGCACATTGGCGGCGACCCACATGATGTGGATCCCGGAATCCGGGCCCCGCTCAACGAGCCGGGTTAGGCGCCCGCGATCCACCGGGGCGTCATCTTCCACGACCAAAAGAATGGCCGGGAGGATTGGTCCCGGTACCTCATTGTTATCGCCCTTCAAGGCAGGCCGCAGTGCGGGACGGCGTTCCCGTGCCGCTGCTTCGCGTTGCTCCACCAGGTCTTCCAACCGGGAAAGCAAGGACGATCCAGCCGCAGGTCCCGCGGCCAAGTGATCGCCGCCCAAGGGGCTGTGGCCGGAACCAACGTGTGGAAGCCACTGCAACCAGTCCCAGTGATCGCGGGAACGGGCCGACGTCATTGCAGTGACCACCAATTCGGCTGGCGAATGCAGGCCAACGAGCTGGAGCATCATGCCGCGTGCAACATCGTCCGCGAGGCCCCGCTCCCCCGCGACGCCGAACGAGCCGGAGGTGCGCAGTTGCGACACGATCGGTACCGCGTCCACCACCCGCACCTGCTGCAGGCACTCCTGGATTTCCTTCATGTATTCCGGCTCGGTGTCATTGCTGCCCGGCTCTTCGAAGGGAATACGCGACGGCGCCGTGCCAAGTCCGAACCGGACCCCCAGGAAGCCCGCGTGTTCCGGGCGGTGGGTCCACAGGAGCGGGCCAAGCTTGTAGATGGCATCCACGGTGTCGCTCACCGACGGCGATTCCTGCAGCCGGACGGACCGCTCGATGTTCTGCAGCTCGGCAATGTCCTCGCGGAAGGCCAGCATGGAAGCGCGGAAATGCTTGTGGCCTTCCTTCATCTGCCGTTTGGACTGCATCTTGTGGTCCACATAGTGTCCGACGATGAACAACGGCATCATCATCATGAACACCACGGACAGGATGTTCTGGGTGAGGGCGAACATGATGCCGCCCATGAGCATGGGCGCGACGAGCATAATATACGGGAACGGTTGATGGTCAGGGCGCTTGGGGCCAGCAGGCACTACCCGCTTGGACGGCTCGAAACGGGGCACAACGCGCGGCGAGCGATTGAAATCGACCAAGGGCGAGGTGGGGGCGCCGCCGTGGTTGCGGGACAGCGCCACGACTCCCACTGTGGTGTCGCCCAAAGTGATGGTGTCCGAAGAATTCAGGGTGGCCCGCGCCACCGGCAATCCCTCCATCAAGAGGCCGTTGGCGGAGTTGGTATCCACGATCTCCACGGTCTCCGCCACCGTGACGCGGGCATGCCGCTTCGATGTCATGGGGTCCGACAAACGAATATCGACGTCGCGGTCCCGGCCAATGTAGCTGGTGCCGAACGGCAGCGAAAACTCGCTCCCGACGTCGGGCCCTGAGAGCACACGCAAGGTCGCCGCAGCGGGGCCGCGGCTGGCTCCCGGCGTCGCAAACTCCTCGCTCACCTGCGTCAGGGAGACTTTGGAACCGGGCCGGAGGCCGGACTCCAGGAGGTTCCCGGTAGGGTCGAGCACCTTGCCGCTCATCCCGCCGCCAACAAAAGCTTCGTCGATCCTCAAGGAGAGGTTCGGAGGCGGTTCCGTCCCCTTGCGTTCAGGGTCGGCGATCCACAGTTCGCTGGCGATGTCGGCCACGGTGGCCCGGCCATCGACGGTGACGGCGAGATCCTTGGCTTCGGCTGGATCACGCCGCAGTGTCAGTCGGATTTTCACCCTTCGTCGTCTCCCCTCATTTTTTCGAGCAAGTACAAGTCCTCTGCCGTCACCAGGTGCGATGTGACGGCGTGTTCAACGAGCCTGGCCCGGCGATTGGTGGCCAGCTTTCCGCCGCCACCGCGTAACCCCACGACGCCCACGCGGTCCAGTTTGTCGCAGACGTTGTCCAGCTTGCGGTTGAAGCGGGTCAGCGCCCAGCCGAGCCTCTTGGCGGCCTCAGAGGACGACGGGATGGCGCTGAATCCGGTACCGTCGCGGCGCAGCATCGGCTCTGCGAGAGCGACAATGAGTGCCTTTTGCGAATCCGTGAAGACCACGGGCCCGATGGTCGTATCCCCGGCGGAGTCGTCGTCGCGCACTTCCTGGCGGAAGGAGGGCGTCCTCAAATGCACGGCGAACTCGTACGTCGTCGGGCCTGCCGTAAAGATCACGTTCGTGTGGCTGAAGACCAGCGGAATGCGCGCCCCCGGCGCCAGCCAGGCCTGCATGCCGCCCGAGCCGTCGGCGACGGTAGCTGACAACATGCTTCCCACGTTGCTCAGCCACCACATGCCGTCGTAGCGCGCTATCTGCAGGAATCGGCGGTGCAAATACGGGTTGTCGTCGACTTCAAGGTCACCTTCGCGCCCGATGCTGAAGACGTCCTCGTCTGATGGCTCGTGCCACTCCCCGCAGAAATCTATTGCGAGATCTCCCATGGTTCCTGCCTCCCTGCTTTCAAAATGTTGTGCGTGTCCGGACTACTGCGAAGAGACGCACTTGGGAGGATCCTCTTGCGACGATGTGGCACCGTCCGCGCGCACTATGACGACACGCACGCACGTGGGCTTGGCAGGATCGGGATCGGGCGTGATCTCCACCGATGGAGCCTTCACGGACTGGAACTCGCTCTTGGGGCTGTCCGTGAGAAGCTGGACTTTGTAGGTGTCGCCGGCCTTCGGCTGTGGATTGGTCCACGTGAAAGCAACCTTGCCCGCCGCCGTGCGCTGGCCTTTCAACCCCGTCACACCCGGGACTTCCGCGGTGTCCACGGCGTCGGCTGGCTTGTGTGACGGCCCCGTCTCAAGGGCCTTTGGCTGCGCAGTGCTGCCCAGCGCGATCCCGACGACGGCGGCGACCACCAGCACCGCTGCACCGGCGGCGGCAAGCCAGAGATTGCGTTTTCGGTGGTCGGCGGGCGGTTCTTCGTCCGGGATGTCCTCCGCGTAGGCGGGCCGGTTGACGGTGGCCGCGACGTCGCCGTCGTCAACTGTTTCGCGGGGCACCGCACGCTGCCCAGGGTCGGTAAAACCCGGTGCCGCGGGCGCCCAACCACGCAAAACCGTGGCCTCGGATTGCTCCTCCGGAACCCGCGGAGCCGCGGCCGGCTGGGCCGGCGCGGCGCCCTCTGCTCCCTTCCCGACGGTGGGGAAAGTTCGTGCCGGAAAAGTCGGCGCGGTCGCCGTCGACGCGGTCCCCCCGCCGTCGGGGTCGATCGAGGCGATGCTGCGGACCCGAGTCTCCTCAACAGTGTCATCGGGGTGCGTTTCCTCGCCGTGGCCCGGTTCCTCGAGGACCTCGAACGGCGTCACCGAGAGGTTCAGCTCAGCCTGGATGCGTTGCAGCGCAAGGGCGAAAGCGTGCGCCGACGAATAGCGTGACCCCGGAGACTTGGCCATGGCCGTGGAGAGGACGAGCTCCAGCGATTCCGGGACATCGGCGCGGCCAAGCCGTGGAACGGGCGTGTTGGTGATGCGGGCAATGAGTTCCCGCTGGGAATTGTCCTGTCCCGGCATGACGTAGGGAGAGCGTCCGGCAAGCAGCGTGTACAGGGTCGCACCCAGCGCCCACACGTCGACGGGCACGCCAGCGACAGGACCGCCGCGGAATTGTTCGGGCGGGGACCACGGAATGGACATGCCGGCGTCATCATCCGCGTCCGCGCCAATGGTGCCGGAGATGCCGAAGTCCGTCAGCGCGGGACGGTTGTAGTCAGTCACCAGGATATTGGCTGGCTTGATGTCCCGGTGCACGATTCCAGCGCGGTGTGCGGTTTCGACAGCGGACGCCACCTGGATTCCCACCGCCAGGACCTCGTCAACGCTGAATCGCTGGCGGCGGTAACGGACGTCGAGGCTGGGCCGGGAGCAGTACTCCATCGCCAGGTAGGAATGACCGGTCTCGGTGCTCTGCGCCTCGAAGATCGTCACGATGTACGGGTGCGAGGACAGCTGCGCCATAAGGTTGGCCTCGGACTCGAAGCGTCGGCGGGCGCCCTCGGTCTTGAGATCGGACAACAGTACCTTCACGGCCACTCTGCGGCGGGGCCGGTCCTGCTCGTAAAGGTAGACATCGGAGAAACCGCCGGAACCAAGCAGGCTGATGTATTTGTACCCCGGAAGGGACGGCGGCGGTGCGGCAGGCCGCTTGGAACTCACAGGATCTCCTCGAAACGCAATGAAATGTTGTCTCCCAGCTCAGCGATGTCGCCGTCCAGGAGGATGGCCATCTCGTTCTGGGCCAGGCGTCGCGGGGCCTGGCCTTCACGGATCAACGTGGTGCCGTTAGTTGCTTTCAGATCGCACAGCATGACGTGCCAACCTTCCAGCCGGACCTCCACGTGGGAGCGGGAGATGTCCCCTCCGGGGCTGTCCACTTGGACCAACCGCGGCATGGCGCCGCCTTGGACCCGCGATACGGACGGCTGACGCCCAATGATGAGAGATTGGTCCAGGTCAATCAATTCACCACTGGACAAGCGCATCCGGCCAAGCCGCGGACGCGGGACCTGGACTCCGTCGCCGGGGAGTCCCAGGCCACAGCCAGCACATTGGGAGTAGGTGGGCGGATTGGCGTGGCCGTCCTGGCACACCTTGGCGAGCACCATGGGGCCACTCGCGGGCGCCATATGCCGGGCCGGTTCGGCAGGGTCTGCGGGGAGTGGCGCGAGGCCGGGCTTCATGATGGTTTGGCCGTCATGATCGCTGTCCAGCGGGTGGTTGTCCTCGGAACCGTCTCCCCCGCAACCGCCTCTCCCTGCATCGCCTTCGGGCAGCGATTCCGGGACGGGGCCGGGCGAGGGAGGTAGCCACGATTGCTGTGGTGCGGCCTGCCGCTGCGCCCCTTCACTGGGAGATCCCACAGCCCACGGCACGGAGTCTATGAGGCCGGAGTCTACGAAGCCATTTCCGGTGTCGGTGGTGCCGCTGCCGGGGACCGAGGCGGCCACCTGTGCGGGTGGGTAAGGGCTTTGAAGTGCGACGGCGGGTGCCGGAGATGCGTCCTGGGGTGCAGGAGATGCGTCCTGGGGTTCAGGTCCGGACTGGGGTTCAGCCTGGTCCCGCTCCTGTGTGGGGAGCCGTGCTTCCTCATGCTCTGCCACGGGCTCCAGCCTGACGGCGGCATCCTCGATGTTCCGGATGACGGTCTTTTCCCAGAGGTGGTCGTAGCTGCTGGTTGTTTCAATGTTGTGGACCAGTTCGTCGGTGGTTTCCGTGTGCACCGGAACCTCGCTGGGAGCTGACGCAGTCTCCGCCTCAGTAGCACCGCCGTCGTGGGCTGGCTTGTTGGCTGCCTCTTGAACTGGTTCCGGCTCCAGGTCCAGGGGGCCCGGAACGGGCCGGACCCTTCCGGGTAGCGGCTGCCCGGGCGCTATGGTCAACCCTGGATCGTCGTCCTGGAACACCAAGACGGGATCGGTGGCTGCAGGTGCGCCGGGACCTTGGGACGGGCCGCCCACCGTGACGGCCAACGCTGAGAGCATGACGACGCCCTCAGCTAAGGGAAGTTCCACCGCTGTGCTCGATACTCTCGAAGAACCAAGCGCCAGCCGGTACCCTCGCGGCACATCCAGCCTGCGTTCGGTCCAGGTGGTGACTTCGCGGCCGTGGAAACTTTGCCCGCCGGAAGGGAAGGCAACGCTGAGTTCAAGGTCTCCTCGAAGAAAAACGCGCAGCGAGTCCTTGACATCGATAATGCCGAAGGGAGGAATACGCGTGAGTGAAACCCCAAAACTGCCAGTGACCTCATTCAAGACCTCGTGGGCTTCGGGAGACTGTTCAAGAAGGGACCACAGCGAACCCACCAGCTCCGGCCGGGTTCCGGGCCCCAGCAGCACGACGGTGCCGGCACGGACGATTCCAAACCATTCACCGGGAATGTAGCTATTTTCCGCCATTGCCGCCGTCCCCGTTGCCTTGCCGCGGGAGCGTGTTCTCGTCTTCGGCGTCGATTGCCGGACGGGGCGCGGTGGTGGCCACTCCGGCGTCGTTCAACACGTTCTTGGCGTCCACGATGACCGCGGTGACGTTGTCCCGTCCGCCGCTGCGCAGCGCCGCTTGGATCAGGGCATCCACCGCGTCTTGCGGGTGTCCCACTGTGCTGAGGATACGGAACATGTGCTCATCGCTCAGTTCCCCGTTAAGCCCGTCCGAGCAGATCAGGATCCGGTCCCCTTCCTGGATGGGCAGCAACCAGAAGTCCGCTTCGGTCTCGTCCCCGGTGCCCAGTGCCCGGGTCACTACATGGCGGCGTGGATGTACGGTGGCCTCTTCGTGCGTAATGCTGCCGGCTTCCACAAGCTCCTGGACCTCCGAATGGTCCACGCTGATCTGGGTGAAATCACCTTGGCTCAGCCGATACGTCCGCGAATCACCAATGTTCATGACCAGCCAGTACGGAACGCCCATTTGCTCGACGACGACGACTCCGGACAGTGTGGTCCCGGCCCTGGCACCGGTTGCACTACGGATCCGGGAATCAGCGGCCAAGATGCAGTCCTGCAACTCAACCGCCGTCGCCGAACGGACCCCCGTGGCCAATTGAGGCATGCTGCCAAGCGTGCGTACGCAGAGCCCGCTCGCGATCTCGCCAGCCTCATGTCCACCCATGCCATCCGCCACGGCAAACACGGGGTCCGAGGCGATGAACGAGTCCTCATTGAGTTCCCGTCTGAGTCCGCGATCTGTGCCGTAGCCATAGCTCAAGGCAAATCCGGACTCTGGGGCGGTTGCGGGGGAAGCTGCCGGCTTTGCGTTCATGCTTGTCCTAGGTGAAAAGTGCGGTCACCGAAATGAACCGTGGAACCAGGGCGGATATAGAGAGGCTCGCCCGGAAGCAGCCGGGTTTGGACGCCGTCCGGCGTGGTCACCGCGCTTCCGTTGGTGGAATTGCGGTCGGTGATCCATACGCCGTCTCCATCGCCCCGCAGGTGGAGGTGCGTCTTGGAAATGGAACGCCCAGGATCGGCGACAGCGATGAGTTGCGCGACTGTTTCGCCAGCCATGGCTGCCAGGTTCCGGCCCACCAAGGCCGAGTTGGCTACTTGGAGGTCCTGGCCGTCGTCCATCCGGATCCGCAGTACGGCGCGCGCTTGCGGCATCTGGGCGTCGGGCCGCAGCTGGGTGCGGTCGGCGTCGTCGTCCGGATGCTGGGCCATGCCGGACAGGGGGCGGACGGCCGCTGGAGGCTGCCATTGATTCGGATTGTGCGGCGGCAACGGCGCTGTGCTTCCCTGCGCCGGAACAGCCTGCGGCCGCAACGGCGGAGACGTTGCCGGGTTGGTGTGGGGGACGGCCGCCGGAGAGGAAACGTGCTGGACGGGGGGCAATTCCACGGGAGCGAAACTGTAGGGGCCCTGGATCCCCCCGGTCACCACCGGGTTGCGGCCGGCCGAGATGTCGAAGACGAGGGATTTCGCTGCCTTGTCCTGCCAGCCGCGCGCCTTGCCGTCCTTGTCCCACGTGTTGGAAACCACCACAACAACAGCCCATGCGGCCGCGAGAGCCAGCAGAGGAACCAGCAAGAGCACAGCGACGCCTAACCAGCCCAGGAGCAACAGGACGGCGGAAGCCAGTGCAGCGAGCAGCAGCATCCCGCCGGTGATGATGCCGCGGACAAAGACGACGCCGGCGCCGGGTGCGTACCCGTCAGTATCAGTGCTGCGGATGCCCATGAGGCCGTTGCCGATGGTGGTACCACTATGGGCTTCGAGGCCCAAAAGGACGCAGGTGTACACGATCGTCACGCCCAATGCGATGCTGCCCAAAAGCACGAGAAGGCCGGTGTCGTAGACAATGAACCCATTGCTGCGGCTCTGCGTGATGCCTGCGAAGCCGACTCCAAAGGCAATGCCCAGCACCACCGCCGGCCCAAGCCAGTCAAACACGGCGGCTCCCAGCCGCTTGCCCGCGGAAGCCGGCACAAGCTCCAGTTTGGCGTTCATGGTTGTCCCTCCCCCAGGCCCTGGCGGCAATGACGGCCCTTGAGGACCTGCCGCTGCGGGCGCTATGGCGATCCTACCGGCATGATGTGGCGCCTGCCCGGTGCCCCGATCCACCACGGTTTTGTGGGACTGGTCAATGTTGCGTCCGGTCCTGGCGCCCCGATTGCTGAGCGGAGAGCCGCAATGCGTGCAGTACGCCGCGCCTGGAGGAACTGTCTTGCGGCAAGCCGGGCATTGCTCGATTTCGCTGGTCATGGCTTCACCTTGCCCTCGCGAGCGGAGGCATCGCCCACGGAGGCCTGGCGCGCGGAGCCTTGGCGCAGGCCGCCCTGGCGCAGGGCAAGCCGAGCTTCCGCGAGGAGGGACCGTGGTGAGAAGCGGGCCTGCTGCCGTTTCCAGAACCCCACGCTGCCTGTGATGTCGTTGAGCGAAGAATCCACGATGGTCCAGTAGTCCTTCACTTCGTCCTCGTCTGGCTGTCCAGCCCCGAAGATCGCCGCGTCGGCACGGTGGGCGAGAATCGTTGTGCTAGCTCCCGTTTCCGGGAAAGCGCCAGCTATCACGGAGGCCGATTCCCTTCGCGTCGACCTCCCGTCAATCGCGGCGCCCATATCGGTGGCCAGGCTGACCACTTCGCTCCAGCCTCCCCCGACACGCTGGGCAGCGTCACCTGCGCTCATGCGGCCCTTCCGGCGTCGGGATTTCAAGAACAGGATCAACATCAATGGCAAGGCAAGGATGCCCAGGGGGAGCAACGCGGTGCCGATCGCAGCGAGCAACGGTCCCCAGAACAGCCAGGGGTTGTTCTTCTTGTCGTCGGAGTCCAAGGCGTCCGGGGAGGAATCCGGAGGAAGCTGGGCAGGCTCCTGCGGCGGGGGCGGCGGCTGGAGCACCTGCGGTTTGGGCTTGGATTTGTTCTGCGGATCCGGCGGAATGGGGACGTTGTCCTTCGGAGGGGTGGGATCGAAGGCAATCCACCCCACCCGGTCGAAGGCCACCTCCACCCAGGCGTGCACGTCCTTGCCCTTGATCTGGACCTGGCTGGCACCATTCTCCGTGCTCTTGGGGTCCGGGTAGAAGCCCATCACAACGCGCGATGGAATACCGAGGTGGCGCAGCATGAGGGACATCGCGACAGAATACTGTTCGTCGTCGCCGAGCATTTGCTTCGCGGTGAGCAGGCTCCGGATCCGGGCAGCGCCGTGCCCCGGAAGACTGGGAAGCTGTCCGTCGGACACCAGCCCGTTGCTGAAGGCACCGGATTTCTGGAAGTGTGCTTCGATCTGGCGTACCCGGTCTATTGCGGTCGGCGCGTCGGCGGAGAGTCCGTTCGCCTGGGAACCCACCACCGGCGGAACCTCTTCGGGAGCTGGCAGGCTGATCTTTGCGAAGTCGTACTGGGTCAGCTGGCCATGCTCCAGCTTGCCAGGATCGGAAACCTGCACCGAGTACGCATCACCTTTGGCAAGGCCTTTGGTGGTGACAGCGGTGTCGGTGCCGGAGTTGAAATACAGCCCGGATCCGGCGGGCGAACCATTGGCAAAGCTGATCCCCGTGGTGTGGAAGCCGCCCGGGACAAAGAAGCCCTCGTAGTCCTCGATGGCGATATCCAGCGTGTATGCGCTCCCAGTGCCCACTGCTCCGGTGTCGGCCAGGGTGTTCAGCGAACGGGCGTCTCCTACCCTGCTGAAGCTGCCTGAGCCGTTCGGATCAATGTTGTAGTTGATGCCGTTGAAGGCATCCAGGGCCGCAAGACGCACCCGGCCGTCCTTGGGGAGGCCTTTGACGCTGAAAAGGTCATCGTCTTTCTTGTCCTTGACGAAGTTGCGGAAACTCGCCAACGGGGTGATGTATTCACGCGGGTCGAAGGGCGGGACGATGCTGTTCCGCAGGACCTTGCGGTCATCGCTCGCCGTGACCAGGGGGGAAGCGACGGCGGTGATCCCGACGGCGGCCGCGATCACCGTCGCTGCCGTCCCCAGACGGCGGATCCGGCCACGGCGCGCCGCTCCGGCGTCCGGGCCGAGACGGTTGGCAGAACCAGGTCGATTGGCAGACACCGAGCGCGTGTCCCTGCGGCGCAAAACGTCACGACGGAAAGTCGCCCAGGCAATCGCCACGATGGTCAGGGCCACGCCGCGTTCCACGTTCAGGAAGCCTGCGCTCGTGCTGAACAAGATGCCGGTGACGAACAAGGCGAGTACGGGCAGCAGCGGCCAGTACGGGCTTTTGAGCCGCCAAGCCAGCAGTCCGGCGCCAAGGGCGGCAATCAGGGAACTGAGGAACGGAACGATCAGCATGCCGCCGGCGGTGCCCACTGGGACACCCACCGTGAGCATGTCCTTCCAGGAGAACACCACGCCAAGAAGCAGGGTGCGCAGGGAATCCAGGCTCGGCACGACTCCGGCAAGCGCGGCATCCGGCACCGCGAGCGCGGTACCAAGGACCATGTACGCACCAAAAGCAAGCGCAGCCGTGATCACGATGCCTAGGCGGAGGTGCGCGTTGGCTGCCGCGATTCCGAGCCCCAGGACGATCCCGCCGATCCCGGCCAGCAAGTAGTGCGGGTCTCCGCCGAAACTCAGGCTGAATCCCAACACCCCGAGGCACAGCAATAAGAGCAAGGCACCGGCGTCGACGGCGAAATGCCAGAGCGGACGGCCGTCTGCGAAGGCTGACTCAGCGGCCGGAGTTTTGGCACGGGTCCTGGAGCTGACAGGTGGTGCGGAACTCATGCGGCCGCCTTTCGAAGGACCAAGGCAAGATCGTCAAGGTCGCCGACGGTCAGGACGGTCAGATCGGCAATATTTGCCCGTGCGGGCGCGGCTCGCGATTGGACCCGCACCGCGAGGCTGCGAACGCCCGGTGGGACGGAGGCTGCTGCGGACCGCAATTGCGTGGGACTCACATGGCTCCCCACCACGAAGAACACCACCGATGCGTTCGGCACGGTGTCGGACAGCGTCCGAGCGAGGTCGACGGCGGTCCTGCGTGTGGGTGCGCCCACGATCCTGGTCATGTCATCCAACAGATTGCGGCCGGTTTCGCAGCGCAACGGACCTTTCTGGGTCAGAACGTCCAGTTCGCGTTGTTCCCGGATGGCCTGGCGTCCAATCGACGCCGCAACCGAGATGGCCAACTCGAATTCGGCGTCGGAAGCGTATTCATCCGTATTGATGGACAGGGAAATGGCGAGGTGGGCCCGGCGCGTCTCCTCGAATTGCCGGACCATGAGCTTGTTGGTGCGTGCCGTGGTCTTCCAGTGGATATGCCGGCGGTCGTCCCCTGGCACATAGTCGCGCAAGGCATGGAACGAGACGTCGGCACTGGACAACTCGGTGGTGGGCATGCCTTCGAGGTCACGGATGAACCCGGCAGCCGATCCGGCGAGCGGGGTGGTTTTCGGGTGCACGAACAGGTCCACGGGTCTGGTCCAGAGAACACGCCGGCGTAGGAGGTGAAGCGGGTCGGCCCGTACCGAGCGGACCGGTCCCACGACGATTACGGCGCGGCGTGCCGTGGGAATGGTGAACAGGTCTTCGTGAACCTGGGCCGGTTTCATGCGAGGCAAGTGGAACACAGCGGTGTTGCTACCCACGGGGAGTTCGAGATCTGCCGGCAGCAGCGGCCGCGCCGACGTATTGGAGACCGCAATACTTCCGACGGCGTCGTCACCCACCGCAACACGGGTCCTCGCCAGGTCCAGAATCACCCCGTAGGACGAGCGCCCCGCGATGAAGGCCACGGCGAAAATGAAGAGCAAGAAGGCCACAAGCGCCGCCGATTTTGCTTCCTGCCAGCCCCACGATTGTCCCGCGATCCACAAGGCAAGCGACGCCGACAGCACCAGCCACCCCAGGACGCTGACAACGGACAACACGGGCCACACGAAGCGCAGCCAGAAGCCAGAAGCCTTTTCCCATGCCGGACCAAGCAACTCACCGCCTGCTTGGGTGGCCTCTGCCCAGACGGCGGCCGGGTGGAGTTTAGACGGCGTGTTTTTTGACTGGGTCGGTTTAAGCTGGCCGGCTTTCGCCTTGCCCCGCAGCTTCGCCGCAGGACGTTTGAGTAGTGCAGCAGCCCGTTGAAAGGGTTTGCCGGTGGACATATAAAGACCTTTGTTCGTGGTGCCGGTGCTCTGGGTTGCTGGTTCAGGCGCTGGCGCGCTGCTGGGGAGCGGCAACGTCCGCCAGGACCCGGTTCAGGATGGCTTCCGGTGTTGCACCCGAGAACTCCGCTTCCGGGTCCATCACGAACCGGTGGGTCCAGACCACGCTGGCGAGTTCCTTGATGTCGTCCGGCAGGACGAAGTTCCGGCCTTGGCCCGCGGCCCATACCTTCGCTGCCCGCACCATGGCGAGCGCCCCCCGGACCGAGACACCCAACCGGGTCTCGGGCGCGTTGCGGGTTTCCTCGCACAGCCTGGAGATGTATTCCAGCACGGCGGTATCAATGTGCGTTGTGGCTGCGAGATCCGCCATGTCCGCAATTGCCTGGGTGGTGATAAGGGGCGACAGGTCTTTGGAGCGATCCTTGAGGTTGCTTCCGCCCAGCAACTGGACCGTGGAGGCGTGATCCGGGTAGCCGATGGAGGTCTTGATGAGGAAGCGGTCCAGCTGGGCCTCGGGCAAGCGGTAGGTACCGGCCTGCTCGATGGGGTTCTGCGTGGCCATCACCATGAAAGGGCGGCCTGCCTCGTAGGTAGTGCCATCCACCGTGACCCTGGATTCTTCCATGACCTCAAGCAAGGCGGACTGGGTCTTGGGTGATGCACGGTTGATTTCGTCCGCCAGCACGATGTTGCTGAAGATCGGACCCTTGTGGAACTCGAACTTCTGCGTCTTCTGGTCATAGATGGTCACGCCGGTCACGTCCGACGGCAGCAGGTCCGGCGTGAACTGGATGCGGTTGTGTGAACCCTGCACTGTGGCCGCGAGGGCACGCGCCAGGGACGTCTTTCCGGTGCCGGGCGCATCCTCGAAAAGCACATGCCCTTCGGCCAACATGGCCGTGAAGGTCAGCCGGATAACGTGCGACTTGCCCAGCACGGCCTGCCCGACGTTGGCAACGAGCTTCTCGAATGTCCCCGCAAACCAAACTGCCTGCTCGGTTGTCATTGTCATGGGTGGTTCCTCTTCTTCCCTGGTGTTGTTGTTGGTAGGGCTCTCAGTGGCATGGGGCTATTCGTGGGCTAGCATTTGCCTGGCCAGTTGCCGCTGACGAGGTCGATGGTTGTCTCCTTCACGTACCAGCCGGATTTCGCCTGGTTGGTCATGAGATACCACTTTGTGCTGTTGCCGTAGATATTCGACCAGCATTGAACTTGGATAGGACCCCAGGACCGCTCCACCCAACCGACCCCGCAACTCGGGGGGTTGGGAGAAAACGAATCAGGCTGCCCCGGTTTCCCCGGGCAACTGCGCTGATCGGCGGCCTTGACCTGGATGGTGGACAAGGGCGGCACAGGATCAGCTCCCGATGTCGCCGAGGCACTTCCGGCCGGCCCGCAGTCCACCGAGCACGCGCGGACGCGAAGCTGCTTGGTGACATTCCAATTGCCTGTGTTGCGGTCGTCGTTGTTGGCTAGCCCAACTGATGTCCAGGCTCCGCCGTCGTAGCTCACTTCGAAGCGCTGAATGTTCCGGCCGTTGGCCGCCGGGTTGTTCCAAGTCCAGTGCACGGATTGATCGCCTGCACGGGATTGTTGGCCATCCACATTCGGAGCGTTCGGAGGGCCATACGGATTGGCTGTGCCGATCGCTTTGGAGTCCCCGGAGAAGTTGTTCTTGATGGATGTGGCAATGATATTAATCGTGACACTCTGCCCATTCGGCAGGCCGGAAATAGTGCCCCCGCCTGCTGCGATGGAGCCGGATTGGCCGGTGCTCGACGTGTAGCTGTAGCGGATCTCGGTTTCCTGGGAGCCATTGCGTTGCGCGGCGGTCAACGGGGTGAACGTCACGTCGAGCTGTCCGCTGTTGCCGGGAGCCGTGACCGTCCCGCTATTGACGGTGCCAGGTTTGCCTGCCGCCCGGATGGGCGCCGAGCCCGGGCTCGTAGGACTCGTCCCGGCCTTGTTCGTGGCGGACACCGTGAATGTGTAGTCCGCCTCTGAGTTATCCACCACCACGTTCTGCGACGTTGCCGGCACTTGTTGGGTGGCGACGACGGCGCCGCCCCGCAGCGTGGTCAGCGTGTAGGAGGAGACGGCGTCGCCGTTGTTGTTGGGTGGACTCCAGCTGACCCGCAACTGGCTCTGGGTCCCGACTGGTTGTGCACCCGAGACCATAGGCGCCGACGGCGTGGCCGGTACCCCGGCGGGAACCTCTGCCGCGGAATACGGACTCCATTCCGAGGGTTCCTTGGCATCATTGCGTGCCAGGACCCGCACCTTGTATGAAACGCCGTTCTGCAGTCCCTTCCAGACGTAGCTGGCAGATGCCAGGTTCTGGATCTGCGGGTTTTGACCTGGGGGCGCGGGCGAGATCTCGAGGTCGTAGGACTTGATGGGCGAACCCTTGCTGGCAGGAGCCACCCAGGTCACGGTGAGCTGCTTGTCGCCGAACTTCAAAACCGGAGCAGCCGGGGTGTCCGGCTTCACGTCCGGCCGAACTTCCGCTGAGGCCGCCGATGGCGCGGATTCACCGAACTCGTTGGTGGCGGTCACAGTGAAGTGGTATTTCACGTTGTTGCTCAGCCCGTTGAGGGTGCACGTATTGGCCGGGCAATCCTGTTGGAAGCGTTCTCCGCGCACCGTGTACTTGGTGATGGGTGCACCGCGGTCCGCCGGAGCGTTCCAGTTGAGCAAGGCGGTGCTATCCCCCACGCTCTGTGCTTGGGGAGTTGTGGGTGCAAGGGGCTTGTCTTTGACGGTCAGGCGAATCCGTGCGGTGGCATAGCGGGACGTTTCCTCGGTTTTGTCCGCCACCGTGTACGAAACCACCATGGTGCCGGTGAAGCCCGAGGCTGGGTTTACCGTCACCGAGTTTCCACTGATCGCCGCAGTTCCTTGGCCCGTTTCAGTTGCAACGCTGACAACTTTCAGCGGCGTTTCCGGGAAGGGATTGGAATCGTTGTCCACGACATTGATGGTGACCGGTTTTCCGGCCGCCGCATTGGGCTCGACGTCGTCGTTGGCTACCGCTTTGGGGCGGTTCGACGCCGTCGCGCTGAGTTTGTAGCTTGCCGTCGCTTCAAGTCCGCGCGGATCTTTGGCCTTGACCTGGACGGTTCCATTGGTCCCGGGGCGAGTCCCGTTGTCGGCTGAGGCCCTCAAGGTCTGGCCTTCGATGCCAACGGTGAAGCCCGCAGGGCTGCCGCCGACAATCTCGTAGCGCATCTTCTGGACGTCGTCTTGGTCAGGGTCCGAGGTGAGCTTCGCCAAATCGGTTCCCACAGTGTCGCTTTGTGGAACCTCAATGCTGCTGCCCAGCAAGGTGGGCGGATGGTTAGTGTTCGGGTCCGGGAGAACCTTGGTGCGGATACTCAAGATGGACTTCAAGCCATTGGGATCGTCGGGGCCGGAGCCGTCGGTGACTTCGAAGGTGATGGAGCCCGGACCCACATAGTCCTTGCCTGCGGTGTACTTGATCGCGGTGCCGTTGTTGGCCACGGGGTCCCCGTCATCGGCACCGATGAGCTTGATCCGGTCAGTCTGTGTCAGGCGTGGGCTGTGCCCTTCGCGGACTTTCACCCATTCTCCAAGATCCGCCGTAACGGACTGGCCGGCGAGCATCTCGATAATGTCGTCCTTTGCCAGGGTCGGGATCTGTTGCCCAACGCCCGGAACCCAAATGATCGCTGTGGCCTTCAAACCGTCCACGTCTTCCACCGTGTAGGGAATCAGCTGGGGCTTTTCGGTCAGCTGCACCACGACGTGGCCGTCGGGGCCGGGTTTGGCCGTTGCGGCGTCCGTGGAGACCTTGAGATTCTCGCCGACGCCGTCGGGATCTTCGTCATTCTTCAGGACAGGCACGTCGACGGCGGTCTTGCCAAGGGTCTGGGCGGATGTCACGCGGTCGTCGCGGGCGATGGGCGCCCGCAGCGGGATGTCATTCTTGACGATCACGCGGATGCTTGCGTCTCCCACCGCGCCGCGGTCATCAACCACGGAATACCCGACGTTGACCGTGCCCTCTTTGTTGGGCGCCGTCAACAGGATCCTTCCGCTGCTCTTGCTGACGTGGGCCTGCAGGGCGGGGTCGGCCTCGATGCTGTCGCCCTTGATTCCGATGGGGTCGCCGTCAGGATCGGTGTCGTTGGCAAGGGCGTCCACCGCGATTTGCCGGCCTGGGCGGACGTTCACCTCGTCGTCCACAGGGGCGGGCTTGTGGTTCTCGTCGCCGCGAGGAGCAATGCCCACCGTCACGGTTCCGGTGTTGACTGCTCCTTGCCGGTCGACCACCTTGTAGCGGAAGGTGTCCGTGCCCGCACCGTCGCCGGCGGCCACGAAGTCGATGAAGTTGCTGCCCACAGTCGCGGTTCCCATGCCGGGAGTGCTGTCGATTCCGGTCAGCTGGACGGAATCGCCGTCGGGGTCGATGCCGTCCAAGGGCGCTGGAATCCTGACGGTGCCACCGGCCACCACGCGGGCAGTAAGGTTCTGCGGCTGGGGCCGCGAATTCGTGGCCCCTTCAAGGGGAAGGACGTGGATGGTCACAGCGGCCGCGCTCTTCTGTCCTTGCGGATCCACGGCGTTGTAGATGGCGCGCACGGTCTTTGGAACGGGACCGGCGATAAACCGCAAGGTGTCTTCGGAGACGAATGCCTTGCCGTCCGCTTCGGGAATGGGCTGGGCGAGCACAGGATCCACCGAGAGTTTCTCGCCTTGCGGGTGGGTGTCGTTGGCAAGAACGGGAATGGTGACGACGTCGTTGACCCGAACGTTGACTTCGTCAGGCTTGGGCTGCGGAGCCTCCACGACGGCAGGAGCCGGCACCGGGACGACGGATACCGTTCCGGTGGCTGACTTGCGGCCGTTGGACATCGTGTAGTGGAAGACAAGCGGTTCCTTGGTGCCCACGATGTCGCTGACGCGGAGCACGCTATGGTCGATCACGTTGACCGAGACGGTGCTGTTCTCCGGCAGCGAGACCGACTGCAGGACCAGCACTCCTCCGGATGGGTCGGAATCGTTCGCGAGCGGATCCACGAGGACGCTGCCACCTACCGGCAAAAGGGCCACATCATGCACGGCCACGGGCGAACCGGTATCTTTGCCGGATTCCACATCGACGCGGATGAGGCCTTGGCTGCTCTGCGGGCCATTGCTCGCAATGTAGCTCAAGTACACCGGTCCCGGAGTGGAACTGCGGAAGGTGAACGTTCCGCCGTCGGTCACGGGACCGAGTTCCGCCGGCCCCGCGGCCTCCACATGGGCGAGCCGCAAGGCGCCGCCGTTGGGGTCGACGTCGTTCTTCAGCGGCGAGATCACCAGATCCTGCCCGACGACGGCGGTGACGTGATCGGCGTTGACCACCGGAGCGAGGGCGCCGGGAGGCTGGACGTTGACCACCACGCGGCCGGTTGTGGTGGCGCGGCCATCCCACACGGTGACGGTGACGTTTTTCTTACCCGGTGTGGCCCCCGAATCCTGGTAAGTCAGGAGCCCGTCCCTGCGGATCTTGACCTGGTCCTGTTCGTTGTCGGCTTTGGCATCCATCAGGACAAGGTCGTCGCCGTCCGGGTCCATCCAGTCAGAAAGAATGTTCTGGCTCACCGTCTTGCCCTGCTCGACCAGCAACGTGGTGGGATCGGAGCGCTTGAAGACCGGGGCTTTGTTCTCGTCGGGGCCCACGACGTGGAGCGTGACCTTTCCGCTCGCGGACAGCCCGCGGCCGTCCGCGGCGCTGTAGTCGAAGGTTTCCGTACCCGGCTTGGCATCGGCGGGCACGGTTAGTTGGAAGGCCGAGCCGCCGTAAATGCTCTCCAGGACGCCCGATTTAGTGCCGTTGCCGCCTACCGAGGCGGTGAGTACATCGCCGTCGGGGTCCGTATCGTTATCCAGCACACCAAGGACGGTGGTGCGCCCGGGCCGCACACCAAACTCATCGGGCTTGGTTTCGGGCGGCCTATTGGGCTTGGTACGGTCCGGCAGGACGTTGATAGTGTTGTTATCCGCAGAATCCTTGTCCTGGTCGTTGGACTGATTCTTGGGCGGGACCACATCATCCCAATTGTTGACGAGCTGCATGTTCTGGTTGACCAACCAGACGTTGCCCGAGTTCACGTCGTTGAGCACCACCAGATCGCGGTTGACCCGGAAGACGTAGCTTGGGGCCGAGCTGGCCTTCGGAACGTCCACGTTCTTGTCGTCAGCATCATTGGCGCAATCGCGGATGTACTTGTTGGCGCCTGCCCAAGCCGCATGTACGCAGCCCGAAACCTGGACCGGCACGGCGGGAATGCCCTGCCCATCGAAGGTCACGGTGGCAGCTGTGGAGCCATCGAGCGGCTGCTTGATGAGCGCCTTTTGGGTGGCAATGGCCACGAAACCGCTTTCTGCGCCGCTTTGCTGAAGCTTGGCATCGCGGGCATCCTGCAGCGAAAGACGGCGACCGCCCGGCAGGAAAAGGTTCGCGCGTGCAGCATCCAGGATCACGGGCTCGTCCCCCACCACTGCTATCTGGAGGTCTCCTGCTCCCTTGAGTTCCTCAATCCGGGTCACTTGGGCGTCCGTCTTTTCACCGTTGGCGTCCACCGTTGTGACCGTGACCTCGCCTTTCTGCGGGTCTGCACTGTAGATGCGGTTGTCGGTTCCTACCGCGGAAACCGTCCCTGCCGAACCTAGAAGGACGGCGTCGGTGGATCCCTCGTTGAAAGCGTTGACCGTGGATGGGGACAGTGCCCACACCTTCCCCCGGACGGGATCCGTCACAGACAGCACCCGGGAACCGAAACTCACTTCAGAGGAAGGCGGCAATTGTTTGTCGCCGCCGAGACGCATGTTCGCTGCGGACACTTGGTTGATGGTGGACCCCGAGCCGTCATCAACGAAAACTTCGCCGGCATCCTGGAGGACATCGAAGTTGGTACTGGCCGGGGTGACGGCGCCGTCGAGGACTTTGGAGGGATAGTTCAACCGTCCCACGGCGTTCTTGGTTTTGCTGACCACCCAGACGCCGCCGTCGTTAAGATCAACCTCGGCTGTCTTGAATCCCGGGTACAGTACGGCACCGGTCACAAGCAACGCAGTTGCCGCCGTAAGACCGGTGATGGTGATGAACTTGCTTCGGCGCTTCTTGAGCCCCCACTTGCCGAATAATGCCGTCACAGCGTTTCAATCCCTTGCATCACAGCCACCCCCAGGCGGCCCTCGAACTTTGCGGCTTGCGCCGGTGCTCGTGAGATTCCGCCGTACCCCCATACGGCGGCGGAATTGAGTCCCTACGACTATCGCATGTGAGACCCTGCTATTCCAAGAGCGGCCTAACCACGAAGGCAATCCAGCGTAGGCCGAAGTTCCCGGGGCACGCCATGGGGAGGACTCCCCATGAGCGCCTCTCCCGGATCAGTCGAGAACCAGGCCTTTGCCAAGGCCGCGTGCAAGCCGGACGGGGAGGATCTCCCCGAAGCCACGAACGTTCTCAGCGGTTTGGGGAACCAGGACGAAACGTTCGTCCTGGCCCAGGGCTGCCGCCGTCATCTCATCGACCAGGACCGTTCCCGGTTCCGCCAGCGCGGTGAGGCGGGCCGCGAGGTTGACGGTGGGGCCGTAGATGTCGCCGAGCCGGGAAAGGATCCGTCCCCAGACCATGGCCACGCGGGCTTCGGGCAGGATTTCGTCTTCGGTGAAGGCCTGAGCGAGCGCCAAGGAGATTTCAGCGCCGGCGGCCGGCGTCTCGGCAATGTAGAGGACTTCGTCGCCGACCGTCTTGACGAGGCGTCCGCCGCCGATGGAAATGATCTCCGCGCACTTGTTCTCGAAGCGCTGGACCAGCTGGGCCAGGGTCTTCTCGTTCATGCGGCGGGACAGGCTCGTGTAGGAGACAAGGTCGGCAAAGCCCACGGCGCGCGCCAAGGGCAAGGGGGCGTCGTCTTCGTCGCCTTCGCGGCCCGCCTCGCTGGCCTGCAAGCCGGCTTCGGCGCGGACGGCCAAGCGCTGCACGCCGGCGTTCATTTGGCGGCGCCACGAGTACAAGAGGATCTCTTCCATGGCATCCACGAGGTTGGGCAGTTCATTGACCAACTGCTTGCGAGCAACCGCATCGGGGATGCCTTGTTGCACCACCATGTCCTCGATCAACGCCTCGACCTGCCACACCACCATGCGGTCGGTCATTTGGCCGATGGCACGCGTCACGGAAATGGCGGCTTCCTCGGTGAGCTTGCCAGCACGGACAAGATCAAGAATGGTGGACAGCGCGGCGAGGTCGCGCTCCGTGAATGCTACGTCTTGGTCTCCGAAGTTGGGGAAACCCAGCGCGCGCCACAGTTTGCGGGCGGACAGCAAGGAGACACCTGCACCCGCAGCCACTTCACGTCGCCGGAGTTTGCGTTCGCCCCCTAGCAACCTGCTTTCAAGCGCCTTGATGGCCAGCCGCTCGGCTGACAGGGCGCCGGTGGGCGGGGACACGACGGGGAGGACCCCCGTTGCGGCGGGGCCCACGGAAGGTTCGGGCACGGCGTCGGGCTCGTGGTCCATGTACTCAGGCTCCTGCTCGTCAACGCTCATCTCTTCCACCTTCTCTCACATCCCAGGGCAACGCTTCATTCGGGTACTCGGTAACACCGTCAGTCCCCGTCACCGCGCCGGGCTCAAACCTGGCACCCGCCGGAAGCTCGGCCATGGCTTCCAGGATGAAACTCCTGAATTTGCCCACCTCCGGGACATCCGCAAGAACGGCGTCGCCGGGGTGCCCGGTATCCAAGGATATATTCCCGGAGCGCAATATCCGTTGGAGCAGCGATTGTTTGATCCCCACGCTGCGCACCGCGACCAACGGCACCTGCCAGTCGCCCCTCCGAAGCATTCCAAAACGGGCAACTATCCGTCCGCTGGTCAGGATGTACCGTATGCCACGCCAGCGAATGAACGCGGGGAGGCTGTAACCGAGCAGCACGATCGCCACAATAGCCAGGCACGCGCCCACCAGCCATGGGGTCCACTCACTCGTGATGACGGGAAGCAACTTGGCCGGTCCGCCTTTGACTATCCATGCACAGGCGAAGGCCGCCGCAGCGGGGACCAGTATGAATGCCAGGACGGGACCAAAGAGCATCCTTGGCTGCTGCCGCGTGATCACGATGACTTGCTCCCCACGCAGGAGCTCTCTACGCATAACCGCTTTCTGTGGCCCTCAGGTGGACGACGTCGCCGGCGGTCACCACGTGCTCGCGGCCACCATGGTCCACCACCAAAAGGGAACCATACTCATCCAACCTGGACGCATGCCCCACCAACTCGAGGTCGCCGGGCAGATGGGCTTTCACTTCGCGTCCCAAGGTGACCATGACAGCTTCCACCCGCTTGTGCAGGGACGAGCCGCCAGCCAATCCCGCAGTCGGGTCGCCGTCGGCATTGCAGAAACTGCGGTAGAGCGCTGCGAAACGTGACAAATAGTTCTGGAGAATCACGGTGCGGTCCGTAGTGGTGGCGCCCTCGAGCAGGAGGGACGTCGCCGTAGGGACAGGCAATTCATCCCCGCGGAGCGTCACGTTGAGGCCGGTACCCAGGATCACGGCGGGAACTGTTCCGTCCCCCATCGGCCCCATCTGGGCGAGGATTCCTGCGATCTTCTTGCCGCGCACCAGGACGTCGTTGGGCCACTTGATCTCGGCGGGAAGGCCAGCCGTTTCCAGGAGCGTCTCCCGCAAGGCAAGCGCACCCAGCAGGGACAGCCAGGAGTAGCTTTGGGTCGCAACAGGCAAGCCTTGGGAATTGACGGGACGCAGGACGATCGAAACGGAGATCGCCGAGCGGGCAGGAGCCTCCCAGTGACGGTCGAGCCTGCCCCGCGCCGCCGTCTGGTGCTCGGCGGTGAGGACCGCGAGGTCGGTCCACTCCTTGGGTTCCGTGGTGACAGCGCGCAGCAGATCGGCATTGGTGGAGCCGGTGGTCTCGACAATCTTCAGTTGCGAAATACCAGCGGCCGCGAGGAACTCGGGGTGAAGCAGGGCATCGCGGTCCAGGCCCAAACGCGGGTCACGTGGTTCGCTGCTGGCAGGCTGTTCGGCGTCCATAGACAGAATCCTATCCAGCCAAGCTGGTCCCGGAAGAAGATGTCCGCTTAGAGGAAGATGTCGGCCACCAGCTTCTCCTCCGGGGCTCCCAGGCTGTAGGGCGTGAAGTCTGTGACCCCTGCGGCCCTGAGTACCTGTTCGTCCGTGTAGAAGTTGCCGGTTTTGCTGGTTGAACCGGCCGAGCCTGCGGTCAAGTGTGACCCGGTCAGGACGGCGTGGGCCGCGTCGGCCATGATTTCAGGGCCTCGGGCGGCTTGGACAATCTGTTCCCCGCCCGGCATATTTCGGATGGCGGCGGTGTCGATCAGCGTGCAGGGCCACAAGGAGTTGACCGCCACGCCGTCGTTCTTGAGTTCTTCGGCGAGGCCCAGCGTGGTGAGGCTCATGCCGTACTTGGCCATGGTGTAGGCAAGGTGCATGCCAGCCCACTTCGGATCAAGGTTCAAGGGCGGAGAAAGAGTCAGGATGTGGGAATTGCCGGATTTCCGCAGGGCGGGCAGCGCGAGCTTGGACAGCAAAAAGGTGCCACGGACGTTGATGTCCTGCATGAGGTCATAGCGCTTCATGTCAATCGCGTCAGTGCGGGAGAGGTCGATCGCCGAAGCGTTGTTGACCACGACGTCGATCCCGCCAAAGCGTTCGACGGCGGCGGCAACCGCCGCGGCAACGTCGCCGTCGTTGCGGACATCCCCGACGAGCGGCAGCGCTTGGCCGCCGGCTGCTTCCAATTGCTCGGCAGCCGTGAAGACCGTGCCTTGCAGCTTGGGGTGGGGTTCTCCGGTCTTGGCCATGAGAACGATGTTGGCGCCGTCGCGGGCCGCGCGGGTGGCGATTGCCAAGCCGATGCCTCGGCTGCCGCCGGACATCAGGATGGTGCGGCCCCTCAGTGATCCACGCGCCTGGTAAGGAAGGGCAGGGTTTGCAGAAGCGTCGTTGCTTGAGGTCATGAGGACACTGTAGCCCAACTATGTTACCGGCGAGTAACATTGCTTGATGCTCGACTTGAAGTCGGAAAATTGTAGGGTTTCTACAGCGGTCTGTGGCTTTTGCGTCATTAGACTAGCCAACAGGGCCCGCACTTTGTACGGATGCTACTTAAGAGCGCATGCCTAACGAAGCAGTGCCAGCGTAAATCAGCTACAGAGCCGGAGACATTTGATGAGCCACGATCTGACAACGACAGCGGGAAAGATTGCCGACTTCCGCGACCGCCAGGCCCGTGCAGAACAACCTTCCGGCCCCGAAGCCATCGAGAAACAGCATGCCCGCGGCAAGAACACCGCCCGCGAACGCATCGACATGCTCCTCGATGAAGACTCCTTTGTAGAATTCGACGCCTTGGCAGTCCACCGCTCCACCGCGTTCGGCATGGAAAAGAAAAAGCCCCTCGGCGACGGCGTCGTCTCGGGCTATGGCACTGTCGACGGCCGCCTCGTTGCCATCTACAGCCAGGAGTTCAGCGTCTACGGCGGTTCCCTGAGCCAGGTCAACGGCGAGAAGATCGTCAAGGTCCAGGAATTCGCCCTCCGCAACGGCTGCCCGATGGTGGGCATCAACGACGGTGGCGGCGCGCGCATCCAGGAAGGCGTCGCCTCGCTGGCGATGTTCGCCGACATCTTCCGGAACAACGTCCACTCTTCCGGCGTCGTCCCCCAGATTTCCCTCATCATGGGCCCGTGCGCCGGCGGCGCCGCCTACTCCCCCGCCCTCACCGACTACGTGGTGATGGTGGACAAGACCTCCCATATGTTCATCACCGGCCCTGACGTCATCAAAACCGTCACCGGCGAAGACGTGGACATGGAAACCCTTGGCGGTGCGCGCCAGCACAACGCCACCACCGGCACTTCCACATACCTCGCCAGCGACGAAGCGGACGCGATCGAGTTCGTCCGCGAACTCCTGGATTTCCTGCCGTCCAACAACCTCTCCGAGGCACCCGTCCTGGAGCACGAGCAAGAACTAGAGCTCGACGACGACGACCTCGCCCTGGACGCTCTCATCCCGGACTCGGCCAACCAGCCCTATGACATGCGCAAGGTCATCGAGCAGATCGTGGATGACGCCCATTTCCTCGAAATGCAGTCGCTCTATGCCCCCAACGTGATCATCGGCTATGGCCGGGTTGAAGGCCACACCGTCGGTATCGTGGCCAACCAGCCCATGCAGTTCGCCGGCACGCTGGACATCTCCGCCTCGGAAAAGGCCGCCCGCTTTGTCCGCCATTGCGATGCCTTCAACGTTCCCATCATCACTTTGGTGGACGTCCCCGGCTTCCTGCCCGGCAAAGACCAGGAATTCCAGGGCATCATCCGCCGCGGTGCCAAGCTGCTTTACGCCTACGCCGAAGCCACCGTGCCCAAGCTGACGGTCATCACCCGCAAGGCCTACGGCGGAGCGTACATCGTGATGGGATCCAAGAAGCTCGGCGCAGACCTCAATCTGGCCTGGCCCACGGCACAGATCGGCGTCATGGGCGCCCAGGGTGCCGTCAACATCCTGTACCGCCGCGATCTTGCCGCCGTTGCCGAGGCCGGTGGCAACGTCGAGGGCAAGCGTGCCGAGATCATCCGCCAGTACGAGGAAGAACTCCTCAACCCCTACCAGGCAGCCGAGCTGGGCTACGTGGACGCCGTCATCGCGCCGTCGGAGACGCGCCTGCAGATCATCAAGGGCCTCCGCGCCCTCCGCGACAAGCGCGCCAGCCTGCCCACCAAGAAGCACGGAAACATCCCCCTGTGAGCGTCGAACAGAACCTTCCAGACTCCGGGCCTGATTCCACTGGTGCGAGGCCGGCCGAGCCGTTGCTTTCAGTGGTCAAGGGAAGCCCGACGCCGGAAGAGCTCGCGGCGCTTGCCGCCGTCGTCGCCTCCCTCGAAGCGCCGGAGGAAGCCGAGACCCCAAAACTCAGCACCCGGCACTGGCTGCGGCGGCAGCAACTGCGCCTGGACCCCACCCCGGGGCCGGGCGCCTGGAAGCGGAGTCGGGGCTAGGTTCCGCGGTACCCAACTGAGTCGCATTTAATGTCGTTTTGAAGGCTCAGAACGACATTAAATGCCAGCCAGTTGGGTTGGCCGAAGAGTGCAACAACCCTTTCACAAGATTCTTGTCGCGGTTAGGCTCTTGGAGTGACTACTCCTAACACAGTTCCGGCACGCCTCCAGACTGCCATCGACGCAGTCGCCGACGCCTACACGGACACCCTCCTTGCCCTTAACCCGAGCCTCGCCACCACGCTCGGCCTGCCCGGACACGAAACCGAGTACCAGGATTTCTCGCCCGCGGGCGCGGCTGCATTCGCCAAGGCAGCACGCCGAACGCTCGACGAGCTGGCCGCCCTCGAACCCACGGACGCCTCCGATGTCATCACCCTTGACGCGATGCGCGAACGGCTAGGCTTGGCACTCGAGATCCACGAGTCCGGCTGGGACGCCGCGGAGCTGAACAACATCGAATCTCCGGCCCAAACCATCCGCGCGATCTTCGACCTCATGCCCACCGACACAGCCGAACACTGGGAGCACATCGCCGGCCGGGCGGCCAACGTTCCAGCGGCGATCGATGGGTACATCGCCTCGCTGCGTTCCGCCCTGAACGCAGGAAAAGTCTCCGCGGTCCGCCAAGTCAAGATCGTCATCGAACAGACCAGCAAATACGCGGCCCAGGACGGCTTCTTCGCCAAGCTAGCCTCCGGAGCCGCCATCGACGGCCAGCCGCTGCCGGCGGAACTGCAGGAAAAGCTCGACGCCGGTACCGCCGTCGCGCGGTCCGCATACTCGCGCCTGGCCGCCTTCCTCCAAGCAGAGCTCCTGCCCTTTGCGCCGGAAAAGGACGCCGTGGGCCGCGAGCGCTACGCTCTTGCCTCGCGTTCCTTCCTTGGAGCGACAGTGGACCTGGAGGAAACCTACGCCTGGGGTGTGCAGGAACTCGACAGGCTCATCGCCGAGCAGGAGCGCGTGGCCGAGCAAATCAAGCCCGGCGCATCCATCGAGGAGGCCAAAGCAATCCTCGACAACGATCCAGGCCGGCAGATCAAGGGCACCGATGCCCTCAAAGCCTGGATGCAGGAACTCTCCGACCGCGCAGTATCCGAACTGGCTGACGTCCACTTCGACATCCCCGACATCATGAAGACGCTCGAATGCCGTATCGCGCCCACAGACGAAGGCGGCATCTACTACACCGGCCCCTCGGACGACTTCTCCCGGCCTGGCCRCATGTGGTGGTCCGTCCCCGCAGGCGAAGACACGTTCACCACTTGGGCCGAGACCACCACGGTCTTCCACGAAGGCGTGCCCGGTCACCACCTCCAGGTGGCCACCGCCGTCTACCGCCGCGAGCTCCTTAACAACTGGCGGCGCAACGTCTGCTGGGTCTCCGGACACGGCGAAGGCTGGGCCCTGTACGCCGAGAAGCTCATGCTGGAGCTCGGCTACCTTAAGGATCCAGGCGACCACATGGGCATGCTGGACATGCAGCGCATGCGCGCAGCCCGCGTGGTGTTCGATATCGGCGTCCACCTTGAGCTGGAAGTACCGGAGCGTTGGGGCAGCGGCCCATGGACATCGGAAAAGGGCTTCGAATTCCTGAAGGCCAACCTTCCCATCAGCGCGGGCCAGCTCCAGTTCGAATTCACCCGATACCTCGGCTGGCCGGGGCAGGCCCCGTCGTACAAGGTAGGCCAACGGTTGTGGGAGAAGATCCGGGCTGAACTTGAGCGCCGCGACGGCTTTGACCTGAAGTCCTTCCACACAGACGCGCTGAACATCGGCTCTGTTGGCCTGGATACGCTCAAGCGCGCTTTGCTGGGGTGACCCAACTGACTCGCATTTGTTGTCGTTTTGAACGCTCAAAACGACAACAAATGCGGGGGCCCACGCCGCCAGGGTTCCCTGGCCGACCTTGCGAGGCGAGGGTGGCGGTGGGGACTAGATGGGTTGACCATACGAGATCTTTCCCACATTCCGTCTGGGAATAACTTCATAAATGGGTGAATCGGCGGCGAATTCGCAAGCTTCTTGGGTAGTTGCTCGAATTTGAGAACGTAACATTTCTCAACGTCGGGTCGCGGTGGTATTTGTCGGGGCCTAGTTTGTTCCGGTGAGCAATTCATCCAACACTTTGACTTCCGCCGGCAAGACTGCGTCCCGGCTTCCCAAGTGGGCAACGTCCTTCGGCGTCCAGATCATCGCGGCCCTGGTGATCGGCCTGGCGCTCGGCCTTTTGGCCAAGGCCACCGGCAGCACCAAGACGGCTCCCAACGGACTCGGCGCCACATTGCAAACCATCGGTTCCAGCTACGTCTCGCTGCTGCAGACCGCCGTCGTGCCCTTGATCTTCACCGCCGTGGTGAGTTCCATCGCGAACCTTCGCCAGGTGTCCAATGCGGCTAGGCTGGCGTGGAACACCCTGCTCTGGTTTGCCATCACCTCGCTCATCGCGGTGCTGATCGGCATCGGACTAGGCGTGCTCCTGCAGCCGGGCGCCGGTACGGGCATCACCAAGAAGGCCGAATATGCCGGGACCACCGGCGACTGGTGGGCATTCCTCACCGGCCTGTTCCCGAAGAACTTCCTGGGCCTGGGCGCTAGCACCACCGTTACCAACGGCGTCGCGAGCACTTCGGTCAGCTTCAACGTCCTGCAGATCCTGGTGATCGCCATCGCCGTCGGAGTCGCAGCCCTCAAGGTCGGCAAGCAAGCCGAACCGTTCCTGAACCTCAATGCCTCCGCCCTGGCCGTCATCCAGAAGGTCCTCTGGTGGATCATCCGGATCGCCCCGCTGGGCACCATCGGCCTGATCGGTAACGCTGTGGCAGTCTACGGTTGGGACACCATTGGCTCGCTTGGCAAGTTCACAGTGGCGATCTACGTAGGCCTTGCCCTGGTGCTGTTCGTGGTCTACCCCATCCTGGTCAAGACCCATGGACTGTCCGTCAAGCAGTACTTCTCGGGCGTGTGGCCGGCCGTGCAGCTGGCGTTCGTCTCGCGCTCCTCGATCGGCACGCTGCCGCTCACGCAGCGCGTCACGGAGCGCAACCTCGGCGTTCCCCAGGGCTACGCTTCATTCGCCGTCCCACTGGGAGCGACAACCAAGATGGACGGTTGCGCAGCCGTCTACCCGGCCGTTGCCGCGATCTTCGTGGCCCAGTTCTTCGGCGTCAACCTGGACATCAGCCAGTACCTGCTGATCGTGGTGGTTTCGGTTCTTGGTTCTGCGGCAACTGCGGGCACCACGGGCGCCGTGGTCATGCTCACCCTGACCCTGTCCACGCTGGGACTGCCGCTCGCCGGCGTCGGGCTTCTCCTGGCCATCGACCCCATCCTGGACATGGGCCGCACAGCTGTCAACGTGGCCGGACAGGCTCTGGTTCCCGCTATCGTCGCCAAACGCCAGGGCATCCTGGACGAATCGCTCTACAACGCGCCCCGCAAGGGAAAGGCATTCGCCACTGAGGACGACGCAGTCTCTTCGGAGCCGGCTGACAAGAGTCGCGAACTCGCGGACGCCAAGGCCTAGCGGAGGCCCACCATCGCAAGGACGAATCCCCGGGTAATGCCCTAGGGATTCGTCCTTTTAACGGTGCGAACGGGTGAATTCTGGATAGGCTCTGTCCATGCTGATCGTCACCTCAAACAAGATTCCGGGCCACAGGATCGACGCGGTCTTTGGCGAAGTCATGGGCCTCACCGTCCGCTCCCGGGATATCGGCGCCCAAGTGATGGCAGGTTTCCGCTCCCTCGGCGGCGGCGAACTGCCCGAAATGACCAAGGCCCTCTATGAGAGCCGCCAGGAAGTCATGGCCCGCATGGTCAACGAGGCGCAGCAGCGTGGCGCCAACGCGATCGTGGCCATGCGCTTCGACACGTCCGAGATGGGCGGCAACTGGACCGAGGTGTGCGCCTATGGCACCGCGGTCTTCGCCATCCCCTTGGCCGAAGGCGAGCCCGGTGCCACAGGACAATCGATCTACTTGACCAGCGCCGCAGCTCAGCAATCCGCCCAGCAGCCCGCGACGCCGGGACAAACGCCGCCGCCGGCACCGCCAGCGCCCGGACAGTTCCAGCAGCCCCCTCCGCACTCTCCCCAGCAACCTTTCCAGCAGTAAAGCAGTCAACAACGGCCGGCGACGCACAAGCGTCTCCGGCCGGTTGCTCTGGCGAGCGAAGATTTAACTTGCCCAGAGTGCAAAGTTGCACTTAGTGTAACTAAGTGAGCACTCTCGAAACCGCTGCGCTCCCCTCGCGCCGGGAACAGAACAAACTGGCCACCCGCCAAGCGATCGCTGACGCGGCCCTCGCCGTGTTGCGCAGCGAGGGAGTTGGAAATTTCACGGTGGAGGACATCGCGGAAGAGGCCGGCGTATCCCGGCGGACGTTCTTCAACTATTTCCCCAGCCTCGAAGCCGCCTTGGCCTCCGTGACCGAGGGCTTCCTGGACCATGCGCTGGAACAGTTCCGCTTGCGCCCGTCAGGTGAACCTATCCTCGAATCCGCCCGCGCCGCCCTGATGGCATTGGCTGACCCCATGACGGTCTCCCCCATGGCCGAGCTCTTCAGCCTGACCCAGGACAACCGGGCCTTGGCACGCTCCGAACTCGAAGCTTGGGACCACTGCACCACGCAGATCATCGACGCCGCCCGGCACCGCTTGGGACCGGACACCAACGAGCTCTATTTGCGGGCCTTGGCCGGATCCATCATTTCCTGCGGCAAGGCAGCAATGAGCGTGTGGTTCGAACAACACGGCCCGGATCTTTCCCCTGAATCCTTGGCAAACCTGCGTCAGCACTTGATCGACGCAATAGGCCTGCTCGGTTCAGGCTTCACGGCTGCAACGGCTTCCCATGCCACGGCCCGCCACGGCGCAGAGCCCTCGGCTGACACGCAACACCAGGCATAACCACACCGACAGATCGGTTCCGATATGGCACTCCTGCTCTACCGCCTTGGCAAGTTCTCCTACCGTCACCGTAGGCTGGTGATCTCGCTGTGGCTGGCCGTGCTCGTGGCCGTCGGCGGCTCCGCAGCCGCCTTCCACGGCACCATGTCCAACAACTTCCAGATCCCCGGCACCGAAACCCAGCAGATGCTGGACAAACTCAAGAAGGAACTTCCTGCCTCCGCAGGCGGATCCGCCGGGATCGTCTTCGAAGCCGGCGATGCCGGATTCAACCAGGCCGGCAAGGACGCCATTGCGTCGGCCCTCGCCCGGCTGGAAAAACTGCCGGACGTGCAGTCCACGGTCAATCCCTTTACGACTCAAGCATCCCTGGACAAAGCGCCGTCAGATCTCGCTGCCGGGGAACAGAAAGCTGCCGCCGGGCAGGCTGAGTTGGACAAGGCCCGGACCACCCTGGATGCTGGCGATGCCCAGCTTAAGGCCGCCGAGCAGCAAATGACCGCGGCCGGGATGCCAGCGGCGCAGATTGAGGCCCAACTTGCCCCTCAGAAGGCCGAACTGGTGGCCGGACGCCAAAAACTCGACGCGGGCCAAAAGCAAGCCGCCGACGGTGCCACCGCCCTTGCACTGGCCAAACGCCAGGTGACAGCTTCCCAGGGCATGCGCTTTGTCTCCGAAGACGGCAAAGCGGCAATCGCCCAGGTCCAGTTCAAGACCTCCATCAACGGCCTGACCCCCGCAGTCCGGCAGCAAGTCCAAGACATTGTCCACGGAGTCTCCTCAGCAGGTGTCACCGCACTGGCCAGCAAGGAAATCACGGAAGACGTCTCCCAGTTGTTTGGTGTCTCCGAAATCATCGGCATCGCTGTGGCGGCCATCGCCCTCATCGTGATGCTGGGAACGCTCATCGCCGCAGGCCTACCCCTCCTGATGGCGATCATTGGCGTGGCCGTGGGTGTCGGCGGAACCTTTGCCCTCACCGGCGTCATCGACATGAGCTCCATCTCCCCGATGCTCGCACTCATGCTGGGCCTCGCTGTTGGAATCGACTACTCGCTCTTCATCGTCAACCGACACCGCGGGCAATTGCTTTCGGGCATGGACGCGGAGGAATCAGTGGCACTTGCCACCGGCACCTCGGGCAACGCCGTCCTTTTTGCCGGCCTCACAGTCGTCATCGCGCTTGCCGCATTGGTGGTTCCCGGGCTCCCGTTCCTCGCCGTCATGGGCCTGTCTGCCGCCGCAACGGTGGCGGTCGCCGTCGTCGTTTCTTTGACCCTGACCCCGGCGGTGCTGTCCCTTGTGGGCCGCAAGCTGATCTCGAAGCGAGCCTGGGCCAAGGCCGAACGCCACAACGCCGAGCCGGACCACGTCTCGGAAGACCGTGCCGAGGACCAGCGGCGGAGCAGCCGCGGCTGGGGTGGTCTCGTGACTCGCCATCCTGTGGTCTCGCTGCTTGCTGGCGTCGCGCTGCTCGGCGTGCTGGCCCTACCGGCCTCCCAGCTTCGGCTGGCCCTGCCCGACGGCGGTTCGGAACCGGTCGACTCGCAAGCGTTCAAGGCCTACGACCTCACCCGGACGAGCTTCGGCGAAGGAATGACCGGTCCCATCGTGGTCGTCGGCACCTTCCCGTCCGGGCTCAGCGACGACCAGGCCAAGGCCAAGCAGTTCGACGTCGCGGACAAACTGCGCGGCGTCGACAACGTCGTGGCGGCCGTACCGGTAGCCCTCAGCCAGGATCACCGCACGGCCGTTTTCCAGGTCATCCCCAAGGACGGGCCCGCCAGTGCGAGCACCGTCCAGGTGGTCTCGGAACTGCGCGCGAAGGGTTCCGAAATCCAGCAGGCCACAGGCGCCACCATTGGGCTGACGGGGCAGACAGCCGGCAATATCGACGTCTCCGCGAAGCTCGGTGCGGCCTTGCCACCCTACTTGGCGATCGTCGTCGGGCTCTCGCTTGTCCTGCTTCTCCTGGTGTTCCGCTCGATCGTCGTTCCGTTGCTCGCCACTGGCGGCTTCCTGCTCTCGCTCGCGGCAGCGTTCGGCGCTGTGGTGGCCGTATACCAGTGGGGATGGCTGGGCACAGTGTTCGACGTCGCCAACCCGGGAGCCGTGCTGAGCTTCCTGCCGATCATCCTGATTGGCGTGCTGTTCGGCCTGGCCATGGACTACCAGGTGTTCATCACCTCGGGCATGCGCGAATCGTTCATGCACGGCGAGAACGCGAAGCAAGCCGTCCGGAGCGGCTTCAGCCATGCCGCTGCCGTGGTCACGGCCGCCGCCATCATCATGGTCAGCGTGTTTGCCGGCTTCATCTTCAGCCACCTGACCATGGTGCGGCCCCTCGGTTTCGCCATGGCGTTCGGCGTGCTCGTGGATGCGTTTGTGGTGCGGATGACCATTGTTCCGGCCGTGATGTACCTGCTGGGCGAAAAGGCCTGGTGGCTGCCCGGCTGGCTGTCCCGAATCCTGCCGGACGTCGACGTCGAAGGCGCCAACCTGCAGCGCACGACGGCGGCAGGCGTCGCCAAGGAGCTGGTCCACTAAGCGGCTGCTTACGTTTGAGCGGGCGTCGGTTCTGGGTCCAGAACCGACGCCCGCTCACCTTTAACGTCCTTTCCCCTAACCCTCTCTCACTTCTAAATTCACCCGGGCCAAAATGTGAAGGAGAGTTTCGGGATGTGGCCCCAGATGTGAAGGAGCGTCGGGGATTTGGGCCTATTAGTGAGCGAGCGTCGGAGGGTGACGTCGCGTACTACGCTTGAGCCGTGACCCGATTGATCCTGGCTTCCCAGTCCCCCGCCCGCACCAAGCTCCTCACGGAGGCCGGCATCCACCACGAAGTACTCGTCTCGGATGTGGACGAGGATGCAGTGCAAGCCCGGTATGGCGTGACCGACGCGCATGACACCGCGCTCCTCCTGGCCCGGGCCAAGGCCGAGGCTGTCGCCTCCCTGCCCGATGCCGAGGGCGCCCTGGTGATCGGCTGCGATTCCGTGTTCGAATTCGACGGCGAATCGCACGGCAAGCCCTACACCGTGGACATCGCGAAGGAACGGATGCTGCGCATGAGCGGCTCCAAGGGCGTCCTCCACACCGGGCACTGGCTGGTGGACTGTCGCGATACCGCTGCCGACATGGACGACGACGGCGGGACGGCCGACGGAACCGGCGCAACCGTCGGTGCCGTGTCCAGCGCAGAGGTCCACTTCACGGAGATGAGCGAGGAGGACATCGACGCCTACATCGCGACAGGCGAGCCCCTGCACTGCGCCGGTTCATTCACGATCGACGGCTTGGGCGGGGCTTTCATTCGTAAGGTCGACGGCGATCCGCACGCAGTCGTCGGGCTCTCCATCTCGACCCTCCGCGATCTGCTGGGGCAGGCGAACGTTGGAATCACAGAGCTTTGGACTCAGGACGGGTCCACGGCGTCACAATAAAGCGCGGTAATACCGCTCCAATTGCCCTGAATGAGGGCAATTGGGCGTGATATTGTTCACATGGACTGGACTCCGAGGAATTGCAGCATGGCAGCCAGTCACCTGCCGGTATTGGGGGCAGAATTCCTCGTTACAACATGGTCTCAAGGGGGTCCAGGATGAGTCCTGCGATTTTGTCGTCCAATTCGGAGGGCCGGCGGTGGCCGCTCACCCGCAAGATTCAACTTTCAACTTTGGGATTGATGCTTGCCATCGCCGCGACCGGGTGCACCGCGTCCAGCGGAAGCACGGATTCCGGCACATTCAGCGCATGCCTCGACACCCAACAGGGAACTATCAGCTCGGTTTCCCAAGGAAACGCAAAGAAAACCTGCGGTGACGGCGCCGTAGCAGTTTCGTGGGGCAAGGACGCCAATGTTTCAGTCGCAGGCGCCACTGGCGCGCCGGGCCCAACTGGAGCCACAGGACCGGCCGGGCCGACTGGCGCGCCTGGACCTGCGGGAACACAGGGTCCCGCGGGAGTACAGGGTCCTGCGGGAGTACAGGGTCCGCAGGGTGACACTGGTACGACGGGGGCCACCGGCGACACAGGTGCGGCTGGATCCCAAGGCGCCGCAGGTGCCACAGGCCCCCGGGGCGCTAAGGGTGACACTGGAGCCGCAGGCGCAATCGGCGCGCAGGGCCTCAAGGGCGACACCGGAGCAGCAGGCGCGGACGGTGCCACCGGCGCCCAAGGCGCGACCGGCGCAACCGGCGCCCAAGGCGCAACCGGGGCCACAGGCGCCACCGGAGCTACCGGCGCCCAAGGCGCGACCGGCGCCACCGGCGCTCAAGGCATCCAAGGCATCAAGGGAGACACCGGAGCTACCGGGGTCAATGGGCTTCCGGGAACCGACGGCAACAGCGTTCTGAGCGGAGCCAGCGCACCAACTGCCGGCATCGGCAAGGACGGCGACTTCTACCTCAATCTTTCCGACTACAAAATGTATGGACCTAAGTTCGCGGGCACTTGGCCGGGAATTGGGCAATCCCTCATTGGGCCGGCAGGGCCGATCGGGCCCCAAGGCCCCACCGGTGCGACAGGCGCAACCGGAGCGCAAGGAGCTGCCGGCACAAACGGCGCCACGGGTGCCACAGGTGCTCAGGGTGCCCAGGGCGTTGCCGGCCTTGATGGGCCACCCCCGGTCTTCACCGGATCAGTGCGATTCATCGATCCCTCCGATACAACCGGCTATGTGCCCCTCTCCGGCAGTTCGGGCATCGCGGCAGCCGAGTCCGACGCTGCGATCGTCATGCCGAGAGCTGGAACCATCAAGGGACTGACGGCGAACGTCAGCAGCGGCCCAGCCGTAAGCGTCACAGTGATGGTGAACGGATCAGCGTCTTCGTTGACTTGCTCCATCGCCACCGCCGCCACCACGTGCAGCGACGCCGTGGACACAGCCGCCGTAGCCGCCGGGCAGAGCGTCAGCATCAAGGTGACCCACGCCAACGGTGTGGCGGTGCGGAACCTCCGGTTCTCGCTCGGCTTTAACGCAGGCTGAAAATGGACACCTCACTCAAACTGAGCCGCCGGACTTTGTTGATCGGCGGGGCCGGGGCCGTGGTCCTGGCCGCCGCGGGTCCCCTTACGTCCCAGGCGTCTGGACCCGATGTGTTCACCCTTGCCAGTTGGACGCCGCTGGTTGGCCAACAGCTGGCGGCGGGCCCCGCCGTCGTCCGCTTGGAAACTGCGGAGGATCTTCGGCGGGCGCCGCGCCCCGGGGAGCACGCGGATCCCGCTGAACGCTTCCGGCTGGGCTTCAGCTTGGTCACCGGAGCGCTTCCCCCGGAAACCATCGCGATCGTCCACCCCAAGAGTGGATTGGTCAGTCTCTTCATTACTCACGGCGGCAGCAACGCCACCGCTGTCATCGATAGGAGGGGCGCTACGCTGTTGCCTCCAACTGCCTCAGCCCCCAGAAGCAAAGGACCGAACTCATGACTGAACCGTTTATCGGCGAGATCCGGCTTGTTGGATTCAACTTCGCCCCAAATGGCTGGGCATTGTGCAACGGCCAACTGTTGTCGATCGCGCAGAACGCGGCCCTGTTTTCCTTGCTAGGCACAATGTACGGCGGTGATGGGATGACAAACTTCGCCCTCCCCGACTTGCGGGGCCGTGCGGCGTTGCACAACGGCCAGGGGCCGGGCCTTTCCAGCTACTACCAAGGCCAAGTCGCCGGTTCGGAAACAACAACCCTGATCACCTCGAATCTTCCGCCGCACACCCACCCCGGAATGATTGCCTCAACTACCGAGACGACGGATCGGCCCTCGGCAGGGATGGCGCCCGCCCCCGGGGGTTCCTACGGACCACCGGACTCCGCAGTGGCGTTGGCTTCAACCCAGCCTGCCGGAGGCGGGCAAGCTTTCAGCAACCTTCAGCCATCCTTGGCCTTGAACTATGTGATTGCGTTGCAAGGGATCTTCCCATCGAGGAGCTAGGGGGCACGGCCACACCCGTGGAAAGGGCACTTCGGCTCCGCACCCCTGAAGACCGCGACTCCGGTTTCCTCCTGGATCTCTTCACGTCAGCGGCGCCGGGGCGGGAATTCCTCCCGACGTCCCTGCTGGAGATGCAGCAGCGAGCGCAACATCAGCAGTGGTCCGAGTTGTGGGGCGGCAGCGGGAACGTCATTGTGGAGTTCGACGGCGTCCCGGCTGGCAGGATCTGGACCGCATGGGGCACGCGTGACATTCGGTTGGTGGACATCGCCTTGTTACCGGCATTTCGCGGCGCTGGTCTGGGCGGGCGGCTCCTCGGCAGCATCTGCGAGGCTGCCGATATAGCGGGGTTGGACGTTCGGCTGGCCGTAGCGCGCGATAACACTGGAGCGCTGGCCTTATACCAGCGGAGTGGCTTCGTGGCTGAGGAGGCCGGTGCCGTTTTCCTGTCATTGCGCAGATGGCATGAATCGACCTCAGCGCAAGCGCACCGGACGAGCTGAGCCGCTCTGGCGTAACCGTCAATCACGATTTGTAGCAACCCTACAAAGACGGGCCGTCTCACACACGGAATCCCCCATCAATATGGGCGGAACCCTCAAAATCACGCTAGGCTCCCTGAAGGACAGAAGGAGTCAACTTGTCAGCTAATCCGGCGCAGCCCATTTCCAGCCCTCTCACCAAGGTCTTGATTGCCAACCGAGGCGAAATCGCGGTCCGCATTATCCGCGCCGCCCGGGACGAAGGCATCGCCTCCGTGGCCGTCTACGCAGACCCCGATCGCGACGCCCTGCACGTCCGGCTGGCAGATGAGGCATACGCGCTGGGCGGCAACACGGCTGCTGAGTCGTACCTCGTCATGGACAAGTTGATCGATGTTGCCAAGCAGTCCGGTGCGGACGCCATCCACCCCGGCTATGGCTTCCTCGCCGAGAACGCCGATTTCGCCACCAAGGTCATCGACGCCGGCATCACGTGGATCGGCCCGTCTCCGGAGGCCATCTCTGCACTGGGCGACAAGGTGCAGGCACGCCACATCGCCGAAAAGGTTGGCGCTCCCCTGGTTCCTGGCACGGCCGACCCTGTGGAATCCGCTGACGAGATCCTGGCCTTTGCCAAGGAGTTCGGCCTCCCGATCGCCATCAAGGCTGCCTACGGAGGTGGCGGCCGCGGGATCAAGGTGGCCCGGACAGTCGAGGAAATTCCTGAACTTTTCGAGTCCGCTGTGCGCGAGGCCATTGCCGCGTTCGGTCGCGGCGAGTGCTTCATCGAGCGCTTCCTGGACTCCCCTCGCCACGTCGAGACCCAGTGCCTCGCGGACGCTTACGGAAACGTGGTTGTGGTCTCCACCCGCGACTGCTCCCTCCAACGCCGCAACCAGAAACTGGTTGAAGAAGCCCCGGCACCGTTCCTTAGCGCCGAGCAGAACGAACGCCTCTACGAGTCTTCCAAGGCCATCCTGAAAGAAGCCGGCTACCTGGGCGCAGGAACGTGCGAATTCCTCGTGGGCCAGGACGGCATCATCTCCTTCCTCGAGGTCAACACCCGCCTTCAGGTGGAGCACTGCGTTTCCGAGGAAGTGACGGGCATCGACTTGGTCCGCGAGCAGTTCCGCATCGCCCGAGGCGAGAAACTCGGCTACGGCGATCCTGAGATCCGCGGTCACTCCTTTGAATTCCGTATCACCGGCGAAGACCCGGGCCGCAACTTCATGCCTGCACCGGGAACGGTCAGCACGCTGAAGAACCCGACGGGTCCGGGCGTTCGCATCGATTCCGGCATTGAGCAGGGCGACGTCATCAGCGGGAACTTCGATTCGATGCTGTCAAAGCTGATTGTCACCGGCGCCAGCCGCGAACAGGCCCTCCAGCGTTCCCGCCGGGCCCTTGAGGAAATGGTGGTGGAGGGTATCCCCACCGTCATTCCCTTCGACCTTGCGGTGGTCACCGATCCCGCGTTCGCTCCGGCCGAAGGCCCGTTCAAGGTGCACACGCGCTGGATCGAGACCGAGTTCATCAACAACATCCCCGCGTGGACCCCCACCGGAGGAGGAACAGAAGCTGCCGACGCCGGTGAGCGGCAACGCGTCGTCGTTGAGGTTGGCGGCAAGCGGCTAGAAGTTGTCCTTCCCGCGACCCTGGGCTCGGTTTCCTCGGCTGCGAGCCCGGGCGCCAAGGGCGCGAAGGTCAAGAAGCGTTCCCGCTCTGCGGGCGCCACAGCCGCCGTGGCGGGCGGCAACGCCCTCACCTCGCCGATGCAGGGCACCATCGTGAAGGTAGCAGTAGCCGACGGCGATGTGGTTGCCGAGGGTGATCTGATCGTGGTTCTCGAGGCCATGAAGATGGAACAGCCCCTCACCGCCCACAGGGCCGGCACCATCCACGGATTGCTGGCCACGGCAGGCGAAACCGTCTCGGCCGGCGCTGTGATCGCGACGATCGAGGACTAAGACGATCGAAGACAAGCAGCGCAAATGGCTCCGGCCCCGCACCATTGGTGCGGGGCCGGAGCTGTTTAACGCGAGGCTATTTGGCCGAAGCTGCTTTGGCCCGGATCAGGCCACGTTGTTCTCGTAATCTGTGTCCTTGGTTTCCTTGGACAGGAACAAGGCCACGAGCGTCAACACTGCCATGGCGCTGAGGTAGACACCCACCAGGACTGTGCTGCCCTTGGCCGATTCCCAGAGCCAGACCGCGATGAACGGAGCGACTGCTGCGCCGAGGATGCTGGACATGTTGTAGCTGACTGCGGACCCTGTGTAGCGGACGTTGGTGGGGAACAGTTCCGGGAGCAGTGCGCCCATCGGTCCGAAAGTGAGGCCCATCAGTGTGAAGCCGATGATCAGCAACGCCATGGTCCCCACGAAGCCGCCGCTGAACAGGGGCACGAACAGCAAGCCGAACACCAGGATGCCGGCCGTCACGGCGAGCAGCATCTTGCGGCGGCCGTACTTTTCGGCCAGCGGACCGGCCACCAGGGTGAAAATGCCGAAGAAGACGACGCCGGCAATCAGCATCCAGAGGAAGTCGTTGCGGTTGAAGCCCAAGCCCGGAACGAACGCCGCGGCGGCCGCTTCGGTCATCGGTTTCCCGGCCTTGACCGCAGCGGCTTGCGCCCCGGCCAAGGTGGGCTTGGTGCCGTAGGTCAGCGTAAACGTGGTCATCAGGTAGAACAGCACGTAGGTGGCCAGCATGATGAAAGTACCGAGGATCAGCGGGCGCCAACTGGACTTGAACACGCGTCCGATGGGCAGTTTGGCCACTTCGTTGGAGTCCAGCACCTTGGTGAATGCCGGAGTTTCAATGAGCTTGAGGCGTACGTAGAGGCCGAGGATCACCATGACGGCGCTGAGCAGGAACGGCACGCGCCAGCCCCAGGCGGCGAAGGCCTCCGGAGTCAGGGTGTAGCTGAAGACCAGGAAGATGATGTTGGCCAGGATGAAGCCGATCGGCGCACCCATTTGGGGGAAGGTTCCGTAGATGGCGCGCTTGTTGGCCGGCGCGTTCTCGGTCGCGAGCAGCGCTGCGCCGCTCCATTCACCGCCGAGGGCCAGGCCCTGGGCGAAACGCAGGACTACCAGCAAAATGGGGGCCAGGAAGGTCCAGCCCGGGACCTGCGCCGTGGGGAGGCAGCCGATCAGGAACGTCGCAATACCCATGGTCAGCAGGGACGCAACCAGGGTTCCCTTGCGGCCGAACTTGTCACCGAAATGGCCGAAAACGACTGAGCCAAGCGGCCGGGCAATGAAGGCGACACCGAACACAGCGAAGGAGCTCAGCAGCTGGGTGGTCTCGTCCGCCGTCGGGAAGAACAGTTTGGGAAAGACGAGAACGGCTGCCGTGGCATAGACGTAGAAATCGTAGAACTCGATCGACGTTCCGATGAGGCTGGCGAAGATCACGCGACCCCGCGAGTTCACCGGCTTGGCTGACTCGCTTTCCTTGGATTCAGCGATGGAAGACATGTAGTGGTTGCTTTCGTTCACGCCGGCCTGGCGATCCTGAGCCTGCCGGCAAAGATTATTTGAGAGTTCAATAATAGTTCCCGGCATCCAACAAATGGACAATCAGTCCAAGATGCGGACGTCCCAAAAAGTCTCACTCTGTGGTCCACGACACAACAACCTCACCACCATCTCACGCAGTGGTGACCCCCTCCGATAGGCAAATGTCACAGCACGTTTACAAACCGCGACGGTCCGCGAAACGCGCCGTCCCTAACGTGGAAGTACAACGTCCCCACAAAGGAGGCACCCCGTGACAGTTGACCGAAGCACCGAAATCCTCACCAACGAGCAGGCGCCCACCGCCCTCGTCCCCGAGCTCGAACACCGCCCTGGCCGCTGGATTGCCAACTGGGATGCAKAGAACAAGGAGCAATGGAAGGCCGCCGGCCGTTCCATCGCCAAGCGCAACCTGTACTGGTCAATCTTTGCCGAGTTCCTCGGCTTCGTCGTCTGGCAGCTCTGGTCGATCGTCGTCGTCCAGCTCCCGGCAGCAGGCTTCAAGTTCGACACCAACCAGATCTTCTGGCTCATCTCGATCCCCAGCCTGGTCGGTGCCACACTGCGCATCCCCTATACCTTCATGGTCCCGAAGTTCGGCGGCCGCAACTGGACCATCGTCTCGGCCCTCCTGCTGCTGATCCCCACAGCCGGCCTTGCTCTTTGCGTCTCCAACCCCGCGACCCCTTTCGGCGTCATGCTGCTGGTAGCAGGACTTGCAGGCTTCGGCGGAGGAAACTTCGCCAGCTCGATGGCAAACATCACCTTCTTCTACCCTGCCCGCGAAAAGGGCTGGGCGCTGGGCCTGAACGCCGCCGGCGGAAACCTCGGCGCCGCCGTCGCGCAGCTCGTTGTCCCGATCGCCGTCACCCTTCTGGCCGCCGGCACCGTCAACCTGCCCATGGCAGGCCTCATCTGGATCCCGCTGATCCTGATCGCCGCATTCGGTGCGTGGAAGTACATGAACAACCTCACCAGCGCCAAGGGTGACGTGGCAGGCTCCATCGCAGCACTGAAGGAACCCCACCTGTGGATCATGGCCTTCCTCTACATCGGCACGTTCGGCTCGTTCATCGGTTTCTCGGGAGTTTTCCCCAAGCTCATCAAGGACTACTTCCCCGCTTTCTCCTCCATGCACCTCGGCGCAGTTGCCCTCTCGCTCGCCTTCCTCGGACCGCTGGTCGGCTCCCTGGCCCGCCCCTACGGTGGACGCATGGCTGACCGCATGGGCGGGGCCCGGATGACCGTCACATCCTTCGCAGCGATGGCGATCATCACCCTGACCATGATCTGGACCCTTCCGCTCAAGAACTTCTGGCTCTTCCTGGTCCTGTTCCTGATGCTCTTCACGGCAAGCGGCTTTGGAAACGGTGCTACGTACCGCATGATTCCGGTCATCTTCGCTACCTCCAGCCGAGCCGCCCGCTCCGGAGCCAGCGCCGCAAGCACGGCACGCTTGGCTTCATCCTCGCTCGGCCTGATCTCGGCAATCGGCGCCTACGGCGGATTCGTCATCCCCCAGGTGCTCAACGCATCCAGCGCTTCCGGCTCCTACACTCCCGCGTTCTATGGCTTCGTCGGCGCATACGTGCTGATGCTGGCAGTCTGCTGGGTCTGCTACCTCCGCAAGGCCAACCGCAAAGCGATGGGACACATCTAATATGCCCAATGGCGCCAACACCCACTGCCCGTATTGTGCGCTGCAGTGCGCCATGACCCTGACCCCGGCGGCGCCCTCGGCGCAGCCGGGGTCAGACCCCGCTCCCGAGGCAAAGGCACTTCCCCTACTGGACGTGGCCGGCCGCGACTTCCCCACCAACCGGGGCGGGCTGTGCCGCAAGGGCTGGACATCGGCGTCGTTGTTGAACCACACCGGACGAGTGACGGAACCCATGCTCAAGGGGTCCGACGGCGTCCACCGGCCGGTCTCTTGGGACCAAGCGCTCATGCTGGTCACGGGAGCCGTCAAGCAGACCCGCGAGCAGTACGGAGCCGACGCCGTTGGCGTGTTCGGCGGCGGCGGACTGACCAATGAGAAGGCCTACCAGTTGGGCAAGTTCGCCCGCCTGGCTCTGGGTACTTCACGCATCGACTACAACGGACGTTTCTGCATGTCCTCCGCTGCGGCAGCGGGAAACCGCGCCTTCGGGGTGGACCGCGGCCTCCCGTTCCCCGTGGAGGACCTTGATTCGGCGAGCGTGATCTTCCTTCTCGGCTCCAACGTCGCCGAGACCATGCCGCCCTTCGTGCAGCACCTGCAGGGCGCACGCGATTCCGGCGGGTTGATCGTGGCCGATCCCCGCCGTTCCGCGACCGCCGCATTCACCGGCGACGGCGGCGGCCTCCACTTACAGCCGACCCCGGGAACGGACCTCGCCCTGCTGTTGGGTATCTCCCACGTGGTGGTCCACGAAGGCCTCGCCGACGCTGGATACCTTCAAAGCCGCACCACCGGCTACCCGGCGATCGTCCGCAGCCTCGCGGCCTTCTGGCCGGAGCGCGTGCAATCGATCACCGGCGTGCCCGCCACGCTCATCCGCGAGACCGCACGCCGCCTCGCCGACGGCGCCCGGCGCGGCGGCAGCTACATCCTGACCGGCCGCGGAGTCGAGCAGCACGTGGACGGAACGGACACCGCCACGGCCGCAATCAACCTCAGCCTCCTCCTGGGCCTGCCTGGATCCCCCCGCAGCGGCTACGGCACGCTGACCGGCCAAGGCAACGGCCAGGGTGGCCGCGAGCATGGCCAGAAAGCCGATCAGCTCCCCGGCTACCGCAAAATCACCGATCCCGCCGCCCGCGCCCACGTCGCCAAAGTGTGGGGCGTGGACGAATCCCTCATTCCTGGCCCCGGCCTTCCGGCCGTGGAGCTGTTGAAGTCTTTGGGACAGCCTGACGGCGTCCGTTGCCTTTTCGTGCACGGAGCCAACGTGGCGGTGTCAGCCCCCGACGCCAGCGCCGTGATCGAGGGCCTGCGCAGACTCGACTTCCTGGTGGTTTGCGATTTCTTCATGTCCGAGACTGCGCTAGAGGCCGACCTCGTCCTCCCTGTCACCCAGTGGGCCGAGGAAGAAGGCACCCTGACCAACCTTGAGGGCCGCGTACTCCGGCGTCGGAAGGCCCTCACCCCTCCCCCGGGCGTCCGTAGCGAATTGTGGCTCATGGCCAGGCTCGCCGAATCCCTCGACGCTCCGTCCACGTTCAGCGACGATCCCGAGACCGTCTTTGAGGAACTCCGGCTCGCCTCGGCTGGCGGCTTGGCCGACTACTCCGGCATCGACTACGCCATGCTGGATCGCGGAGAAGCCGCGTACTGGCCCTATCCCACCGGCAGCTCGGGAACGCCGCGACTCTTCCTCGACAGCTTCGCGCACGCCGATGGGCGCGCGGTGATGGTCCCAGTGGCACCGCAGAAGCGGTCCCAGCGCTCCGCCGTCGTCGGCTCTGATCCCAATCCGCTGACGCTCGTCACCGGACGGCTGCTGGAACACTACCAATCGGGCGCCCAAACCCGCCGGGTCACCGAGCTCTCGGCCGCGCAGCCAGAGGCCCTCCTGCAGATCCACCCAGCGACGGCGGCCGTCAGGGACATCTCCGCTGGCGACCTTGTCCGGGTCTCCAACGAGCGCGGAGAAGTCCTGTGCAGGGTGGAGATCAGCAACGCGATCCGGACGGACACCGTTTTCCTGCCCTTCCATTTCCCCGGTCTGGGCAGCGCCAACCGGCTCACCGAGGCGGTTACGGATCCCATTTCCGGCATGCCGGAGTTCAAGACCAGCAGGGTCTGGGTCCGGAAGGCGGCACTACCAATAGTCGAACCGGAGTTGGCTGCCCAGTTGGCAGTGCTCTCCACAGCTGCGCCAGCGGCGGCCGGCTTGTCAACGCACGTCAAGGAGGCATCGTGAGCGAGCGAATTGTGGTGGTCGGATTCGGACCGGTCGCGGCCCGGCTGGTGGACGAGTTGCTGCCCGCCGTGCGCAGCGGGCTCGTCCAGCTGCTCGTCGTCGGGCAGGAAAGCGAAGCCGCGTACAACCGCGTCATGGTGGCGGAACTCGGCGTTGGCCGGACCACCGCGGAGGCCCTCGCGATGGCGGACGCCACCGATTTGGCGGCCGACGGCGTCGAGGTCCGCTTGGGTGTCACGGTCAAACGCATCGACCGTGCGCGCCAGCAGGTTGTCCTCTCGGATGGAACCACTCCCGGCTACGACCGCCTGGTGTTCGCCACCGGCTCAAGGCCAGTCATTCCGAACCTTACGGGTATCAACCCTGATCCTTCGCACCCGGTACTGCCTTTGGGCGTGACCGCGCTCCGTGACCTTCGTGACGCCGCACAGCTTCGCGAGGCCGTGGTTGCCGGCAAGCGCCTGATCGTCCTCGGCGGCGGTGTACTGGGCCTCGAAACGGCTTTGGCTGCGGCGGAAGAAGGCGCCGTGACCACGGTGGTGCACAACGGTTCTTTCCCGCTGGGCCGCAATATCGACCGCGGCGGTGGAGCCGTTCTCGCGGCGAGTTTGCGCAACAGCGGGATAACCATGGTGGGCAACGCCCGTTCCACGGCCGTTGAACACAATGGCCCGGACGGGACGTTTTCCGCCCTGGTGCTCAACGATGGCTCGAGGATCGAGGGCGATCTTCTGGTCCTCTCCTGCGGCGTGCGTCCGAGGATCGAACTGGCTGAAGGCTGTGGGCTGCCTGCGGCCACCGGCATCCTGGTGGATCACCACCTGCGCACATACCACGAGCCGCACATGTTCGCGATCGGTGATTGCGCCGAAGTCCGCTGCGCCGATGCCGAGTGCGCAGAATGCCGCACCGCACCGGGTCCTTCAGGTCTGGTTGGTCCGGGCTGGCGGCAGGCCGAGTGGCTTGCCGAGTACCTGATCCTCCTTGCCGAGGGGGGCCAGGACGCAGCCGACACCTTGGCGCCGCTCCCACAGGAGAAGCCCGGAGTGGTGGTGTTGAAGGCCCGCGGCATCAACCTCGCCGTCGCTGGCGACAACGCTGCCGAACCGTGGGACGACGAGCTGCTGTGCGTCGGCGTTGCCGACGGCAGGCCGCGACGCCAAGTGGCCCAATGGGCCGATCCCGAACACTGCCGCTACGTCAAGATGACGACGCGGGGCGGGGCGCTCGAAGGACTCGTGACCGTCGGCATGCCGCGCACGGCCGCGGAACTCGTGATGCTCTTCGAACGCGGCTCCGAACTGCCCGCCGACCGTTCGCTTTTGCTTCGCCTGGACGGTCCGGACCAGCTGGATTCTTCTGCTTCGATTGATGATCCGCAGCGCACAGTTTGCCGCTGCGCGGGCGTCAGCGGTGCGAGCATCGAGGAAGCCGTGCTGGATGGATGCTCCTCGGTGCCGGAGGTTTCCAAGGCCACCCGCGCGGGGACGGGCTGCGGCGGATGCCATGGGGACATCAAGGGGATTATTGAACGGCATTTCCAGGGGGTTGCGGCGTAGGTGGTTTAGGCGCCCGGATGCAATCTCCCTATAGCTGTAGTAACAGGGTGTCAGAGCCGCCGTTCCGGCCGACCCGAACGAACCCGAGCCGCTCGTACAGATCCCGGGCGCGGTTGCCGTCCTCCACGCTGAGACTGACACTTCGCAGCCCGCGGGAGCGTCCTAGAGCGATCAGTGCTGTCATGAGCGCCGTGCCGGTACCCGCTCCGCGATGAGCGGGCACGACCCCGATTGTCAGTTCCGGGATGTCCGCCGCCACGAAGCCGTACCCGGCGTCGTCGGCGGGGAAGATGCGGCACCATGCGGCGCCGATACCTTCTCCCATCCCGGTCTCGGCGACAACACCGAAGTCCCCCGGACGGGGCCAGCCCTGGACGTAGTGCGAGAATTCCGGGTCGTTCATGAGCTGTTGGCGCGTGAACCGGTCAACCCCACGCCAATTCGCTGCTTCAAAGCAGGCCGCCCAGAGAGCCGACGTGTCTTCGGCGGTCGCTTCCCGGACTTTGATTGCTGCAGTTTCCATGATTGCCACGCCTATTCCGCCGGGTTTGGGAGTGTGATGGTCGCGCCGCGCCAAGTGAAGAGGGCCTTCCCGTCCTCGTCGGTGAAGTCTGCGGCGTCGAGGAAGGCCTGGAGATCGAATTTTTCCAAGGCGTTCCGGAACGCGCCCTCGGTTGTTGTGCCATGTTGCCGGCACAACTCCTCGAGCTTCGGTTCAGCGTTGTTTCGGTTGCCGTTGGCCGCTCGGACATCACCTAACCTGACTGTTTCCAGATAGTCATCGATGATGCATTCGGGGTCGGCGCCGATTGCATGAAGCAGAGCCATGGCAACTAGGCCCGTCCTGTCCCTGCCTCCCATGCAATGGAAGAGGACTCCTCCTGCCGGTGCGTTGAGTACCTCCGTTATGGCTGTACCGGCCCGTTCGGGCATGGCTGCAAGGTGCGGGAGGAAGTAAATCGCTGTGCCCACTAGGCCGTTGTCCCAGTAGTCCGCCCAGAACGCCTTGTTTTCGAGGCCGTCAAGGTCAACGTGGATCGTGGTAAGCCAACCGGGCCGTTCCCGGGTATCTGTGTTGCGTTCCCGTTGCTGGCGGAGATCCACCACGGTGCGGATCCCGGCATCATAGACCTGTTGCCATCCGTTCCCGGTGATCCAATCGACGTTCTCGCTTCGGAAGAAGACGCCGCGTGGAGTGACCGTCCCGTCTGTGCGCTTCAGACCCCCTAGGTCGCGTCCGTTGACCAGCCCGTCGACTTTAAGTGTGCGATCTTCGTTCTTTTTCAAATCCCACATGCCTCCTAGTCAATCAGAGCCATCGAAAACCAGCAGGCCATCATCTCTGCGCGTCCGATAATGCCCGTCCTGAATTGCACGAAATGTCGCCTCGATGGCAGACCGGACCTGTTCACGGCCCTCGTGGGATCCGTCTGAAAACCAAAAAGAAACGTCGTCGGCTTTATACGGCAGTACGCGCTCGATGTCATGCGTGTTGTTGGCCGCCTCGTACCCGCGCATTACAGCGGTGAGCTCATCGACGAGGATCCCCCGGTTTCGAATCTCCATCCGCATACTCTTGCACAGCCGTTGAAGACGACTACAGCGCATCACGTTGAGGCCGGGGGTGAGTTTCGGGGGTGCGCCGGATTTCGTGGACGTCCGGTTCGCGTCGAATTCTCACCCTCCTTGGCACGTCGCATCGAGGCCCGCGGTCACACGTGGAAGTAACGGTTCTTGCGTGGTTGCTGGCGCGGGTCGATGTGGGGTGGCGGGATGAACCAAGGCACGCCTGCTTGGATTTGGATGTGCCACTCTTCCTTGTGGATCAGATGGTGGTGGTGGCTGCAGAGCAAGACACCATTGCCGACACTGGTAGGCCCGCCCCGGGACCAGTACTCGACGTGGTGGGCTTCGCACCACGGGGCCGGCATCGTGCACGAAGGAAACGCGCAGCCTTTGTCCCTCGCGGTGATGGCCTTCCGGATGTGGGCGGGGAAGATCCTGGAGGCCCGGCCCATGTCCAGCACTTGGCCTTCCCCCGCCGAGGACAACGGGGATAATATCGGCGTCGCAGGCGATCTTCCGCAGCGTGGCCGCGGGGACGGGACCAGTGAAAGTAAAGGTTCCCGTGCCCGTTTGCGGCTGTGGTTGGCCGAACAGCGCCGATTGCCCGTGCGGCTGCGACTCGCCGGCGTGCCCTGGTTGTTCAGATTGCTCGACGTACGTGAGTTGCGCAGCTTCTTTGAGCGGTGCCAGGAGGTCGCGGTGGTCGATGGTGGCCATGATCTGGGGGCGCTGGCCTCCGGACGCGGGCAGTGCCCCTGTGGCGAGGGCGATCTTGCAGGCGCCCAGCAACCCGTCCAGGAGTTTCTGCGCCCTCGTGCGGCGGTCCAGGGACGCGGCGTCGTCGTGTGAAACTCCCGGCCGATCGTTTGCGGGAGCGTTTGTCAGCTCGCTCCCGCCGCCCGTGTCCGCCTGCTTGTCCCCTGGTCCGGGCTCCTGGCTAGTGCGGGTACGGGGATTGGTGGCGGTGTTCATGACGGTGACCAGGTGCTCGTATTGGTCCTGGGTGGCGAAGATCTCCAGATGCTGCAGCCCGTGTTTGGGCTTCCGGAGGAAGGCGCCCTGGAGGTGGCGCAGGGCTTCTTCGCTGGGTTCGGTACCGTCCTGGTCAATGGCTTCGGTCCAGCGGCGGGCGATCCTGGCCAGGAAATCGGCATCATTCTCGGCCGCTGTCATGGTCAACGCGTGTTCCATCTCCACGGCTGCCTCGGGGTTGCACAGGGGCCGGGCGCGTTCAAGAGCCATGGTGATGGTGGTGGCAGGACGGGAGGCGATGCTCCCGCAAGCAAAAGCCGCGGCCACTTCCCCATATCGCGGTTCGATCCGTTGTCCTGTGAGGGAGCGGCCGGGCAGCAGGTCCTCCGCCAAGGCAAGGCGGCGGCGGGCCTCGGCCGCGCTGATCCTCAGGAGCGAGCGCAAGTGCTCGCCCGTGTTCCTGAACTCCTGGACCCCGGCCCGGCCCGTTTCCGCCACAACACCGGCGACACATGCGCTGAGCGCATCGGCACTGGATTCGGACGTACTGGTGCGGGCGGTCCCGCCACCGAACCCCTCACCGAGCCCGCCGTCGTCGACGTCGGCAAGGGTACCGGCTGCCCTGGCCTCCGCTCCGGCGTTGCCAGCGCCAACTCTGGAAGCGCCTGCCCTGGCGTCGGCTCCCCAGCCTGTCATCCAGCCAGTTTTGCTGGCCGGCTCGTGTTGTCGCGCGCCGTGCAACTGCCCCGCGGCGACGACCTGTAAATAGTCGAGGGTGCGGGACAGTTCCTCCACGCCGAAGGCAAACGCGGCGGAGTCCTGCAACCCCAAGGACCCGACGTCGTCGACCGCCGTCCGCGCCAGGGACCGCATCGCCGCAAGAGCACCCTCCAGAACCCGCTGGGGACCACCGTGACCGCCGCCGTGATCGTCGCGGGGATCCAGCAGAGAGAGTCTGCGCAGGTCCGGCGCTTGACCGGCCGCAGGCACCATCCGCGGCTCCCGCACCCTATGGGACACCAGGAACCGGCCACCGGACACAGCGCCGTGGCGCGTGGTGAGGTGCCCGATCGCTTCCATGGAATTACTCTGCCAGCAGGCACCGACAAAATAGCCTGCCCACCCGTCAGTGGCGCGTGATCCTCAAACTGCTCGATTCATCCACCGTAACTTCGGCCTCGCCGCCAATCGGGAACGTCAGGATTGGCGAGGTGTGGCCAAAATCAGCGTTGGCAAGCACCGGTAAGCCTGCAAGAACGGAGTGTTTGGCCACAATCAGGGCCAGCAATTCCCTGGTCATTCGGCTTGCCTGCTGAAAGCGACCTATCACGAGACCCCGAATGCCTTCTACCCCCGGCATCTGCAGCAGCGACGCAAGGTCACGGGCAAATGTGGCTGGGTGGCTTTCGAAGTCGTCCTCCACGAAGAGGAGTGCCCCTTCCAAGGACGGCATGTTCGCCGTTCCTTGCAGGAGATTCAGGGTGCAGAGGTTTCCGCCCACAATCCTTCCGCTAGCAGTGCCGCCTTGCAGCGGCCACCAGCCATCGCTCGGAATCAGCGTTCGCCCATCTTGGTCGCGGAACCATGTGTCGTCTGTCCATGCCTCGGCGGGACGTATGTCCATGGTCGCCTGGCCAAACAACGCGTCCACAAACCAAGTGTGGCTCTCCTCGAAGTGGTCCCTCATGCCAAACGTGGACCAGTGTGGCCCCGAATAGGTCACCAGTCCGGTTCGCGCGTAAATAGCGTTTTGAAGGGCCGTGATGTCCGAATAGCCGCACAGGATCTTCGGATTCGCCGCGATGAGGTCCCAGTCGAGATATGGAAGCAATTCGTTGCTGCTGAATCCACCGATCACGGTCAAGATTCCCGCTACTTCTGGATCCGAGAAGGCCGCATGAAGATCATCGACGCGTGACTGCACTGACGACGAAAGAAGTCCGTCCATCTCGTCCACGTGCTCCCCGAAGGAAAGACGCAGACCCATCTCCGCGAATCGCCTCTCGATGTGGCTCGTGTTGTCGTGTTCCATCACCACGGCACGGCTCAGGGCAGGTGCAACGACGCGCACTAAGTCACCGCGACGAAATTTGGGCGGGTAGGTAGACGGCATGTGTTCGACGCTAGCAAACGAAACGCCGACCAGCCGTTTGGAGGGCGGTCGGACGGCGCGGCTTGGGGACGCGCATCGGTTTCATGCGACGCAAAATGCCCCGCGATACGGGAATACACGCGTCATGGGGCATTTTCTGTGTCGCAGATCCGGAGTTACATATGCACGTGCAGCCGTCGCGCGGCTTCCGAGATGGACCCGGTCAGCGAGGGGTACACGGTAAAGGTGCTCGCGAGGTCGTCGACGTGCAGTTTTTGCTTCACGGCAACAGCGATGGGGAAGATCAGCTCGGAAGCGTTCGGTCCCACGACGACGCCGCCGATCACCGTGCCGGAACCCTTGCGCGCGATGATCTTGACGAAGCCGTCCTTGGTGTTGCGCATCTTGGCGCGGGCGTTGCTCAGCAGGGACAGTGTGATCACGTCGCCCTGGTACTTGCCGGATTCGAGGTCGGCCTCGGAGACGCCCACGGAAGCGATTTCCGGTGACGTGAAAATGTTGGCGGCCACTTGGTGGAGCTTGATGGGCATGACGGCGTCGCCTAGGAAGTGCGCAACCGCGATGCGGCCCTGCATGGCCGCGACGGAGGCGAGTGCCAAGATCCCGGTGCAGTCGCCTGCGGCGTAAATGTTCGGCGCGGTGGTGCGCGAAACGCCGTCCACTTTGATGTGGCCGGACTCCGTGACAGCCACGCCCGCCTCTTCCAATCCGATTCCGGCGGTGTTGGGAATGGAGCCCACGCAGACGAGGCAATGGCTGCCCGTCACGACGGAACCGTCACCCAAGGTGACCTGCACGCCGGCGTCGGTCCTTTCCACGGCCTCCGCGCGAGAGCGGGACAGAACACGCACGCCGCGGCGTTTGAAGACACCTTCAAGGACCTGGGCCGCGTCCGTGTCCGATCCCGGCAGCACCTGGTCGCGGCTCGAAATGAGGGTGACGTTGGAGCCAAGGCCGTTGTAGGCCGAAGCGAACTCGGCGCCAGTGACGCCGGAACCAACGACGATAAGGTCCTCCGGAAGTTCCTCAAGGTTGTAGATCTGTGCCCAGTTGAGGATGCGCTCGCCGTCGGGCTTCGCCGTGGGCAGTTCGCGGGGGTGTGCGCCGACGGCCAGGAGGATGGCGTCGGCGGTGATCGTCTTGGTGCCGTCGGAAGTGATGACCTCGATGGTGTGGTTGTCCACGAGCTTTCCCGAACCCATGAGGATTTCCACGTCAAGGTGTTCGAGGCCCACCCGGATGTCGTCGGACTGCTCCCGGGCAAGGTGCAGGACGCGGTCATTGATGTGGCCCAGGTCCGCGCGCATGCCCGGCGCTACATCGCTGCCGTCGACGGCGAACTTGACTCCCAGCTCCCCCGCCTCGCCGACGCGGGTCATGAGATCCGCCGTCGCGATCAGGGTTTTGGAAGGCACGACGTCGGTGAGGACGGCTGAGCCGCCGAGCCCGGCGCGCTCGATGAGGGTGACCCGCGCTCCTAGGTGCGCTGCGACCATGGCCGCTTCATATCCGCCTGGACCTCCGCCCAGGATCGCGATTCGTGGTGAGCTGAAGTCAGGATGCATGGTCACAATGATCAATTCTTACTTATTGACGGCGCCACTGCCACTAAGCCCCACCTGAGAACGGCTGCAGAAGCCGTTTGTCCCTGTTCAAGAGTGACCTGTTCAACAGCGCAGGCGGCACTGTAGCTTGTACCAGTGAGTAACACAGAGCTGATCAACACAGACCCATTCGAGGCCGCCAAAGCTGCGGCCGACTACATCGCGGCGGAGACCGGCGTCGAATCCCATGACGTCGCCCTCGTGCTCGGCTCAGGCTGGGGCGCGGCTGCGGATCTCATAGGCGAAACGACGGCGACTCTTACCGCATCGGAAGTTCCCGGCTTCTCGGCCCCTGCGGTTGAGGGGCATGTGGGCACCATCCGCTCGGTCCTGACGAAGGAGGGCAAGCGTGCCCTCGTGCTGGGCGCGCGCACCCACTACTACGAAGGCAAAGGCGTTCGATCGGTGGTCCACGGCGTGCGCACGGCCGCGGCCGCAGGATGCAAGACCCTGGTGGTGACCAACGGCTGCGGCGGCCTGAACGAGGCGTGGACCCCTGGCACTCCCGTTCTGATCAGTGACCACATCAACCTGACGGCGGCTTCTCCCCTTGAAGGCGCCACGTTCGTTGACCTCACGGACTTGTATTCCTCGCGTATCCGCGGCTTGGCGCGCGAGGTGGATCCAACGCTCGACGAAGGCGTTTACGCGCAGTTCACCGGCCCGCATTACGAGACGCCGGCCGAAGTCCAGTACGCCAAGCGAATCGGCGCGGACCTGGTGGGCATGTCCACCGCCTTGGAAGCCATCGCCGGCCGACACGCGGGGATGGAGGTCTTCGGCATCTCCCTGGTGACCAATCTGGCCGCAGGGATCAGCCCGGTACCTCTGAGCCACCAGGAAGTCATCGAAGCAGGCCAGACGGCGGGCGCACGTATTTCGCGACTCCTGGCGGACATCATCGCGAAGCTCTGATCGAGTAGCCGGGGAGTCAAGGTTCCCCGGCAATTTCGGCCATGGCGGGGCCAGTAGAATTTGAGTGATTCTCCGCCACTGAGCTCAACCGGAAAGGCCTGCCGATGATGACATCCGCTCCTTTCCGCTTGATGCGGACGGCCCTGATCGGTTCAATCATCCTGGGCTTGGCTGCGGGCGGGCACCTGGCCGGTGGCGGCAACTTGCCGACGCCGGCCATTTTGACCGCGCTCTGTGCCCTGACAATCCTTCCGGTCGCCGTACTGACGCGCACCCGGCTTTCGTTGCCGGTCCTCGCGGGGCTGCTCGGAACCGGGCAGCTCTGCCTTCACTGGGCGTTCTGTGGGCTGTCCGGGGCTTCCCCGGCCGCGCCGCTGCAGTCCGGACATGCAGGACATGTTCCCTTGGCGCCAGCCCCCGACACCATGAGCGCCATCTCCTCAACCCACGCCGCGGCAAGCGACTGGCAAATGCTCGTGGCGCACACGGTCGCAACCTTGGGCACGGCACTGGTGCTCGCACGGGGCGAACAAGCACTATGGGCACTGGCAGCGTGGCTGCGCCCGTTGATCCAACTGCCCGCTCCAACAGCGACCCATCCGCTCCGCACCCCCGCCCCCTGCACGACCCCCACGGTCCGTCCTCGTGCACTCCCCGCCCTTCTTCTTCCGTCCCGGCGCGGTCCGCCGGCCCTGGTGGCCGCCGCCTAAGACCCGCCCCCTTTCACATACGGGCAGGGACAGGCGGCAACCCCCTGCCTTCACCGGTCCGGACCTCCGTCCGCCCCGGCCCCTAACTGTTTTCCTTTGTGAAAGGGCATCATTGCCATGAAGACCTCCTTCCGCCGTACCCTCAAGACCGCCTGCGCCGCCACGATGGCCGCTGGGCTGCTCGCTTTCGGCGTTTCCGCCGCCTCCGCACACGTCCACGTCGACCCCGACGACCCGGCAGCAGGCGGCTACACCCACCTGACGTTCAACGTGCCCAACGAATCGCCCACGGCCAAGACCGACAAGCTCGAAGTGTCCCTGCCCACCGACACCCCGTTCAACTCGGTATCCGTGAAACCCATCGAAGGCTGGAACGCCGAACTCATCACTTCGACCCTGCCCAAACCTGTCACGGTCGCGGGGGCAACCGTGACCAAGGCTGTCACGTCCGTGGTGTGGACGGCGGACGCCGCGCACCAGATCGGGCAGAACGAATACCAGGCGTTCTCGATCTCGGTGGGTGTCCTGCCCGACGCCGGCACCACCATCACCCTGCCGGCAACCCAGACCTACACGGACGGCACCGTGGTGAAGTGGGACGAGAAGACCGTTGCGGGACAGCCCGAGCCCGAGCACCCGGCCCCCTCATTCGTGACCACCGCCAGCGACGAGGCCGCCTCAGCGGCACCCACGTCCTCGCCGTCTGCGACCGCGGCACCGGCGGCTGCGAAAGCGTCCGACGACGGCGGATCCACCGCCGGCTGGTTCGGCCTGGCAGCGGGACTGATCGGCCTCGCCGCCGGCGTCACCGCCCTGGCACGCACCCGCCCCGCCAAGAGCAAATAGCCCGTCCACAACCAACCAGACGAACAGCCCGCGCCGAACCCGGCGCGGGCTGTTCGCGCTCCCACTCACCACCAGTTCACTCAGCCTCATCGAACCGAGCCGCACCAAGCCACCTGGACCACGCGACAAGTCTCGTCACACCAATTTTCCAGCGCGCGTCAAGTCAATTCGCCCCTTCGTTAATGGCATGTGAACTTTTCGAATAAATCAGATTTATTCAGAAATATTTGACCCCTAGCGCAATCCATGGCACGCGCGCGGTGTAAAAATGTAAGCGCTTGCGCATAGATGTCTGACATGTGGCGAACAGGCTCGTAGTGCCCTCGAAACACGGGTTGCGGCAGCATTCCACGCCTGTCTAGCTTTGAACGGTCCCGGCAAGTCGACGTGCCAGGACTACAAGGGTGGGGGCCTCCCAAAAAGCCCCCATCCACCCCGACACGATGGCGTTCCGGATGACGCCAGCGGTGTTATCGGGGACACCGGAGTTCGGACAGGGCTTGCGCCCATTCCACGTAGTCCAACCTCCGCGAGAAGAGCAGCATGAAATCTCACTCAAACCCCAACAGGCGACGCCGCCGTCTGCGGTCGGTAGCCGCTTTTGCGGCCGTCGCCAGCGTGGCCGCCACGGTGCTCATGGCATCCCCGGCGGCACAGGCGAACTTGCCTGCCGACAAACCGGCCACCACGATGCCGGCTCCCACGCCCGGCTTCCCACTGCCGACTGTCCACACGCAGGAAGCATTTGATCCCGCAGCGAACTTCACGTCCAAGTGGACGCGAGCGGATGCCAAGCAGATCATGGCCCAGAGCAACCCCAACGTGACCCCGGGCCAGAACTCCATGAGCCCCAACGTCACCATGCCGGAAATCCCCAAGGACTTCCCGGCGATGAACGACGACGTCTGGGTCTGGGACACGTGGTCCCTGACCGACGAAAACGCCAACCAGATCAGCTACAAGGGCTGGGACGTCATTTTCTCCCTCGTAGCTGACCGACACGCAGGTTATGGCTTCGACCAGCGCCACTGGAACGCGCGTATCGGCTACTTCTTCCGCAAGACCAACGCCGATCCGGCCAAGGACAAGTGGAACTACGGCGGACACCTGTTCCTGGACAACACCTCCATCGGCAACACCGAGTGGTCCGGCTCCACCCGCCTCATGCAAGGCGACCACGTCAACGTGTTCTACACGGCCACCACGTTCTACGACCGTGCAGAACGCAACGCCGGCGGCGGAGGAATTGCCCCTGACGCAGTGATCGCCAAGGCCCTCGGCAACATCCACGCCGACAAGAACGGCGTGACCTTCGACGGGTTCCAACACACCAAGCTCCTTGAGCCCGATGGAAAGCTGTACCAAACGAAGGCCCAGAATGCGGGCTTCGCTTTCCGCGATCCGTACACCTTCCAGGACCCGGCCCAGCCGGGCAAGACCTTCATGGTCTTCGAGGGCAACACTGCGGGCAACCGTGGCGACTACAAGTGCACGGATGCTGACCTTGGCTACCGCCCGGGCGATCCCCATGCAGAGAACACCAACACGGTGAACACCACCACCGGTTCCTGGTTCCAGACCGCGAGCGTCGGCCTGGCCGTCGCAGACAACAAGGATCTGACCCAGTGGCACTTCCTGCCGCCCATCCTGTCCGCCAACTGCGTCAACGACCAGACTGAGCGTCCGCAGATCTTCATCCAGAACGAAAACGGCAAGAACAAGTACTACCTGTTCACCATCAGCCACCAGTTCACCTATGCCGATGGCATGCGCGGTCCCGACGGCGTCTACGGTTTCGTCGGCAACGGCGTGCGWTCGGACTTCCAGCCGGTCAACAACTCAGGCCTCGCGCTCGGTTCGCCGACCGACCTGAACCTGCCGGCGAACAACCCGAGCGGCAACTTGTCGGCCCAGCAGAACGGCCGCCAGTTCCAGGCCTACTCGCACTACGTGCAGCCGGGCGGCCTGGTCCAGTCGTTCATCGACAACGTCGACGGCGTCCGCGGCGGCTCCCTGTCCCCCACCGTGAAGATCAACTTCGCCGGTGGAGTCACCCAGGTTGACCACAGCTTCGGCCAGAACGGCCTTGGCCCGTTCGGCTACCTCCCTACCAACGTCCGCGTCGGCGGGGAAGGCCTCTACAAGTAGGCCATGGCTAGAACCGTCGGGCCGGCAGAATACGTCGCCTGCCCGGCAAAACGCGGGGCGTCCGGTTCCACCCGGGCGCCCCGCTCCCCAACCCCAGGAAGTCCCATGCTCTACTCCCCCCACCACCCGTTTTGGCCCGTCCGCAAGGCGCTACTCGCCGTCGTCGCCGTCGTCCTGACAGTATTCGCGAGCTCCTGCACCCCGACGCCGGACGCCCCACCCTCCGCCGGGAACGCCCCATCCGCCGCCGTGCCGTCTGCGCCGGCACCGTCCGAATCGGACCCGTGGCGCCCTGCCGCGCACCTGACGGCGTCGCAAAACTGGATCAATGATCCCAACGGGCTTGTCTACGAAAACGGGACTTATCACRCGTTCTACCAGCACAACCCACACGGCAACTTCTGGGGTGACATGTCCTGGGGCCATTCCACCAGCACCGACCTTGTGCATTGGACGCAGCAGCCAGTGGCCATGGAGGGCTCCGCTAGCGAGGAAATCTTTTCCGGCGCCATCGTGCCGGATACCAGGAACGCTTCCGGACTGGGCACTGCCGATAACCCGCCACTGGTAGCCCTCTACACCAGTTCGTACGGCGACGGCGGGGCGTTGCCGAAGGGCAGCCAGGCCCAGTCGGTGGCCTACAGCCTGGACCACGGGACGTCCTGGACCAAGTACAAAGGCAATCCTGTGCTGAGCCTGCAGCCGGCGTCGAACAACTTCCGCGATCCCAAAATCACGTGGTACGAGCCAGGCAAATACTGGGTCATGACCACAGTGGTAGCTGACGCTCAGGTGGTGAAACTCTTCAAATCCACGGACCTGCTGCACTGGAACTTCCTCAGCGACTTCTCCGGAGTGGGCGCCCAGGGCGGACTCTGGGAAGTTCCGGAGCTGCTCCAAATGGACGTCGACGGCGGCAACGGACTGAAGAAGTGGGTCATGATCCTGAGCATCAACCCCGGAGGCATCGCGGGAGGCTCCGGCATGCAGTACTTCGTGGGCGACTTCGACGGCACCAGATTCACGGCAGAGCACGCGGCAAAACCTGGTGACCCACTGACCGCTTCGCAATGGCTGGACCACGGAGCGGACTTCTACGCTGCGAACTCCATCTCCGACGCCCCCGGCGGCAAACCCGTGCTGCTCGGCTGGATGGGCAACTGGGACTACGCGCAATCCGTACCGAGCACCCCGTGGCGCGGATCCATGGCCATCCCGCGCCAACTCACCCTTGTAGCCGCGGGAAGCCGCTTCGAGCTGCATTCAGCTATCGCCCTCGCTGCAGCAGATGCCCTCACGGACGCCAAGACCAGTGAGGTACATAGCAAAAACCTCACCGTCACCGACGCCACGGAACCCCTCGGCAGCGACTTTGGTTCCCGAATACAGCTCATCGATGCCGAAATGAATGTTGCGGGAACTGCGGAGGCCGGCTTGGTGCTGCGGGCTTCGACGGACGGCAAGGCGTGCCTCCGGATCTCGTACAACCGCGCAAGCCAGACCCTCAAGGTGGACCGCTCGGCGGCGGGCACCTCCAACTTCTCGCCAAAATTCAGCCCCTACCACCAAGCCTCCGTGCCCCTGAAGGACGGCAAAGTCCGCCTGCGCGTCCTCCTGGATTCCTCGTCAGTAGAGGTCTTCACCCAAGATGGATCGGCGGTGATCTCGGACATCTTCTTCCCGCAATGGGGCAACACAGGCGCCACCGCCTTCAGCACCGGAGGTACCGCGAGCTTCAACCTCACCAGTACCCGCAAGACAGGCTGACCCCCAGCGCCCGGTCAACGATGTGGCCAGACTGTGACCGTCGCCATAGCCCGTGACCTCGGCATCCATGCTCTTTGACGATAGCTTTATCCCTATGACATCGAGCGATGCCGAATTTGAAAAGCTGATATCCGACGCCGGCGAGTGGGCAGCCCAAGACCCGGACCCGATCACCGCAGCAGCACTTTCCGAATTGACCGGACTCGCCTCCAGCGGCGTTGCCGCAGCCCGCCAACAGCTTGAAGACAGCTTCAGTGGAACGCTGCAGTTCGGTACCGCGGGACTCCGTGCCGCCCTCGGTCCGGGTCCCAACAGGATGAACCGCGTAGTAGTGCGGCGGGCAGCAGCAGGTTTGGCGGCCTTCCTCAAGGACGCCGTTGCGACGGCCTCCTCCGGAACGCGGCCGCGCGCCGTCGTTGGCTATGACGCCAGGCACAACTCCGATGTCTTTGCCCTGGAAACGGCGGCGATCTTCACGGCCGCGGGAATCGACACGTTCCTGATGCCTTCGGCGCTTCCTACCCCGCTGCTGGCTTATGCGGTCCGGTCCCTTGATTGCGACGGCGGTGTCATGGTCACTGCGAGCCACAACCCGCCGCAGGACAACGGTTACAAGGTGTACTTGGGCGGCCGGGCCGTGGAGGAAAGCGGCCGCGGATCCCAGATCGTGACGCCCTACGATTCGCAGATCGCCGCAAGCATCGAATCAGTGGGTTCCCTGGACTCCATCGCCTTGGCTGAATCCGGCTGGACCGTGCTCCCCGGCTCCATCACCGGCGAGTACGAGGCCGCAATGGCTGGCCTGGCCGATGTCGAAAACTTCCCGGCACGGGAACTGAAGATCGTCCTCACGCCCATGCATGGCGTGGGCGGTGCGACCGCGGTCTCGGTTCTTAACGCGGCAGGCTTCACGGACGTGACGCTGGTGGAAGAGCAGGCAGCACCGGATCCGGACTTCCCCACGGTCAGCTTCCCCAACCCGGAAGAGCCCGGGGCGCTGGATCTGGCGTTGGCCGCGGCGGCGCGTTCGGATGCCGACATTGTGCTGGCCAACGACCCCGACGCCGACCGCGCGGCTGTCGCCGCGAAGGATCCCGACACGGGTGCCTGGCGGATGTTGCGGGGCGACGAAGTAGGCTCCCTACTGGGCGCCCACGTGGTGGCGCGCCACACCGCCGATAGCCGGCAAAGCGACGCCGCTCCGGGCCATGTCGCAAAGAAGGGTGTTTTTGCCAATTCGATCGTCTCGTCCCGCCTGCTCTCCCGCATCGCTGCGGCGGCCGGCTTCGCCCACGAAGAAACCCTGACGGGATTCAAGTGGATTTCACGGGTTCCGGGACTCGTCTACGGCTACGAGGAAGCCTTGGGCTACTGTGTGGCGCCCGAGCTCGTGAGGGACAAGGACGGCATTTCCGCTTCCTTGCTCATCGCCGAACTAGCGGCAGCGGCCAAGGCTGAAGGAAAGACAGTCTTCGACACCCTGGACGAGATCTACCTGGTGCACGGCCTGCATGCGAGTGACCAACTCAGCATCCGGGTGGCGGACCTTGGCTTGCTGGACGCCATGATGAACCGGCTCCGGGCCGATCCACCGGAGTCCTTCGGCGGCTCCGCCATCGAGACCTTTGTGGACTTGGCCGAGGGAAGTGAACAACTGCCACCCACAGACGGCCTCCTCTACCTCACGAAGGACCAAAGCCGCGTCATCATCCGGCCCAGCGGCACCGAGCCGAAGCTCAAGTGCTACCTGGAAGTCATCAAGTCAGTCGGTTCCGCGGCGGAACTCGCGGAAACCCGGCACGCCGCACGGACCACCTTGGACCACATACTGGCTGACGTCCGCGAGGCGCTGGGACTCTGAGGCGCCTGGCCCTGTCGGGGCTCTGAGCTAGACTTCGACTTCGATGAAGCCGTCAACCATACGGGTCTTGAAGGCCGGGAGCCGGAGTTCGGGGTTCGAGTAGCATTCGCCGGTCTGAAGATCGTAGACCTCCTTGTGCAACGGCGAGGCGATGGTGGGACGTGATCCGCGGGAACCGGTGATGCCGCGGGCCATGACGTTGGCCAAGGTTGCGGGGTCCTGCTGGGCAACCGCGTACACCTTTTCGGCGTCGACGCGGAAGAGCGCCACCTGAATGCCGTCGATCAAGGCGGCCTCGCCCCACGCCAACTCAAGCTCGTCCAACGGACACACTCGGTGCCAGCCGGACGCCGGCGCGCTCATCAGTTGTTCTTCCCGTTCCAGAATGACGGTCATGTCAACCCCTCTCACTGTGCCAGCGACCGGACGAATACTGTCCTTGCCTTTCAGGCGTTGGCCGCCTAGCGTCCACACTTTCAAGGTAGGCCGCGAGTGTTTCACCGGAACGCAGTCAATGTGTCCGGTGCGTAAAAGAGACCTCACACGCAACGACATGCAATCGTGACCCAGAAGTTAAGACCACGAAACAAAAGGGAAACTGAGGCGAAACTGCCCGTCCGTAGTCTGAAATGACAAGTTGCGGAGCACGTTCTGCGGCGTATGCGAAAGGCCACCAGTGACCGGACACACTTCCAACCCAGAAAACCTGCGCCGTATTGTTGTCGCCGGTGGAGGCCCAGCGGCCCACCGTTTTGCCGACGCCATGCACACCCGCGGTCTTGAGGGCTGGCACGTCACGGTCCTGGCCGAGGAGGTCCACGTTCCCTACGACCGCGTCACGCTGAGCAAGGCCCTCACCGACGTCGACTATGACCTCACCTTGGGCGACATGTCCATGTGGGCGCACGATGCTTTGGATCTGCGCACCGGCGAGCGTGTGGTCAAAATCAACACCGACGCCAAGTCCGTGGAAACCGCGGCCGGCAACAGCTTCCCCTACGACCATCTGGTGGTTGCCACCGGCTCGGACGCAGCGCAACTCCCCTTCCCCGGCGGCGAGCTCGCCCACGTCTACCGCACCCTGGACGACGTCTGGGCCATCAACAAGGCCATTGCCGAACTCACGGAGAAGCTCGGCCGGACCGTCAAGACCGTGACCATCGGTGGCGGCCTCCTCGGCTTGGAAGCTGCGGCCGGCACCATGGAGCTCGGAGCGCAAGCAACCGTCATCAACGGTTCACGCTGGCTCATGAACGCCCAGCTGGATGAAGGCGCCGGCCAGGCATTGGGCCGGCTCGTCACCGCCAAGGGACTTGAAGTCCTCACCGGAACCTACCCCGCCGAAGTATTGTCCGACGACGACGGCCAGGTCACCGGAGTCCTCATGAAGGACGGCCGCATCATCCCGGCCGACATGGTCATCGCGTCCATCGGCATCCGTCCCCGCGACGAACTGTTCCGCACAGACGAAGACTCCGCTGATGGCAAAGAGCCGCTGTTCGAACTGGGCAAGAAGGGTGGCGTAGTCGTCAATGACCATTGCGCCACGCCAGTCCCAGGTATCTGGGCCATCGGCGAAGTCGCCAACTTCGGCGGGATGTGCATGGGACTCGTGGCCCCGGCGAACACGATGGCCGAGATCGTGGCCGACCGGCTGCACGGCGGACAGGCAACGTTTGCGGGCTTCGACACCGCCACCAAGCTCAAGCTCTCCGGCGTGGACGTGGCCAG